>JAIQFN010000053.1 GCA_020073265.1 Terriglobia bacterium | reverse complement strand
GTGAACGCGCGCTATTCTGGCGTACATGCTGCTGGCCAGCGTGGTCGAGACCTCGCGCCGTGTCGGGGAGACTCCCCGGCGACTCGAAAAAGTCGACCTGCTGGCCCAACTGCTGCGCCAGCTTCCTCGCGGCGAGATCGAAATCGCCGTCGCGTTTCTCTCCGGCAACATCCGCCAGGGACGCATCGGCGTCGGCTATGCCGCGCTGCGGGACGCAGCCGGATCGCCGGCCGTGAGTCCCAGCCTCGATCTCGCCGAGATCGACCGGATCTTTGAATCCATCTCCAGCACCAGCGGAAGCGGTTCCCAACGGCAACGCCTGGAGCTTCTACAACAGATGTTCTCGCGCGCCACCGCGCCTGAGCAGCAGTTCCTCATCGCCCTCTTCGCCGGGGAACTTCGCCAGGGCGCGCTCGAAGCCGTCATGATCGACGCTCTCGGGAAAGCCACCGGGGTCGCGTCCGAACGCGTCCGGCGCGCGGTCATGCTGGCGGGCGATCTCGCGGCGGTGGCGCGGGCGGTGCTCGAAAAAGGCGAGGCCGGCCTGGCGCAATACGACCTGCAGCTATTCCGGCCCATCCAGCCGATGCTCGCGCAACCGGCCGACGACATCTCAGCAGCGCTGGCGGACCTCGGCGAGGCCGCGCTCGAATACAAAATGGATGGCGCGCGCGTCCAGGTCCACAAATCCGCGGACGATGTCGTGGTCTACTCGCGCAGTTTGAACGACGTCACCCTGGCTGTGCCCGAGGTCGTCGAAATCGTGCGCGCGCTTCCGGCCCGCGACTTGATCCTGGACGGCGAGGTGCTCAGCCTGCAGCCAGATGGACGCCCGCAGCCGTTTCAAGTCAGCATGCGCCGGTTCGGCCGCAAGCTGGATGTCGATCGAATGCGCGCCGAATTGCCCATGACGCCGTTCTGGTTCGACCTGTTGTACCTGAATGGCGGATCGCTGCTCGACGAGACGCAGTCGCGCCGCTTCGCCGCGCTCGCGGAGTTGACCAGCGAGTTCCTGATGCCGCACACCATCACCTCCGACTCCGGGCGCGCCGCCGAGTTTCTCGAACAGGCCCTGAGCCGCGGCCACGAAGGAATCATGGCCAAAGCCACCGGCGCGCTGTACGCCGCCGGAAGCCGTGGCCAGAGCTGGCTGAAGGTGAAGCGCGCACGCACGCTGGATCTGGTCATCCTGGCGGCCGAGTGGGGGCATGGCCGGCGCCGCGGCTGGCTGAGCAACCTGCACCTGGGCGCGCGCGACACCGCGAAGGGCGGCTTTGCGATGCTGGGCAAGACCTTCAAGGGTCTCACCGACCACATGCTGGAATGGCAGACCTCAGAACTGTTAAAGCTCGAGATCGGACGCGACACCTACACCATCTACGTCGAACCGAAGCTGGTGGCCGAGATCGCCTTCAATGAAATCCAGGCCAGCCCCCGCTACGCGAGCGGCCTGGCATTGCGCTTCGCCCGCGTGAAGCGTTACCGCACCGACAAGACGGCCGCCGAAGCCGACACCTTCGAGACCGTCCAGAAGCTAGCGGTCCTGACTTAGAAATTCGCCGTGTGATTCATAAGCTGTGGGGCGGCCAATCTTGGCCGCAGCCGGCCTTCCGGCCGGCACTCGAAATGCACGAATCAGGACGCCGCTCAGCAGCACGGCGGCAGGCAGGATCGCCCGCCTCACAAAGAAAGCTAGCGGTGCTGTGAAGTTCTGCGCCGCCATTCGAACAGCACGATGCCCGCCGCCACCGACACGTTAAGCGACGAGATGGCGCCCGTCATGGGAATGCGAAGCATCACGTCGCAATGCTTCTGGACGAGCTGGTGCAGGCCGTGGCCCTCGCCGCCCAGCACGAACACGGTCGGTTGCGCGAAGTCGGTTTCGCAGTACAGATCGCGCGCACGCTCGTCCAGGCCGTAGATCCAGAAGCCACGGGCCTTCAGTTGTTCCAGCGTCTGGCTCACGTTGCCTATGCGAACCACCGGAAGATGTTCCAACGCACCGGCAGCCGCCTTGGCCACCGTCTCGGTCAGCCCGGTAGCGCGCCGCTCGGGAATGAGAACGGCGGACGCTCCGGCGGCGTGCGCGCTTCGAACGATGGCGCCCAGGTTGTGCGGATCTTCGACGCCATCCAGCACCACCAGCAATTGCGCGCCTTCGAGAACTTGCTCCAATTCGGCGTAGCGCTGCGCGGCGGCGAATGCCACCACGCCTTGATGCGTGGCGCCGTTGGAGGCGCGGTCCAGCGCATCGCGCGGCTCGAAACGCAGCGGCACGGAGCGCTCGCGCGCGGCATCGATGATCTCCTGCAGACGCGGCCCGCCCGCGCCGCGTGCGATCAATATCCGGTCCAATGCCCGCCCGGCCCGCAGCGCCTCGCGCACCGGATGCACGCCGGCCAGGATTCCGGCAGCTCGGCCGGCGGGGTTCGGCTGTTCTTGTTTCTCGCGTTGCGTAGTTCCAGTTTAAGCTGGCCGGCGCGAAACGTGAAACGCAGCATCCCGGTTCTGCTAGAATGTTGCACAGTATGCGCGAGGCAGCGGTCAGCGAGCAACGTCCTGAAATCCCGGACAAGCTTTACTTCCGGATCGGCGAGGTGAGCCGACTGGCCGGAATCAAACCGTACGTGCTGCGATTCTGGGAGACCGAATTTTCCTCGCTCGGTCCGAAGAAATCCGGCAAGGGTCATCGCCTGTACCGCCGCAAGGACGTGGAGCTGGTGCTGGAGATCAAACGCCTGCTCTACGAGAAGCGCTACACCATCGAAGGGGCCCGCAAGTATCTGGAGACCCGCCCGCGCGAAGTTTCCACGAAAACTCCGGAAGCCGCCGCACGCACCACCGGGCGCTCGCAAGGCGACCTGTTCCGGAATCCGGCGCCGGTGCTCGACGAGATCCGCAAAGAACTGACCGCGATCCTCGAACTGCTGGGCTAGCGCCGCCGGGCAACCCTCCAAGCTTCACCACAAGCCATAAGTCTCAGAAAACGCAGACTTGAGCCGATATGCATAGACGGACAAGCCCTATGATCCGGCTCACTCGCATCAATCACATTCCCCTGGTGCTGAACTCGGATCTGATTGAACATCTGGAAGTTACGCCGGACACGGTGATCGCTATGACGTCCGGTCAAAAGTTCATGGTGATGGAATCGGCGGATGAAGTAATCCAGAAGGTAATAGAGTTTCGGCGCTCGATCATCAACAGACCGGAAGCGCTCATCCAGCGGGAAGAGGAAACTCCGGCCGAAGACGAACAGCCCTGATCGAATATGGCAGAACAACCCCAAGCCGCAGCCAAACCCGCCAGCGCCAAACCCGGCAACGCCAAACCCCAGCCGGAAAAGGCGAAGAAGCCGGCCGGCGCGCGGCCCGACTTCGCCACGGTCGCTGGAATCCTGCTGGCCTTCGGCGGGATCCTGGGAGGGCTGCTGATGGAGGGCGGCAAGATCAAGGACGTCTCGCAGATCACGGCTGCTTTCATCGTCCTGGGCGGCACCTTCGGAGCAGTCATGGTGAGTACGCCACTGGGCGCGCTGAAGGGAGCCGCGGTACGCTTTGTGCACGTGTTCCTGGACAAGACCCAGCCTCCCGACGCGGCCATCGAGGAATTGATCGGCTATGCTACCAAGGCGCGCAAGAACGGGCTGGTCTCGCTGGAGACCGAAGCCCTGGAGATCGAGGATCCATTCCTCAGAAAAGCCCTGACCCTGGCGGTGGACGGCACCGATCTTCAGGAGCTCCGCAACATGATGCAACTGGAGATCGACATGGCGGACGGACGGGCCATGGCGGAGGCCAGCGTATTTGAAAGCGCCGGAGGGTACTCGCCGACCATTGGGATCATCGGCGCCGTGATGGGCCTGATCCAAGTGATGAAGAACCTGGCCAACATCGAGGAAGTCGGGCACGGAATCGCTGTGGCCTTCGTGGCCACCGTGTACGGCGTGGGCCTCGCCAACATCTTCCTGCTGCCCGGGGCCAACAAAATCAAGGCGCGCATCGAGCGCGACACCGAACTCAAGGAACTGAAGCTCGAAGGAGTAGTCGCGATCGTGGAAGGATTGAACCCCAAGCTCATTCGCAGCAAGCTGGAAGCCTACCGGCACGAAGAGAAGAAGGCGCCCAAGGCGAAAGCCAAAGAGAAGGAAAAAGCCAGCCCGGCCGCCGCGTCAAAAACCGCGTCCAGGCCCGCGCCGGCGCCCGCCAAGAGCTAGAACCGCATGCCACGCAAGAAGGAAAAAGCTCACGTCAATCACGAACGCTGGCTGGTTTCCTACGCCGATTTCATTACGCTGCTGTTCGCCTTCTTCGTGGTGATGTTCGCCACGTCGCAAACCGACAAGGCCAAGGCGCAGGTGGTGGCGGATTCGGTGAAAAAGGCGCTGGAGGGCGAATCGTTCAAGAGCGTGGTGGCTTCGCTTCTGGGCGGAGCCATCGACGCCAAGGGACCAGGCAACGCGCAGCGGCACGGTCCCGGAGGAGCCAACCTGGCGGTGAAGAGCGCGCCGACGCCCACCACGCCGGAAATCGCCGAACTGCTCCCCTCGCTCCAGGTGCTGAGCAAGCAATTAGAGGCGGAGATCAAGAGCGGCAAGCTGCAGATCAGCATGGGCGCCCGCGGGCTGACCATCAGCTTCACGCAAGCCGCGCTGTTCCCTTCCGGCGAGAATGAGATTTCCAAGGACACCTATTCGAGCATCGAAAAGATCGCCACGGCGATCCGGCACATTCCCAATCCGGTCCGGATGGAGGGACACACCGACGACGTGCCGATCCACACCTCGCGTTTTCGGAGCAACTGGGAGCTATCGGCGGCGCGCAGCATCGCGCTGCTCGAGATGCTGACCAGATTCGACGTCGACCGGGACCGGCTCTCGATCGCCGGATACGCCGACACCGCGCCGGTCGACAACAACGACACCGAGCAAGGCCGCCAGAAGAACCGCCGCGTGGATATCATCATCCTGAACCAAACCGGCGTGAAAGGGGAACCGGAACGGCCCCCGGCGGCGGCGCACCCGGAATCCAAAACGGAAGGGGCCGAGAATAAAAAATAAGCGAGCCTTCCAGGGTGCTCTTGCGTCGCTGGCGCTGGTTCAGTCCGGCGAAGCCGACACAAACAGGTCGGGTTCCAGGATCATGGCAAGGGAACCGGCAGAACCGCGCTGTGCCGCCCGGTGCACCAGCCCGCGGCCGGACCAGACCGCATCGGTCTGCACTTCCTTGATCAGATCGGACGAAATATTCTCTACCGCGACGGCGCGATCGATTGAAACCGCGAAGGTTCCCTGGGGCACGGCGATCACCATGGCCAGCTCCTGCACCGCTTCCCGCATGAGTTCCTTGAGTTGCTGGAATAGTGAGACCATCTCCTGCAAGACTCCGCTTCGGGCGCCTTCGATCAGCCGCAACGCCGCCTCATTCTTCCCACTCTTCATCAACTCGTCGATGGACGAGGCCATGGCGTGGATCTTGCTGTGGGGCGCTTCAAACTTCCGCAACAGCGCTGCAATCCATGGTGATTCCGACCGGTATGAATAGTACCACTGCCCGAACGCGCACTTGTGAGGGTCCCTTGCGAGGCGGAACTCGGCGCCTTCGGCCACGGACTTCTCCAACTCCCGGAGCCAATTCCGATGATCCTGCTCGCGTTGGCCCATCAGCTTGTAGAAATCCCCCAGCTCCTCCGGTATCGATTGCCAGCCGAACTGCTTGCGCAGGTCGATGAGCGGCAGGATGCGCCCGCGAAGATTGACGACGCCGCGTTCCTGCGGGCGGCGCTGGGGAACGGCCGTTATGTCAGGCATCGCCGCAATCTCACGCACATGAATCGCGGGCACTGCAAACTCCTGTTTGCGGGTCTCGATGATGACCCAGTTTTCGCTGAAACTCTGCGTGGACACCAGCAACACCTCCACAGACCTCATCGCCCGAATCGGACTGTCCTTGTGGAAATAATGCTGGAAACGCGCGTGTGCAATTGGCTGGATGGACCAAGCGATCCGGCGAGTTCTACCGGCCCCAGTCGCTCAATTGCTGCAGGACCTGTTGCGCGGCCTTCTGCCCGGCGCTCTTCTTCGAGAGTCCTTCGGCGCGGCTGAACCAATCGCGGCCCACGCGGACCTCCACCAGAAACGTCTTGGCGTGCTCGGGTCCGTGTTCCTCGACAATCGAATAGCGCGGCTGGGGCAGCTTCAAAGCCTGCGCCATTTCCTGCAGGGCGCTCTTGTAATCGGTCACCTGCAGGCCGGCCTCGGGAACCTGCAGATCGCCCAGGATGTGCTTGGCCACGAAGTTTCGCACCGGCTGGATGCCGCCGTCCAGATACGCGGCCGCGATCACGGCTTCGAGCGCGTTGGCGAGCAGAGCCTTTTTTCCACGGCCTCCGCTCAGTTCCTCGCCGCGGCCCAGCAGCAGACAATCGCCCAGCCGGATGCGCACAGCCACTTCGTGCAGATGCGAAGCGCTCACCACATGTGCCTTTAGCTTGGACAGCCGCCCTTCGGCATAGTCGGGATGCCCGGCCACCAGCATGTCGCTGACCACGAAACCGAGGATGGCATCGCCGAGGAATTCGAGCCGTTCGTTGTCGGCGGCGGTTCCTGCGGGGTTCTTCTCAGCGATCAATGACCGGTGAGTGAGCGCGCACTCGAGCAGCGCGGGATCGCGGAAGTGATACTCCAGGGTCTCTTCCAACGCGTCCCGCGCCACGCTCATGAGCAACGAACTGCTTTCCGGATGCTACCGCGGCTACTTGCCGCTTGGGGGCTGCGCGGCGGCCGGGGGCTGGGCGGCCGCAGGCGGTTTCGCGCCACTCGCGGCGGCCTTGAGCTTGGCTACGTCAGCCTTGCGATTCTGCGCGATGGTCTTTGCCTGCAGCGAAGCGTTGGGAGTATTCAAAGCTTTGTCGAAGGCGTCATTGGCATCGTCCAGCTTGCCGGCGTCGATGTAGGTTTGCCCCAGCCGGAGAAACGTACCGGCGTCCTGCGTGGAAGCCACGGCGATGGACTGTTTGAAGTCCGCTATGGAGTCGTCGTATTTTTTCCGCAGCGCCGCGGACATGCCCAGCGCCTCGTAGGCCTGCGCTTGAATGTCCTTGCGCGCGCCCTCCCATTGCTCGTCGGTAATGTCGGCGCGCGTTTTGGGCATGGTCTTGGCGGCCTCGACAGCGTCCTTGGCCCATTTATCCGCCTTGGCGAGTTTCTCCTCTTTATCCAGATCGAACTCGCGGGTATGACGCGCGGTCTCGGAGGCCAGCGTGACCATCGCGACCGCGTTTTTCGGGTCGACTTCCAGCAACCGCTGGCCGTAAAACACGACTTGTGTGTAGTCGCCCTTCTGCCCTTCGATCTGCAAGGCCATCTGGAGCAGCACCGGCTTGAATTCGGTGTCGGCAAACTTGGTCAAAACGTTCTCGATGGCTTTGACCTGGTCGTCCGGGGTCTTGGCGGCGTTGATGGCTTGCAATGCCTCGACTTCTTTCTGGGACTTAGGCTTCTGCCCCCACAGCGCTGACGCCAGGATGAAGGCGCCCAAAGCCAGCAGGCCCGTCAATCTGATTCTCATGGATGCTCCTATTTCAAAATTATCGCTCAAAAACCTCGCGGCGAACCTACTTGCCCCGGCCAAACGGTTGTGCGATCCCCTTTTCGGCCGCGCTCTTGACGGCAGCCGGGGCCTGCTCGATGGCCAGCGCGGCATGGTAATTCTTCTGCGCCTCGTCGCGCTCGCCGGCGGCATCCGCCAGCCGGCCGAGGTACAGGTACGCCCACGACTTGGTAACGTTGTCGGGCGACATCTCCAACGTTTTTTGGAAAAGCTTTTCGGCCAGCTCCGGATCGTTGCGCAAGGTGGCGATGCGCGCCAATCCATAATACGCTTTCGCGTGCAGGGTCGGGTTGCTGGTGGCCTCGAGAACCTTCAGATAGCTTTGGCGCGCCGGTTCGAGGTCGCGCCGGGTGTAGGATTCCTCGGCGTCCGCCAGAATCTTATCGGCTCCGGACAACGCCGGCGCGGGCGGCTCCGGGGCATGTTGCACTTTCTTGACCGCCGCCTGCTCAGCGAACCGAACCTTGGCCAGCCGCTGGTCTTCGCGTTCCAGATCGATCTTGCCGACCAGGTCCGGATAGTAGAGCTGCAGGGACTGCTCCTGCTTTTCGTAGACGGCCAAGCCGTCGGCGAAACCCGGAGTCAGAACAAAACCTTCGCCGAGCGCCTGGTCCACCAGCGCCTGCTTTTCCTGAGCGCCATGCGCCAGCCGGCTTTCGACGGCCTTGATCACGCACTCGGTGGCGAGCAGCAGAAAATCGTCTTTATAGGCGTTGTCGAGCGCCGGGGCGGGCGCCGCCAACTCGGCCAGCCCCCGGAGCCGGCTCAGTTGCTCGTAAAAGCGCAGCGCGAGCGGATCCAGCAGGTAGTGCAGATAGCCGTGGCGGACCTCCTGGATCTGCGGCTCGGCCGACGCCGTCACCACCACGAAGTAATCGTCCTTGTAGCTGCGGGTCTGAATCTGGTTGGGCGGCCCCAGCAGGTCCACGTAGATCTGGAAGCGCCTGCCGCGGAACCCGCTGGTGGGATTGCGCAGGTAGGCATTGGCCTCCAGCAGCGCCTCGGTCACTCCGCCGTGGTAGGCGGCGATCAACTGCTCGTGCGCCGTGCGGGCCCGCTTCCACAGTTCGCCGATGCCGGCCTCGCGATAAAAGCTTGCGATCAGCGCGTCCAGGCCTTCCAGCTTCTTGACGTCCGGAGGAATTTCTTCGGGCTTCACGCGGAGGTGAAAATCGGGCGGGCCGTCCAGTGTCAGCGCGAAGGAGATGTACTGGCTCAGCTCGGCGCCGCGGTCCGGCGGGCGATGTTCGTCGAAAAACTTCTTGAGCGCGTCCACCGACTCCAGGTGCTTGGACGCGATGATGTCTCGCATCTGCTTGCGAATTCCCGCATTGACCGCAGTGGAATCCGGATCGGCGTCGAAGCCCGAGGCGTTCAGGGCGGCAAGCACGGTGAACAGCGTTTCACTCCCGTCCAGCTGGCCAGGGGGAGGCTTGGGCTGAGCGCTGGCGAGCGCAGCCGCCGAGAGCACCGTGATTAAAAGCGGACGAATCAACCTCGTTCCTATTGTAAACGCTGGCGCGGCTTCGAGCGGGCACGGCCGCCGGTACTTCGGAGTTCGCGCTCGATGTCCCCGCGGATCTTCGGCAGCAACGCCGGTATCCAGGGGGCCGCGCGGTTGGTGTGGACCTGGGCCCAGATGCGACCATCGCGTCCGAAAACGGTCAGTTCCAGAGTGCCCTTCTGCTTGGGCTTCTTATAGTGCCAATGAATCGAACCGGGATAAGCCGCGAGCGAGCCTTTCATCGCGACCTCGATCCCGTGCCTGGCGCAGACGCCTTCAATGCATCCTTCCGCCTGCGCGAAGTCGAACTTTGGAGGGACGGTGAACTCGATTTCTTGCATGCTTATTTCCCGATGCAGAAGGTCGAAAAAATACGGTTCAGGATATCGTCGGCCGTGGTGGCGCCGGTGATGGCGTCGATGGGCCGGAGCGCGGCGTAAAGATCCAGCAGCAGCATCTCGTGCGGGATGCCGAACTCGGCGGCCTTGCGCGACTGGGCCAGCGCCTCCACGCTCTCGCGCAGCAACTGCGCGTGCCGGATGCTGGTGATGAAACCGGAATCCTGCTCGCGGGCGGCGGCCGGCGCGATTCGCTGGCGCAAAAGATCCAACCCGTCGCCGGTGATCGCGGATACGGCGTCGTAGTCTTCGGGCGGTTCGGCCACGCGCGGCAGATCGGACTTGTTGCCCACCAGGATGTAGCGGCCTTGCCCGCGGGCGCGCTCGATGAGCGCCAGGTCGTCAGCTTGCACCGGTTCGGAAAGGTCCAGCACCACCAGGGTGACGTCGGCGTCCGCCATGGCCTGGTAACTGCGCTCGACGCCCAACGTTTCCACCAGGTCCTGTCCGACGCGGATGCCCGCGGTGTCGACGAACTTGATGGGGATCCCATCGATGGCCGCCACTTCGGACACCAGATCGCGCGTGGTGCCGGCGATCGAGGTGACGATGGCGCGGTCCTGTTCGAGCAGGCGGTTGAAGAGGCTGCTCTTCCCGACGTTGGGACGGCCGACGATGGCGAGCGTCAGGCCGGAGTGAACCAGCCGGCCATAGTCGAAGCTGGCGATCAGTTTGGTGAGCGCCTGCTCGATGGGCGCGATCCGGCGCAGGATTTCACCGGCCGGTGCGACGCTGACGTCATCTTCGGCGAAGTCGATGCCGGCTTCGAGCAGCGCGATGAGCTCCAGCAGTTGTTCCTTGACCGGACGGATGCGCCGCGAGACGGAGCCTTCCACCTGCTGGGCGGCCACGCGGGCCTGGTACAAGGTGGTGGCGTCGATGAGATCGCGGACCGCTTCGGCTTGCGGCAGGTCGATTCGTCCGTTGAGATAGGCGCGCAGCGTGAATTCGCCGGGCTCGGCCAGGCGCGCGCCCGCCTGGCTGGCGCGCTCCACCGCGAACCGGAGCACGACCGGCGAGCCGTGGCAGGAGATCTCTACCAGGTCGTCGCCGGTGTAGGAGCGCGGGCCGGCGTAGTAAGTCGCCACCACTTGATCGACCACGCAGCCGGAATCGTCGATCAGTTCGGCCAGAGCGGCGGACCAGGACTTCCATTCGTGCGCGGAGTGAAAGCGCAGAGTGCTAGCGGCGATGTCGCGCGCTTGATCGCCGGAAAGGCGCACGATTCCCAGACCCGAGCGGCCTGGCGGCGTGGCAATTGCGACGATGGTATCGCGTAGCAGGTGTTGCTCCTTGAGGTTGCCGGCTGAAGCCGGCTGCAGCCAGGATTGGCTGCCCCACTACGGGCGGCGGCCCCGGTGCGGAGGACCACCCCTTCTACCCGGACCACCCCGGCGATCCCGTCCATCGCGGCCCTCCCCGCGCGGCGGACCCGGGCGAGGCGGACGGATCGGCTCCGGCAGCGGCATGCCCACCGGCAGCACCACCACCTGCCGGAACGGACCCGAGCCGGTGCTCTCGCTGCGGATGTCGGTTTCGTTGCGCAGGCTGAGATGAATGATGCGCCGCTCGCGGCTGCTCATGGGACTGAAGTGGAACGGCCGCTGCGTCTTCTTCACCCGTTCGGCCGCGGTGAGCGCGCTGACCCGAAGCTCTTCGATGCGCAAGAGCCGGTAATCATTGGCGTCGAAGCACAGCCGCGAATGATGGTCGGGCGGCAGCCGCAGCGTCTCCATGGCCAGGAACTCGAGCGCCAGCAGCACCTCGGCCTTGTTGGCCAGTATCAGATCGACGTCCGGGCCGGAAAATTTCACGATCAGATCGGGATCTTCCAGGTCCGGATGGGTGTGCGCGCCGTCCAGGATCTCGTACTCCACGTCCAGATCCATGTTGTCGAGGATGGTGTCGAGAAACTCCTCGAGGCGCGGGCCGGTTGATTCAACCGTGTACTTCGTGGCGTCCACTGGTCGTGTTCCTAGCCCTTCTTCTTGGACGCCGCCTTGACCGGCGCCGGAGGCGGAGGCATGCTTCGATTGATCATCCACTGCTGCAGTATCCCAACTAAATTACCGGTCAACCAGTATAACACCAGGCCGCTCGAGGCATTGTAGAAAAGGAAGCCGAACATGAGCGGCATGAAGGCCATCATCTTGGCTTGCGATGGATCCATGCCCGGGTTGGGAGTCATGCGCTGGACTACGAACTGCGTGACGATCAGGATCACGGGGAGCATGCGAATGGGAATCTGCTCGGGCTGCGACAGATCCATCACCCACAGCCAATGCGCGCCGCGAAGCTCGATGGTGACATCGATCACCTTGTAGAAGGCGTACAGGATGGGAAGCTGAATCAGCATCGGAAGGCAACCCCCGACGGGATTGACGCCTTCTTTCTTGTACAGCTCCATGACTTCCTGGTTCTGTTGCGCTTTCTTGGGGTCGCGCATGCTGAGGCCCTTGTATTTCGCGTTGATGGCCGCGATCTGGGGCTGCAGCGACTGCATCTTGCGCTGCGACTTGAGGCTGGAGAAGCGCAGCGGCAGCAGCAGCAGGTTGATGATCACGGTGATCAGCACGATCGACCAGCCGTAGCTGCGAACCACGTTGTCGTTCAGCCAATGCATGATCAGAAAAATGGGCTTGGCGATGACGCCGTACCAGCCCCAGTCGATGAGCTGCTGCAGCTTCGGATCCACCTTGCGCAGCAGATCGACGTCCTTGGGTCCCACGAACGCGGTCAGGCGATTGACGCTGTCCCCGCCCACCTCGACGCCCACTTCAGCCTCGTCCTTGCCGCCGGGAGCAACGGGCACGTCGTCCTTGACGACTTCTACTTTGGTGGACGTGTTTTCCTTGGGAAGAAAGACGAAGGCGAAGAAATGGTCGTCCAGACCCGCGAACGAATAGTCGCCGGCCGAAGAGAAGGGGGAGTCCTTGACGGACTTGGCGTCCTTGCTGATCAGCTTGCTTTGGCTCAGGTCATAGTGGACCGCGTGCCGTTTGGCGGTGCGATTGATCTCGGTGGAGTCGCCGAAGCCTCCGCGCCAGGCAATCATGTGTTCCACCGGAGAACCGTTGTGGGTGACTTCGGTGGAGACCTGGGAAAGATATCCATCCTTGGAAAAATGGAATGACTTCTTGGCGTCATATACGCCGTCGGAAAATTCGTACTGAATTCCGAGGCCGTCGGGACCCGTCTTGGCCACGTACAGCCCGTAGTTGAGACTGCTATTGGCCTTGTCGTCCTTGAGCGCCAGCGAGAAAGGCGGCGGGACTTTGGCCAAGCTGACCTGGTTCACCAGCTCCAGCGGCTTGCCGGCATGGTCCTTGTACTTCTTGAGCACCCAGCTTCGGACCACCGCGCCCCGGTTGGAGAAGCGGACTTGGAAGAGCTGGGTTTCCACGGTGAATTCCTGCTCGGAGGCAGCCTGGATCTGTCCGGGCGCGGGCTGCGCGGGCACGGTTTCGGCAGCCGTGGTCTTGGCGGCAGGCGTCGAAGTCGTCGCCCCGGGCGTTTGCGTGACAGCCGTCTTGGTTTGCTTGGCCGCGGCGGGCGGCGGAGACGGCGGAGCCTTGTAAATGTACGGTGTCACGAACAGCACCAGGCCCATCAGCAGGAAAGCCAGCAGCAGCCGGATCTCCATCGACAGCTCCTTCTTAGGTGGCTTGCCGAGTTGAACGGGACTGTTGGGCGAATCGGCCATGGTATGAAGATCTTCTATCGAACCGGATCGAAGCCGCCCTCGTGGAAGGGATGGCAGCGCAACAGCCGCCGCGTGCCCAGCCAGACGCCGCGCAGTACACCGTGCTTGGAGACTGCTTCCAGCATGTATTCCGAGCAGGTGGGATGGAAACGGCAGGCCGACGGCAAAAGCGGCGAAACGAACCGCTTGTAACAACGCAAGGTGGCGATTACTGCTTTCCGCATCGCGTGATGAGCCGATCCACTTCGCGCCGCAGCTCCTCGGGCGACGCGGTGAGCGCTGCGCGCCGTGGGTTGATCACAATGTCCCATTCCGGGGAAAATTCCAGCAAACGAACCCGAAAAATCTCCCGCAACCGTCTTTTCGCTCGGTTCCGCAGCACGGCCTTTCCGAAGGCGCGCGGAATCGTAAATCCCAGCCGGGGCCCCTGGCCGTCCTCGCGCGGCGTTCTGAGGCAAAAGGCTGTAAAGTACTGGCCAGCAATCCGTGTCCCTTGTTTATACGCTTTGCGAAAGTCAGAAGTTCTCAGAATCCGAGCGCTCTCCAGTATGCGCGTGACAACGTAGCGGCCCGCCAGGACTTGCTGCCGGCGAGGGAGCGCGGCCCGCGCAGTGTCGCTCTTCGGGAACGCGAATCTAGTCGGCGTACCGGATGGCTCTCTCGTCGCTAACCGTGAGCTTATGGCGGCCCTTGGCACGGCGCCGCGCCAGCACGGCCCGCCCGTCCTTGGTGCTCATGCGCACTAGAAATCCGTGGGTCTTGGCCCGTTTCCGATTGTTTGGCTGAAATGTACGTTTTGGCATCTGAATCCTCGGCCCGGGCAGGTGACCCGAAACGTCGAAGCAAGTTTCAGTATAGCGCGGGATGCGTCCAGCCGCAGCGCGCGTAGCCGGCCGGAAAGGCGGTCACAAGTAATGTTGTCAATCCAATCAATGCGTTAGCCCGGTCAGCTTGCGGGCCTCCTCTATACTGCGGTCATACGAGAGGAGCTTTTGCGCGGCTGTGTTGCTTCGATACCTGGTTGTTCCGATTCTCATTCACCAAGCCTGGGGCCAGACTCCGACGGCGATCGACCTGAGGGCGCAGAGCAGGAACGTTGACTTCACCAGCGCGGCCACCACGCGGCCGTTCAAGTCGGGCACGACGATGCCCAGCGCCTGCTCGGTCGGCGAGATGTTTTACCTAACCGCGGCCACGGCCGGGGCGAATCTCTACGGCTGCACGTCCGCCAACACCTGGACGCTCGAATCGGCCGCGGGCGGAGCACAGTCGGCCAGCCAGCTCACCGACTTGATACCGGCCTTGGGTTCGCAAACCCTGCTCACGATCGGCGCCAACTGCTCGGTAGCCGCGCCGTGCAACGTGCGGATCGGCAGCGTAACGCATTCCTTCACCAGTTCCACTTCGGCGACCATTTCGGCCGGCACCGGCACCGCGTTCTTCTACCTGGACCCGAGCGGCACGCTGAGCGTGGGCCATACCATGACCGTGAATTGCGCCTCCGGATGCCTGGCCGTTCCCGGAATCAGCGCTTTCCCGTCGAACGCGATCCCGCTGTTCACCTGGACGGCCAGCAACGGCGTCTGGAACGCCGGAGGCGGCGTGGACTGGCGGGCGTTCGAGAGTACAACCAATATTGGAGCCGGCTCGGGACTGCTGGGAGCCACCGCCAACGGGGTGACCACGCTGGCGATCGATCCGACGCTGGTCGGGCTGTGGGTGCCGGTCCCGGGCACTTCTTCGAGCACCTGCACCAAAGGGACCTGGTCGGTAGACACGTCCTTCTATTACGTCTGTGTGGCTGCGAATAGTTGGCGCCGCACGGCACTAACAACCTGGTAGGAGCCCGTCGAATCGCTCCTGGGCAGGGTCGACGGCCTGTGCCACATGACCTCCTGCAGTCAATCCTGTGGCACAGGCATTTCCGGAGTTGTTGCAAGACCGCGAGGCCGCTGATCGAGCCGCGACCGTGGTGGAGCGGTCCAGAGTTCAACAAAGTAGGAAGGATGAGGTGATGCGTCGTGTCATTTTTGGTCTGGCCGCGGTTGTGTTGGGTTCGCCGGCGGCCTTTGGCGCGGTCGGCCAGCTAACGATCCAAGCCACTCCTACGCAAGCGGTCCTGTCGTTCACCGTCAGCGATCCGGCGCAGTGCACCGTCCAGATTTACAGCGACGCGGCGCGAACGAATCTGGTGGACGACAGCAACACGGCTTTGTTTGCCGGATCCCAGCAGTGCAATCGCGCCGGATCGGCCGCCGCCGGTAGAAACGTCAGCTTCGTGGCCGGGTTGCGAACGTCGCAGAAAGCCTTGGACGGCAAGTTACACTCTCGCGCACTGGCGGCGCAGACCACTTACTACTATGTCGTAAGTGACATAGTAGATTCCCAGACTTCTCAGGGCTCGTTTACAACTACGACGCTTCCGTTGGGGAATCTCTACCCAGAACAGCCGCCCTTCGATCAGAACGGCTGGGACAATCGGGCCTACCCGCAGTTCGATTGGACGGTGAGCCAACGAAACCAGGCGCTGGTGGAACCGGTCACCGGACAGTTGGTGAAGCGCGTGACCTTCGCCGGCGATGCGTACGCCCGGAGTCAGAACAGCACGGACGGCCTGGGCGCTCAGCTTGCCACGGGAGTGGTGGGCAGTGGCGCATGCGCGAACGCCGGCAACCTCAATACTTCCGGAGCGAGTTATGCAACCTGCACCGGCGCGTCGGCGATCTTCATGCCGGTGCCTGCCTTCCAGATGACCGGAACGGGCGTGTTCAAGAACTGGTATCCGCGTTTCAATGTGGACGATCTGCTGTTCTATGTGTACGGCTCGGCCGACGCCACAGCGATCGGCGCGGCGAATGGCAGCGATACCGTGGCAGTCTGCCTGTCGCAGGGCGCGGGTCTACCGTGCTTGTCGCGGCAGTTCACGGTTGCTTTAAAAAGCACCACTGGCGCGACGGGAACGGTGAAGGTTCCGGCCAGCACGCCTGCGCCGGTATTCGCCAACTGGGGCTACACGCCCCTGCACGGCGACGTGGTGCCGACGCCGGGAACGGTGAGCGTCAGCGGCAGCACCGTTTCGTTGACGAATCCTGGCCAGGCTTATACCTCGGCCAACGCTTTCGACACCGATTGGCCGGGCGGCAGCAAGATCTACATCCAAGGTTCTTCGGCCTGGGGCTGCGCGAGCGACTACTGCACCGTCGCGTCCATCCAATCCGCCGTCCAACTGACTACCGTCGAAACATGCAGCAGCGCGTGCCCCTCTTCGGCGAACTACGAGGGCCGGGCGTTCGGCTTCCAGATCGTTCGAGGCGGCGCGAGCGGATCGATCGGAGTCAGCTTTGGATTCGAAGCCGATATGTCCAGCTCGTGGTCGGTGCTCGAAGACGCCCTTCCTCAGCATTGCAGCCAGAATCCGGTAGCCGTGGCGAACGATGCCGCCGGCAATCCATATCAGGGGTACACGCTCCAGGGCTATCTTTGCACCTTCTCGCACGAGTGGGCGGGCACTGCTTATTGGCTTTTTATTTCGAAGGACCAGAACAACGCACCGCTGGGCGAGGCGCGCCCGCTGGGTGAATCCGGCGTGCCTACCAACGTGTCGTGGTCGTCCAACGGCGCTAGCTTTCCGAACGGCGTAAGCATGTCGTTCGCCGGATGGCACCCCACCGACGGCAGTAAGTTCATGGCCAGCGCGTCGTATAACTCCGGCGCCACGGCCTTGCTGCTGACTGGGCAATACGATTCGACTAAGCCAGGGTGCAGTCCGGCTTACCGGACCTGGGCCGGGGCGCAGAATTATGTTCCAGCCTACTCGTACCCGCAGACCTCCTGTTTCACTTACACCAACCTCACTAACCCGTCCGCGAATCCGCCGATGGACTTGCGTTCGCAGATCGTCAGGGCTTACGCCACTTACAATCCGGGATTCGATCTTTCCGGATTCACGATCGGCGAAGTGACGGTGGCGGGAGGTTATGCCAGGACGTGCCTGGGCGCGATCGGCGGCGGTGATCGCAACCTGAGAGTCTGCGCCGCGTTTGATGCCACCACCGGGAACTTAGTCCAGGTCTTCGACAGTTTCTCCAAGTATCCCGGGCGATGGGGTTACGTGCATGGGCCAATTCACGCTCTGGGTAAGTACCATTCACTTACTCTCGATCATCCTTATCCCAATGCAGCCAGCGCCGGCAGTTCTTTGTATGGACCGTTTGAGATGGCGGTTACCGCGGTCAATCGGTCTGGTTACGGGCAGACGGCGAATTGGACCAACGCCGGAGCCGGGGCCGGGACTTCGATGGCGGCGAACGAGGCGTACGGGTGCCCGACGGGGCTCGCGCAGTATCTGGTGGACCAGGGCGCCGCGGGGAGCCATTGCATTCAGGTCAAGGTATCGTCGGAACCCTGCAGCCACACTCCTGGAACGGCCGCCATTTATCCGGGAGGCAAGCCCGAGGCGCAGCAGTTTCCTTGCACCAGCACCGACGGATCCACGGTAACCAACGCCGCCTGGTCGAAGTTACAGAACCTGACGGTAGGCGACTGGGTGCGCCCGAACGAAAACTACAACGACTACGACGAGGTGTTCATCGTCGTCAAGAAGGATGTGATCTCGGCAACCGAGATCAACCTGTGGTTGGTTCGCGGCGGCGGCGTTTGGCCGAACAATGCGCAACCGCCGTATGCGACTATCGCCTCCGCGCACACGGACGGGCTGTCGCTCGTGATGACGGCGAACTGGATTGTGGCAGCCGCCAACTGGATGATGGACGGCACCGACTCGAGCGCCACCTGGCTGCCCGACAATCCGGCCCTGGTGTTAGTGCATGGCGTGCAAACCGTGGGATCCACTCCCAATAATAAGATCGCTGTCGCTGTCGAGCTGCAGGATCAAACCAAGTACGCGGGCTTTTACGATGTGCCGATCACCCAGCAAGTAATGCAACCGCTGCCGGCCATCGCCGCGGTCTCTCCGGCCTGGGCCGGCTCGGGCGCGGGTTACACCGGCCTCATCCAGCAATACATGAACAGCGATCAGACGGCCGCTTCAGCGTGGGACCGCCGCTGGGTGGTCACCTATCGTCATCTCAATCCGCCTTCGGGCAACGGGCCGGAGTTCCGGTCCGGTCCGGGCGCGGGTGGAGCGCTCACGCCGGTGCCTGGCGCCAACCAGGTCTACAAAATTACAGACCCGTATTCGGGCGGGCCCGCCGATCCCAAACAACTGCCGTTCGTCCTGTTCGCGGGCCGTTTTCTGCTGAAGGACATCAGCAGCCCCAACACCGCCAGCGACACCATCAGCGACGCCACCAGCTTTGCCGCGTGCTACGCCCTGCATGCCGGCGAATGCCGCATGGACTCGAGCGCCGGCGACCGATACGTCAGCGTTCCTTTCGCCACCGGCGAGAGCCAGTGCCTGACCAACCAGTACGAAGAAGCGGCGCCGTGCTTCTTTAACGCGTCGTCGGTCGCCGGAAAGATCCAACAATTGGATGTCTCGGCTCCGTTCGACGGCACGGGTCTTCGGCAGCGGCTGCTATCCACGGCCTTCACCGGCGTCGGCGGGCAGTATCAATTCTCCGCGCCCAAACTCAGTCCCGACGGCGCCTGGATGTTCGAGCCGTGCTGGTGGTTGAACGGCGTACGCTCGGAGATCTGCGCCGTGTCGATGCCCGCGTTTCCGGCCAGCGATTCGATGGTCAGAAACAACTACGTGCCGAATGACGTCGACGTGTCCGGCTCGCCGGGCGACCAGGTGCGGATTTGCTGGGGCTATGCCGAGAACGGGCCGGTGGACGGATCGGCGAACAGCCTGTATCCCACGCCGCGCCAGGAGCGAGGCTGTTCCATCGGCTCGGTTCCGGCGTCGGCCGCCAGCCCGTCCCAGAACATCGGTAATGCCGCCACTTTCGTCAACATCGACACCGCGACATCCGGCGATTGGAAAAACCTGTACGGCGCGGACGGCTATAATGTCCTACAGGATTCCACACTGTACCCCAGTTATGTGAACGTGGCCGTCGGCGGAACGCCGTACACCTGGGCCACGCAAACCTCCGACGCCCGAGGGTTGCAGAAAATCAGCAGTTCGGGAAGGATCGCCGCCTGCGTGTATGACTTTACGTCATTCACGGTGGATTTTCATTTCACCGATGGCGCGCAGCACCAAGTGGCGTTCTACTTCGTGGATTGGGACAACACCAATCGAACCCAGACCGCGCAGATCCTGGACGGCGACTCGGGCGCGGTGCTCGACACGAAGTCCATCACGAATTTCGGTAACGGCGTCTACCTGACCTGGAACCTAAGCGGGCACGTGACGCTGCGCCTTACCACCGTGGTGGGCGTCAACACCGTTTTGAGCGGAATCTTTTTCGGCGACGGGCCTCCGGGAGGCGCCGTCGCGGGACCGTTCGGTTGGACGAGCGAGCCGGCCAAGTACGCCGATTGCAGCGCCGGTTGCCGGATTCGAATGAATCTGATTCCGGATCGCGTCGCCTATTACATCATCGAACGCAACAACGGCGGGCAGATCACGACTTCGCCTGTGATGGTCGCCGCCCAGCAGTAGGAGGTTAAACCGTGGCGCACGCACTCGCGCGTGCCGCATCGAGACTCGTCTCGACGCCAGGCGGCGAGGAGCAGCGAGCTCGCCGGATCGATCGCTTGACCGAGGTCTGGTCCAAGCCAGCCAGCCCGCTAACGGACGTGTGCGCGGCGGTGCTGATCCTGGCTCTCTCAGCCGCGACGGCTGCCATCGGCTCGGTTCACACTCGAATCTTCGGCCACGACATCTTTCTGGTCTTCGACGCGGGCTGGCGAGTGCTCAACGGCCAGCGTCCCGACGTCGATTTCAGCCCCAGCATGGGACCGCTGCTGGGACTGCTTTCCGCCGCCGGCCTGAAGCTCGCACACAATTCCGCCAATGGCGTCGGCTACATGAGCGCTCTCGTCGGAGCGATCATCGGTGGCTGGGCCTATGCACTGAGCCGGCGGCGAATGCCTGCGATACCAGCGATCCTTAGCGCGGCACTGCTCATGCTCATCGCCGTCGCGCCTTTTCCGATCGGCTGGCCGCCCAACACGCTGAGCCACGCGATGCTCTACAACCGCTACGGATACGCTCTGGTAGGCCTGGTGGTCCTGGAATGTTTCCGGCCGGGCGGCCAGAGCAAACTCGGCGGAATTTCGACCGGCATCATTTCCGTCGCTCTCCTGTTTCTCAAACCCAGCTACTGCCTGGTTGCACTGTGCATCGCCATCGCGAGGCCCGCTCGCCGCCGAATCGTCTGGACTCTCGCGGGTTTTCTCGCGGGCGGCCTCGCGATGATGGCGTACTTGCGCTTCGACTTTCTCGCCGTTTGGAACGACCTGCACCTGATGAGCCAGGCCCGCGGTTCCGGCCTTTCGCTGTGGAACATCCGCTGGTCGTTCGCGAGAGGATTCGCGGAACTGCTTCCGCTGGCCCTGCTCGCGCTCCTGGTGAGCATCACCACCACGCTTCGCCCGCTCATCGCGACAGCACTGGTCTTCACCGGCGGCGCTCTCCTGCTGGCCACCAATGCGCAGCCCAGCGGCTACCCGCTCAACGCGCTGCTCGCGATTCTTCTGGTGGAACACGGCCGCGCTGTGGAGTCTCAGACCGGCTCCACCGGCTTCCCCCGACCCCACACCATCCTTGTCCTACTCGGCCTGATTTGTTACGCACCGGCGTTCTTCAGCAACGCAAGCGGTGTTGTGTACGCGTTCATTGAGGCCACGAACAATCCGCCGGAATCCGAAATCGCCCGCTTCCGCGCGCCGCACCTGGCGAAACTGCTTCTCTACGACACGCCCGACGGCACGGAAGCCGACCGACGGAGCAACGGGCGCACATACGTCGACTACGTCAACGACGGTGCGGCCCTGCTCAAAAAGTTCTCGACACCGCGCGACACCGTATTCACGCTCGACATGGTGAATCCGTTTCCTTACGCGCTGCTCCGGCCCCCGGCGCGCGGCGGCTCGCCGGCGCTGGCCTTCAATCACACCTTCAACGATAGGCACAAGCCATCGCCCGCCTGGTTGTTCGGATCGGCCGACATCGTGATGGTGCCGAAGCATCCGGCCTCTTCGGAACCCGACGCCCGCGCGCTGTTTCGAAACTACCTGCCGAGCATCCAGTCGGGATTCCGGCTCCGCGCCGAGTCGGATTGGTGGTGGCTCTACGCCGCGGTCAACGCGCCGTAACGCTCCACAGCGAGGGCTGCGAGCTGGCATCCAGGAGCGCGTAGGCCGAATCGTAGGGCCGCATTTCACCGACGACCGACGCCACGATCGCGGCCGGCCGCTTCTTGATCTCCTGCAGCAGAAGCACCAGGTACTCGCCGATAATCCCCAGGCAGATGAACAGTACGCTCAATGTGAAGGAGAGAAACACGAGCAGCGTAGCGGTGCCGGGATTCGCGCCCACCCAATATCCCAGCAGCGTGAATCGCGGAATCAGCCGGTTGATCAGCACGAGCGCGCAGAACAGGATGGAGAAGAACCCCATCGCGACCCCCATGAGACTCGCCAGACGCAGCGGGATGTTGCTGAACGAGATCAATCCCTGCAGCGCCAGCGCGGTGAGCTTCCTCAAGTTGTACTTGCTCGATCCTCGCAGCCGGGCCGGCCGGTTGTAAGCGATCCCGGACTGCCGGAATCCCACCCACGAGCGCAGACCGCGCAGCATCCGCGATTGCTCCGGCAGCGCCAGCAAGGCCTGCTGCGAGCGCGCGCTCAGCACGCAGAAGTCGCCGGCGTCGCGCGGCCATTCATGATCGGCCGCCTTCTGGATGATGCGATAAAACGCGGAGTAGGCGGCGCGCAGAAACCAGGGCGCGTCGCGGCGGCCGCGGATGCCGTAGCACACGTCCAGCTCATCGTCGAGACAGGCCCGGTACAGTTCCACCAGAACTTCGGCCGGGTCCTGCAAATCGCAATCCATGATGCCGATGTACTCGCCCCGGGCGTAGGCCAGGCCGGTGGAAAGCGCTGCCTGATGCCCGAAATTGCGGCTCAGCCGGACGCCGGAAATTCTGGAATCGCGCCGGTGCCATTCGGTGATCACGGCGAAGGTGCCGTCCCGGCTGCCGTCGTCGACACACAGAATCGACCATTGCCCGCCGGTGGCGTCTTCCAGGACCGGCATCACCGTCTCGAAAAACTCCGGCAGCATGTCCTCCTCGTTGTAGCAGGGGACCAGCACGCACAAGCGCGGCACGTCTCTAAACAGGCGCCACCGCCTCGGCCGCCGGCGCGCGCCAACTCTTTGCAATCCACAAAGCCAGCAACGCGCGATGGCGTCGCTCCAGCGCCATGAAAAACGCCAAGCCGTAGTAACTCGCGCCTAAGAGTACCGCCGCAGCGAAAATCTGAGCCCAGCCGTTGCCTGGCAGGATCGTCGACCGTAGCCAGCAGGAAAGCGCCAGGACCGGCAGCATCGCAAGCGCCGGCAGAGCGTAAACGGATTGCACGTATTGGGCGAACGATAGATGGATGGTCCGGCTGATGAGCCACGCGGCGACGATCCCGCGATTCAAAACCGTGAGCGCTGCCGCGAGCCAGGCCGCGCCCACGATGCCCCAGCGCGGGATGACGACGATCGCGAGCAACAGTCCCGCGACGGCTTCCACCAGCAGGCTGCGCGCATAGCGCTGATGCTTGCCCAGGCCTTGCAGAAGCATGCCGGCGCTGTACTGCCCCACCACGCCGATCACACAAGCCACCAGCAGCGGAAGCAGAAGCGGCGCGCTCTGGTTCGCAAACTGCGGTCCCACCCATAACGTCAAAAGCTGCGGCCCGTGCGTCCCCAGCAGGATCGCGAGCGGCATGAAGATCACCAGGCAATAGCGGTTGGTGTAAACCGCCAGGTCCGTGAGGCTTTCGGAGCGATCGCGCGCTGCCAGTTCCGCTGCCTTCGTGTTGGTCACGATCCCGAGGCGCCCCACCAGCTCCACCGTGTACTGCAGCAGCCGCACCGGCAGATTGTAGAAGCCCACGAATGCCGCCGGCAGGAAATGCCCGATCAACAACGGCGCGCCCGCGTTGCGCAACTGGTTCGAAATGGTCATGACGAAGGTGTGGATGCCGAAGCGGGCCATCTCGTGGAGCGTCGAGAGCCGCGCGAATCGCGGCGAGAGCCGTTGTCCCGGGAAAATCCTGCGGAAGTAGATGTAGTTGACGATGTAGCCGGCCGCCTGGCTCAGCACCGTCACGACGCCGATGGCGATCAGCCCGTACCCCAGATACAAGGCCGACGCCCATCCGATGGCCCGTACTATCGCGGACACGATGGAGGCTTTGTTGGAATACTCGAAATGTTGCACCGCCTCAATCGACGCGTTGAAGACATTGAAGACCAGCCCCAGGCACCAACTGAGCGTGATCAGAATCAGCAGGGTCTGGAAACTTCCGCGCAGGTTTTCCGGAATCCGGAAGAAGTGCTCGACATAGCGCGCCACTGCGAGCGCGCCGGCCAGGATCACACAACCGGTGATGCTCGAATAGAGCAGGACGGTGCTGAGCACGGCGCGGACATTGTCCGGATCGTTGATGGCCGAATAGTGCGCCACGAATTTCACCGTGGCGGAGCGAAACCCGAAGTCGAAAAACCAGCAATACTCGACCAGCGCGAAGGTGATCGCCCACACGCCGTAACCGTCCGCGCCCAGCTTCACGATCAGGTACGGCGACAATACGAAGCCGATGAACAGGCTGACGATGGTGCCCAGCCAGTTCCAAATCACGTTCAGCACAAAGCGCTGGCCAGGCTCGTGCGCCGCCGGTGTCTCTTGGCTACCTCTCATCGTTAGGAACACTAGTGCGGGAAGCCAGCGTTTTGTCTCGATCGAGGACGGCATCGAAGCGCTCGTGCGCCAGCGCGGCCGACCGTTCCTGCTCATTCACATAGCCGCGCAGCGACGTTCCTGGAAAGTAGTAGTGGATCATCGGCAGATCGTCCTGCGGCACCAGCAGCTTCTTGCCGGTCAGCTTCTGCTCGCGCAGCGAGGCGAGAACCGAGGCCAGCCGCGGCGCGGGGAGAATGGGATGAGCGCGAATCTGCGCGGTGGTGTTCCAGAGCAGCAGGCCGCAGATCGCGGCTGCTGGGGCGCTTCGGAGCGCTAGCCTCCATTTCGTGAAAATCGTGGCGAACGTGAATCCCGCGCCGACCTGGAGCGCCGCGAGAAACGGGAGCATGTAGCGCGGCGTTTCCGTGTTCACTCGCAAAAGCACAAGCAGCATCAGGCCGGCATAGAAGAAGATCGGAAACAGCAGGCGGCGCGTAGCCACATCGCAAAACCGGAAATAGAGGATGACGGCAGCCGCTAGCAGCAGCCATTCCCAGGGCGAATGCGTGAAGCGCAGCCGCCAAGTCTCGGCGAAGCTCACGCCGCCCCAGGGTGACTTTCGAAAGATCGCCAGGTACGACATGAACAAGTAGGCCTTGACGAAGCTCAGCTTCAAAACGGCGGCCGGCCACAGCACCAGCACCGTGCCGGCGAACAGCACAATCGACTTGCTCATCCAGCGCCAGTCGGTTAGTTTGTGCTCGAGCGCGGCGCACACCAGCAGAACCACAACGAGAACAAACGCCACTTCCAGCGTGCAGAACGCAAGCGCGGCCGCGATCACCGCACCGTACCAGTAACGCGACCGGCTGGTGATACGCCACTTCATCAGCAAGATCAGAGCTGCGACATAGCACAGCACGAAGAGCGAGTGTGGAGCGATCTCGTTGGTCACGGTCGTCGTGTAGCTCCACAAATAGAAAATGGAACCAAGAATCGCCGCGAGCTGACGTTGGCCGCCCGGCAGAAGCCACAGGCTCCCCAGATAGATCACCAGCAGCGTCAGCGCAGGGAACCCATAGGAAAGGCTCCGCGTCACGCGCTCATCCAGACGCAGTGGAGCCAGCGCCAGGAGCCAGTAACTATAGAGCGGCCCATGCCAGTGACGATAGAAGTCGACATCGCGCCCGGCTCGGGTTTGAGCGGACAACTCAGACCGCTCGGAAGCATCGCCGCCGCGCGCAAGCCCCACGCGGACGAAATCGGCCAGCGGCTGCGCGGGACTGCCGGTGTAATTCGCGCGCCAGCCCAGCGAGGCCGCGTACATGTAGTCGGCCTCGTCATAGTAATAGGGCCAGGTGAAAATCTGCCGCCGCGCCAGCCAGACAAACACGGCCAGCAGCGCGCAAATCGCCAGCGCGTGCTTCACGTCCACAACCGCCGGTCCACCGCCAGGCGCAGCGCCACACTCATGCCCGCGATCGCCGGCAGGTAGCTGCTGTAGGCGACGTGGAAGAAGAACGTGTCGATGGCGTACCCCAGCGTGCCGGCGAACAGGCAGAACGCCAGCGCACTCACATCGCTCGAGTCCTCCGGCGCCCGCCGGTAGATCCGCAAGTTGGAACGCAGCACCAGGAAGACGACGCCGGTGTAAATCAGAAGCGCGGGAATCCCGCACTCGCTGGCCACCTGCGTGTACGAATTATGCGTGCCGAGCCAGGTCGCCTGCTTCCCTTCCCGCGCAGCGTCCGCCGCGACAGCCGCGCCAAACTGCCCCGGCCCCACGCCCACCAGTGGATGCGTCACGGCGTACATTACGCTTTGGCCGAGCAGGGCCAGGCGCTGCCGTTGCGAGGAGATGGCCGCGTCATCTTGCGAGTCTCGCGCCGCGACGTTTTCCGGCTCGATCGAAATCAGCGTGATCCGGTGAAACACCGAGGCAGGCGCCAGCGCCAGAGCGCCAACCGCGATCGGAACCGCCGCCAGAACGAATCGAATCCGGTGTTTTCCCAGCACCAGGATCGCGGCCGCCAGACCGAGCATCGCGACGAACGCGCCGCGCGCCCCGGTTTCGAAGAGGAACACCAACCCCGCCAGCATGCCCGCGCCGCCCGCGACCCGCTTCCAAACCTCGCGCTGATACAGCAGGTACAGGAACTGCGTGATCGCGATGATGAGCTGCAGGCTGAGATCGTTGGCGTTCCGGAAGAACATGCTGTCGGGAATTTCCAGCCGGCCGGTCTGCATCGACCCGCCCCAGAAACAATCCACCAGCAGCAGAAAGTCGGCCGCGATCAGGAACAGCATCACGCGCCGGAGATGCCGGACCGAGATGGCGAACACCGCGAAGTAGAAAAACTGAAGCCAACCGTGCGGCACGTAATCCACGAGAGCCGCCACCGATCCGCCCTTCCACACGCTGAACGGCACCGCCAGGCACATCCAGGCGAGAAACAACACCCATAGCCGTCCGATCACGTCGCGGACACCGCGGAACACGTTGCCGCTCACGAGCAGGAGTAGCGGCAGAAGCACCCAGGAGACGGTCGAGATGTAAGCCTTGACGTGGAACAAGCGAGTGGCGAATTCGTTCGCGTACGCCGATACCGCGAAGAGGCACAACAGCGCGAAACCGGCCTGCTGCATCAGGCTCGAGTCGGCGCGCGGCAGCGTGACAACGGACGCTTCGAACGTTACGGGACGCAACTCCGCGGGAGCGCCGGCCACCGCGTTGGAATTGTTGAACCGGCCCATGCGACGATCCTCAGAACGATCGAACCAAGACGCCCATCAACGAAGTCCCCACCAGGTGTTGTGGAATCGGCTCGCAACGGGACAGCCATAAGAGCATCCGATCCATCACCCGCCCGTGGCTCTCGAACCCGGCGGAAACGATGTGCTGGTCCGATCGCCCAGCCAGCCACAGCTTTCGCAACATCAGCAGAGGCATCAGCGGCAGCCCCCAATAGGTCCAGCTCGCAAGATCCATTCCGCTCCTTTGAGCCGCGTTCGAAAGCGACCGCACGTTGTAGCGGCGCAGATGACCGACCGCGCGATCGTACGCCGAGGCCAGCGACTGGAATGCTGGCACGTTGATCAAGACACGCCCGGCAGGCCCCAGATGAAACAACAGCGCCCGGAGAAACGCCTCCTCATCCTGAATGTGCTCGAGGACGTCGAACAGCAGAATCAAATCGAAGCGGCCCTCGTACTCCGGCCGCTGCTCCAGCAAGTCGTAACAGCACACCGGGCTGGATCGCGCGGCGGTCTGTTTCAACGCCGCTTCATTCAGGTCGAATCCGGTGACTGGCAGGTGGTAGAAATCTTCCACCTGGCGCTGCAGCAGCCCATGCCCGCATCCGAACTCGGCGATCGAGCTGGACTGCTGGATCAGCGAGTCGCCCAACCGGCGCAGCACTTCGAAGCGGCGCACGATCCAGGGATGCTCGAGACTGGCAATCTCGTACCAGCGGTCGTCCATCGAGACGGCCGCGGGTTCGGACAAATAACGTACGGGTTCTGATCGCATGGAGCGGAAGCGAAAAAAGCGTCGTGCGGCGATCGACGCACAGGCGAGGCAACGCGTTCTTAGTTTACCACCGTGGGGCAGCCAATCCTGGCTGCAGCCGGCTTTCAGCCGGCCTCCAGTGTGTACAATGAGCGCTTATGGCATTGAACGGACGCGTGGCACTGATCACCGGCGCAAGCCGCGGCTTGGGCAAGGCGATGGCATTGGCGTTGGGCGGAGCAGGCGCGCGCTTAGCTCTGGTCTCGCGCGATGCCGCGCAGCTTGCAGCCGTCGCCCAGGAAGCCCGCCAACTGGGCGCCCAAGCCGAAGTTTTCCGCGCCGACGTCAGCGACGAAGCGCAGATCCTCCAACTCGAGCGCGACGTCAAGAGCAAGCTCGGGCCGGTGGACATCCTGATCAACAACGCCGGCACCGTGGTGCGAAGCCTGTGCCTCGACTTCACCCTGGCCGACTGGAACACGGTGCTCAACACCAACCTGACCAGCGCCTTCCTGCTGTCGCGCTCCTTCGTGCCGCACATGAAAGGCCGCGGCTACGGCCGGGTGATCAACATCAGCTCGATCATGGCGCACATCTCGCTTCCGCAGCGCACCGCGTATTCGGCCAGCAAGGCAGGACTCCTGGGATTCACTCGCGCGCTGGCGCTCGAACTGGCTTCCGAAAACATCACTGTAGTGGCGATCAGTCCCGGCCCGTTTCTCACCGAGATGACGGCGCCGCTCGCGGCGGATCCGGCGGCCAACGCAACGTTCAACGCGCGAGTCCCGCTAGGACGCTGGGGTAAGCCCGAAGAAGTCGGGAAGCTGGCGCTGTACCTGTGTTCGGACGAAGCGTCGTTCATCACCGGCACCGACATTCTGATCGACGGCGGCTGGTGTGCGCAGTAACCGCGCCATCGCAGCGGCAGCATCGCTGGTGCTGCTGCTTTCCTGCAACCGCGGCGCGACCAAACGAATCGCCGTCATCCCCAAAGCCAACTCGCATGTCTTCTGGGTCTCGGTGCACGCCGGGGCGGCCGCCGCAGGCCAGAAGTTCGGAGTCGAAGTGCTGTGGAACGGACCCGCGCAGGAGACCGAGTATGACCGCCAGATGCAGATCGTCGATTCGATGATCGCTCAGCATGTGGACGGCCTGGCGGTGGCAGCCACCGAGCGCAAGGCGCTGAACCGTTCGCTCGACCGCGCCGCCGAGCTGGGCATTCCGGTCACGGTCTTCGACTCGGGCGTCGATTCCACCAACTACCTCACCTTCGTCGCCACCAACAACTATCAGGCTGGCCAGATGGGCGCGCGCGAGCTGGCTCGGCTGATCGGCGGCGCGGGCAAGGTCGCGATCGTCATGAATACTCCCGGCAGCGCGTCCACCATGGATCGCGAGCGCGCCTTCGACGAAGTGATCAAGGCCGAGTTTCCGAAGATCCAGATCGTCGCGCGCCAGTTCTCCATGTCCGACCGTTCCAAAGGCGTCGCCGCCGCGGAGAATATCCTGACGGCGCACGCGGATCTGGACGGCATCTTCGCATCGTCGGAGCCCAGCAGCATGGGCGTGGCGCTGGCGCTCAAGTCGCGCGGCCTTTCGGGCAAGGTGAAATTCGTGGCCTTCGACGCGAGCGACAGCATCATCGACGATTTGAAAGGCGGAACCATCGACGCCCTGGTGGTGCAGGATCCGTTCCGCATGGGCTTCGAAGCGGTGCGCACGCTGGTGGACAAGCTGCACGGAGTGACGCCGCCCAAGCAGGTCGACCTGCCCGCGCGGGTGGTTCACAAAGCCGATCTCGACCAGCCCGACGTGCACGAGCTGCTTTATCCGGATGTGAAGAAGTATCTGGGCGGCGGCTGAGTTACTGCTTGTCGGGAATCACGTCCTTGAAATGCAGGTGATCCTTCCAGGCCTGCTCTTCGTCGCGCTCCTGCTGCAACTGCCGCAGGTAAGCGCCTTCTGAACGTTCCACCGCGCGCGCGTAGCCGTCCGGATCGACGAAGCGGTTGGGATCGTACGAATCGCCCGGACGCCATTTGCGCAGCAATCCGAACTGGCCGGCGTGCGAGGTCAGGAAAATATCGCAAGGCAGCTGCTTCTGCGCCTGAAACGTGCGCGCGTAGTCCTCGACGATTTTCGGATACTTCGGATTGTGCAGCAGCACGGTGCCGGGGTTGATGTTGCCGAGGTTCGCGATCAGCACGTGGTACGTCTTGCCGCTTTCGACGACATCTAGCGCGTAACTGGTGCTGCCCTTGGTGTGCCCCGGATGCAGATACGCGGTGAGCACGGTGCCGCCCAGCTCGATCTGCTCGCCGTCCTTCAGCGTGCGATCCACTTTCACCGCGGGGAACCAGCCGGAATTGCCGAACAGGTAGTCGGTCTTGCCACCCGATTCGAGCAGCGGAGCTTCTTCGGCCATGGCCAGCATCTGCGCGCCCGTGAGCTTCTTCACCGCTGCTTCGCCGGCGGCGTGATCTGAGTGCGCGTGCGTCACCAGCAGGATCTTGATGTCCGAGAACTTGAAGCCCAGAGTGGCGATGCGTGATCGGATCTCGGGCACCGAGTACTCGTAACCCGTGTTGATCAGGATGCTGCCCTTGGGCGTGGTGATGAGGTAACTGGCCAGGTCGTTATCGCCGACGTAGTACACGTTGCCGATGATCCGTAGCGGCGGAAAAACTCGCTGCGCGGCGACCAAGAGTGGAAACGCGGCCGCGAGCGCAAGGACACGCATCATCCGGCCAGTGTATCGCATCGTGGTCGCGTTGCATTACACTACACAAAGAGTGCAGATCCACATCCGCAGCGGCATTGTCAGCGCCGCGCTGGTCTTAGCCTTGTCGGCCGCCGCAGCGACTTCACCGTCGGTGTTGCGCGGGGACAGGATCCGCGTCGTGGTTTCGACCGTCGAGTCAGGTCCCGCCGAAACGGTGCAGATATTGGACGGCAAGTCCTGGGTGCCGGCGCTGGATACGTCCGCTTCCCTGACCCAAGTCCGAGCGGCCGGCAAGACCGAGGCGTGCCGCGTCGTGAGCGCGGAGCTGACGGGCGGGAAAATTCTCACCAAAGCGAAATGCGGAGACAGCACGGTTGAGCGCGAGCTGCAGCTCGGCCCAGACCCCGACACCGTCGCGGTGAAGGTGCGTTTTGTTCCCGGGCGACCGGTGCAGTCGGTGGAAGATCGCATGTTTTTCGCTCCGGCGCCGCGGCATGAGGACACACCCGAGCGCGGACCTCTGGATTTTGTCTGGAGCCAAAACCTGAAGTCGGCCGAGGACATGTTGATTCCGCACTGGGGTTTCAAATCGCCGGCGGTGATGTTTCAGCAGGCGCGGATCTTCGCCGCGATCGTGCCCCGAGTGGACCTGCTCACCGCCAACGATCTGCGCAATGCTCCAGTGGCGCTCGATCTGGATGTCACATCCAACAGCCGCGCGTGGTTCTCGTACGGCGTGGTTCCCAGCGCTCCCTATGGCCACAGCTACTTTCGGCGGATCACCGGCTCCGCGAGCAGCGATGCGATTCGCGACCCCGTCAGCTATCAATACTGGATCGTGGCGTCCAGCCAGCCCGAACGATTGGGCTACGGCCGCATCAGCCGGCTGCTGTGGGAAAAATTCGGAAGCCCCGCGCTAAAGCAAACCCTGAACCTGCAGCAGAACGTGCGGCGTCCCGAGTTATTTCTCTTCGACGATTGGCGCCAGGAGGCGTGGGTCCGCTACGCCAACGAAAAATATTTCGAATTCGATTGTGGCGGCCAGCGCTGCGGCGCGCTGACCAGCAATCGCAATCCGGGCGGGCGATTCAATGACGCGCCCAAGGAAGACGCCTGGTTCAATGCCTGGTTTCAGAATCTGCGCACCGCCTACGGTTGGCGCCTCTACGCCACGCACTCCAACAATCAGGAAATGCGGCGCAAGGCCGAGCAGGTTCTGACGCTTGCTCTCAAGAGTCCCCAGGACCACGGCCTTTTCTCCACCATCTACATCCACGACACCAACACCTGGCAGAAAGAAGATGGATGGGCCGGCTACGCCGACGACTATCACACCTTCTGCATGTCCTGGACCGGTTATTGGATGCTACGCTGGGCCTCCGACCTGACGCCGGAAAGAAAGACCGAAGTGCTCGCCTTCCTGCGTCCCTACGCGGATTTTCTTTTGACGGCGCAGCAGCCTTCCGGCGAAATTCCCTCCTGGTTCGATTCCAATCGCCAACCCCGCGAGGAGTTTCGCGACTTTAACGCGGAAACCGCCGGCTCCGCGCTGTTCCTGGCGCAGTTCTCCGGTTTCGCGGGCGACGCGAAATACCTCCAGGCCGCCATCCGCGCTCAGCAATTCATCGAGCGCGAAGTGCTTCCCAGGCAGCGCTGGTATGATTTTGAAACCTTCCGCTCCTGCGCGCGCAAGCCGTTCACGTTCTACGATCGCTGGACCGCTCAGTATCCGCAGAACAACCTGTCGACCATGCAAGCGGTGCAGGCGTACATGCAGATCTACCGGCTCACCGGGCAGCCGAAATATCTGCAGACCGGACAGCGCGTGCTGGATTATCTGCTGCTCACCCAGCAGGTCTGGAATCATCCGCTGTTCGCGCCCAAACTGCTGGGCGGCACCACCACGCAGAACACGGATGCGGAGTGGAGCGACGCGCGCGAGTGCTATCTTGCGACGCTGCTGCTCGATTACTACCAGTCCACGGGCCGTCTGGAGTATCTGGAGCGCGCCGTAGCCGCCGCAAGATCCGGATTCGCCGTGGCGCCTTGGGAGAATTGGGCGCATACCGGCTACCCGGATCAACAGGGAGCCTTGACGGGCATCCATTGGGGCACCGGCAGCGAGATGGCCAGCGTGGAAATGATGTCGGGCGTGCTGGGAGACGCGTACATCAACGTGCAACGCGCTCACGGCGCCGGTTTCAATGCGTGCACGCTGAGTGGAGTCCACGTCGACGGGCATCGCATTTCGTTCAACCTGAAGGCGGCCATGTCGCCCCGCCGGCTGGTGGTCAAGTTTTCGGGAGTCGATCCCCAGGCCAATTACAAACTGGTCGTCAACGGCCGCGCCGCCGGTGACGCAAACGGCCGAATGCTCGCAACCACCGGCTATGCGGTCACAAACTAGTTCGATATAGTAACTGCAGTGAACCCGAAGCAAGGACTTCGCGCGCGCAAGAAGGATGAGACCCGCCGGTTGATCCTGAAGAGCGCCCAGTCTCTATTCCGCAAGGAAGGCTTCACCGCCACCACGCTGGAAGACATCGCGGCCAAGGCGGGCGTCCACAAGCAGACGGTGCTGCGCTATTTCAATTCCAAGGAGCAGATCGCGCTGGCCTTCCGGCAGATCGCCCTGCATCACTTCGAAAAGGGATTGTTGGATCCGAACCGCCAAGTCTCGGTTCTCCAATACTGGCGCGATTTCATCGAGACTTCGGCAACCGAGGTCGCCCGGCGCGGCGACATCGTCCGCTACAGCAAGCTGGTGGATTCGGAACCGGCTTTGACGGCGGCATCGCTGAAGATCCAGTTGCAGTACGAAGACCTGCTGGCCGCCGCGTTGAGCCGCGAGGCCGGCCGGGATCCGGAAGACGACCTGTACGCAAAACTGCTGGCCGCTTTCCTGATTGATGGCAATTTCACCGTCGCGCGAATGGTGCTGGCCAGCAACCGCCTGGACCGCTACGTCAGCATGGCGCTTCAAATGGTCGACTTCGCGATCCACAAGTTCCCTTCCCGCGCCGAGTTCGAGAAGCTGCAGCGCACGCGTCCCGCCGGCCGGCGAAAGACGGCATAGATTCGCCGCTGCCGCGCAAAGTGTTACCGGGTCACATTTTTATTGACACCCCGGCGGGATGGACGATATATTCGTCGAGGGGGCGCGGGCCATGTCTTGGCTTGGGATGAGGACCGGTTGCAGGCGGACGCCGCAGGGGTCCGTCCGCCTGATCGCCGGCCTTGCACTTCTCGCCGCGCTCCCGCTCGGCGCGCAAGAGCTCGGCATCCAGGTCAAGAAGCCGGTCTTCGGCGGAGCCTGCAAAGTCTGTCCTTGGGGCGCCCTGGGCGACATCGTCAAGGAAGCCCTGCGGCCCTATGGCTACGATGTGCAGGTCTGCTACAACTGCTCCGGCGCCGACGCTCCGCGCATCGTAGCCGACGCGAAGATTCCTCCGCCGATCGAGGAACTCTGGCAGCGCGCGCCTTTTCTGCGCAACCAAGCCCCTGCCCCGCCGCACGCCCCCGTGGAGTTCGGAGCCACTGGCGCGCCGTTTCTTTGGGATGCTTATCGCGGAGCCGGCGCGTACTCGCGCGAGCAGCCACGCAAGAACCTGCGTCTGATTGCCCAGATTCAGTCGCCCACTTATCTCATCGTGGCCGTGAATGCCGAACTGGGCATCACCGATCTCGGCCAGATCAAGCAGAAGCGCTGGCCGGTTCGCGTCCTGACCAGCGTTGGCGCTCAAGCTTCGGAAGTTTTGGACTACTACGGCCTGACGAGAGCATCCATCGAGTCGGCGGGCGGCCACATCGGCGCCGGCATGGCCGAGGCGGAGCGCAAGAACTTCGATGTCGCCATCGGCGAGGGCACGCTGGCGAACGCGCCCGAGTTCAACATGTGGTACGAAATCAGCCAGAAGTTCGATCTGCAATACCTGCAGCTTCCCGACGACTTGCTCGCCAAACTTGCACGCAGCGGCGAAATGGAGCGGGCCAACATACCGGACGGACTGCTGCGCGGGATCGAACATCCGATTCCCAGCGTCGCGCATACCGGCGTGGTGGTTTACGGCCGGACCGACACACCCGACGATTTCGCCTACCTGGTGGCCAGGTCCCTGGACGAACACCAGGACCTGCTCGAATGGAGCCTCTTGAATTTTTCCTACAACCTGCACAACGTCTGGAAGGCGTATGATGTCCCAGTGCATCCCGGCGCGGCGCGCTACTACCGCGAACGGGGCTATATGAAGTAGGCGCGGACGACGGGACGCGGTTGCGGAGGAAACTGTTACCGAGTAACATTCTAGATGGCTGTTTGCCGGAGGAACCCGATGACACCAACCAAAATCCTGATCAGACTGATTCCGATGCTCGCGCTCGCGGCGGCCGCGTACGCCGCCAAGTCAGGGCCGCTGGAGCTCGGCGGAGTGGCTTGCCAGAACCCGCCCCCCATGCACTGCCCGGACGCCAACTGCGGCGCGCTGGTCAGCGAACAAGGAACCGCGGTGGAGCCCAAAACCAACCGCAAATTCTTTCTGGACTATCCGTGCGACTTGAAGAAAGGCGAAAAGGTGACCTTCATACTTTCGCTGCACGGCGCGGGATCCATCGGCAACTGGCACCGGCACTACTTTCCGCTGATCGATTTCAAAGACAAATACCGGCTGGTGATTGCGACCCCGACCTCGAGCGTGGTTCCAAACTCGAATCCTCCGACGCATGTCTGGAACGGGGAAACCGACGACGCATACCTCCAGAACATCGTCAGCATGGTCTACGACCAGATCGGCGCGAAGAACATCAAGGCCTTTTGGCTGGTGGGGCACTCGCAGGGCGGCATGACCTCGAACCGGATCATCCGCACCGACTTCTTCAAGCAGAAAGTGGACGGATGGCTGAGCCTGTCCGGCGGACGGCTGGGCGGGAGTCCGGGGCGAGGCAGTTTCGGAAATTTGGGCCGGGGTCCGGCGCCGGGTCCCGGCCGGGGAGCGGCCGCCGGACGCGCGGGAGATCCAGGACGCGGCGGGCCCGATCTCTCCGCGGCGATGGCTGCCTTGCGCGAGCCGCCGGCCAACGAATTCTCGTTCATCTTTGAAACGGGCCAGCACGAGATGGACGACAAGGGCATTCCTGAGACGTCCGCCTGGGCGAAGACGATCGGATGCGGCGAGCGAGTCCGCAAAGCCGACATCGTCGATACCAAGCCGGGCTACGTCTACGATTCCACTCGTCAGAATCCCGGCTCGGACGGCTGGGGACGGCTGCCGCGTCCGGGCACCGCAGAAGTCTACGAATACTCCAACTGCAAGGGCGGCCGCATCGTGGCCGACGTGGTTCGTGAGGCCAAAGGCCACACGGAGGGCCTGGAGCCGCACGTCACCGAAGAGCTGATCCAGTTGATGCTCTCGGCCAAGACGCAGAAAAAGAAATAGCGCTGTAGCGCCTCAATTTGGCTTCGCAGCCTTCACTTCCACGCGCCGCGGCGCAAGCGGGATGGCGCCCGTGGCCTTGCCCGGCTGCTGCTCAGACACCTTGATGTTGTTGACCACCTTGGTCGCGCCCGCCGTCTTGGCCATCCGCGTGGCGGCGCCTTTGTGTTGCATGACGCTGGTGGCTCCGGTCCAGGTGGCCGTGCCGTCCTTTACGTGAATTTGAAAGCCTTCCTTGCCGATCTTGGACTTGGCCAGCTTGGCTTTGATGGTGGCTTCCACCTCGGCGTCGCTGAATTTTCCCTGGCTATGCGACTTGGTCAACGTTGCGGCGCCGGCCGTCCAGGACCAGGCCGACAACACGAGTATTGCGAAGAGAGTTCTCATGCTGGAATAGTGCGCAGCGCCGGTACAATTCGCACCCAAAATCACCGATACACTGCCGGGGCCGCGAAGGAGCGGCCGGCAAGGCTACACTAACAGTAAAGATGGCAGTGGGAACAACCAGTCTCGCGGGCACCGTCGCTACCCGGGCGAAAGCGGAGGCCGGCACTGCGTTCGGGATTCTGGCGGCCATCAGCTTCTGCCATTTTCTGAACGACATGATGCAGTCGGTCATCCCGGCCGTGTATCCGCTGCTGAAAAACTCCTACCGCCTGGACTTCGGACAGATCGGCCTGATCACGCTGACGATGCAGGCCACCGCTTCGCTGCTGCAGCCTCTGGTCGGCTTGTATAACGACTACCGCGCGGTCCCGTACTCGCTGCCGATCGGCATGGGATTCACTCTGGGAGGTCTCTTTCTGCTGTCGTCGGCGCCCAGCTACACCATGGTGCTGCTGGCGGTGGCGCTGATCGGAATGGGATCGTCGGTGTTCCACCCTGAGTCGTCGCGCGTGGCGCGGATGGCCTCGGGCGGACAACATGGGTTGGCGCAGTCGCTCTTTCAGGTCGGCGGAAACGCGGGAACGGCGCTGGGGCCGCTGCTCGCGGCGTTCGTCGTGCTGCCGCACGGGCAGCGCAGCATTGCCTGGTTCTCGCTGGCCGCGCTGGCCGCCATCATCGTGCTGACGCGCATCGCCGCCTGGCACATGGGAAGGCGCAGCCTCGAAAAGAAAGTGCAGGCCCGCGCCGCCCACGCCAGCGTCCAGCTCCCGCGCAAGAAAGTGGTGCTGGCGCTCGCGGTGCTGATCGCGCTCATCTTCTCGAAGTTCTTCTACATGGTGAGCCTGAACAGCTTTTACATTTTCTATCTGATGAGCAAATTCCATGTGCCGGTGCGGACCGCCCAGATTTACCTGTTCATCTTCCTGGGCGCGGTGGCGGCTGGCACCATCATCGGCGGACCGGTGGGCGATCGCATCGGGCGGAAGTACGTGATCTGGTGCTCGATCCTGGGCGTGCTTCCCTTTACGCTGCTGCTCCCGCACGCCAACCTGTTCTGGACCGGCGTGCTGACGGTGATCATCGGCGTGGTGCTGGCTTCGGCCTTCTCGGCGATCCTGGTTTATGCCCAGGAGCTGGTTCCGGGCAAGATCGGCACGGTGTCGGGCTTGTTCTTCGGACTCGCATTCGGCACCGCGGGAATCGGTGCGGCGCTGTTCGGCAAGCTGGCGGACTCCACCAGCATCGGCTTCGTATATCAAATCTGCGCGTTCCTGCCCGCCATCGGGTTGTTGACGATGTTCCTGCCCAACATCGAGCCGGCGCGAGCGCGGCACGGGGCCAATAGCGCCGGATAACCAGCCGGACGCCCGGCGATCGCGGCACAATGGAGGTAGCATTATGCGCGACCGTGTACTTGTCCTAATCGGTTTGCTCGGCTGCTCGCCCGTCCTCGCGCAGCGGCCGGTCCCAACTCCGGTGCCTGCACAGTCCGCCACCGCCGACCGCTCGGGCGTCTTCCGCTTCCAGACCGTCAGCATCATGGACGACCCGCGCCACATCGGCGGCGAAGCGTTTCGCATTCTCGCGCCCATCGACTGGCGCGTGGAAGGCAGCATCATCTGGAAGAACGCCGCGTCCGATCCGGCCGCTCCGTGGGTGAAACTGATCGGCCCCTCCCATCAGGAAATCGGCGTGCTGCCGCCCATCGCGTTCATCTGGAACCCGCAAATGCTCGGCGCGCGCTTCCGGCCCGGTTCGTTTTATGCCGGCACCGAAGTTCAGCCGCCCATGCTCGACCCAGCGCAGTGCCTCAAGACCATCGTCATCGGGCGCTACCTGCGCAATCTGGTAACGGCGGATGTGGTCAAGCAGGAGTCGCTGCCCGATCTCGCCACCGCGGGACGGCTGAAGTATCCGCAGCCGGAGTATAAGAACGCCGTCTTCCAAGCCGGCAAAATGCGCTTCGAATTCACCGAGAACGGCGTCCCGATGGAAGAGGACGTGTACGTGCTGACCGCCGCTGTCCAGTTCCAGGTGGGACCCACGGTCTCAACTATGTGGGGGCCCGACGAGATCCGCTATTCCAAGGCGCCCAAGGGCACTCTCGACGCGCAGGTTCCTCTGTTCCAGACCGCCATGTTCTCCCTGCGTCCGAATCTCCAGTGGTGGGCCAAGGTCCAGGAGGTTTCTCAGGAACTGGCGCGACTGCAAATGCAAGCCAGCAATACCGCCGCCGCGCGATCCATGCAGCAGATGGCCGCCGCCGACCGCGCCATCGAACTCAGCCGCCACAACGCGAAGAACAACGAGCAGATCAGCGACATGATCGTGAAGGGCTATCAGAACCGCCAGGCCACCATGGACCGGATCAACGCGCGCTGGGACCGCACCATCCGCGGCGTGGATGTTTATCGCAACGCCGGCGGCGAGAACGTCGAACTGCCCTCCGGTTACAACAATGCCTGGGTGAACCAAAGCGGCCAGTATCTAGTGACCGGCAGCCTGAACTACGATCCCAACTCAGCTTCCAACGGATCGTGGACGCGCCTGGAAAAGGTCAATCCTTAACAATCAGATGGCGGGGCACTAATCCGCTGACCGGAAGCATCCGATAGCTCTTAGACGGTACGACATCTTTGAGGAGGATTCTGTGAAAGTTCTGATTGGGCTTTCGGTTCTGAGTTGCATGGCCATCTGGGCCGCCGACATCACGCCACTGAACGTGAAGCTGGGCCAGTGGGAGACCACTAGCCAGTCGCAAATCGCGGGGCTGCCCCCGATTCCACAAAATGTGCTGGACAAGATGTCGCCCGAGCAGCGCGAACGGATAGAGTCGCGCTTCAAGGCCAACCAGGCCCCCAGGGCGCTCGTCACCAAAACCTGCTTGAGAAAAGAAGATGTCGAAAAGGCTGCCACCTTTGGCGACGACGACAAGGCCTGCACCCGCACTATCGTCACGGCGTCGTCCACCAGACAGGAGATGCGCATCGAGTGCACGCGGCCCACTGGGAAACAAACCGGGACCATTCATGTGGAAGCGTCGGACTCAGAACACGTCAAGGGTGTGGTGCACATGACCATGCTGCTGGGCGATCGATCCATGACCGTGAACTCGAGTTTCGAGTCGAAATGGCTGGGGTCGGTCTGCACCGAGAAGGATTCCACCAAGTAGTCTGGTTCGACTAGGCGGACCCGCTCCCTAACGGTCACGGCTCTGTGCCGATTCTGAGCCGCGACCGTGAGGGAGTGGTTTTCAGCGATCGCCTAGGGCCGGACCGGCTCCGGAATCGCCGCGCCATCGGCCCGGGGATCGGACGCCGCGAAGTTGGTTCCGGTTTTGGAATCGTGCAGGATGGCCTGGCCGCGTCCGAACGCCTCCACGTATTCGCGCCGGATCTGAATGACGTGGCCGCGCTCGGAAAGCTGCTGCAGCGTCTGAGCGGGCTCGCGCGATTCGATAGAGACTTCGCAGCCGTAGGCGTTGCCTTTGGCGAAGCGCGGCGCCTCCAGCGCCTCCTGCAGGTTCATGCCGTAATCGACGAAGTTGGAAACGAACTGCGCGTGCGCCAGCGGCTGCACCGCGCCTCCCATGATCCCGAAGCCGACGTGCTGATCGCCTTTTTCCATGAACGCCGGGATGATGGTATGAAACGGCCGCTTGCCGCCCGCCAGCACGTTCGGGCTATGCGGATCCAGCGTGAAGCCTCCGCCGCGATTCTGTAGCACGAAGCCCATGCCCTCCACCGTCACCCGCGATCCGAACGATCCGAAAATGCTCTGAATCCAGCTCGCGATGTTGCCGTCTTTATCCACCACGGTCAGGTAAGTGGTGTTGCTTCCGATGGGGTCGCCGTTTTCGACTTTGCAATTGGCGCGGTCCGGATCGATCAGCGCGGCGCGCTTGTGAGCGTACTGCTTGGAGAGAAGCTGCGCCACCGGAACATCGTAGGTGCGCGGGTCCGCGTCGTAGCGATGGATGTCCGAGTAGGCCAGCTTCATGGCCTCGATGCGCTTGTGGATCTCCACCGGACTGAACGGGCCCAGCACGCTGGGCGGCTTGGTCTCCATGATGTTGAGCATCTCCAGCGCCGCCATGCCCTGGCCGTTGGGCGGCAGCTCGTACACGCGCCAGCCGCGGTAGTCGATCGAGAGCGGCTCCACCCACTCGGGCGCGAACGACGCCAGGTCTTCCGCCGTAATGGTTCCGCCCAGGTGCTGCGAGGTCTTGAGAATCGCCTTGGCGATGTCGCCTTTGTAGAAGGCGTCGGGTCCCTGTTCGGCGATCAGCCGCAGCGCGTGCCCGACGTCGGGATCGCGGAACACCTCGCCGGTCTTGGGCGCTTTGCCGCCCGGCAGAAACACGCGCGCCGATTCGTCGTTGGCCTTGAGGCCACGAATGACACCCCCGCCGTTCCAGACTTCGGCGATCCCTTCGTGCACCGGAAAGCCTTGCTCGGCAAACGCGATCGCGGCCTGGAACAGATCCTTCCAGGGGAGCTTCCCGAAGCGCTGGTGAATCCGGTACCAGCCTTGCACCACGCCGGGAACCGTCACGCTGTGGATGCCGTCGTTCGGCATGCGTTTCATTCCCTTTTGAGCGAGAAACTCAGGCGAGAGAGCCTTGGGCGCGGGGCCCGAGGAGTTCAGGCCGGTGAGCTTGCCGGTCTTCGCGTCCCAGTACATGGCGAACAGGTCGCCGCCGATGCTGGTCATGAGCGGCTCGGTGACGCACAGCACGGCGTTGGCCGCGATGGCCGCATCCACCACCGATCCGCCGCGCGCCAGGATCTGCGCTCCGGCTTGCGACGCCAGCACCTGGCTGGTGGCGACGATCCCGCCCTGGCTGATGACCATTGACCGGCCGTAGTTCCGGCCCTGCCCCAAGGTTCGGGTTTCAGGTTGGCCTGACTCTTGGGCGTGCACGGTCACGAGCGTGAACAGAGCGAGCGCGGCGGCGGGAAATAGAATCCTCGGCATCGTTAGTGATTATACAAGCGGCAAGAGCTTTGCGGCGCGTGCTGGGTTCACAGGGGCAGCCACTCCAACCGGTTCTCCCACTCGAATGCTTCCGATGCCAGCCAGATGAGCAGGAGTTCTTCGATTGCAATCCCGATGTCGAGGCTCTGCGGAATGAGAAATACACCGCGCTGCGTTTTCCACCGGCTTAAAAAGCGCGAAATGGGCCGGCATGGTGCCGACATCATGTGAGACGAGCACTCGCTGCTGTTCGGCGGCGAGCGCCAAGACCTCGGAATCGTTCATGCCGCGTAGTCCAGCCGCTTGAGCAGTCAGGAAATCCAATGACGGCTCCCGGCGCAGGACCCCGCTCACAATGGTCCGGTTGAGATCGGCATCCGCCAGAAACCGACTTTTCACGATTAGCGAGACGTGTGCAACTCGTCCCGGGCGCGGATCAGTCTCTCGCGCAGATTGGCTGGCAGCGACTCGGAGTTGCGCTTTCCTTCAGCCCACTTCTCGCCTTGGCGAACCAGATAGGCATCGATGTCAGGCTGGTGTGCGAGGTAATAGGCGATGGCGCCGTAAACCTCTTCAAGTCGAAGAAGCTCGAAGTTCTGGAAGATCGTCTCAGGAGACTCGCCGCGCCGGAACGCATGCACAATCGAATCCAGAGAGATCCGCGTGCCGGCAATGTAGTAATTGCCATCCCGTTCTTCGATGTACTCTTTGGCCATGCCTGCCTTGATGGTGCTCCCACTAGTGTCCTGAGTCAGAAGTTCGCATAATAATAGGAACCCGCTTGCTATGCTGGGAATCCAACCAGCATGGGCCGACCAACTAAGCCAATCGTGGTGAGTGAAGAGGAACGGGCGAAGCTCCAAGAGTGGGCGCGGCGACCGAAAACAGCACAGCGATTGTCGATTCGGGCGCGTATTGTGTTAGGTTGTGCCGACGGGAGGGAGAACCGCCAGGTCGCGCGGGAA
>JAIQFN010000052.1 GCA_020073265.1 Terriglobia bacterium | reverse complement strand
GCTTCCCGTACCATTCGCCGGTGCACGCCTAGTTTCTTGGCCACGCCCGCGATCGTTCCCACGCCGAACTCGTACTCTCGGCGAATCTGCTCAAACAGCTCCACTTTGGCTCTCCAGTCCAACGAGTCTCCTCCGCTTCGGGCTTCGCCCGAATCAGAGTACCCGTTCGTTCAGCTGGGTGGGCCAAAACAAACTGCCGAACTGGGCCAGTTCAGAATACCGAAATCAGACCGAATCATCGGTCGGCTGGAAACGTGTCATACGGAATTAACCAGGACTTCTTAACCATCCTACCCTTCCAGCTGAGCGTGGAACGACTCGTAGCGGTCTAGGTCAAGATGCGAGTACGTTGGCCGTGCTCGCGAAAATCCGAACGGTGGGTCGTCTTCACCATTCGCAATTCCCGACTACTTCTCCCCCACCGCCAACAACGTCTCGAAATGCGGCGCTTCTTCTTCCCGATGCACCACCGACGTCTCGATGTTCTTGAACCGGGCCTGCCGCAGGAACCGCACCGCCTCCACTTCCGTGAAGCCCAGCCAAAGATCGGCGTACATCTCGCGCGCCTCTTCGTAGTTGTGCCGCATCAGATCCAGCACCACGATCCGGCCGCCCGGCTTCAGTATCCGCCACGCCTCCGCCACCGCGCGCTCGGGATGCTGGGCGTGATGCAGCGACTGGCTGAAGAACGCCAGATCCACGCTCGCGTCCTTGAGCGGCACCGCCTCCAGGTCCCCCTTGCGGTATTCCAGATTCTTTACGCCGTGCTTGCGCGCCAGCTCGGCGCCGTACTCCACCATCTTTTCCGAGTTGTCCACCGCGATCACTTTCTTCGCGCGCCGCGCCAGCAACTGCGAAAACGTCCCCTCGCCCGCGCCCAGGTCCGCGATCACCAGCGGCGGCAGCAGCGCCAGCAGCGTCTCGGCCAAGCCTTTCCACGACCGGCCCGGCATGTAGTGCCGCCCGAACTTGCCCGCCAGCTCGTCGAAATAGGCGCGCATCTTGTCCTCGCGGCGCCGCAGCGCCAGCCGCAGCGCATCGGCATCCTGCGAGGCTTCCGGAATCTCGGAGGCGGCCTCGCGCAACACCGCCAGCAATTGCTCGAACCCCTTCGACTCGCCGCGTGCGCGCGCCTTCAGGCGATACAAAATGCTTTTGCCATGCCGCCGGTCCTCCACCAGGCCGGCCTGCTTCAACTGCGCCAGGTGCGTCGAGATGCGGCTCTGCCCCATGCCCAGAATCTCCTGCAGCTCGGCCACGGAAAGCTCCTCGCGCTCCAGCAGCAACAGGATGCGCAGCCTGCTAGGATCGGCCAGGAGCCTAAGGTTTTTGAGCATTGACGGCATGGGTCGTCCTGTACTATTATATCAACATATCTAGATTTCTAGATATAACTTTTTGGACCTGGAGACAGTATGAGCATCGCAACCCTACCCAACATCGCCGCCGAATACAGAGTGGCCGACCTCGCCCTGGCCGACTGGGGCCGCAAGGAAATTTCCGTCGCTGAACAGGAAATGCCCGGCCTGATGTCCATCCGCAAGAAATACGCGCCCTCCAAGCCGCTCCAAGACGTGCGCGTCACCGGCTCGCTGCACATGACCATTCAGACCGCCGTACTGATCGAAACGCTGGTCGACCTGGGCGCGAGCGTTCGCTGGGCAAGCTGCAACATCTTCTCTACGCAGGACCATGCCGCGGCCGCCATCGCCGCCGCCGGAGTCCCGGTCTTCGCCTGGAAGGGCGAATCGCTCGAAGAATACTGGCAGTGCACCTACCAGGCCCTCAGCCATCCCAACGGCAAAGGCCCCGAGCTGGTGGTGGACGACGGCGGCGACGTGACGCTGCTGATCCACAAGGGGCACGAACTCGAGCAGGGCGGCGATTGGGTGAACACGCCGTCCTCCAGCCACGAAGAGAAGGTGATCAAGGACCTGCTTAAGAAAATCCACGCCGAAAATCCCCGCCGCTGGCATCAGATCGCGAAAGACTGGCGCGGCGTATCGGAAGAAACCACCACCGGCGTGCACCGCCTCTACCAGATGCTCGAGCAGAAGAAGCTGCTGGTCCCGGCCATCAACGTGAACGACTCGGTGACCAAGTCGAAATTCGACAATCTGTACGGCTGCCGCGAATCGCTGGCGGACGGCATCAAGCGCGCCACCGACGTCATGGTGGCCGGTAAGATCGCGGTCATCTGCGGCTATGGCGACGTCGGCAAAGGCTCGGCGCACTCCTTGCGCGGCATGGGCGCCCGCGTGATCGTCACCGAAGTCGATCCCATCAACGCGCTGCAGGCCGCCATGGAAGGCTTCGAAGTCACCACCGTCGAAGAGACGCTCGGCCGCGGCGACATCTACGTCACCTGCACCGGCAACGTGGACATCATCACGCTGGAACACATCCAGCATATGAAGGATCAGGCCATCGTGTGCAACATCGGCCACTTCGACAATGAAATCCAAGTCTCGCGCTTGACATCCATGCCCGGCGTGAAGCACACCGAGATCAAGCCGCAGGTGGACATGTACACCTTCCCCGACGGCCGCAGCATTTTCCTGCTGGCCGAGGGCCGCCTGGTGAACCTCGGATGCGCCACCGGCCATCCCAGCTTCGTCATGAGCAACAGCTTTTCAAACCAGACGCTGGCGCAGATCGACCTGTGGAAGAACAAGGACACCTACAAAGTCGGCGTCTACGTTCTGCCCAAGAAGCTGGACGAAGAAGTGGCCCGGCTGCACCTGGAAAAAATCGGCGTGAAGCTCACCACCCTGACCAAGAAACAGGCCGACTATCTGGGCGTCCCGCTGGAAGGCCCGTACAAGCCCGACCACTATCGGTATTGATTAACAGAGCGCACGACCCGTCTCGTGCGCTCTCAAACCAAGACGGCCAACAGCCCCACCGCCAACACGGCAACCTCGTTTGGTTCGGGAACCGAGGAGGTTTCCTGTATCGGCGCCAGCCCGTAGACATCGGCGCTTCGTTCATCTCGAAGCTCTTTCTTCTCTCTTGCGGAGCTTCTCAGTTACCAATGGCAGAGTTTCATCAGCGCCGGCGCGGCGAGCGCAGCCGGAGCACGGTTCGTCTGTCCTGACTAAACGCCTGACTAGACGATTGACTTGCGCAATCGCCGCCGGAGTTTCTGTCCACGGGCGAACCCGGCCAACATGACGCCCCAACATCCGATTAATTTGAGCGTGCTGGGCTCCGGTACAGTGGTGGCGTCCAACGGAGTTACACCGGCTTGCGGCGAGTAGTTTGTCACCGTAGTAGTCCCGTCGAGGTTCACGTCGATGGTGACCGCAAAGCCGTCCGTCGTGTCGCTGGTAAGCGCCGGTACTGTCCCATCTGCATCGGAGAACATGCTAAATGCAAACGTGCTGCCCGATGTGGAGACGCCATCGGGAGAACTCAGTGCCGGCCCATAGAGACTCACGTCGAAGGAAAGTATTGAGCCGTAGGTGAACTGGTCGAAGTAGTCGTTGAAGGCTGTAGCATTGTCGAAAGTTACCGTTGCAGGAAGCTGACCCGTGACATCGCCTATACCGCATGGACAGTTGCCTGCCAAGCTCCCATTCGAACTGAAATTCAGGATCTGAAGCGATGCAGCCTGCGTCACGAATGGACCGGGATTGAAATTGAAGTCGAGCGATCCTGCTGTGCCGGAAATCGAGGAAGTGTCGACCGTCACATTGTAAGTAATGGGATCGGCCATCGCCGCGGCCGAGCATAGGACCAACAGGAACCAGAAGCGCGTACTCATTGGAAGCTCCCCGCGTAGAATTCTGGCGTGAAGCTGATCGTCACGCCCGATGGGTTCTGGAAGCGCACTTGGACGCTAACCGACTGACCCGGCGCCAGGCTTGTCACGGTAGGAACGGTGACGTATGGACTTTGGTTAAACGTCCCCGCGGAATTTGCGAGCGTCACACCGGATGGCAGCGCGGTCAGGACGACTTGGAAATTCGTGGGCGTGGTGATGCTGGCGCCGCTCGTGTTTTTTATCGTTACGGTTCCGTTGAAAGTTTGGCTTACCCGGCTGTAGGCCAGCCCGGACGCCGTGATCGCGATCTGATCCGGCGGGACAATCGGCGGCACAGGCACGCCGTTTATGCTGGTGATCGTTATACCGCCGTATCCGGTGCCGGGAATGGCCGGCCCTGCGCTGCTTAAGCCGGGATACGTGTTGTCCGGCAGTCCATTATGCGTCCCTCCTGCCAATCCGTTATACGTGTCGATCCAGGTCCACCGGTATAAAGGAGCGGATGCCGTTTGGGAATCGACGATACCAACCAGGCTGGTCTCAAAACCAACCGAGCTATTCACAGGAGCTGTCGAAAAATACCCGCCACAGTACTGGTTTCGCAGGTCGCTCGGACGGACCAGTCCGCCGGTCGGCAGGCAGAAATCCCTCGGAGTGTCGGCGAACTCCAATGTCTTACCACCGTTGTTGACCACGATGTTGGTCGGGTTGAGTGTGGCCGGATTGTCAATAGTAGTCGCGTCCGCTACCGAGTAATAAAAAGGGAAAGGGTTATAACCGGATCCGGAATATCCAGTGAGCGGAGGATCGTCAAAGGGAGGGGCGCTCGCAGCGCCGCCGGCCGTGAGGGAACCCGCTGTTGGATCTCCGCAATAATTGGCAGCAGGCAGAACGCTAGGATCATTCGGCTTCAATGTGTTGGGGCTAGGACAAGGGAGATTTTTAACCTGTTGTCGCCAATCGAACCCCATGTAGCCGCAGTCGCTGGCTTCCGTTTGAAGATCCTTCCCATTCGCAGGCGTATACTTCGCAGTGATCGTCGGTGTGCCATCCCCTGATAGGACTACGTTGAAAGGGCCGCATGTCGGAGGAGGTGGTGGTGGAGGAGGCCCGCTTTGAGTGACGCAGCTGAGAGACCCGAATCCGGTAAAGAGTTCTGCTGAATCCTCAAAACCGAGCGAAACCATGGTGGCATTGGCTATGGAGACATGAAGGCTCGCCGTTCCGGGGCCCGGACACGGCGGCCCCAGGATACATGGAGGCGCCGGCATCTTGCTGGTCTGCGTGTAACCTAAGCCGTTGAGTGGTCCCGTGAAAGTGTAGCTGTACATGTAGACAGAGTTCGGATCGCGGTTGGCGGCGATCGAGGATGTTTCGGGACTAGCACCGCTAGTAAATGTGCCGGATATAAGGACCCCGCCAAAAACGCCAGTCGCAAGTCCATTGCTGATGGTGCATGACTGGTAAGTTTGGGCAAAGCTAATTCCCTGGAATAGCATGGCCAGAATGAGTGCCTGAGTGACGATCGGCTTGTGTGCCGACCGCTCCGGGACGAGGTTGAGCATAATTCCCTCTTTTCGACCGACTCGCTAAACTGGCATGGCGGGGAGTGCTGCTGCCGGCCGAGCGCCCCAGCTACGAACTGAAGGTCTAGTACTTGTGTTACGCATGCGTGTCTAAATTAGCCTCCTGGGGCCTTCTTTTATAGCCGCTGAGTGCATAAAATGTCCTTAGAGCAGTTCTGAAATTTTCTGAAGGGCTTGTTTTGCAATGAGTTCCCAAGCTGCCAGGCAGGGGCATCCGGTTCAGTATCGATTCGCCGATTTCCTGCTGTGTCCGCAACAGGCGGCGCTCTGGAAAGCCGGCGTCCGCATTTCCCTGACGCCGAAGCCGCTCGCCACGCTCATTGTGCTCGTCGAGCATGCCGGGAAGACGGTCTCGAAGGAAGCAATCTTGTCGGCGGTTTGGGGCGGACTGGCTGTCGAAGAGAACAACCTCACTCAGTGCATCTCCACTCTGCGGAAGACGCTGGGCGAAAAGCGCGGTGAAAACCGCTTCATCGCCACTGAGCCGGGTACCGGCTACCGTTTCGTCGCCCCAGTTGTAACGTCGTTAGCAATCAATGAGCAGCAAAGTCCAGTCAAAACGGACGATCCGCTGCCTCAGCCGCGGGCTACTCCACGCCGCTGGATTGCGTTGCTGGTTGCGGCGGCATGCGTTTGTATCGCGGCTGCTTTCTTCTGGAGCCATCGCAAAGTGACAAACGGAACAGCGGGCCATCGATCCGTGGCCGTTCTCGACATCCGAAACCTTTCCAAGGACGGATCGGAGGCCTGGCTCGCGATGGCACTGCCTGAGATGCTGACGTCGGAACTGGCAAGTGATTCCAGGCTACGCGCCATCCCCTCGGACGATCTGGTTCGATGGCGCTCCGACCTTGGATCGACGGCGCTGCGGTCCGGGCAGGCTGAACTCATCCGGCTTGCCCAACGCTCTCTAGGCGCTGATACGTTTGTCCTGGGTTCTTACGTCGTCATCGGCGTGTGTCCGGATTGCCGCATTCGCGTCGATCTCCGGGTTTACGATGCATCCACCGGCGGCAGCCTGGCCACCATCATCGACGAAGACGGCGCCCCGAATCTACTCGACCTGGCGGCTCGCCTCGGCCTGAAGCTGCGCTCGGTGCTCGGGGCCAACGGCGCGCTGCCGCCTCCCTCCTGGCCGGCGGCGAGCGCCATGCGACATTACGCCGAAGGACTGGACGCGCTCCGCCGTGTGGATCCGACTTCGGCTACCGATCACCTCCAAACGGCGCTGGCAGCCGACCCGGGCAACGCACTCATTCATGCCGCGTCCGCCGACGCCTGGGCCGCCCTCGGATACGTCACACGGGCGAAGCAGGAGAGCCTGGCAGCCTTTCAGCTCTCAAAATCTCTGAGCAGCCTGGAACAGCTTGGAATCGAAGCGCGCTATCGTATCAGCTTGCAGCAGTGGGATCGCGCCATCGATATTTACCAAAAGGTCTTCGCCATCCTTCCAGACAGCCTGGAAGATGGCTTGAATCTGGCGCGCGCGCAATACCGCGGGAACAAGAACGCGGACGCGAGTGCGACTTTGCAGAAGCTGCGTCAACTGCCCAAGCCGGCCGGCAACGATCCGCGCATCGATCTGATCGAAGCACAGAATGCCGGTGTCTCGCGCGATTTCGTCAAAACGCGCGACTACGCCCATCGAGCCGCGATGGAAGCCAAGGCGCGAGGCGCCCGCTATGTTTATGCCCGCTCGCGCCTGCTCGAAGGCGGCGCCATGCAAACTCTTCGCGATCCCGATTTCTTGGCCGTGCAAACCGACGCGCGCCAGGTCTGCGAATCGATCGGCGATCGCGAATGCGTCAGCCAGGCATGGCGGATCCGCGGCAATGCTCGCTTCTTTCAAGGAGATTTCACCGAAGCCGAAGCGGCCTATGACCGGGGCGCAGCAGTTGCGCGCGAATTGGGCGACCGGGCAGAACTGGCAAACCTCCTGAACGGACTCGGCGTCGTCGCCGAATCCAAGCAGGATTGGCCGGCCGCCGAGAAAAATTTCCAAGAGGCGATTGGTCTCAAAAAAGAGACCGGCTACAATCCCAGCGAAGTGCAGGTTCAGCTCGCATACCTGTACTTGCGGCTCGGACGCCTGCGCGATTCCGCACGGGTAACCGAAGAAGCGCTCGCCGAAGCCCGCAAGGTAGACGCGCATGAGGATCTGGGCGAGCTGCTTTTTGTGCGCGCATCTCAACAGCGGGCTGCCGGCCAATTAGCCGCCGCCCAGCGGTCCGCCGAGCAAGCCATCGAGGAGCTTCGATTCTCGCGAAGTAATTCGTTACCTTTGGCGCAAGCCGGGCTCAGCTCGATCCTCACTGCTCGCGGCGACCTCGCCAACGCCGAGCGCGCCCTTGCGGGCGCTAGCGCGGCCGGTTCTTCGGGCTCAGGCGCTATCGAATTGGCACGTGCGGAGCTGTTGTTTGCAAAGAACCAGTTTCAACAGGCTAGCGACGAGGCGAGGCGATCGGCGGACGACTTCACGCGTGCGCGCGAAACCGGCAGCGCGGCGATGGCACGAGTGGTTGAGGCGAAGTCGCTCGACATGTTGGGCAATGCCGAAAACGCCCAGCACGTCGCTGAAGAAACTCTGCGGACGCCGGGGCTCGCGGCCGAGCCAGTGGCCGTCTCTTGGGCACGGCTCACAGTGTGGCGGCTGACGGACCAGCTGGGTTTTCGCGTTCCGCCCGCGCTTCATTCCGATATCGCCAACCTAAAAGATCCCGAGCTATCGCTCGAAGAGGACTTCGATCGCGCAGTTCGCGCCAAGCGCGCGGGGATGGGGGAAGCAAGACAGCTCTTTCGGGAATTGGCGAACTGCGCGGCAGACCAAGATTATCTCACCATCTCGCGCCGAGCGCGTCGTCTCGAATAGCGGGTCTGCACAGGGATTCTAGCCGATCGCGGCGGCCTGCTCCCGGCCGATCACCGCTTGCATTCCCGCTGAGATTACTTCTTGCGCGCGCAACCCGTCGCGATGCGACGTCGGAAACGGCTTCCCAGCCGCGCAGCAGTCGATGAACGCCGCCAGCTCCGCCTTGTAGGCCGGACCGAACCTGTCGATAAATTCCGGCAGCGGCCGCTGATAGTCCCGCATCCGGAAAGTCTTCGACGCCAGCGGCTCCGTTCGCCCGCGCCGGCCATACGCCTCCACCAGAATGTCGAACGGCTTCTGATCGAACCGCCCCACGCGGATCTGCCCCTCTTCGCCAAACAGAATCGTCTCCACCCGATAACCGGATACGTGATTCCGGCTCACCTGCACCTCGGCCACCAGCTCGCCATCGAACCATAGGTACATGAGCGCGTCGTCGAAATCCTCCTGGCAGGTTGTCAGACGATGGCTGTAGATGCGCGACCCGATGGTCAACGCGGCCCGCGGCATGCGCCCGGTCATCCACAGAATTTCGTCCACGTTGTGCACCGACATATCCGGCAGGATGCCGCCGCTGCGGTAGCCGTCCGGCGCCGGGTTGGAATCCTCCAGCGCCGAATAGATTTTGAAGACGCGCCCCACCAGCCCGCTCTCCATCAGCTCCTTGGCATACTGCAGCGGAGCATCGAAGCGCCGCTGAAACGCCAGCATCAGCGCATCGGGATGCTCGCGGTCGAGCTGGGCGCAGAACTCGCGGTCCCCCTCCACGGTCCCGGTGAGCGGTTTCTCGAGCAGCACGCGCTGGCCGCCCGCCACCAGTTGCGCGGCATGCGCGTGGTGATTCTCGGTGGGCGTCACCAGCACGCTGGCTTGAGCCGTCTTCGAGGCGAGCAGGTCCTGGATGGACGAGAACACCGCGCTGCCGGCGCCCAGATCCGCCGCCACCCGGCGCGCCCGCCCGATATCGGCGTCCACAATCGCCGACAAAACACATTTTCCGGTTTCTTTTTCGAGTTCGCGAACGTGCAGCGCGTGCACCGGGCCCATTCGCCCGACGCCGACGACAGCTATTCGGAGAGGTTCGGACATGAGGATTGTAGAACGGCGCATCGCCAGGGCGCTTGGCCGACACGATGCGGACCAGCACCAGTATAGCCGACGAGTAACCCTCCATGACCGGCGCGCTCCAGGCCCTGGCCGGCGGCAGCGCTGTGTGGCTTATCCACCAGAGCCGCGCCTCCGCTTGGGCCGGAAATGGGCCATCCTGCTGCTGGCTTCGTTTTTTCAACCAGCCTCTGACCCCCTGCCAGCACCAATTTTGCAACAAGATAGCCAAGGGACGCCCGGCTGCCTGGGGGGGCGCTAGCGTTTTCTGGGCTATGATTCAGAAAGCTTCTGTTATAATAGGGTTTCAGGGCCGAAGCCTAGTTCGCTGGTTGGAAGTGTAATCCACAGTCAACGGAGATTCCTTTGAAACGTGCCGGTTCCGATGACGCTCTGCGTTGTTCCTTCTGCCATAAAAGTCAAGACGTAGTCGGTAAGCTGATCTCCTCCCCCAACGATTACCCCAGAGCCTACATTTGTGACGAATGCATCGCCGTATGCAATTCGATCCTGGAAGACGATCGCCACGATCAGCCTTACGGGACGCCGCACAAACTACCTAAACCATTGGAATTAAAGGAATACCTGGACCAATACGTGATCGGCCAGGATCCCACCAAAAAGAAGCTCGCCGTCGCCGTCTACAATCATTACAAGCGCATCCAGATGAACAAGCAGCGCGGCGCCGAGGTGGAGCTTTCGAAATCCAACATCCTGCTGATCGGCCCCACCGGTACCGGCAAGACGCTCCTGGCCCAGACCCTGGCGCGGATCCTGGATGTGCCCTTCGCCATCGTGGACGCCACCACGCTGACCGAAGCGGGCTACGTGGGCGAGGATGTCGAAAACATCGTGCTCCGGCTGCTGCAAAACTCCGATTGGGACGTCCAGCGCTGCCAGCAGGGCATCATCTACATCGACGAAATCGACAAGATCGGGCGCAAGGACGAAAATCCCTCCATCACCCGCGATGTCTCGGGCGAAGGCGTCCAGCAGGCGCTGCTGAAAATCCTGGAAGGCACCGTCGCCAATGTTCCTCCGCAGGGCGGCCGTAAACACCCCCACCAGGAATTCACGCCGGTGGACACCACCAATATCCTGTTCATCTGCGGCGGCGCATTCGTCGGCCTGGAAAAGGTGATCTCCAAGCGCGTCGGCACCAAGACCATGGGCTTCCTCACTCAGGAAGAGCAGCACCGCACCGACCCCGCTCATCGCCCCAACCCCAACCGCCGCGACGTGGACATGCTGGAGCACGTCCAGCCCGTGGATCTCATCAAGTTCGGCTTCATCCCTGAATTCATTGGCCGCATGCCGGTGGTGGCGGTGCTCGAAGACCTCAGCCGCGACGCCCTGGTACAGATCCTCACCAAGCCCAAGAACGCCATCGTCCGCCAGTACCAGAAACTTTTCGAGTTCGAAAATGTTAGACTGAAGTTTAGCGACGACGCGCTTGAGGCCATTGCTTCGCTCGCCATGGAGCGAAAAGTGGGAGCCAGGGGCCTGCGGATGATCCTGGAAGACCTGATGTTGGATCTGATGTATTATCTGCCGTCTTACAAGAAGGTCCGCGAATTCCTGGTGACCAAGGAAATGGTAATGACGCAGAAGATAAACATGGCGTTGCTCGAAAAGGCCGGATAAGGCAGTTCCTTCGTTCATTGGTTCTTTAGTTCCTTGGTTCGCGACCAACGCTGAAAACCAAAGAACCAAGGAACCAAAGAACTAACGAACCAAACGAACCTCCCGTATGCTTACCTCCAAAGAAAAATCCGATTCGAAGCGCTTGCCCATGATGCCCATACGGGACGTGGTGATCTTTCCGTACATGATGACCCCGTTCGTGGTGGGCCGGGAGTCGAGCGTCCGGGCGCTGGAGGAGGCCCTGGCGGCCGACAAGAAGATTTTCCTGGCCACCCAGCACGACGCCTCGGTCGACGAACCCCGCCCCGACGAAATCTATAGCGTCGGAACCGTGGCCAACATCGTCCAGAGCCTGAAGCTGCCGGACGGCAACATCAAGGTGCTGGTGGAAGGCGTCGAGCGCGGAAAAATCATCACGGTGAGCGAAGACGAAGGCTACTTCCGCGCCACCGTGAAGACCTTCAACTTCAAAGTGGACGCCGGCGCGCAACTGGAAGCCCTGGTCGGCCGCGTCACCGGACTGTTCGAGCAGTACGTCAAGCTGAGCCAGAACCTGAATTACGAAACCATGATCGCCGCCATCCGCGTGGACGATCCCGGCAAGCTGGCCGACACGGTGGGCGCCAACCTGCAGTTGACAATCGAGGAAAAACAGGAGCTGCTCGAGATCTTCGATCCGGTGGACCGGCTTACGCGCGTGGCCGAAATGCTGGACATCGAAATCGAGAAGCTCAACGTCGACCGCACCATCCAGGGCCGCGTCAAGCGCCAGATGGAAAAGGCGCAGAAGGAATACTACCTCAACGAGAAGATCAAGGCCATCCAGAAGGAGCTGGGCCGAGGCGAAAAAAGCGAATTCGACGAGCTGAAACGCAAAATCGAAACCGCCGGCATGACCAAGGACGCCTTCGACAAGGCCATGTCGGAGCTGAAGCGGCTGGAGAACATGCCGCCCATGTCGGCAGAGTCCACTGTTTCACGCAACTATCTGGACTGGCTGCTGGCGGTGCCGTGGAAAAAGAAATCCAAGGAGATCCGCGACCTCAAGTTCGCCCAGCAGGTCCTGGAATCCGACCACTACGGCCTGGAGAAGATCAAGGAACGCATCCTGGAATTCCTGGCGGTGCGCCGGCTGGTGCAGAACCCCAAGGGATCCATCCTGTGCTTTGTGGGGCCTCCCGGCGTCGGCAAGACTTCACTGGGAATGTCGGTGGCCAAAGCTACCGGGCGCAAGTTCGTCCGGCTGTCGCTCGGCGGCGTGCGCGATGAGGCCGAAATCCGCGGCCACCGCAGAACCTACATCGGCGCGCTCCCCGGCCAGATCCTGCAGATGATGAAGAAGGCCGGCACGCGCAATCCCGTGTTCATGCTGGATGAAGTCGACAAGATGTCCATGGATTTCCGCGGCGATCCCTCCGCCGCCCTGCTCGAAGTGCTGGATCCCGAGCAGAACTACATGTTCATGGATCATTACCTGGACGTCGAGTACGACCTGAGCCAGGTGTTCTTCATCGCCACCGCCAACGTGCTGCACACCGTTCCCCCGGCGCTGCAGGATCGCATGGAAGTGATCCGGCTGCACGGTTACACCGAGCTTGAAAAGAAGGAAATCGCCAAGCGCTTCCTGGTGCCCAAACAGATGAAGCAGACCGGGGTCAAGGAATCCGATCTGGCGTTCTCCGACGACGGGATTCAGACCCTGATCCAGTTCTACACGCGCGAGGCCGGCGTGCGAAATCTGGAACGCGAGATCGGCAATGTCTGCCGCAAGGTGGCGCGCAGCGTGGTCAACGCGCAAAGCGAAAAGAAATCCGAGAGCAAGAAGCCCGTCAAGGCCGTGCTGGACCCGCAGACCGCCAGCGGGTTCCTGGGTCCGCAAAAATTCCGCGATCTGCAAACCGACAAGCAGAACGAAGTTGGCGCCACGGTCGGCCTGGCCTGGACCGAAGTGGGCGGCTCCATCCTCACCACTGAAGCCGCCGTCATGGAAGGCAAGGGCAAACTGCAGACCACCGGCAAGCTGGGCGATGTCATGCAGGAGTCCGCGCACGCCGCCATGAGCTATGTGCGGTCACGCGCCCATTTGCTGGGCCTGTCCCGCGATTTTTACCGTAATCTGGATATTCACGTGCATGTGCCGGAGGGCGCCATCCCCAAGGACGGGCCTTCGGCCGGTATCACCATCGCCACCAGCATCTGCAGTGCCTTGACCAATATCCCGGTCCGGTGTAATATTGCCATGACGGGCGAGATCACGGTTCGCGGCCGGGTGCTTCCCATCGGCGGGCTGAAAGAAAAATTGTTGGCCGCGCACCGGCAAGGGATTTACGAAGTCATCCTTCCGAAGGATAATGAGAAAGACCTCCCCGACATTCCAGAGAATATCCGCAAGGAGATGAAGCTCCAGTTCGTCACTTCCATGGATGAAGTGTTGAAGCTCGCCCTGGAACGGGAGATCGTGGCGCTTCCGCTGGCGGCCACTACGCCGCCCGTGGAGCTGGTGCGCGGAACCAGAGAAGAGCGAATTTCTTACTAGTGGGGCAGCCAATCTGGGCTGCCGCCCGGCTTCAGCCGGCGGGTTTTCAGGGCTGATGGAAGCCGAATTTGTTATCAGTGCAGCGCGGCCGGAGCAGTTTCCGGCCGAGTCTCTCCCGGAAATAGCGTTCCTGGGAAGGAGCAACGTAGGCAAATCGAGCTTGCTCAATTGCCTTACCGGCCAAAAGGGGTTGGCGTTTACCAGCGCCAAGCCGGGCTGCACGCAGTTGATAAATTTTTACCGGGTCGGCGGACAATTCCACTTCGTCGATCTGCCGGGATACGGATTCGCCCGTGTTCCCAAGAAAGTTGCATTCCAGTGGAAGCGGCTGATCGAACAATACCTCCTCAACCGAAGGTCGTTGCAGCTTTGCTTCCTGATTCTCGACGCGCGTCGGGGCTGGATGGAGCAGGACCTGGAACTCAAAAAGTGGTTGGAGTTCCATAACCGGCGATACATTGTGATCGCCACCAAGACAGACAAGTTGGAAAATCAGAAAGAACACCGGCAGGCGGACGCAATCCGGAAGCAATTTCCGGACAGCGCTCTCTTGCCGTTCTCGGCAGTCAAGTGCCGGGGAGTGAGGGAAATTTGGCAAGCGATCTCGACAATCAAGACCCAGCAGCAGTAGCTGCTCCCACCACGGAAGAACAATCCGATTCAGCCACGGAAACCAGAGCGGCGGAACCCAAGTCCGCCGAGTCCGACACCTCCGAGGCCAAGCCCGAGGACCAGAAGGCGGCCGGCGATAAGGCCGAGTCCAAGCCCGCCGACGGAGCCCCGCCCCAGCAGGGACACCGCAAGCGTCACGGCGGCGCGCCCGGCCAGGGCAACCAGAAGAACGGCACGCTCGATCTGGTGGAGCTCAAGGACATGAGCATCCAGAAGCTCAACCAGATCGCCAAGGATCTGAGCGTCACCGGCACCGCCGGTCTGCGCAAGCAGGAGCTGATCTTCAAAATCCTCCAGACGCAGGCCGAAAAGAGCGGCCTCATCTTCTCGGAGGGCGTGCTCGAATGCCTGCCCGACGGCTTCGGATTCCTGCGCGCGCCCGAGTACAACTATCTGCCCGGCCCCGACGACGTGTACGTCTCGCCGTCGCAGATCCGCCGCTTCGATCTGCGCACCGGCGACACTATTTCCGGCCAGATCCGCCCGCCCAAGGAAGGCGAGCGCTACTTCGCGCTCATCAAGGTGGACGCGATCAATTTCGAGCCGCCCGAGGAAGCCCGCAACAAGATCTTCTTCGATAACCTCACGCCGCTTTATCCGGACGAGCGGCTCAAGCTCGAAACCGCCAAGGACAACTACTCGGGCCGCGTGATGGACCTGCTCACGCCCATCGGCAAGGGGCAGCGCGGCTTGATCGTGGCCGCGCCGCGCACCGGCAAGACCATGCTGCTGCAGTCCATCGCCAACTCCATTACCACCAATCATCCCGAAGTGTCGCTGATCGTGCTGTTGATCGATGAGCGCCCCGAGGAAGTCACCGACATGCAGCGCTCGGTGAAGGGCGAAGTGATCAGTTCCACCTTCGATGAGCCGGCTTCGCGCCACGTCCAGGTGGCCGAGATGGTGATCGAGAAAGCCAAGCGCCTGGTGGAGCACAAGCGCGACGTGGTGATCCTGCTGGATTCCATCACGCGCCTGGCGCGCGCCTATAACACCGTGGTTCCGCCGTCCGGCAAGGTACTCTCGGGCGGCGTCGATTCCAACGCCTTGCAGCGGCCTAAGCGCTTCTTCGGCGCGGCGCGTAACATCGAGGAAGGCGGATCGCTCACCATCGTGGCTTCGGCCTTGATCGACACCGGCAGCCGCATGGACGACGTGATCTTTGAAGAGTTCAAAGGCACCGGCAACATGGAGATCCACCTGGACCGGAAGCTGATGGACAAGCGCGTCTTCCCCGCCATCGACATCACCAAGAGCGGCACGCGCAAAGAGGAGCTGCTGGTTCCCAAGGAAGAGCTCAACCGCATATTCGTCTTGCGCCGCGTCCTGAATCCGCTGTCGCCGGTCGAAAGCTTGGAACTGCTGCTCGATAAGCTCGGCAAGACGCGCTCGAACGCCGAATTCCTGGCTGCGATGAGCGCGTAACCATCCGTGGCGCACGCACTCGTGCGTGCCGCGTTCACATGGGCAAGATCCGCGTCCTCTCCGACACCGTGGCCAACAAGATCGCCGCCGGAGAGGTAGTGGAGCGCCCCGCTTCGGTCGTTAAAGAGCTGCTCGAAAACTCGCTCGACGCCGGCGCCACCGAGCTGCGCATCGACATCGAAAGCGGCGGCCGCCACCTCATCCGCGTCTCCGACAACGGAAGCGGAATGCTTCGAGATGACGCCCTGCTGGCCTTCGAGCGCCACGCCACCAGCAAGCTGAGCGACGTCCGGGATCTGCTCTCGATCGCGACGCTTGGCTTTCGCGGCGAAGCGCTTCCGTCCATCGCCTCGGTCTCGCGCCTGCTCTTGGAAACGCGCTCGGCCGAGGAAACCACCGGCGCCACCGTCGAGATCGCCGGCGGAAAGCTGCTGAGCTGCGATGAACGGCCCGGCCCGCCCGGCACCACCATCACGGTCCGCGACCTGTTCTACAACGTTCCGGCCCGCAAGAAATTCCTGCGCTCCGATCAGACCGAGCTGGCGCACATCGCCTCGCTCGCCACGCACTACAGCCTGGCGCATCCGGGAAAGTCTTTCCAGTTGCGGCACGGCGCGAGCGAATTGCTGGATGTCACACCGGTCGAAACACTGCGCGAGCGCGTCTATCAGGTGTTCGGAAACCAGACGCTCGAAGAACTGATCGATCTCGACTACGTCGAGCGGGAGCTGGACGTGGTGGAAGCGGAAGAGCGTACCCGGCGCGTCTTCGCTCTGCGCGGCTTCATCTCCGGGCCGCACGTCCAGAAGCTCAATCGCAACTCGATCTTCCTGTTCGTCAACGGCCGCCTGATTCGCGACCGGCTGCTGATGCACGCGCTCTCGTCGGCGTATCACAACCTGATGCCGCCGGCCTGCTACCCCTTCGCGCTGCTGTTTCTGGACTGCGACTGCGAAGAGGTGGACGTTAACGTCCATCCGTCCAAGACCGAAGTGCGCTTCCGGCACGGCAGTTTCGTGCACGATTTCGTACGCGACTCCATTCGCGACCGCCTGATCGCCGCCCGTCCCGCCTCGGGCATTCCCGTGTCCACCGCGCCGCAGCCCGCCGCGGGATTACCGTTCTCCGACTTCACGCAGCGCATCGAGAATCAGCAATTCGAGCCGATGCCGGACCCCGACGCGGTTCCGGAGCGGATCGAGGATCTTCCGGTGTTCACGCTAAGAAACACGGCGTCCGCCGAGCCTCGCTTCGATTTCAGCGAGACCGCCAACGCGCTAGCGACGGCGCACATCCCGGATACGCACGGCCCGCTACCCACCGTCGACACACTCCAGAGCCTCGCGGTGTTGTCCGATCTCCGCCCGCTCGGCCAGATTCACGACAGCTTCATCGTCGCGGCCGGCCGCGACGGTTTGTGGATCATCGACCAGCACGTGGCCCACGAGCGCATTCTGTTCGAGCAGGTGCTGCGGCAGCAGGCCGAGGGACGCGTGGAGCGCCAGCATCTGCTGATGCCCATCCTGCTGGATCTGACTCCCGGGCAGCAGATCGAATACGCGCGCATCGCCGGTGAACTCGAGCGCGCCGGTTTCGACTCCGAACCTTTCGGCACGCGGACCATCGCCGTGAAGGCCGCTCCGGCCGGCGTCGGACCGGGCGACGTCGAGAAGCTGGTCTTCGAAATACTGGAAATCGCAGAAGGCGAGTTGCCGAAAGTTTCGGTCGGCGATCTCCGGCGCTCGATGGCCGCCAGCATCGCCTGCCGGGCCGCGATCAAGATCAACATGCGCCTGGATCACAGCAAAATGGAATGGCTGCTCACGCAGCTCGCCGCGACGCAATGCCCCATGAGCTGCCCGCACGGCCGGCCGATCGCGCTGCGCTACTCCACGCGCGATATCCTGAAAAGCTTCCACAGAATTTAGGTTGGGGGGCCGCTACTCCCACTCGATGGTACCCGGCGGCTTGTGGGTGAGATCGTAGAACACGCCGCACACGCCATCGACCTTGAGCAGCTCATCCGCCATGCGCCGCAGCAGCTGGTCCGGCATGCGGACCACTTGAGCGGTCATGCCGTCCACTGAATGAATCGGCCGCAGCACCACCGAATCCGGCGCGCCCTCGACTCCGATGGGAATCAGCACCACCGGAAACTGCCAGACCTCGCGCTCGAATCCGGATTCCTCCGACAGCCGCCGCACAATCGCATCCGCGCGGCGCAATCGAGCCAGCCGCGCCGGCGTGAGCGTGCCGATGGTGGCGCGCATCGCCGGAATCGCCGCGCGCGCCTTCACCAGTCCCACAACGCGGTTGATCTCCATGGTGCGATTCACCAGCTCGGTTGCGATCTCGTCGCTCGGCAGATTCTCCAGCGCCAGCACCGAATGGTAACTGCGCGAATCGCCTTTCACGCCCACCGACTTGATCGGAAGCAGCCAGCCCGGCTCCAAGCGCTCCACGGGAGCTTCGGTATCTGAACACAAGCAACGAATCGCCAGGCCCGGCCCAGGGAACGGATGCCGGTGCAGGAACTCGCCGGGAATGCCCAACTCTTCGCCGATCTCGCGCACTTCGTCTTTATAGAACGAGGCCAGCGGCTCGATGATCCGGCCGGTCTCGATCAGCTTCTGAATCCCGGCCACGCGATTGTGGTGCGTCTTGATCACGTCGGCTCGGGCGGTTCCGCCGGATTCGATGGTGTCGGGATAGATGGTGCCCTGCCCCAGGATCCAGTTGCCGTCCAGAAAGTGGCCGGTGCTCAGAGTCCGCTCCTGGACCACCACGAACTGCTCGCCGATGATGTGCCGTTTGGTTTCCGGATCGCACACGCCCGCGAGCGCCTTCAAGAATTCGGTTTCAGACTCCTCGACGTGAAACGCCGTGGCGCCCAAGTGCTGGAACAGACGCCGGACGTACTTCGTCTCGCCTTCGCGCATCAGGCCGGTATCGACGTAGATGCCGTAGACGCGATCGGGACCCAGCGCGCGCAAGCACAGCGTGTAGGCGACGGTGGAATCCACGCCGCCGCTGACGAAGAAGAACACGTTGCGGTCGCCCGCGACGGTGCGGATTTCCTGCTCGATCGGCCGGATGCGGTCCTTGGGATCCCAATCCCTGGCGCAGCCGCACACATCGAACACGAAATTCGAAAGGATCTTCGTTCCCTGGCTGGTGTGAACCACTTCCGGATGGAATTGAACCGCCATGAGCGGGCGCTCGCGATGCCCCATGGCCGCGATGGCGCAGGTATCGGTGCTGGCCAGGACATCGAAGCCAGGCGGCACGGCCTCCACCTGGTCGCGATGATTCATCCAGATTTGCTGGCCGCCGTTGAGATTCCGAAACAGCGCGTGCGGTTTTACGTTGGAGAGCAGCGCCAGGCCGTACTCGCCCTTGTCGCCTTTGCGGACGCGGCCGCCGAGTTCGAAAGCCATGAGCTGCTGGCCATAGCAGATGCCGAGCACGGCGCTGCGCGACATCAGAATGCCGGGATCGATCCGCGGACTGCCTGGCTCATAAACGCTGTCCGGTCCGCCGGAGATGATGAGTCCCTTGCGGTCGCTGAGATCGCCGGCGGGCGTATCGCTGGCGAGCACATCGGCGTACACGCCCAGGTCGCGGATTTTCCTGGCGATCAGATGACAGTATTGCCCACCCGCGTCGAGGACGGTGATTTGGGGTTGAGACTTGGGAGCGTTCAAACTTACGGCCGGCCGTCGCGGCTCAATCGCTCGACGATCAGCTTCTTGGACTGATCGAGCAAGGCCCTGGCTTGCGGCAGCGCTTCAATCGCTTTGGCCACCATCGGATCGGTCTCGATCGCAACCTTTTGCGAGTCCTCGTAGCTGAACCCGGTGGCGTACATCTCGCGTTTCAACTGTTGGGCGATCCAGGTGTGGTTGTCGGTCCAATCGGCTTCGATGAAAGCGATGTTCTGCTTCAGCAGATACTCGTGGAACTCGTTCAGGACGCCGGCATCCGGCTCCCAGCCCTTGGGGAGCTTGGTTTCGGAGCGGGCGCCGAACCACTTGGCCGAGAAGTTGAAGAATGCAAACTTGCGGATCAGCTCGGTCTGAAATTTATTGAGCTTGGGCGGCTCGTACTTTTGATCCGGCGTGATACCGCCGCCGCCGTAAACGGTCCTGCCGCTGTCGGTGCTCTTCACGTCTTGCAGGTTTTTCGTATCGGTGCGCTTGCCGTAGTAGTAGTCGAGGAACGAGATGTTGGAATAGTCGCGCTGGATCAGACGTCCGCTGGGCGTGTAATAGTGTGCGGTGGTCAGCGCCAGGCCGGCGTTGTCTTCGAGCGGATATACGGTCTGGACCAGGCCCTTGCCGAAAGTGGTTTCGCCCAGAACCCAGCCCCGGTCGTGATCCTGCAGCGCGCCGGTCACAATCTCGGCGGCCGACGCGGAGAACTGATCCACGAGAACGACGATGGGGTAATTCTGCCCGTAGGTGCTTCCGCGCGACAGATAAGGCTTGTCGGGATTGTTGCGGCCGCGATGCGAAACCACCACTTCGCCCTTGCGCAGGTAGTGCCCGGCCACGGCCACGCCTTCATTCAACAGGCCGCCCGGGTTTTGGCGCAGATCCAGAACCAGGCCCTTGATGTTGGTCTCGCCGAGCTTCTTCAGCTTCTCTTCCATCTCCTGGCTGGTGTTCTCATTGAAGGCCGTGATTTTCATGAACGCGACGCCGGGGCGCAGCCAGAAGGCTTCTTCCACGCTGTAGCGCGGGATCTCGTCGCGGACGATGTCGAAAGCCAGGGGTTTGTCGGCGCCTTCGCGAGCCACAGTCACCTGGACATGCGTGCCGCGCGGTCCTTTCAACAGGTCCGCGATCTCCGTCGTGCTCAGATTGTCGGTCTTCTTGTCATTCACTTCCAGAATCGCGTCGCCGGCGCGCAGGCCTGCCTTGTAAGCCGGCGAGCCGCCGAAAGGAGCCACCACGATAGTCTTGCCGTTCCGGGGCGCCACTGTCATGCCGACGCCGTAGTAGTGACCGCTCTGCTCATCGCGCAGCGACTGGAAATCCTTCGGGTCGAAGAAATTCGAGTGCGGATCGAGCGTGCGCAACATGCCGGGAATGGCGCCCTTGTATATGCCCTTGTCGGAGGTGACCTTGTCGGCGAAATTGTTCTCCACGGCATCGTAGACCGTGGTGAACTGCTTGATGCTCGCCTTCATGTCCTCTTCGGGACCCGCGGTGGCAGCCTTGACGCCAGTCAAGCCAGGTCCGAAGACGCCGGCGATTACCGAACACAAAGCGATTATGAAGAATGCGGCAAATAGGGAACGCAGAGAACGGCCCATCGGTACCTCGCTCTTTCAGTATAGCGAAGTTTCAGCCGGTCCTCGCCGTGCGGCGCGCTCCAGCGCCTGCGGCTTCGGCCCGAACGGGCTTGCGGGGCGATTCGTCCAAACGCCGCACCTGGTCGCTCACGCAAACCAGAAACATGGGCTGCTTGGCGTTCTTGAGAATATCGATGATGCGATCTTTCTGGTCTTCGAGGTAAATCGATTTCCCGTCGGTAACCAAGTGCAGGTCGGAGTCGGCCTGGAGCACATCGGCCAGCCGCTTGCCCATCTCGCGCTGCAGGAACCGCAGGACGCGCCGGATCTTCTGGAGCGAGAAGCCCTTGCGGCGCAGTTCGGCGATGACTGTAATTTCGATGACCTCTTCGGCCCGATACAGGCGCTTGTGTCCTTCGTGGCGCGGGGAAACCACTTTGCGCTCGTCCCACCACTGCAACTGCCGCAAGCTGACCTGGGCGATACGGGAGACATCGCTCGAGGCAAAGGTTCGCACTCCGCCGTCGTTTTCAGAACGAGTTTTCTTTGTTTTGAACATGTTCCCCCGCCAACGTTTTGGAACAGAAGCGCATCTAAAATTCTACCCGACCTGGGGCGGCTGTCAATAGGAAAAACCCAGGCCCTTCGGGACGGCGCCGCCTGGTTCCTTAGTTCTTTAGTTCTTTGGTGCCTTGGTTCACCGGGGCGACTTCAGCCGCCACCGACGAATTGTACGATCTCTAACGCAGCCCCGGGATCGATGGCCGTCGTTTCCCAGTCTTTGCGGCTGACGATGGACCGGTTGAGTTCCACCGCGACGCGCGCCGGATCGACCTCCAGAAACAGCAGCAACTGCGGCAGCGTCTTTCCGCCCGGAACCTGGCGAACCTGCCCGTTTACAACAATTTGTATCGTTTTTGTTGCAGCCTCTTGCATACCAGCTATCGAGAAAACCGGAACCAGCAACCCGGACATCAGCACCCGAGTTGCGGCCCGAGGCCGGATCTCATTATAGTCAATGTGTAGGGCTTGCGGTATCGCAGTCCGACTTCCAATGCCAACTTCTTACCCCGACACGTACTTCCCTGTTCTGGTTCAGATCGCCATCGCGGTAGTGGTGGCGACGGCCCTGGTGGCGCTGTCCTATCTGATCGGCAAGCGCGTCAAGGACAAGGTAAAGGACTCACCCTACGAATGCGGCATCGCGCCCACGGGAACGGCGCGGGAACGTTTCAGCGTGAAGTTCTACCTGGTTGCGATCGTTTTCATCCTGTTCGACATCGAAGCGGTGTTCCTTTATCCCTGGGCGGTGGTGTACCGTGAACTGAAGATGTTCGCGTTCGTCGAGATGCTGCTGTTCATCGTCCTGATCCTGGCGGGATTCTTCTACATCTGGAAGAAGGGCGCGCTGGACTGGTCGCGCGATGAGCCCAGCGCAGTTGGAACCGCCGCCGCCTCAGCGTCCCTGGAAGAATAAATGCTGCCCGATCCATTGCAAGACCATCCAGTAGCCGCGGCGCTGGACGCGCACTTGCCGGATGCCATCACCGGCGGTCACTCCGAGCACGGCGAGCCGACGTTGTTCGTGACGCCTTCGAGAATCGTGGAGGCGTGCCGGTTTCTGAAGCTCGAACAGGATTTCATCCGCTTGAGCGCGGTGACCTGCGTGGACTGGCACCCGGCCGACCCGCGCTTCGAGGTGGTGTACCTGCTGCACTCGCTTTCGAAAAACGCGCGGCTGCGTTTGAAATGCTGGGTCTCGGAAGCCGATCCCGAGATTGATTCGGTGACCGGCGTATGGCGCTCGGCCAACTGGTACGAGCGCGAAGTGTTCGACCTGTTCGGGATCCGCTTCCGCAATCATCCGGACCTGCGCCGCATTCTCATGCCGGTGGATTGGGAAGGCCATCCGCTGCGCAAGGATTACCCGGTGCACGGCTACAAGTACAGTTACCCGGAGGAATAGGATTCGTCATGCGTGAGACCATCAGCCACACCGACACGATCACGGCCGAAGCCGCCGAGCAAACCGTCGCGCAACCGGTGGCGCAGCCCGGCAGCAATCGCCGCATGACGCTCAACATGGGGCCGCAGCACCCGTCCACGCACGGCGTCCTGCGAGTGGTTCTGGAGCTGGATGGCGAGACCATCCTGACGGCGGTACCCGACATCGGATTCCTGCACACCGGAATCGAAAAAGAGTGCGAGGTGAAGACCTGGCAGCAGGTGGTGACGCTGACCGATCGCGTCGATTACCTCGCGAACCTGTCGAACAACCTGGTGTACGCGCTGGCGGTGGAAAAACTGATCGGCGACATCGAAATCCCGCCCAAGGCGCAATGGATGCGCGTGATGCTGGCGGAATTTTCGCGCCTGAACAGCCACCTGGTATGGCTGGGCACGCATGCGCTGGACATCGGCGCCATGACGGTCTTCTTCTACTGCTTCCGCGAGCGCGAGGACATCGTGCGGATTTTCGAAATGTTCTCCGGTCAGCGCATGATGACCAGCTATATCCGCATCGGCGGACTGGCGCTGGAGCCACCGCGCGGCTGGCAGCAGGTGGTGGGCAAGTTCATCAACGCGTTCCCGAGCAAAGTAGACGAGTACGAGGAACTGCTGGACGCCAACCCCATCTGGAAGCGGCGCACGCAGGGCGTCGGCATGGCGCCGCTCGAGGACTTGCTGGACCTGGGCGTCACCGGCCCCATGATCCGCGCGGCCGGCGTCGCCTGGGACGCTCGCAAGAGCGAGCCATACTCCAGCTACGACAAATTCGATTTCGACATCTGCACGCGCACTGAAAACGACGTGTTCGCGCGGTATCGCGTGCGGCTGGGCGAGATGCGGCAGAGCGCGCGCATCATCAAGCAGGCGCTCGAAGGCATGCCGGAAGGGGCCTGGCAGGCCGACGCGCCCAAGATCGTGCTGCCAGAGCGCGAAAAGATGAAGACTCAAATGGAAGCCTTGATCTACCACTTCAAGATCGTGACCGAGGGCTTCCGCGTGCCGGCAGGCGAAGCCTACCAGACGGTGGAGTCGCCGCGCGGCGAAATCGGATACTACGTAGTGAGCAACGGCACGTCCAAGCCGTATCGTGTTTATATGCGCACGCCGAGCTTCGGTAATCTGCAGGCGCTTCCGGCGCTGCTGGAAGGCCGGCTGCTGGCGGATTCGATCGCGGCGCTGGGCAGCATGGATTTCGTTCTGGGAGACACCGACCGATAATGACCTTTTCGCCGGAGCTGGAAGCCAGGTTTGCGAAGCTGCTGGAGAGTTATCCGCCGGGACGGACGCGTTCGGCGGTGGTGCCGATGCTGCTTTACGCGCAGGACGAGGTGGGGCACATCTCGAACGAACTGATCGAAGAGGTGGCGCGGCTTTGCAAGGTGACGCCGCTGCAGGTGGACGAAGTAGTCGGCTATTATTCGATGCTGCACCGCAAGCCGCTGGGCAAGTACCACGTGCAGGTGTGCACCAATATCAGTTGCTTGTTGCGCGGCGGTGAAGAGCTGTACGAGCATGCTTCGAAGCAGCTCGGGATCGCGAACAAGCAAGTGACCGCCGACGGCCAGTTTTCCTTGGAGGAAGTGGAGTGCATCGGGGCGTGTTCGTGGGCGCCGGCCGTCCAGATCAACTACGACTTCCATCATCTCGTGACGCCGGAGAAGCTGGACGCGCTGGTCGCGGAGTTGAGAAAGGCGCAATGAGAGGACCGGTTCTTTGGTTCACTAGTTCTTTGGTTCTTTGGTTGGAATGTACCGGGCGAGAACTACGGAACCAAGCAACTAAGGAACCAAGGAACTAAAGGAACGATGTTATATAACGAACCCAGTCCACTCGAAGTAAAAGTCGTAACCAAGCGCTTCGGCATGCCCAACTCGCATTCGCTCGACGCTTACCTCGCCACTGACGGCTTCAAGGCTTTTTTCAAGGCCATGCAGATGACGCCCGAACAGATTGTGGAAGAGGTGAAAATCTCCGCGCTGCGCGGGCGCGGCGGCGCCGGATTCCCGGCCGGCATGAAGTGGAGCTTCGTGCCGCGCACCTCGCCTAAGCCGAAGTACGTGATCATCAACGCCGACGAGAGCGAGCCGGGCACCTGCAAGGACCGGCTGCTGATGGAGAACGATCCGCACCAGTTAATCGAAGGCATCCTCATCGCAGGGCGCGCGGTGGACGCGCACAAGGGCTACATCTATATTCGCGGCGAGTATCGATACCTGATCGAACATATGGACCGCGCCATCGCCGAGGCCTACGGCCGCGGATACCTGGGCAAGAACATCCAAGGGACTGGCTTCGATTTCGATCTCTACACGCACTCCGGCGCCGGCGCCTACGAATGCGGCGAAGAGACGGCGCTGCTGGATTCGATCGAAGGCAAGCGCGGCATCCCGCGCATGAAGCCGCCGTTCCCGGCCGTGGTGGGCGCGTGGCAGTCGCCCACGCTGCTGAATAACGTCGAGACGCTTTCGGCGGTTCCGGCCATCATTCGCGACGGCGGCGCCGCGTTTGCCGCGCTGGGAACTCCCAAAAACGGCGGAACCCGCATGATCTGCCTGTCCGGGCACATCAACAAGCCGGGAGTCTACGAGCTGCCCGTGGGCTTCAATCTGCTGCGCATGATCCACGAAGTGGGCGGCGGGATGCGCAACGGAAAAAAACTGAAAGCCGTGGTTCCGGGCGGCTCGTCCTGCCCGATTTTGAAAGCCGAGGAGTGCGATATCCCGATGGATTTCGACACGCTGGCCAAGATCAAGAGCATGCTCGGCTCAGGCGGCACCGTGATTCTGGATGAAGACACCTGCATGGTGCGGTTCGCGCTCCGCATCATGAAGTTCTACGCGCACGAAAGCTGCGGCTGGTGCATCCCGTGCCGCGAGGGCACCACCTGGCTGAAACGGATGCTGGAGCGGTTTCATTCCGGCATGGGCCAGAAGAGCGACATCCCGATGATCGGCGAATTGTCCAAGAACATGCTGGGCCGGACGTTCTGCGCGCTGGGCGATGCCGCCGCCATGCCGACCATTTCGATCGTGGAGAAATTTCCCGAAGATTTCGAGGCGCACTTGAACGGCCAGCCGTGCCCATACGCGCACGCCGCCGAGCCGGTTTTCGCTTAGCTGACGAGAAGCTGGAGAGAGCAAACCTGAGAAATGGCTGACTTGATAAACCTGACGATCGACGGCAAACCGGTGCAAGCCGCCCCGGGAACTTTGGTCATCAACGCCGCCAAGCAAGTGGGCATCGAGATTCCGTCGTTCTGTTATTACGATGGCTTGACGCTGCAAGCGGCCTGCCGGATGTGCCTGGTGGAAGTGGAAAAAACTCCCAAGCTGCAGGTCGGCTGCACGCTGCCGGTGGCCGAGGGAATGGTGGTGCACACCGACTCGCCGCTGGTGCACCAGTCGCGCAAGGGCATGGTGGAATTTCTGCTCACCAATCATCCCCTGGATTGCCCGGTGTGCGACAAGGGCGGCGAATGCGAACTGCAGGACATGACCTTTCGCTACGGCATGGGCGAGAGCCGGTTCCTGGAACAGAAGATGCACGTCGACGAACAGCAGTGGTCGCCGGTGGTGTTCTACGACAAGCCGCGCTGCATTCTGTGCTATCGCTGCGTGCGCATCTGCGACGAAGGCATGGGCGTCAACGCGCTGGGCGTGGTGAATCGCGGCGCCGTCTCGGAGATCGCTCCCAATCATTTCGATCATCTGGAATGCGACGAGTGCGGCATGTGCATCGACATCTGCCCGGTGGGCGCGCTCACCAGCGGAGCGTATCGCTACAAGACGCGGCCCTGGGAGATGAAGCACGTCGGCACCATCTGCACGCACTGCGCGGACGGCTGCAAGACCACGCTGGGCGTCCGCAACAACGAGATCATTCGCGGCAACAATCGCGACCGCTCCGGCATCAACGGCGAGTTTCTGTGCGTGAAGGGCCGGTACGCCTTCGACTTCGTGCATAGCGCCGAGCGTCTGCAAGCGCCGCTGCTGCGCAAGAACGGCAAGCTCGAACCGGTCTCCTGGGCCGAAGCGCTGGCCACCGTGGCGAAGAAGTTCCAACAGGCGCAGGCCTCAGGCGGCAAGTTCGCCGTAATCGGCTCCAACCACACTTCGAACGAAGAGAATTACTATCTGCAGAGCTTCGCGCGGGAAGTGCTGGGGACCAACAACATCGACCACCATCGCACCGGCGATGTGCCCGCGTTGCTGGACGCGCTCAGCGGGAAGACGGACGCGCTCGCCACCAGCGCCGACCTGTACGAGCGCAAGGCCATCCTGGTGATCGCGAGCGACCTGGCACAGCAGCATCCGTTCTTGTCGTTCCAGATTCGCGCCAACTATCGCCATCACGGCGCGCACATTTACACGGTCACGCCGGGGCCGGTGCGCGAGCAGAAATACGCAGTGCGCAGCATTATGACGATTCCGGGCCGCGAGCTGGCGGATGTCGAATTGCTGCGGGAGCAACTGAAGGCCGAGCCTGAACTGGTGATCGTGTTCGGCGACGCCATCAAGGGCGACGCGGTCCACAAGCTGGTCGCGTTCGGCGCTTCGCTCGGGATTCCGGTGCGCTACGTCTGCCTGGTGGACTATTCGAATTCGCGCGGCGCATCGGACATGGGGCTTGCGCCCAACCACGGCCCCGGCTATCAGGCCGTCGCCGAGCCCGGACTGGCCTACGATGAAATCCTGGCGGCGACTGATCTGGACGTTCTGTGGGTGGTGGGCGCCAATCCGCTGAAGCATCTCGACCTCGCATCGAGCCGCGCCTTCGTGGTGGTGAATGACATGTTTCTCACGGAAACCGCCCAACGCGCCGACGTCGTGTTTCCGGCGGCCTCGGCGTATGAGAAAAGCGGAACCGTCACCAACGTCTGCGGCGAAGTGCAGCGGCTGAAGGCCGGCCTGCAGGTGATGGGCGCCAAGCCGGACCTGGAGATCATCGGCCTGATCGCGAAAGAGATGGGCCAGGACATCGGCATTTGGTCCCCCGACAAGGTGCTCGAAGAAATTCGGACGAACGTGCGTGGTTATAATATTCCTTTGCCTGTTATCGCCACGGGAGGAGCGGCGCAGACCACGCCGGTGAATGGCCACGTGCCGCTGAGCGCGCGACCGGAGTTGATTCAATCCGCGCGCGACAGTCTTTTCACTTCCGGATCTCTGGGACGTTACTCCAAGATGCTGAACTCCGTCCTGGAAGGGCCGGGCGGTTTGTACTCCGAAGAGCGACCGTAAGGTCTCCATGGACTTTTTGATAATCAGCCTCATCAAGGCGGCCATCATCGCCTTCGTGCTTCTTACCGCGCTCGCGTATTTGCAATGGATCGAGCGCAAGGTGATCGCGCACATCCAGCTTCGCGTGGGACCCTACCGCGTCGGCCCGCACGGCCTGCTGCAGCCGCTGGCCGACGTGGTGAAGCTCATCACCAAGGAAGGCGTGATTCCCTCCCACGTCAACAAGCTCTTCTACCTGATGGCACCGTGGCTGGCGGTCACCCTCGCGCTCATCTCGATCTCGGTGCTTCCGTTCGGGCCGCAGATCACCATCGGTCCGGTTACCACCTGGATGCAGCTCACCGATCTGCGCATCGGCATTCTGTTCGTGCTGGCGGTTTCCTCCATTGGAGTCTACGGCGTCGCGCTGGGCGGCTGGGCGTCGAATAACAAGTACTCGCTGCTGGGCGGACTGCGCAGCTCGGCGCAAATGATCAGCTACGAGCTGCCGCTGGGCCTCGCGGTGGCGGCGCCTTTGCTGCTCGCCAACACTCTGAGCTTCCGCGAAATGGTGGACTATCAGAGCGGCTACTGGCTGGGCTTCATCCCGCGCTGGAACGTGTTTCCTGAAATTCTGGGCTTCGTGGTTTTCGTGATCGCCGGGTTCGCCGAAACGAATCGCGTGCCCTTCGATCTGCCCGAAGCGGAAAACGAACTGGTGGCCGGCTTCCACACCGAATACAGCAGCATGAAATTCGCGGCCTTCTTCATGGCCGAGTACGCCAACATGGTGACCGTCACCGCGGTGGCGACGCTGCTGTTCCTGGGCGGCTGGCAACCGCCGTTTCCCGAGCCTTATTCGGATGCCGTACCGATCCTGGTGTTCGCTCTCGGTGGGCTGATCGCGGTATATCACGGCATGAACCCGGCGCGTCGCAAGGACAAGTTCACGCTGCCCGCCGCCGGCATGGTTTTTCTCGGCATCGCGGCGCTGTTCGGCGCATCGCTGCTGGTTCCGGTGCTCAAGACCATCCTGATGGCGCTGTTCTGGTTCTGCGGCAAGATCGGAATTTTGCTGTTCGTGTTCATCTGGGTGCGCGGTACCAGCCCGCGCTTCCGCTACGACCAGTTGATGCGTTTTGCCTGGATCTTCCTGTTTCCGCTGTCGATGCTGAACCTGCTGGTCACCGGTTTGGCGGTGGCGCTGACCTCGAAATAACTTATGACGACGCTGATCTTTCTCATCTTTGCCGGCATCGCGGTGTTCTGCGGCATCAACCTGGTGGTTCAGACGCATCCCATCGCGAGCGCCCTGTCGCTGATCGGCGTCATGGGATCGCTGGCGATTCTGTACCTGCAACTGGGCGGAGAATTCATCGCCGCCGCGCAGGTGATCGTCTACGCGGGCGCCATCATGGTGTTGTTTGTCTTCGTCATCATGCTGCTGAACGCGGGCGCCGAGGGGACCTCGCGCCAGGTGTCGAGCTTCGCCAGGTACGTGGGCATCGTTTTGCTGGCCGCGTTTCTCGGCTTGATCAGCTTCGTCATTCAGGCCATGCTGCCCAAGACCGAGGGGGTGGTTTTCGGTGCGTTTCAAGGCGGCACCGCGCTGGACGTCGGCCGAAAGCTCTTCACCGTTTACCTGCTGCCCTTCGAAGTGACTTCGGTGCTGATTCTGATCGCCATCGTCGGGGCGATGGTGCTCGCGAGGAAGGAGATCTAAGCCATGCAGAACGCCGTGCCCATGAGCTGGTATCTGATCCTCAGCGCCATCCTGTTCGGATTGGGCGTGGCGGGATTTATCTACCGGCGCAACATCATCACGGTCTTCATGTCCATCGAGCTGATGCTCAACGCGGTGAACCTGACTTTCATTGCGTTTTCCTACACGCTGCGGCAGGTGGACGGGCACATCTTCAGCTTCTTCGTCATGGTGGTGGCGGCGGCGGAGGCGGCGGTGGGGCTGGCGATCATTCTGACCGTGTTCAAGAATCGCGAGACGCTGATGATCGACGACGTCAGCTCGATGAAATACTGACATACTAAATGAACCTCTGGCTCATCCCGATTCTTCCGCTCCTCGGCTTCCTGATCAACGGCCTTTTCGGCCGGCGTTTCTCGAAGCCCGTGGTCAATGTGTTCGCCATCGGCTCGGTCGCGCTTTCATTCGCGTGGGCGGTAAAAAGCCTGGTGGGGCTTAGCCCGCTCGAAACCAAGTACGTCGAGCACTACTTCACCTGGATTCAGAGCGGCGCGCTGAACATCAGCATCGATTTCGCGGTCGATCGTCTCACCGCGGTCATGCTCATGGTGGTGACCGGGGTCGGGCTGCTGATTCACATCTACTCGATCGGCTACATGGAGCACGAGGGCGGCTATTACCGCTTCTTCGCGTACCTCAACCTGTTCATGTTCTTCATGCTGGTGCTGGTGCTGGCGCAGAACTTCCTGCTGCTGTTCGTCGGCTGGGAAGGCGTCGGACTTTGCAGCTACCTGCTGATTGGCTTTTATTTTCTGGAGCAGTTCGCCACTGACGCGGGCAACAAAGCGTTCATCGTAAACCGCATCGGCGACTTCGGATTCGCGCTGGCGGTCTTTCTGATCGTCCGGCAATTCGGATCGCTGGATTTCACGCGAGTCTTCGACGCCGCCAAGGGGATGCCCAACGAAACGGGCGCTGGAATCCTCACCACCATCAGCCTGCTGTTGCTGATGGGCGCGACCGGAAAGTCCGCGCAGATCCCGCTGTACGTCTGGCTTCCCGACGCGATGGCCGGCCCGACTCCGGTCTCCGCGCTGATCCACGCTGCAACCATGGTCACCGCTGGTGTCTACATGACCGCGCGCTCGGCCGCGTTGTTCACGCATGCGCCTATCGCGATGGATACGGTCGCGGTCATCGGCCTGGCCACCGCATTCTTCGCCGCCACCATCGGCTTGGCGCAGACCGACATCAAGAAAGTTTTCGCCTACTCCACCGTTTCGCAGCTCGGTTATATGTTCCTGGGTGTTGGTGTGGGCGCGTTTTCGGCCGGCATCTTCCACTTGATGACGCACGCCTTCTTCAAAGCGCTGCTGTTCTTGGGCGCGGGCGCGGTGATTCACGGCCTGCACGGCGAGCAGGATCTGCGGCAGATGGGCGGGCTGTTCAAGCACATGCGGATCACCGCCGTTACACTGCTGTGCGCATCTATCGCCATCGCGGGATTCCCGTTCACCTCCGGCTTTTTCAGTAAGGACGCGATTCTGGTGGCGGCCTACGAGCGCGCGCCGTGGATGTACTGGGTCGGCGTGCTCACCGCCGGCATGACCGCGTTCTATGTGTTTCGGGCCTGGTTCCTGGCGTTCACCGGCGAGTACCGCGGCCACGCGCACCCGCACGAATCGCCGCTGGTGATGACCGGGCCTCTCATGCTGCTGGCGGCGCTGTCCTTGGGCGGCGGGTTCATCAATATCCCGCATTGGCTGGAGCCGATGTTCGCCGAGAAGGCCGAGAATCAGACTTTGGCCTGGCTGTCGGCCGGCGTGGGCGTCGCCGGAATCCTGATCGCCTATCTGTTCTACGTCGCGCGCCCCGGCCTGGCCGATTCGTTCTCGAACGCCGTCGGCGGCCTCTACAAACTGGTCTACAACAAATATTTCGTCGACGAAGTCTACAACGCCACGGTCGTGCAACCGGTGGTCAAGGGATCGCGCGCGATTCTGTGGCGCGGCTTTGATGCAGGCTTCATCGACGGCATCGTGAACGGCATCGGCGCGCGATCGCGCGGCATCGGCGGCATCCTGCGCCTGCTGCAATCCGGAAACATCCGCAGCTACGCCGCGTGGATTGTGCTGGGATCGGTAATCGTGCTGCTGGCGATCGGATTCGCGGGAGGCGCGCAATGACGCTGCTGGATGCGGTCATCTTCCTGCCGCTGGCCGGGTTCCTGATCGTCCTGGCGCTGCCCAAAGACAGCTTCGAAGCTATCCGGCGCTTCAGCCTGGCCGCCTCCGTCGTCACTTTCATTTTGTCGCTGGGCTTGATCGGGCCGTATTGGTTCAAAAACCCGGGCAAGTTCGTTTTCGAAACCGACCTGCCGTGGATCGATTCGCCGCCCATCCGCTATCACGTCGCCATCGACGGCATCAGCCTGTGGCTGGTGATTCTGTCCACGCTGCTCACGCCCATCTGCGTGCTGGTTTCCTGGAACTACATCCAGAAACACGTCAAGCAGTTCTTCGCGTTCCTGCTGCTGCTCGAGTTCGGACTGGTGGGCGTGTTCTGCGCGCTCGACTTTTTCCTGTTCTATGTGTTCTGGGAGGTTTCGCTCGTGCCCATGTACTTCCTGATCGGCATCTGGGGCCACGAGCGGCGCATCTACTCAGCCGTCAAGTTCTTCCTGTACACCATGACCGGGTCGGTGCTGATGCTGGTGGGCATCATCTATCTGTACAACCAGTCCGGCACATTCGACTACACGAAAATCCTGGCCGGGCTGCAGAGCGGTTCGATCTCGCTCAGCTACCAGGCGCAACTCCTGCTGTTCCTCGCGTTCTTCGGAGCCTTCGCCATCAAGGTGCCGTTGTTCCCGCTGCACACCTGGCTTCCGGACGCGCACGTGGAGGCTCCCACGGCCGGCTCGGTGATGCTGGCCTCGGTCATGCTGAAGATGGGGACCTACGGGCTGCTGCGTTATTGCGTGCCGATGTTTCCCACTGCCGCGCACAACTGCGCCGGATGGATCGTCACCCTCGCAATCATCGGAATCGTGTACGGCGCGCTGGTGGCGATGGTCCAGCCCAACATGAAGAAGCTGGTGGCGTACTCGTCGGTGAGCCACCTGGGGTTCGTCGTGCTGGGAATCTTCACCTTCACGCAGCAAGGCTTCGACGGCGCGGTTTATCAGATGCTGAATCACGGCATCTCGACCGGCGCGCTGTTCATCCTGGTGGGCTTTTTGTACGAGCGGCGCCATTCGCTCGAGATTGCCGACTACGGCGGCGTGGCGACGCCCGCTCCCAACCTGTCGGCCGTGTTCATGATCACCATGCTGGCCAGCATCGGCCTGCCATTGCTGAACAACTTCATCGGCGAGTACCTGGTGCTGCAGGGCGCCACGCTGGTCTACTTCCGCTGGACGGTTTTCGCGGCCATCGGCGTGATTCTTTCGGCGTGCTACATGCTGTGGCTCTACCAGCGCGTGTTCTTCGGCCGCGCCTCCGAAGATCTCGGCCATCACATGCCGGATCTGAACTTCCGCGAATACGCGATCATCGTGCCGCTGATTGTTCTCATGGTTTGGATGGGCACGTTCACCCAGAGTTTCATTCCGCCGATCTCCGCATCCAACGCGGCGATTCTCGAGCCCATGCGGGAGGTGCACGTGCGGAACACCCCTCCGGTGCAACGGCGCGCGGGCAAGGAGTTGGCAGATGCTCGCTAACTTCGTGCCGACGGGCGACGATTACCTGCGCTACCTGCCCGAAATCATCATGGTGGTGGCAGGCACGCTGGTGATGTTGATCGAGCCGCTGCTCGGCGAGAACAAGCGGACGGCGTTTGAGACCGTTTCACTGGTGGCGTTCGTCGCGGCGCTCGGGGCCGCGATTAAAGCCAACACCATTCCCGGCGCCTCCTTCGCCAACATGGTGATCGTGGATGGCTTCGCGACGTTCTTCACCGTGCTGGTGATCGGCGTCGGCATCCTCACCATACTTTCGTCGTCGCAATACCTGAAACGCGAGCACGCCGCCTCAGCCGAATACTACGCGCTGTTGCTGTTCTCCGTCACCGGCCAATGCGTGATGGCCACCGCCAACGAGCTGATCATGATTTTCATCGGCCTGGAGATTTCATCCATCGCAACTTATGTGCTGGCAGGCTATCTCCGCGACGATAAGCGCAACAACGAAGCCGCGCTCAAGTATTTCCTGCTGGGGTCGTTCGCCACCGCGTTCCTGCTGTACGGCATCGCCTGGATCTACGGGACTACAGGCAGCACCAACCTGGCCGACATCCGCATGTTCCTGCTGACGCCCGGCACGGAGCACAATGTCACGTTAGCGAGCACGGCTGCCGCGCTGATGTTGGTCGGCTTCGCGTTCAAAGTGTCGGCCGCGCCGTTTCAGATCTGGGCGCCGGATGTTTACCAGGGAGCGCCGGCCCCGGTGACGCTGTTCATGTCGGCCGGCCCGAAAGCCGCGGCCTTCGCCGTCTTCCTGCGCGTCTTCATGACGGCCTTCCAGCCGATCACCAGCCGCTGGGAACCGTTCGTATGGTCGTCGGCGCTGCTGACCATGATCATCGGCAATTTCGCCGCGCTGACGCAGACCAACATCAAGCGCATGCTGGCCTACAGCTCGATCGCGCACGCCGGCTACGTCATGGTGGCCATAGCAGCGCACAACCAGATTGGCATCGCCGCAGCAATGTTCTACCTGGCCGCGTACGCGTTCATGAACATCGGCGCGTTCGCCGTGGTGACGCATTTCTCGCGGCAGGGCGAAAAATTCGTGAATATCGAAGACCTGGCGGGCCTGGGCTGGAAGCAGCCGGTGACCGCGGGCCTGTTCGCGATCTTTCTGCTGTCGCTGATCGGCGTCCCGCTGACCGGCGGGTTCTTCGGAAAATTCTACATCTTCAAAGCGGCGCTGGACGCCAACATGGTTTGGCTCGCGGTGCTGGGCCTGCTGAACAGCGCGGTGGCGGCGTATTACTACCTGCGCATTCTGGTGGTGATGTACATGAACGAGCCGGGCGAGGCCACGCTGTCGCTGCAGCCGCTGGGCGCGGGCCTCCGGACGACGCTGTGGGCTTCGGCGCTCGGCACGCTGGTGCTCGGAATCTTCCCGTCCGTGCTGCTCAATTTCGCGCGCAACTCGAGCGCGCTGGTGAAGTAGCTTCTTAACGCGGCGACCTATCCGATCGTATCCAGCAGCGCCTGGTCCATCCGATCGCCGGTCTTCACGATCTTGGTAATGGCTTCAAAGCTATTGCGGGCCTCTAGCATCGCGACTGCGTCCGCGCTCAGATCGACGGTATCGCCTGCTCCGGCCAGCGCCAGAGGGAGACGCGCAATCCGGTCCGCCGACACATTGAACTGATGTTCGGAACGCGTCAGCCCTTCGAGGGCCTGCGATTGTCCAACCATGGAAACCTCCCGGTTGACTGAATTTAGTTTTCTTGCTTAACTTCCTCTTCGGCAGGCTTGGCGAGAAATTGAGCCATGGCGTACTTGAGGCCCTCGACACCCTGGCCGGTGACGCTGGAGATCTCGTAGAACGGCAGGCCTTTAGCTACGGCGGCGGCCCGCAGGCTCGCGACGCGTTCGGGATCCTGCGCCGCGTCGATTTTCGACGCCGCCACGAACATCGGCTTGGCCGCCAGCGCCTGGCTGAAGCTGGCCAGCTCTTCGAGCACGATGCGGAAGTCGTCGGCCGGATCGCGCCCGCTCGCTTCCGATACATCCACCAGGTGCACCAGCAGCCTGGTGCGCTCGATGTGCCGGAGGAACTGAATCCCCAGGCCGTGCCCCAGGTGCGCGCCTTCGATCAGGCCGGGAATGTCGGCCACCACGAAGGTGGAATCGTCGGCGCTGACGACGCCCAGGTTCGGCTCGAGCGTGGTGAACGGGTAATCGGCGATCTTCGGACGGGCGGCCGAGATGCGCGAGATGAGCGTGGACTTGCCGGCGTTCGGGAATCCGACCAGACCGACGTCGGCCAGAAGCTTCAGCTCGAGTCGGAGGTGCCGCTCTTCGCCCGGGCGTCCGGGCTCGTGCTCGGTGGGCGCCTGGTGAGTGGGCGTAGCGAAGTGCTGGTTACCGCGCCCGCCCCGTCCACCGCGCGCGACTAGAAACCGCTCGCCGGATTTCGTGAAATCGTGCAGCACTTCGCCCGAGTCGGCGTCGTACACGATGGTTCCCACCGGCAGCGGCACATCGATGGATGCGCCTTCGCGTCCGGTGCGATTGCTGCCTTCGCCGTGACGGCCGCGCTCGGCGGTATGTTCGGGATTGAAGCGCAGGTGCAGGAGCGTGTTCTGGTGCTCGCTCGCCACCAGGATCACGTCGCCGCCGCGGCCGCCGTCGCCGCCGCTCGGTCCCCCGCGAGGCACGTATTTCTCGCGACGGAAGGCCAGGCATCCGTTGCCGCCGTCGCCCGCTTTCACACGAATTCTTACTTCATCGATGAACATGGGGACGGATGAAACGGGCCGGGTACCGCGTGTGCGGGGTTAGCCTGCCGGCTCGATGCTGATGAACTTGCCGTGCCGCCCGCGATCGCGGAACACGACGATGCCGGGGACTTTCGCGAACAGCGTGTCGTCCTTGCCGAGGCCGACGTTGTCGCCGGGCTTGAAGCCGGTGCCGCGCTGCCGCACCAGGATGGAACCGCCCGTCACCAGCTCGCCGCCGAAAGCTTTGACGCCCAGCCGCTGCGCGTTGGAATCGCGCCCGTTTTTGGAACTGCCCAGACCTTTTTTATGCGCCATAATGCACCTACGCCAGAATCTCGTTCACCGCCACCTCAGTATAATTCTGCCGGTGGCCGATGGTGCGCTTGTATTGCTTCTTGCGCTTGAATTTGAACACGATAACCTTGTCGCTGCGGCCGTGACTCTTGATGGTGCCCTTGACGCGGGCGCCCGAGGCAGCCGCGCCGGTGACCAGCTCGTTCGAGTCGTTCATGACCGCCAGCACGCGGCCAAACTCCACCTCGGCGCCGACGTCGCCAGGGATCGTTTCCACCTGGATCACGTCGCCGGGAGCGACCTTCAACTGCTTTCCGCCGGCTTCAATCACTGCGTACATAGCTATCCTTCTTTGATTTCGAAATGTGGGCTGATCAGACACCCGTCCGGAACGACGGGCAAGCTAGAGCCGCAAAACCCTATGTTACAGCAAACCCGGGGCTGGGAGCAAACGGCCGGACGGAGAGGCTATCGGACCGTCCTGAGCCGCTTGAAAAAATACGCCGGATAGGTTTGCGTCGCCATGGGCCTGGGCGCCATCGCGGGCGTGCCTCGCTCCTCGTTTTTGTAGATATACGGGACAACGCTCACGAGTTCCCATCCTTGACTGGCCAGAAACTCGAGTTCGCGGGGTTCCACCTGCTGATACTGCGCGGGCGAGATCTCGCGTGGAAAAACCGACCTGAGTTCATAGGCGGGATGATCGCCGGGCCGCTCCCGTTGCGCCCACAGGACGATCGCGGCCACCAGGCCGGTGGCGATTAGAAGAACTCTCGGTCTCATTGCAAATCAAGACGCATCGGCTCCGCCAGGCGTGCAAACGGTTCGCCGCGCCCGCTCCTGCTAACATCAGCCGTATGCTGGCCAAGCGCTTGACGCCGATCCTGAATGTCTCCAATATCCGCTGCCTGGCGCAAGGACTCGAAATAACCTGGCCGCCCACCGACGAGCCTTGGGGCGTGCGCGAGATGCACGTTCGGCATCCCGATGGGCATGTCTTTCGTATCAGTCAAGGCAAAGAGTGAACTCCGGTGCCAGGCCCGGCGTACACTTAGTCGAAGAGCGATTGTGGAACGCACCCACCAACGCGTGTTCTTGTGCCTGATTCTCGCGCAAGGCGCGCACTCCGTCGAAGAGTACAGCGCGCGGCTCTGGGAGGTTCTCGCGCCGGCTCGCTTCGTCAGCAGTCTCTTCAGCAGCAATCTTCCACTGGGTTTTTTGATTTTCAATGCAGCGGTGGTTTCCTTCGGCGTGTGGTGCTGGGCCGCCCCGGTGCGCCGAAGATGGCACGCCGCTCGCGCGATCGCCTGGTTCTGGACGCTGCTCGAATTGGGCAACGGCATCGGTCACCTGATCCTGGCCTGGTCGCAAGGAGGGTATTTCCCCGGAGCGGCCACAGCGCCGCTGCTGATATTCTTCGCTGCCTGGCTGGCGATCCTGCAGGTGCGCCCAGGGACCGCGGCGCCTCAACCCGCGCCGAGATAAATAAACCGGGCGATGAACAGCGCCGCCAGCGCATAGACCAGCCAGCTTACGCTGCGGAATTCGCCGCGCGCGATCTTCAGGATCACGTAGGCCGTGAAGCCGAAGGCCAGGCCGTTGGCGATGCTGAAGGTCAGGGGGATGGTCAGGATAATCAGGAACGCGGGGATTGAAATGAGGGGGTCGGACCAGGGAATCTCGGCCGCGTGCGCGATCATCAGCGATCCCACTACGATCAGCGCCGGTGCGGTGGCGGCGGTCGGAATCGCTCCCACCAAGGGCGCGACGAAAAGGGCGGCGAAGAACAGCACGCCCGTGGTAATGGCCGTTACGCCGGAGCGTCCGCCCGCCGCCACGCCGGCCGCGCTTTCGATGTAGCTGGTCACGGTTGAGGTGCCCGCCAGCGACCCCACCACGGTGGCGGCGGCGTCGGAATATAGGATGCGGTTGATGCGCGGAATCTCATGGGCGGCGTCGAAAAGCCTGGCCTGCTTTCCCACCGCGACCAGGGTGCCGACGTTGTCGAACAGGTCCACGAACAGGAACACGAACACGATTTCGATCAACCCGTAGCTGAGCGCGCCGCGGATGTTCAGGTGCAATGCGGTGGCGGTGATGTCTCGAAAGGAATAACTTTGGGGCTGCCAATGCACGCGGCCGAACGCGATCCCGAGCGCCGTCGTCGCGAGAATGCCGAGCAGGATCGCGCCGCGCACCTTCCAGGCGAACAACGCCGCGATGATCAGCAATCCGGCGATCGCCAGCAGCGTATCGGGATGGCGGAGATTTCCCATGGTGACCAGCGTCTCCTGGCTCGCCACGATGATGCCGGCGTTGCGCAGTCCGATCAGCGCGATGAAGAGGCCGATGCCCTCCGCGACCGCCGCATACAGCTCGTGCGGGATGGCCGACACGATCATCTGGCGAACGCCCACCGCGGTGAGAATCAGAAACGCGATGCCGGAAATAAAGACCGCTCCGAGCGCCGTCTCCCACGGCACCGACATGGCTTTCACCACTGTGTAAGTGAAGTAGGCGTTGAGACCCATGCCGGGGGCGAGCGCGATGGGATAACGCGCGAAGGCGCCCATCAGGAGACTGCCGAACGCGGCGCACAGGCAGGTGGCGGCAACCACGGCGGCGAGCGGCATGCCGGTCTCGTGCAGAATGGCGGGGTTCACGAAAATGATGTAGGCCATGGTGACGAAGGTGGTGCCTCCGGCCAGGATTTCGGTGCGCCAGTTGGTACCGAGTTCGCGAAATTGGAAATATTGCTCGAGGCGGGACTTCACGGAGTCTTTCAATTCTAGCAGCGGGACGCGATACACTGGATGCGAACATGCTTGTCGTCATGCGCGCCCAGGCCACCGAGCAGGACATCGCCGGGGTGTGCGAAAAAATCCAGAGCCTCGGGTTCCGCCCGCATGTCATGCCGGGCGCCGAGCGGACCGCCATCGGGATCACCGGCAATCACGGCCCGGTGCCGGCGGCCGAGTTCGAGGACCTGCCCGGCGTCGCCGAGGCCATCCCGGTATCGAAGCCCTACAAGCTGGTGAGCCGGGAGGTGAAGCCGGACAACACGGTGGTCCGGATCGCGGGCGTCGCGGTAGGTGGAGCCGAGCTGGCGCTGTGCGCGGGGCCGTGTTCGGTGGAAAACCGAGAGCAGATTCTTGCGTCGGCGCGAGCCGTGAAAGCATCCGGCGGGCAACTGTTGCGCGGAGGCGCCTACAAGCCTCGCACGTCGCCCTATGCGTTTCAGGGCCTGGGCGAAGAAGGGCTGAAATATCTGGCCGAGGCGCGCGAGGAAACCGGGCTGGGCGTGGTGACCGAAGCCATCGACGTGGAGACGTTCGACCTGGTGGAAGAATACGCCGACTGCATCCAGATCGGCGCGCGCAACATGCAGAACTTTTCGCTGCTCAGGCGCGCGGGCCGGGCGCGGAAACCGGTGCTGCTGAAGCGCGGGATGTCGTCAACGCTGGATGAATTCCTGATGGCGGCCGAATACATTCTGTCGGAAGGCAACTACCAGGTGATCCTGTGCGAGCGCGGCGTGCGGACGTTCGCCGACCACACGCGCAATACGCTGGACTTGAGCGTGGTGCCGGCGGTGCAGAGCCTGAGTCATCTGCCCATCATTGTCGATCCAAGCCACGGCACCGGCAAGCGCGATAAGGTGCATCCCATGGCGCTGGCTGCAGTGGCGGCGGGAGCATCGGGGCTGATCGTCGAAGTGCATCCCAATCCGGACCGGGCGCTGTCGGACGGATTCCAGTCGCTCTACCCGGAGCAGTTCCAGGAGTTGGCCGAAGAGTGCCGCGCGGTCGCCGATCTGCTGCGGAAGAGAAGAGTAAGTGCGGAAGCGCGGCTTGCTCCAGCGCTTTCCTGAGCGATGAGCGCGCAGGTGAAGCCGGATTGGGAGCGGAACGGCATCCGCGTCGTGCGATCCAGCGAGCTGGATCTCAACACCCCGCAGACTCCGGGCATGACGCGCGCCGCTGCGATCAACCACGCGCGCACCGGAGCGAGCAAACTGTGGGCCGGCACGGTGGTGGTTGAGCCGAACGCCAAGACCGGCGCGCATCATCACGGAGATTTGGAAACCGTTCTCTACATCGTGAGAGGACGCGCGCGCTTTCGTTGGGGCGAGCGGCTGGAGTTCGTGGATGAAGCCGGGCCGGGCGACTTCATCTTCGTTCCGCCGTACGTGCCGCATCAGGAGATCAACGCCGATCCGGGCCAGCCGGTGGAGGCGGTGGTGGTGCGCAGCGGGCAGGAGCCGATCGTGGTGAACCTCGACATCCCGAGTCCGGAGACGCCGTCGGATACAAAGTGGATTGATCCGACGCATCGGAGTTAGCCTCCACCAGGCCGGCTGAAAGCCGGCTGCAGCCACGATTGGCTGCCCCACTTACCGGCGCCAGTATCCGGCGAAATAGCGGCCACCGTGGAAGCGCGGACCTACCCAGACGGCGTGAGCATACGGAGGACGAGCCCAGTAGCCGGGGCGCCAGACGTAACGTGGTCCGACTGGGTAGTAATAGCCCGAGATCCACGCATAGCCGGGGCCAGGCGCGGGCGCGACGTAGGCTACCGCCGGCGGAGGCGGCACGTAAGCGGGTCCAACACCGAATCCGACCGAGAAATGCGTCCTGGCGAACGCCGAAGCTCCAGCCACCAAGAAGAGCGCTAGTAATTTCTTTTTCATTGCTTGTTCCTCCTCACGCCCCTTTCAAATGCAAATGCGGTGCCAACTGGCATGTTTTGGAAATTGTGGAGCTTACGGAAGCGCCTGCAATCCCGGTACTGGCCGATTTCCACCAGGGCGGCTCGATATCGGCCACGGGTTGGTATCTTTGTGACATGTTGTTAATCCGGATTGCGGTAGCATTCGCGTTGGCCTGTGGCGCAGCTTTCGCCGCGAACCAGCCCGGCGTCTTGCTCGAAGATCTGACCTGGCCGGAGGCTGAGAAAGTCCTCACGCCGGAAGCCATCGTCGTGATTCCGATCGGCGCGGAATCGAAAGAACATGGACCGCACCTGAAGCTGAAGAACGACTGGCTGATGGCCGAGTATCTGAAGCGCGAGGTTCTTAGGCGCGCGAACGTGGTGGTGGCGCCGACGGTCAACTATCATTACTATCCCGCGTTCGTCGAGTATCCCGGATCGACCACGCTGCGGCTGGAGACGGCGCGCGATCTGATGGTGGATATCTGCCGCAGCCTGGCGCGCTACGGTCCGCGCCGCTTCTATGCGCTGAACACCGGCGTCTCGACGCTGCGGGCGTTGCGGCTTTCGGCCGACGCGCTGGCCGCCGATGGAATCACGCTGCGCTACACCGACATTCTCAACGTGAACGAAGCGGCGGAGAAGCAGGTGCGGCAGGAGGAGGGTGGAACGCATGCCGACGAGATCGAGACGTCCATGATGCTGTTCATCGCGCCGTCGAGCGTGGACATGAAGAAAGCCGTGAAGGATTATCATCCATCGGGCAAGGGCGGGCTTTCGCGCAACCCGAATGGGCCGGGCGATTACTCGGCCAGCGGCGTGTTCGGCGACGCGACGCTCGCCACGCGCCGGAAGGGCGAGATCCTGGTGCGCGGCCTGGTGGATGGGATCGTGAAGGAAATTGAAGATTTCCGCGCCAATCGCAAACCGTGACCAATCCATACACACCTTTGCATTCGGATTGAAGCCGCGCGAGTCCAACCGAGTGGAGGTGGTACCCATGTTCAAGAAAATCGGGCTTTCCGGTGCGGTGGTTTTCGCGGCGCTGAGTTTGATGCAGACTTCGGCGTTCGCTGCGGAGCGCAACGACAATCAAGGCCGCGACCAGCGCGGCGGTTTTGTGCAGGTTGATCGCAACGGGCACGATCGGGACGATCGCGACCACCGGCAGCGCGAGACTCTCGAGCGGCGATGTGCGTTTCAGCAGCACGACGATCACGATCGTGCTTGGCGTTAAACTGTGGGCCGGCTAAAAGCCGGCTGCGGCCAGGATTGGCCGCCCCACCAAAATCTTTTATAGGGGTCATTCAAAATTTGGATGCGCATTCGGGGCCGCAGTGCGGTACCTTAGAAAGTTCTCTGCACCGAGTTCTGTTTGAAACCCCAGGAGGATTTAGATGAACGCTAAAGAAGTGTTGGACTTCGCCAAGAAGCATCAGGCCAAACAATTGGATCTGCGATTTTCCGACATCCCCGGACTCCAGCACCACGTGTCCTATCCGATGAGCGAGCTGTCGGAAGAGAGCTTCGCGGAAGGCTTCGGCATGGACGGCTCCTCGAT
>JAIQFN010000051.1 GCA_020073265.1 Terriglobia bacterium | reverse complement strand
ACAGCCCTTGGAAATCGCTGGTCGCGATTCCCACATTTCCACCGCCCCTACTCGACGTGGAAAAGTGGAAAACCAAGAGCAGGTTTCCCACTTTCCCACTCACTGCTCTTCCTCTCAAAACCCAATTCAGAAAGGAGGCCTGGCGGCAGTCGCTCCGCTCCCGCCTTCAGGCTCATTCTTCAATGAGAAAATGCTGCCCATCGGGCGCTGTCGAGCGCAAGTCAACCAAGCGTGCAGCCCTCGGCGGAGAAACCGGAGAGAACTGACGCGCGTGGGGTTCACTTCGAGGACTTACGGGGATAGCTCCCGGATGGTCGCTACTCGGAAGTTAGTCTCTCACGGAACGTCAGCAACGGATGGTTTCCGGATGCTCCGTCAATACATTCCCTATCCTCCGTGATCGGCCACACCTGGCTGAATCAAGCACATGTCGCAGTCTGCCGGTGACAGACTCGGTTCGCGACGAAATCCTTGCGCCATTGGGGAGGTGGCATGGGGGAAGAGTTTCGATCCCAGCACACCAAACTTGAGGTGCGATCAAAGTTTTTGCCAGCGGCTCTGGCGCACGATCCGCGGCCGAACTGATTGGAGACGTCCCGCCAGGGTTCAGCGGTAACACTCACCGCTGCATGGCCGTCTGGTTGTCGTCTCCGCTCCGGCTGCCGTCCTACTGAAGCGTGGTGGCAATCGTCGTGTCGTAGTTCATTGAGATGAAGCTCAGGTCCAAGCCACTGGCCGAGAAAGGAGCCGGGAACATGCTGGGTTTGAAATCCCATACGCCGATGCCGGCCGGGAGCGCCATCAGCACGCTCGACGGAATGGTGAATGTGCCTGCGCTGGCCAAGACGAAGCAACTGAAGACGGCGCCGTTCGTATTGCTGTTGTCCGTGGCGCTTTGTCCGTCGATCTCGATGAAGGAATCCGAGGTGCCCCCGCTCCAGGTAAATGTGAATCCGTCGGCCCGAGTAATGACGACATGGGCCCCGCTCGCAGGAGTGACTAAGTTGGGCGGCGTGGGAATGGTGAACGGCGCATTGAAACTGCCGATGTCCGCTCCTCCGGTTCCCGAGAGCGTGTAGGCGCCGGGAGCAAGAAAAGTTCCAGGGCCTAGCGTGGTTCGACTCCCATTTACCGGGACGTTCTGGCTTCCATTGGGACCCGTCACCTTGACGCTGGGGCCGGCATCCAGATCCTTGACGCCAGTCAAGTAATCCCCTCCATTAAAGCCATTGAGATTGTTGGACACAAAGCATGTTCCAGCTGGCGGGGAATCGATGTAGGAAACAATGAACGGCTGAAGGGGCGCAGGCACGGTGAGGGCGCCGCTCTCCATTCTTCCGGTGTCCGTGTTCCCGGTCACTTGCCCTTGTCCATTGATGTTGGGTTCGCGCCTGAGTTCGAGGTCGGCGAATGCAATCGCCCCGGTGTTGGTAGTCAGAAGCTGAACGACGCCGCTGGTAAGAGCCGGATTCGTGGCGGTGCAGGTGCGGCTGCCTTTGTTGGCGACCGCCATTGCGGTGTAGTTGCTGATCTGGTTACCGATCTGAACCGCCAGCGGAACTGTGCAGCCCGTGGGTACGTTGTTCGGCACCACGAACACGATCTGATCTTCACCGATGCAGCATCCCGAGCGGCCCTGATATACCACGGTGGCCTGCACTCCGCCGAGCCACAGCGTCAACGGAACGTCGGTCAAGTTGAGGCCCAGCCCCGCGCCCGCCGCGTCGCTCCCGTTCACCGGACCCAGTCCGGTGGCCCACAGGATCAGCGTGTCGCCCGGATTGGCCGCGCCACACGTGGTGTTCGGGCCTCCGCAATTGGCCGCCTTGGTTGTCGAAACCAAGCTGTAATCGGCATTCGTGACGATGCCGACACCCTGTCCGTCCGATGTCACCGTAAAGATGCCGAGGTTGCTCGCCACGACGGTGATCGGCGCGGCGATGCCGACTTGGCCGTTGTAGGTGACGGTGACCGTTCCCACGCCTACGGGGGTATTCGACGGCAGCAGCGCGGACACCTGCGTCGCCGAGGTGTAGTACATCAACGCGGCGACGGTAGTTCCTTTGACCGTAACGCTCACCGACGTTCCGCTCAAGCTGGCATTTTGAAAGGCTGCTTGCGCGACCGAAATCGTACCCGGTCCAAGATTGGTGCCATAAAGGATAAAGATCGCCCCTTGTGCGATCCCGGCATTCGGCAGCCCGGCAGTGATGTTGCTGGCCGCATTCGTCACGTTGGTGATGACCGGTCCGACGAAAACTTGCAAGGTCGATAGGTTGGAGGTGAGTCCTCCAATGGAAATCGAGAGCGGGTAGCCGCCAGCGGTTAGGTTCGGGGGCACGACGAAGATGACAAAATAGGTGCCGACTTGACCGTTGCTCAAACCCGCGCTCACTCCAATGGCTTGGCCTCCGCCTAGGTTCACGGTGGGCGTCGTGACGGTGAAAGCTGGTGGGTTGGAGGGTCCGGGGGTTCCCGTGGGCACGGCTGGATTCGTTGCGCCCAGCCCATACGCAGCGATGATGAGTGTCTCGCCCGGCACGGCCGGATTCGCATTGGTCACCGGCACACCGCCTTGATGCGACGGCAAAAACGTGCCGCCGGCAATGGGTATCACCGGAGCGTACTGCGTCAACGTAATGGCGAAGGGCGCGGAGGCCGTGCCGGTGCCGAGCGTGAGCACCACGTTGGCGGCGCCGAGCGCCGCGTCCACCGGAATCTGGATGGTCATCTGGTTGCCGTTGTTGGGCGGGTTAATGGTAAACGCCGCCTTGCCGCCGACCGTTATTGCGGGACTGGTGCCGAGGTTCAGACCGGTCAGAATGGCGACGTCGCCGGGGCAGAGTGCCGTTTTCCCGGTTTCGCCTACGACGGCAGTGATCACCGGGCCGGCAGGCGCAGGCCCGACGGACAACGCCACGCTGTTACTGGCGGCCCCTCCGATGGTCAGCGAAACTTGATAGCTGCCGGCGGCTGTGCCCGCCGGCACGACGAAACTGACCACATAGATCGCGATAAGGCCTTGGTTACTGCCGACCACAGGTCCGGTAGATGATCCGCCGAAAAGGGCCTGGCCGTTCGCCAGACGCGCCGTTGCGCCCGGAACGGCATTGGCCCCCAGGCTCACCGTCGGGGCGGTGGTGGTGGCATCGTTGGGGGGACCCACGCTTCCCGTGTTCACCGGCGTAGTGACCGGTCCCAGGCCGATGGCGTAGAGAACGACGGTTTCACCCGTCGCGGCGGGAGTGCTTTGGGTCACCGCCACGCCTGTCGATGGATGCCGCGGAGAAGTGAGCGCGCCGCTGGTAGTGCTGATGAGCACCGGCGCGTACTGCACCAGCGTAATGTTGAACGGCGCTGAGGGCCCCGCCCCGGTGCTGACAATCACCGGCACACTTGCGCCGATTGGCGCATTCATCGGGATCTCGATGGTGATCTGGGGTCCGAACTGCGGCGGGACGAGATTAAACGCGTTCACGCCGCCGACCGTCACCAAAGGATTGAGGCCGAGATTGGTCCCCGTAATCACCGCCTGGCCTCCGGGAGACAGCTTGTTGCCGCCGGTATAAGGATCGAGCACCGAAGTGATGGCCGGTTGACCGTAAGCCAAGCCGGCGGCGGCCAGCGACAGCAGAACGTTGATGGAAATCGATCTCATGAGTTCCCTCCCAGAACTTGGGCGCCAGAACATAACGAGCTGGGCAGCCCATCGTTTCGGGCTAACATAGCACCTCGGACGCGATGATGGCAAGCCCGCCGAGTGGGAAATCCCCAATGGAGACGGGCAGGGTCCAGTACTCTGGCGACAGCCACGGGCGAAACCTTCATTACTGATCGTTGCCCGATTGGGAGCTGGTTTTGATGGGATCGACAGATATCAGCAATAGGGACCGCGTCGAGAGATGAGTGGGTTGCGCATCATAAAGTATTTGAAATGCTACCACGGCGAAAATGCTCCGGCTTTCATATTCAGATGGTATGGTTTCGCACTCGAAGCGCGGGGCGTGGCTGCGCGCAATCACCCCACCATCGTCGCCCTGTTCGACGTGGGCGATGGCTACGTGGTCGTTTCCCATTCCCGCCGCAAGTTCACCAGGAACTCGCGACCGCGCGGAGTGGCGCGCCAGCGTTCCAAGCTGGGCTCGACTTCAAACAACGTGTAACACGGGAACCCGTCCTCGGCGGTCTTCTCCATCCATTCCTGCGCCCGATCGACATCTCCCATCACCGAATACGCGCAGGCGATCATGAACATGATGTGGTGAAAATGGGCGAACCCGTGTTCTTCCGCAATTGCTGCCCGGATCTCGGACTCCGCCAGCCTGCGGTTGCTCTGGCGCGCCGCAAGCAGCGCGCTAACGCTATGCTTCAGTCCACTCGCTCCCCCCTTCACGTCCTGGAAATCTGACCGGATGGACCGCGCCGCTTCATCTAACCGCGAGAGATCGATCAACGCCCAGGCATGATTGAACTGCATGATCGAAACGTTCGCGGCGAGCGGGTTGCGCTTGAGCTCATCGAGAAACAACTGAGGCTTACCCTGAAACAGGTGCACCTCTGAAACCCGCGAGGCGGCCGACGGATGGCTGGGGTTGAGCGCCGCGGCTTTGCGCAGTTCCACCAGCGCTTCGTCCAGATGGCCGACGTGAATCAGAATCCCCGCCATGCCCCAGAAGGCGGTGTCGAGGTTCGGGCGCGCGGCGGCCGCCAGCCGGTATTCGGTAAGCGCCTCGCGGTGCGGAAATTTGTGCGATGGCCGCCACAGGAGCTGACCGCGCGCCACGTGCGCTTCAGCGGAATCGGGATCGAGCGCAAACGCCTTCTCGATGGCCGCAAAGGAACGGTCCTCAAGTTGCCGGTCGTCCGGCGCGTAGCTGAAAGACTTGGCGGCGTACGCGCTCGCTAAATCCGCCTGCAGCGGAGCGAAATCCGGAGCGATGGCGGCGGCTTGTTCATACAATTCGATGGCTTGGTCGGTGTCCTGCGCGTTCAGGAGCCGGCTGGCGTGATAACCCGCCCGCAGATAGAGATCGTAGGCGCGCGGGTCGAGTTTGCGCGTATCGATCATTCGCGCGCGATCGGGCGCCGACGCATGCACTTGGGCCGCAATGTCGCGCTCGATCTGATTTTGTGAGGCGGGCAGCTCCGCCGCCGTGCTGTCGTAGGTGTGGGTCCACAGATCGCGCCCGCCGCGCGCGCTCGCCAGCCGCGTCCTGATTGCCAGGCGATTGCCCGCCCGCGACACCGTCCCATCCAACAGCACGTCGGCGTTCAGTTCCTTGCCGATTTCCGACAGCGGCTTCTTGATGCCTCGATAGATCAGGGTCGCCGCCGGCGGAATCACGCGCAGTCCGTTCAAGCGTCCAAGACCGGCGGCGAGCGCGTTGGTCAGCCCGTCCGCGAAGTAATCCTGGCTGGCATCGCCGGACCGGTTCTCCAGCCCGAGGATCGCGAGCGAATGGATCTCGGCTGGCGCCGCGAACCGCCGCCAAGCGAAGATACCAACGGCGATCAGAGCGGCCGCGGCGATGCCGGCAGACAACGCTCTTCGGGAGGGCGCGGAAGGCGCGCGAGTCTCCGAAGCCAGCCCGGCTAACACTTCCTGCATCGACGCCGGGCGCGCCTGGCGCGACTTCGCGAGACAATTCGCGACCAGCGCGCGATGTGGCTGCGGGACCTCTTCAACCGGCGGGTTGGTGCTGAGAATCGCCGCCATCAATTCCCCTTGAAGCTCGGCCGCAAAGGCACGCCGGCCGGTGAACATTTCGTACAGCACGGCGCCGAAGCTGAAAATGTCGGCGCGAACGTCCAGGGGCTCGCCGCGCAACTGCTCGGGCGACATGTAGCGCAGCGTTCCGGCGATCTGCCCGGCAGCCATGTCGATCGTCTGGGTGGTGCTGGTGCCGGTCGCGCGGCCGGCTCCGCGAACCGCCAGGCCGAAATCCATCACCTTCACCTGGCCGCGAACCCCGAGCATGATGTTGGCCGGCTTGATGTCGCGATGGAGAACGCCGCGCCGATGCGCTTCGGCAAGTCCTTCGGCGGCTTGCCCGGCGATGGTAATCACTTCCGCCTCGGTCAGGCGGCCGCGGCTTAGGCGATGCGCCAGTGTCTCGCCTTCCACATACTGCATGGCGATGTAGGGACGGCCCTGGTGTTCACCGGCTTCGTAGACCTGGCAGATGTTGGGATGGTCGAGCCGCGCGGCGAGCTGAGCCTCGCGCAACAGTTCGCCGCCGGCACCCTTGGGCAACTTCAACGCAACGCGCCGCCCGAGTCGTTGGTCCTCGGCGAGATACACATCGCCCATCCCGCCCTCGCCGAGCTTGGCCTCGATCCGGTATGGCCCGAAACGGGTGCCGGTGGACAATACCGCGACCGTCGCATCCTCAAGCAGCGCCGGAACGGCTTCGATGGCTGGCCGGTCGAGTAACATGTCGCCGCTTGGCTGGGCCAGCAGCGATTCGACCTCGCGGCGCAGTTCTGGGTCCGCACGCGCCAGCAGTGCCGCACGGTCCTCGGCTGAGCGCTCTCGCGCGGCATTGTATAGCTCGTCGATTAGACGGAATTGCTCCGGGGTCATGGCCGCCGTCCGGATGGTTCCCCATCATCCCACAACTAGCGTGCCACGGGCCCAAAAACAGCCCAGACTCAGCGCTCGAATCCCAACCAGCGCCACGGGGCCGAGGAAACTTGATTGTCAATACCGCGCCCCCCTCCAATAGTTGCCACAACGGAGACTGGGAGCGCTTCACTGGCGAATCACCGCCGCACCAATTTTTCAGACTCATCCAGCAACAAGCCGATGGGCATCATACCTAGGTGCGCCGCACAGAGGTTCTAGGAAGTGTACTGGTCCAACTCCCAAAGGGTCGGCCACCCTTCCATTGCTACTGGGAGGCTGGTTCTGACGGGATCGTCGGCGACGGATGGTTTCCGGTTACGCCGTCACTCGGGAGTTATGCTTAACCATCAGCCGTTGCCCTTGCTTCCAGGTGTTGGCCGGCCTGCTTGGCGGGCGAACTCTTGTGATCGCTGCGGTATCGGCCGGGAGGCTGCCCAAACTCACGCTTGAAGGCCCGATTGAAGGCCGCTTCCGATTCGTAGCCGACGTCGGCGGCGATTTCAGCGACGCCGCGCGAGGTCCTTTCGAGCGATCGCGCGGCCAATTGAAGCCTCCAGCGGCTCAAATATGTCATCGGCGGCTCGGACAGATATCGGGTAAAGCGCTCCACCAGAGCGGACCGGGAAATGCCCACCTCGTTCGCGAGATCCGCGATCGTCCACGGATGGGCAATGCGGCTATGCAGCAAGCCGAGGCATTTCCCCACGATGGGATCGCGCGCTCCCGTGAGCCAGCCCATTTGCTGTTCGGGCAATCCGGCGACATAGCGCCGCAGCGTGTCGACGAATAAGGCCTCTGAGAGTTTGGCAAGCATCGCTTCGCTGCCCACCCGTCCCGAAGCCGCTTCTTCCACCAGGTGCAGGATGGAGCTCTCCAGCCAGTGGCCGGAGCGATCGGTCCGGATGTTGACCTTAAAGACCGGTGGAAGTCCGCTCAGTATCGGGCGGCAGAGGTAGGGGTCGCAAGTCATGTACCCGCACACGAACTTTGAAATCTCACCGCCGCCGCCGGCATGCAAAGGACTCAAGTCGTGCGACTTGATCTTGGAATTGATTCCGTAGCTGGGGAATGGCCGTATGGCCCCTTTCCCGCTGCTCATATGGTGCGGATCCCCATGCGGAAAGATGACGACATCGCCGGGCTGCAGCTCGATGGATGGTCCATTCTCGAGCTCGACGACCGCTCCGCCGTCCATGACGAAATGGTAAAGCACCAGGTGTGCCGCACCCAGGGAGAGCGTGGCCGCGGTCATATTCGACGCGGGCACCGTGAGGCCCCAGGGAGCCGAAAACTCAGCCCTGAAGAACACCGCGCCGTTCAGCGTCACTCCGCTCAGGATCCGGGAGAATGCATCCATTCGGTCCTCCGGACTTCCTGCAAAATTCCCTGGTCCCCGCGCAAAGAGATCTGCTTCCCTAAGCCGAGCGAGCAAATCATGGCGACGCTCGGGCATGGATGTTCCAGCGGGCGCATTGCACAATTATAGTCCTGAAGCGAGAGCATCATCACCAACTAGGAGGCAACCATGACACCGCAAACAGCGTTTGATCGAATCGAAAGTCCCAACAAAGCGTTGTGGGAAAAAGGCGACTTTACAGAGATTGCCGCGTTCATGCGTCAATCCGGAGAAGCGCTGGTTCAGTCTCTGGGGGTAACGCCGCCGCTCAAGGCTTTGGACCTGGGCTGCGGAGACGGCACCACGGCCATGCCGCTCGCCCTCCTGGGGGCTGAAGTAACTGGAATCGACATCGCCAGAAACCTGGTGGAAGCCGGAAACAGACGAGCCGCGCAGGCAGGTCTCCGCCGGCTGAGGTTTCTTGAAGGAGATGCGTGTAACCTGTGCGGGGTCGACAACCATTCGTTTGATTTGACCATCTCGGTGTTCGGCGCTATGTTCGCACCCAGGCCCTTCGACGTCGCCAAGGAGATGGTCCGGGTCACACGGCCGGGCGGCCGCATCGTGATGGGCAACTGGATTCCCAACGATCCGACCTTCGTGTCGCAGTTGCTCAAGGTCAGCTCGGCGTTCACGCCCCCGCCTCCGGAAGGCTTCGTCAGTCCCATGACGTGGGGTGTGGAGAGTCACATCATCGAGCGCTTCGGCCAAGCCGGAGTGCCTCAGGAGAAAATCTGCATGGTCAAGGACACGTACTACTTCGCCTCGCCAGAAAAAAGCCCAACCCAGTTCATAGACCTGTTTGAGGCATTCTATGGACCGACCATGAACGCCGTCGACGCGGCCCGGAAAAACGGGAAGGCGGAGGAACTCCACAACCAACTCGTGGAACTGGCGAACTCGCAGAACAAGAGTAAAGACGCCGGCACCTTTATTCCGGCCACCTTCATGCGAGTCACGGTTTCGGTCTAAGGCTGAGGAGATATCAAATGTCAATGTGGCGCCCCGATCCCACGTTCTACCCATCGCCCAAGATGGCCATGTCCGCGCCGGCGGAAAAGCTGGCGTTCGTGGCTATGCTCAACGGAAAGAATAACGGCCGTCACGACGCATTGGGCGTCGTGGACGTCGATCCGGCATCCTCGGGTTACGGCCATATCGTCGGCCAGGTGGACATGCCGAACGCCGGCGACGAGTTGCATCATTTCGGCTGGAATGCATGCAGCGCCTGTCTCTGCCCGCACGCTCCGCATCCCCATGTGGAACGCCGCTACCTGGTGGTGCCGGGCATCCATTCGTCGCGCATCCATATCATCGACACCAAGCCGGATCCGCGCAACCCGAAAATCGTGAAGGTAATTGAGCCGGAGACGTTGGCGGCGCGTACGGGATACGCATCCCCGCACACGGTTCATTGCGGTCCCGACGGAATCCTTGTCAGCGCGCTGGGAGCTCCCGACGGCGGCGGTCCCGGCGGAATTTTCGTGATGGATCACGAGAGCTTCGATGTACTCGGGAAATGGGAGCTGGATCGCGGCCCTCAGGAACTTGCGTATGACTTCTGGTGGCACCTGGGATTCGACACCATCATCACTAGCGAATGGGGAACACCCGGCATGGTGAACCAGGGAGTGAATCCGGAAATTCTGCTGAAGGGCGGCTACGGCCACAAGCTGCACATCTGGGATCTGCTCAAGCGCCGTCATCAGCAGGCGCTCGATCTGGGCTCCGAGTATCAGATGACGCTGGAGCTGCGGCCGGCCCACGACCCCACCCGCGCTTACGGTTTTCTCGGAGTGGTGGTGTCGCTGAAAGATCTCTCGGCGTCGATCTGGGTCTGGTATCGCGACAACGGAAAATGGGGGATCAAGAAAGTGATCGAGATTCCCGCCGAGCCTGCCGATCCGGCCACCTTACCGCCGCTGCTCCAGGGATTTAAAGCCGTGCCGCCCTTTATCACGGACATCAATCTCTCTCTCGACGACCGCTTCCTGTATGTTTCCTGCTTTGGCACCGGCGAGTTTTTGCAATATGATGTCACCGATCCTTTCCATCCGCGCAAGACCGGATCGGTGCACCTGGGTGGAATCGTCCGCAAGGCCGCGCATCCCAAGCAGCCCAAGACTCCGTTAAACGGCGCGCCGCAAATGGTCGAGCTCAGCCGCGACGGCAAGCGCATCTACTTCACCAACTCTCTATATTCTCCGTGGGACGCTCAGTTTTATCCGGAAGGCATCCGGAGCTGGATGGTGAAGCTGGACGCCAAACCGGAAGGCGGCATGGAGCTCGATCCCAAGTTCTTCGTCGATTTCGGCGAGCTGCGCGGTCACCAGGTCCGTCTGGAAGGCGGCGACGCTTCGTCAGACTCCTACTGTTACGCGTGAGGGAACAATGAGCGGAGAATTAGCAATCTGGTCCACGCTCTTTTTGCTGGGGGCCTATCACGGCATCAATCCCGGAATGGGGTGGTTGTTCGCGGTGGCTCGCGGCATGCAAGAGCATCGCGCGCGAGCCGTGGCGTGGTCGCTGCCGCCCATCGCCCTGGGCCACGCTCTCTCCATCGGCGTGGTGGTTCTGGTTGCTGGATTGGTGCAGATGGCGCTGCCGCTAACGTACATCCGCATCGGCGTGGCCGTCACGCTGGTGGGGCTGGGCGTGTACAAGCTGATTCGCAGCCGGCACTTCCGCTGGGGCGGCATGCAAGTAGGCTTTCGCGACCTCACCATCTGGTCGTTTCTGATGGCGTCCGCGCACGGCGCTGGCCTGATGGTGCTGCCGGTGGTGCTGGCGGGGCCGCATGCGCATCACCTCGCCGCAGCCCACGGCGTCAGCGGCGTCTGGGCCACTCTAGTGCACACGCTGGGATACTTCACCGTGACCGCAGCGGTGGCCTTGCTCGTCTATCAGAAATTCGGCCTGGCAATGCTGCGCCGGTCGTGGTTCAACCTGGACCTGGTATGGGCCATCGCACTGGTGGTAACCGGTTTTGTAGCGTTACTGGTTTGACATCAAACCAACAGTTGGCAGCCGGCTGCATCGATGCTGCCGCGGCGATTCTGGCAAGGACATCCGCGGCGCCCGTATCGCCGGCATTCCGCACTTGTTCCGCTCGCGGTCCCGATACGGCCGCCTGGTCCGCCGGACACCGTCCGAGAGCGCTGCCGCACGCGGAGGATTCAGCGGGCGAATTTTGTGATAGTGTTGATACACCAACAATACACGGTGTCCCCATGCCCGCGAACTTTTCACCGGCCGAGGCAGCGCACCTCCAGGGAGACTCCCGAAGTCGACAGATCCGAGCCGCGCAGGTTCGACTGCTGTACAGCAATGTGAATGTTGGTGGCGTGGTCACGCTGGTGGCCGCGACAGTCCTGGCGCGTCTTCAATGGGGTGTCGTTCCGCATCTGAGCATCATTGTTTGGGGCCTGTACACGTTTCTGATAGCGGTGGCGAGGTTCATGCTGGCACGCCGCTATTGGCGCGCAGCGCCGTGGAGCCTGGAGACCAGCAGGTGGGGCACGACATTCACCATTGGCGCGGGCCTGGCCGGAGCAGGTTGGGGCGCGGCCGGATTCTTGCTATACCCAGCAGACCATCTCGCGGGTCAAATGTTTCTGGTCTTCATTCTGGGCGGAATGATGCTGGGCGCGGCTTCCCTGCTGGCGCCGCGTCCCGAGGCCTTTCTCGCGTTCATGGTTCCAACCGGCATCGCACCGGCCGTGCGCCTGATGCTGCAAGGCGATGAGGCCCACCTTGAAATGGGGTTGCTGGCCGGGATTTTTGTCGTTGCCACCTTGATCACCACCCGGCGAATCCATCAAACCATCGTTTCATCCCTGAATCTAAAGTTCGAAAATCAGGATCTGGTGGAGGATCTGCAAATCGAGAAACGCAATACCGAGGCTTTGAACGAGCAACTGGAGGTTCGGGTTCAAGAGCGCACGGCCGAGCTGCAGCGGTCGACCGAGCGGCTCAGGGATGAGATCAGGCAGCGCGAGCTGATAGAAGAGGAGCTGCTGCGGGCGCGCAAACTGGAATCGCTGGGAGTTCTGGCCGGCGGCATCGCGCACGACTTCAACAATTTTCTGACCGTGGTGCAAGGCAACGTGGAGATGGCCAAGATGCAGTTGGGGCGGAACCAGCCGGTTCGGGCCATACTCGACCGAACGGCGAGCGCCTGTCAACGGGCGGCGCTGCTGTCGTCTCAATTGCTGACCTTCGCGAAAGGCGGGGTCCCCGTCCGCCACCTGGTTTCCGTAGCCAAACTGGTGACGGACGCGGTGGACCTGGCACGGGCCGGCGCGCAGACCAGCATCGAGGTGAGCATTGCGGAGGATCTACGCTGTGCCGAGGTGGATCCGGGCCAGATCGGCCAGGTGCTCCATAACATTCTGCTCAACGCGCGGCAGGCCATGCCGGAAGGCGGAATCATCGAGGTTCGCGCGGAGAACGTGGTCCTGGCGGGCGCTCAGCGAGCCGACACTCGGGTGCGGATTTCCATACGGGACTATGGGAGTGGAATACCCGTCGATGTTCTTCCTCGTATCTTCGACCCATACTTCACTACCAAACCCGGCGGGCGCGGCCTGGGCCTGGCGACGTCCTATGCTATCGTCGCCAAGCACGGCGGCAGTCTTTCGGCGGAATCGAGACCCGGGCACGGAACAGTATTCACCATCGATCTGCCGGCCTCCGAAGAGAGTCCGGCGCCGCAGGCTCCGATTTCGAGCGAGATACGAACCGGCACGGAGCGGCTGCTGATCATGGACGACGACGACGGTCTCCGGGTGCTGCTGAAAGCCGTTCTGACGAACCTGGGCTACGAAGTCCAGACGGCCCGGGACGGCGCCGAAGCAATCGCTTTGTGTGAAGACGCGAAAGCCTTCGGGCGCGGTTTCGATGCCGTTCTGCTGGACTTGACCGTGAGCGGCGGGATGGGAGGCATTGAAGCGGCCGCCAGACTGAGAGAGCTGGACCCGCCGGTGAAGCTGATAGTCTCCAGCGGCTATTCGGATGCGCCAATCATGTCGGATTACCGCAAGTACGGCTTTGACGACGTGATTCCGAAGCCGTGGAGGATCGCTGAGGTGAGCGAGGTCTTCCAGCGGGTGCTGGCATCGGCTCGAGATCGCAAGGCCACGTAAGTTCCGCAACACGTTTCCGCAATTGTCACGGATGATCGCGAGGCCGACGACGCTGCCGCACTCACGCGCAAACCACGGATGTGACGGTGGCGCGAACGCCGTGCTCAGATCAACTCGTCGGCGACATCACGTCCGCGTGGCGTTCTACGAATCCGCTTTCGGCGCCCTCGTCGTATGCCTCGTAGATGCACCTGGTGGAGCCGTGGTGGCCCGCCTGTCAGCGGATGGAATCGTGCGGTAGCGTCGCTGGATTGCGCTGCTGCATATAATCAATCGTGCGGAGCTACTGTGATCTGGCATGACCTGCGGGACTCCAATGATCCCGAGCTGGACGTCCTGGCTGAGCGCTTTCATCTTCACCCGCTGCATGTCGAGGATTGCCGGCATCGAGGCCAGCGCGCCAAGGTTGAAGAAGGCGCGGGCTACATCTTCGTGGTGCTGAAGCCGGTGCACGTCGCCGATAGCGGCGAGTTGTACGTTACAGACCTGGATCTGTTCCTGGGCCGCGATTACCTGATCACCGTTCAAGAGGGCGAGTGCCCGGCGGTGCGGACCTCGCTGGATCAACTGCGGGCGGCCAGCGATCACTCGCGCCCGGACCAGCTCTTCTACCGAGTCGCCGACGGCGTGGTGGACGCGTACGCGCCGGTGCTGGATTGGTTCAACGAGACCATCGACCGCATCGAGGACACGGTTCTGGAGAAGCCGTCGCCGGTGACGTTGCAGAGTATTTTCGAGTCCAAGCGCGGCTTGGTGGAACTGCGGCGGCATCTTGGCAACATGCGCGACGTCGCGAGCCACCTCCAGCGGTTGGAGACCGAATTGATCCAGCGCGATCTTTGGCCATTCCTGCGCGACGTCTACGATCACCTGGCTCGCAACATGGACACGGTTGAAATGCAGCGCGATCTGCTGAGCGGAGCGATGGACGTGTACCTTTCGAGCGTCGCCAATCGCACCAACCAGGTGATGAAGGTGCTCACGGTGCTAGGGACCGTGGCGCTTCCGTCGATCGTGATCTCCGGCATTTACGGTATGAACACGAAGGGCCTGCCGTGGATCAATTCGCCCTATGGCAGTGAAATAGCGTTCGGCCTCATGCTGGTGGCGACGCTGGGCCTGCTCATCGTGCTCAAGAAGTTCGATTGGTTTTAGCGGCTCGAAGCGGTAAAGTTGCTCGACGGCCTGACCGGCGTTCCAGTGTGTGCACCGATGGTAAATTATTTCAGGTGGGATGTCGAATCGGGTAGCAGCCGATCGTCTCACTGTTGGGGGAACGCATGCCAAACAAAGCGAGCGGTGTAAGAGTACTGGTGGGGACGCGCAAGGGCGCGTTCGTTCTGACGTCGGACGGAAAGCGCGAACGGTGGGACATCAGCGGTCCGCACTTCGCGGGCTGGGAGATTTATCACGTCAAGGGATCGCCGGCGGATCCGAACCGGTTGTATGCATCGCAGTCCAGCGGCTGGCACGGGCAGTTGATCCAGAGGTCCGACGATGGCGGCAAGACCTGGGAGCCGGTGGACAACAAGTTCGTGTACGACGGCGTCCCCGGCACGCACCAGTGGTACGACGGAACGCTGCGCCCTTGGGAGTTCAAACGAGTGTGGCATCTGGAGCCGTCGCTCACGGATCCGGACACGGTGTACGCGGGAGTGGAAGACGCCGCGATGTTCCGCTCGGGCGACGGCGGAAAATCGTGGCAGGAGCTGGCCGGGCTGCGCGGCCATGGCTCGGGACCGCGCTGGCAGCCGGGCGCCGGCGGGATGTGCCTGCACACGATTCTTCTGGATCCGAGCGACCCCGCGCGGATCTTCATCGCTATCTCGGCGGCGGGCGCGTTTCGAACCGACGACGGCGGCAAGACATGGCGTCCGATCAACAACGGCTTGCATTCGCTGTACATTCCCGATCCGACCGCCGAAGTGGGTCACTGCGTGCACCGCATCGCGATGCACCGGTCGCGCCCGTCGGTGTTGTTCATGCAGAAGCATTGGGATGTGATGCGCAGCGACGACGCCGGCGATTCGTGGCACGAGGTGAGTGGAAACCTGCCGACCGACTTCGGGTTCGTGATCGACGTTCACGCGCACGAGCCGGAGACCATCTACGTGGTCCCGATCAAGAGCGATGGGGAGCATTTTCCGCCGGATGGAAAGCTGCGCGTGTACCGCAGCCGGACGGGCGGGAACGAGTGGGAGGAGCTTTCGAAGGGGCTGCCCGAGCGCGACTGCTATGTGAACGTGCTGCGCGACGCGATGGCGGTGGATTCGCTCGACAAGTGCGGCGTGTATTTCGGAACCACCGGCGGGCAGGTGTACGCTTCCGCCGATGCAGGCGATTGTTGGACGCCGATTGTCCGGGATCTTCCGGCAGTGCTTTCGGTGGAGGTGCAGACGCTGTCATGATCCGGGTGGTGCTTCCGCAGCATCTGCGAACGCTGGCGCGTGTGAATGGCGAGGTGATGCTGGACGTGGATGGTCAAGCCACGCCGCGCTCCGTTATCGACGCGCTGGAGCGGTCGTATCCGATGCTGCGCGGAACCATCCGGGATCACGTCACGCGGGAGCACCGGCCGTTCCTGCGGTTCTTCGCCTGCGCGGAGGATCTGTCGCATGAGCTGCCGGACACGCCGCTGCCGGACGCAGTGTTGTCGGGAGCGGAGCCGTTCATTATTCTGGCCGCGATCGCCGGCGGGTAGGTATGGCGTTGAGAATCCCGGGCCGGCTGGCGGCCAACTGCCGCAAAACGTTTGAACGGAGCGCATGGCTCGACCGGTTGCCGGACGCCTTGCGAGACCTGGAGCGCCGATGGTCGCTATCGATCGGTCCGCCGTTCGAGGGCGAAGACGTGAGCTGTGCGTGGGTAGCGCCGGTGGGGCTCGCGGACGGAACTTCGGCGGTGCTGAAGCTCGGCATGCCGCACCTGGAAGCCGAGCACGAACTCCAAGGATTGCGCTTCTGGGACGGGGACCCGGTGGTGCGGCTCCTTGAGGCGGACGATGAGCTTGGCGCCATGCTGCTGGAGCGTTGCGAGCCAGGGACGGCGCTGCGCGCGCTGCCGGAGATCGAGCAGGATGTGGTGATCGCAAGGCTGCTCCGCCGGCTGTGGCGTACGCCTTCGGCGCCGCATCCGTTCCGTCCATTGTCGGCTTTGATGGAACATTGGAGTCGCGAGACAACGGCCGACGTCAAACGCTGGCCCGATGCAGGGCTAGTCCGTCAAGGTCTGGCCCTATTTCAAGAGTTGCCGCGCAGTGCGACGACCGCCGTGTTGCTGGCGACCGATCTGCACGCCGGCAATGTTCTGCGGTCGCAGCGGGAGCCATGGCTGGTCATCGACCCCAAGCCATTCGTCGGGGATCCGGCTTATGACGCGACGCAGCACCTGTTCAATTGTGGAGCGCGACTGCGCGCGGACGCGGCCGGGACGATCGGGTGCGTCGCGGATCTGGCAGGCGTGGATCGCGAGCGCGTCCGGTTGTGGATGTTTGCCCGAGCCGCAGCCGAGCCGCGCGAGGATTGGGGGAACAAAGAATCCGTCGGGCTTGCGAGAGCCATCGCGCCCTAGCGAACCCGGGTTCGGGCGGCTACGCGGTTGCCAACCTGCGCGAAACGGCACAGTATCACACAGCGCGGAATGAGCCTATACCACTCTACGTTTCCCGAAGCTGATTGAAAATACAGCCAGAGTAGCGCCAGCGCTGACGGCGAGATGCATGCTATCAGCGTCGCTGAGGAGAATTCTATGAGGCGCATGGCTGTGTTTTGTTTTCCGGCGCTGGCTGGAATTCTGGCCGTTCCGATCGCGGTAGCCAATCACGACATCGATCAACGGCCCGGCCCGCCGCCGCACAGTTGCCGCATGGGAATGGACATGCAGCAGGGCGAGCATCGCATGAGCGGCATGCAGATGGGCGGCATGCGGATGGCCGGCATGCCGATACTGGGCGAATTCCGGGCGCTGCCGGCCGAGATCGACTCAGAATCGAATCCCATCACTCCGGCCAAAGTGGAACTCGGGCGCCTGCTGTACTTCGAGAGACGGCTCTCGGCCAGCGGCCAGCTTTCGTGCAATAGCTGTCACGACTTGGCCAGCTATGGCGTGGACCATCAGCCTACTTCGCTTGGCCACAAAAACCAGCGCGGCACCCGCAATTCCCCGACGGTCTACAACGCGGCCGGTCATTTCGCGCAGTTTTGGGACGGCCGGGCGGCGACGATTGAGGACCAGGCCAAGGGACCGATTCTGAATCCGGTGGAAATGGCCATGCCGTCTGAAAAGGCAGCGGTGGCCGCTATCCGCGCGGTGCCCGAGTATGTGGCTCGGTTCGAGGCCGCGTTTCCGGGCGAAACCGATCCCGTGACATTCGACAACATCGCCAATGCGATTGGCGCTTTTGAAAGAAAGCTGGTCACGCCCTCGCGCTGGGACCGGTTCCTGGAAGGCGACGGAAACGCGCTGACGGCCGAGGAACGCGCCGGGTTCCAATGGTTCATGCATTCCGGTTGCGCCAGTTGTCATTCCGGCACTTTCGTCGGCGGGAATTCCTACCAGCGGCTCGGGGAGGCGGTGCCTTATCCGGAGCGCAGCGACCTCGGCCGCTTCCAGGTGACCAGGCAGGCTTCCGACCGGATGGTGTTCAAGGTGCCGTCACTGCGCAACGTCGAGATGACCGCGCCATATTTTCACAACGGCAAAGTGGCGACGCTGGAGGAAGCGGTTACGCGGATGGCGCGGTACCAGTTAGGAGTGGAGTTGCTGCCGGACGAGAAGCGCGTGATCGTCGCCTGGCTGAAGACGCTCACCGGAGAGTTGCCGGCGGAATACATCAGCGAACCGAAGGCGCTGCCAGGCGACTGATCAGTCCGGCGGGCCGATCGAAAACGGGTAGGCGCGGTGCACGGCTTGCTGGTTGTGGAAGGTCTCCACCGACATGCGGCGGCCGTCGGTTCGGATGGTCACCAGGCCTTGCTGGTCGGTGCGAAAGACTCCGGCGTGATGCGCGGCCAGACGTGAGAGCACCTGCGGGTGCGGATGGTGGAATGAATTTTCGAAACCATCCGAGATGACCGCGAACACCGGTGACACTGCGTCGAGAAACGGATCGGTGCTGGAGGTGTTGCTGCCGTGATGGCCGACCTTCAGCACGTCGGCGCGCAGCGGTTCACCGGAGGCGAGCATCTGCTGCTCCATGGGCCGCTCTGCGTCGCCGGTCAGCAGGAAGGAGCGCTGCCGGTAGGTGATGCGCAGCGCGAGCGAATCATTGTTCTTCGGGGCGTCGGAGGGCTGGTAGTCTTCAGGCGGCGACAGGATCTCGATGCGCGCGCCTCCGAATTCGAAGCTGCGTCCGGCTTGCATGGCGACGATCTTCACTTTTTCCGCGGCGGATTTGGCCTGCACTTCCGACCAGGCTTCGCTCTGGGGCGTGGCGCCGGTCCACAACTCGGCGGGATGGAAATTCTCGATGATCGCGGGCAGGCCGCGGGCGTGGTCGTCATGCGCGTGCGTCAGCGCCACGACGTCGAGCTTGCGGACTGACCGGGTCCAGAGATAGGGCGAGACGACGTCTTCGCCGATGTCGAAGCGAGGCTTGACGCGCCGGCCGAACGATAGGACGCCGCCGCCGTCGATCAGCATGAGCTTTGAGTCGGGGAAGCACACCAGCAGGCTGTCGCCTTGGCCCACGTCGATGGCGGTCAGCTCCAGTTCGCCCGGGTGGACCGCGGGAGGAAACGGTGACCAGAAGACCAGCGCGAAGAGCGCGAGCACGGTGGCGCCGAGGGTCCAGGCCCAGACGCGAGACCGTCGCATCGCGAAAGCCAACAACACCAGGGCGGCGGTCAGCGCCAGCGCGAGCCACAGCGGCGGATCGGGTTCGCGCCAATTGGGTTCGAAGCGCGTGTGCCAGTCGGCGACTTTTTCGCCCGCGAGCAGCAGCCATTCGGCGACCCTGGCGACAAGATGCGAATTCGTGAAGACGGCCACGAAGCCAACTGGAACAACCAGCGCGAGCAACGGAAGCACTATGACGTTGGCCGACAACCCGGTCAGCGAGATGCGGTGAAAATACATGGCCATGGGGAGCGCGACGCCGATCTGGATGGCGGTGGAGACTACCGCTATTTCGTAGGCATAGAGAACCAGGCGCGCGGCGAAGGCGAGCCCGCGCAGAAGCCAGTTCTGCGGGATGCGGAGGTAGTAGTGCATGGTCTCGGCGAGGAGGCGCAGCTCGAGACGGAAGTGCGCGGCGTTGGGCGTGAGGCGCGGATCGCGGCGCTCCTCTGTGATGCCGTACAGACCGCGCGAATAGGGCGCCGAGGTCGATTCCAGCAACGGCACGGCCAGGGCGCCGATGGCGGCCACGGCGAGAAACGAAAGCTGGAAGCCGGACTCAAAAAGCTGGCCGGGATCGGCGATCAGGTAGACGATGGCGGCCGCGGCCAGCAGATTCATGAATCGGCCGCGGCGATAGAAGTAGCGCGCGACAACATACAGAGTGAAGCCGCCAGCGGCGCGTACCGCGGGCGTGTTCCAGCCGGAGACCAGCGCGTAGAGCCAGGCTCCGGCGGCGGTGAGCGCCAGCGCGCCGAGTTCCGGGATGACGCACAGCCGCAGCAGGAACAGCAGGAAGGCCGCGAGCACGGTGATGTGCAGGCCGTCGATCACCAGCATGTGATAGGTGCCGGTGCGGCGAAAATGGTCGGTCCAGATGCGCTCCAGCTTTTTCGTCTCGCCGATCAACGTGGCTTCCAGCATGCCGGTCGCATAGGGATTGCCGGCGTAGAGCCGCTCGATGCGATCGAGCGCCGCGGTGCGCAGGCTGAAGACGGCGGCGAAGAAGCGCGAGCCACAGCGGCCGGGCTGAGCCGCGATCTGGCCTCCCGCCGGAATCGAGACGGTCCAGTAGATCTTCTGGCGCGCCAGGTAGCCCTGATAGTCGAACGCGCCGGGATTCTGAAAATTGCGCGCGGGCCGGACGCGTCCTTCGAACTCGATGAGCTGGCCGTAGCGGAGATCGGGCGGCTGCTCGCCGTCGCGAATGGTCATGCTGACTTGGGCGCGCGCCTGGGGAGCCAGCTCGATGGTGAACTGATCCCGTCCTTCGTAGAAAGCCGGAGGACTGACGACACAGCCGTGCAGCAGGACGACCTCGCGGGAACCGGCTTCGATCTGGGGCGCCGGATCGGGACGGTGCCGGACTTCGAGCAACGCGCCGGAGCAAGCCACGGTCAGAAGGCAGCACGGCGCCAGCATCCGGCGGGAGCGCAGCATCGCCAGCACGGTGCAGGCGGCCAGTACCGGCAGGAGAATCAGCAGGTCGTGCGCGTCAATCCGGATCAGGCGAGAAACCAGGATGCCCGACGCGAGCGCCAGGCAGGGAAGGATGAGGGGGTCTTTCACGCGACATCAGATAGTGTCGCGGCGCCCGGAAACTCTCGCGGGTCTAGTTCGTGGTGCCGGTTCGCGGCAGCAGCTGCATGCGCATGCCGTACTTGGTTCGCAGGGTGATGAGCGGCAGCGGCTCGACACGCTGCGCCGGATCCAGCCGCAGCTTCCACTTCTGCGCCAGCGCCGCGATCAACAGCACGCCTTCCATCCAGGCGAACCGCTCGCCGATGCAGATGCGAGCGCCGCCGCCGAAGGGATAGTAGGAAAACTTGGGACGGGCGTCGCGCGCTTCCTGGGTCCAGCGCTCGGGATCGAAGCGCTCGGGGTCGGGAAACCAGCGCGGGTCGCGATGGGTGACGTAGGGGCTCGCGATGCAGATCGACCGGGCGGCAATCTTGATTCCGCCCAGCTCGAAGGGGCCGGTGGACATGCGGCCGATCGCCCAGGCCGGCGGATACAAGCGCATCGCTTCGGCCAGGACTTTTTCGGTGTAGCGCAGATTGGGAAGATCCGCGACGCCGGGCGGGCGGCCTTCGAGCACCCGGTCGAGCTCTTCGTGCAGCAGTCGCTCGCAGTCCGGATTCTGCGACAGCAGGTACCAGGTCCAAGTGAGTGCGTTGGCGGTGGTTTCGTGTCCGGCGAGAAACAGCGTGAGGGCTTCATCGCGAACCTGCTGGTCGGTCATTCCCGCGCCGCCCGTTTCGTCGTCCTGGGCGAGCAGCAGCATGGAAAGCAGGTCGCCGGTATCCTGGCCGCTCTTGCGGCGCTCGTGGATCAATCCATAGATGATGGAGTCCAGCCGGGCCTGGGCCTTTTCGAAGCGGCGCATCGACGGCAGCGGAAGTTTTTCCAGATATTCCGAGAACGGCAGCATGAGCACGCGGAACATCTTTAGCACGGTGGTCAGCGACTGGCCGATTTCGGAAGCTTCCGTTTCGACGTCGGCGCTGAACAGCGTTTTGCCGACGATGGCCAAGGTGAGCCGCATCATTTCGTCGGCCACGTCCAGGGTGCTGCCGGATTTCCAGCGCTCGCGCAGACGCACGCCGTACTCGGCCATGACGGAGCCATACGCAGCCAGGCGCTCGCGGTGGAAGGCGGGCTGCACCAGGCGGCGCTGGCGCCGGTGAAATTCGCCTTCGCTGGTGAGCAGGCCTTCGCCCAGCAGAATCCGGGCGCGTTGCAGCGCGCGGCTCTTGATGAAGTTGGCTTGTTGCGTGACGAAGATCTCGCGCACGAAGTCCGGATGGTTGATGAGGTAGACCGGATACGGCCCCAGCCGGAAGTAAGGGAGATCGCCGTAATCGCGGGCCATGCGCATCAGGAATTGAATGGGCCTGGCGCGGAAAGCAGGCAGATTGCCGACCAGCGGCAGGTTGCGCGGGCCGCGCGGAACTGGAGCGGTCACTACCACAGTCTTATTCTATCGGCTGGTGATGTTGGAAGCCGATTAGAATGGTGATTGCTTCCTTACATGTCTCGAAGAGCGCTGGCCGGTCTGGCGGTGGCCGGATGTCTGCTGGCGCGGCCGGACCTGGTTCGATATCTCCGCTGGCCGCAGATTCAGCCGCTGATTCGCTCGCTGGCCGCTTCCGGAGAGAAGCTGCCGGAGTTTGCGAGCGCTCCGGAGTGGGACACCTGGATTCGCCAGCGGGACTACGAGATCCGCGGACGCATCGGCCGCCTGTTGGAGGATTCCATCAGCGGCTTGATCGTGTTCGGCACTTCCTTTACCAAGGAGCCGCGCCTGGCAAACGAGCAAGCGGCGGTGAACGCAGCGGGAGACCTGGCTCCGGTGGCCCGCGCCCGCATCGACGAATTCATCCAGGCGCTCGACAGCCGCGATGACGAGCGCTACCGGTATGTGCTCGATTTCCTGCGCCGCGAGCGCGTGACCGAAGACGAATTGCGGGCTTACCTGGCGGGCATTCTGCGGCGCAGCGCGCTGGAGCGCGCGCAAGACCCGAACAGCCGCGAGCTCGCGCCGTTGCTCAAGGACTTTGCGGCTGCTGAAACTTTGCGCTTGCTGAAGAGCGAAGGGCACGCTCCGGGCCGCGTCCGGCGCGTGGCTGTGATTGCACCCACGTTCAATTTCTCCGGCGGTCCGGACGGCTACGACTTTTTCCCGATTCAGACCACGCTGCCGTTTTCGATCCTGGAGGCGGCGCTGCGGCTGGGCCTCGCCGAGCCCGGCGACGTGCAGGTGGTGGCGTTCGATTTGCATCCGTTCGCGCTGGCGCAAATGCGCGCGCTGACGGCCAAAGCCCGCGCCGGGGGCCGCGCCGTGCTCGAGCTGGGCCGCAACACCGAGGCGGGCTGGAACAGCGCGGCCGTGAGCTACTGGAGCCATTTCGGCGAGATCATCGCAGCGGTGTCCGTTACCGCCTCGGGAACTGGCGCGCCGCCCACGCCTGTTCCGGCCGGATTGCGGAATCTGGAAACCAGGACCTTGACGCTGAAGCCGCAATTGGCGGCGCGCATCAGCGTCGAGGATATCGACATCGTGGCGCAGAGCGCCGAGACCACGCCCGGGGCCGGTTTCGACCTGGTGGTGGCCCTGGATGCGTTCTCGCGTTACAACCGCCTGGAGCAGTCGCTCGCGCTCGAGAGCATCTCGGAGATGACCAATCCCGGAGGAATCGTGCTGGTGCGTGGCGCATCGCCGGCCGCGGTTCCGCGAGAACTGGAGCGGCTGGGATTGCACAACGTCGCGTACGCGGAGCGCGACCCTGGAATTAATATCGGCGCTTACCGGCGGCAGTGATCCGAGCGCGACCTGCATGCAACATTGCGAAGTTGGTCCCGTGCTACACTCATGCTCGCCATGGAGCACAAGTTCTACGAAGAATTCAAGGTGTGCGGGCGCGACCTGGTGGAGAAGATCAAGAGCCTGCTGCACGAAGGCAATGTCCGGCGCATCATTCTCAAGGACGAAACCGGCCATACCTTCCTGGAGATTCCGCTGACGGTGGCCGCGGTGGGCGTCATCGCGGCGCCGCTGGTGGCGGCTTTGGGTACCATCGCGGCGCTGGTGGCGAACTTCACGCTGGTGGTGGAACGGGCCGGCGAGCGGCCGGATCCGAAGCAGCCATCCAGCGGCACCTGACGTGCATGGCAAAGCGGTAGCATGCCGCTGCTGGAAACCAAATATTTCGGATCGATGGTCTACGCCGAAGCGTCGGTGTTCGATTTTCCGGCCGGGCTGCCGTCCTTCGAGGATCAAACCCGGTTCGTCTTCATCGAAACGCCCGAGCAGGCGCCGTTGGTTTTCCTGCAGAGCCTAAGCCAGCCGGAGCTTTGTTTTCTAGCGCTTCCGATCCTGGTGGTGGATCGCGATTATCGGCTCGCGGTGGCACCCGAGGATCTGGCGGCGCTGGAGCTCGATCCGGAGCGGCCGCCGCAATTAGGCACGGAAGTGCTGGTGCTCGCGCTGGTGTCGCTGCATGACGGTTTTTCGGCCACCGCCAATTTAATGGCGCCGATCGTGGTGAATCTCAAGACGCGGCGAGCTCTGCAGGCCATCCGGCGGGACGCGTCGTACTCGCACGAGCATCCCATCGATGCGGTCCGTACCACCCAGGAATACGAGGGCATATGCTAGTGCTGCGGCGGCGGGTGGGCGAGTCGGTGCTGATCGGCGACGACATCGAGATTGAAGTGCTGGCGGTGAGCTCGCAAGGCGCCAAGATCGGCGTGCGAGCGCCGCGCCAGACGATGGTGCTTCGCAAGGAGCTCAAGCTCACGCAAGAGCAGAACGTGAAGGCCGCGCGCGGGCCTGCGCCGGCGGATCTGGAACGGGCCATCCAAAAAATCCGGCCCTGACTCAAGAAAATCTTTTTCGCTTCGATAAGCACAGTGAGAACTGAGAGAGGCACTAGACCGACGCATCGGGAAGCCTAGGGGCGGCTCGAAAGGGCGGCGACGCAATCTGGTCCGCGATGACGTGGGGCTTGTCCCTCGAGGGCGCCAAAGGCGCTCCGGAGCGCGAAGGTTACGCGCTCTGAGTTTTCAAATCTAAGGAGAGAAAACTGTGTCTTTTAGTATTAATACCAACGTTGCATCGTTGCAAGCCCAGAACTATCTGCGCACCAACAGCGACTTCCAAAGCAAGACCATCAGCCGCGTGACCTCGGGTCTACGCATTGTCCAGAGCGGCGACGACGCAGCCGGCTTAGCGGTGGCCAACGGCTATCGTTCCGACCAGGCGGTGTTGAGTCAAGGTATCCGCAACGCCAATGACGGTTTGTCAACATTGCAGACCATCGACGGCGGCATGAGCAACATATCGATGTTGCTTGACCGCGCCCGAACGCTGGCGACGCAATCCGCGTCGGACACGTTCACCGGCGACCGCAGCGTGCTGAACGGCGAATTCCAGAACGTGTTGACGGAAATCAACCGGCAGGCGCAGTCGATCGGCATGATCTCGGGCGGCGACTTCGCAAAATCCATGGCAGTGTTCATCGGCGGCGGCAGGACTGATGCGGCCGGCACCGATTCCATCACCAACGGATCGGTGACGGTGGACATGAGCTCCAGTTTGCTGGACACCACCAGCCTGGGCCTGTCGTCCAACGGCATCACGGGAGCGGACATGAATCCCGGCTCCACGGCGCTATCCACCGCGGTGGGCCGGGCCACGGCGGGCGACAAGTTCGACTTTTATCTGGCCGGGTCCGGCGCCAAGGTAACGGTGGACTTCAGCACCGGATTTACCGCGGTGAAGAGCCAATCCGATCTGGTCAGCGTGCTGAATACGGCCATCGAGAGCGCAGCCAACAGCAGCACGCAACTGGCCGCGGCCAACATCCGCGCTTCCATCGACTCCACTGGGAAACTGGTGTTCACGTCGGCGGAAGCCTTCGCCATCAAGGCCAACGGCGGCGCCGGCACCGGTGCTGCCGACTTGCTAGGCGATGCCAACCTGCATGAAGTCGCCGAGTCGTCGATTTCCGGCGTGGGCGCGGCAGCCGTCAGTCTCGGCACCCAGCACGCCACGTTCAACTGGACGGACACGGCCGGGGTTGCGCACGCCAGAACGGTCGATCTCACGGTCGCCAACTCGGGCACCACGCAGGCGTTGGTGGACACCATCAATGCCGATTCGACGCTGCAGGGCGCCGGCATTTTCGCCGTCCTCAACGGCGGGAACGCCGATTTCATGAAAGCCGATGGCAACCCCTTCTCGCTCAACCTGGCCTATGACGATTCCGTGATCAGCGCGGGCGGCCTCACGGCGGGAGGCAATTCCAGCTACCTCAGTGGCCGGACGCTGGCCAGCTCCACCGCGGTCGACATTTCCACATCCGGAAACGCGACCGCCGCTGTCACCGCGCTGTCCACCGCCGTCCAAAACCTCGGCCAGATCCAGGGCCATGTGGGCCGCGCGCAAAACGAGCTCATCTATGCCGTGAACCTGGCTCAGTCGCAGTTGACCAACCTGGGAACAGCCGAGTCGCGCATTCGTGATGCTGATCTGGCGAGCGAGGCTGCCAACCTGACCAAGGCGCAGATCCTGATGCAAGCCGGCGTCGCCGCTCTGGCGCAAGCCAATGCGGCCCCACAAGCGGTGCTCTCACTGCTCAAGAGTTAATGCAGCCGTAGAGCCAAGATAGCCCTCCTTTTGTTCCGGGCGAAGACGAGCTTCACCGCTCGCCTTCGCCCCTTTTTCGTCTTGACCTGAGAATAATTCGCCCCGGCTTCACACATCTCGATAGCACCGGACACACGTGAAGATCCGAACCCGCAAAACACCGAAACACGCCCGCACCAGGCTCGCAGCCGCCCATCTCGGCTGCCGCATGCTGGACTCCCATCGCTACCGGGAGGCTCTGGATTGTTTCGAGCGCGCCCTGGGCCAGACGGCCGTAGTGACGGCGGGCCGCGAATGTGAAGCCCCGTGTGTGCAGCGCGCGGCGACTGCATTGCTGGCCGAGATGGTCTCGCAAAAGCCCGCTTGGGCGACCGGACAATTCAGCCTGGGGTACGCCTATGAACAATTGCGCGACTACCGGCGAGCCCGCCCGCATCTGGAAAAGGCGATGAGTCTGGACGCGGCGCTGGCGGCCAGGGTCGAGTCGCTGCTGTCCAACATGCATTGGAACGAAGGGAATTACGCCGCCGGCCTGGCCTGCGCGGACCGAGCCATCCAGGCAGACCCCGGCTATGGCTTCGCGCATCTGGCGCGGGCCGATTGCTGCTCCGCCCTGTGCCGCATCACGGAAGCCTGCCAGAGCCGCCGGCGCGCGATCGAGCTCCAACCCCATCCGGAGCCGCACAGCAATCTGCTTTTTGAGATGAACTTTCTCACCGACACGACGCCCGAGAACCTGTTCGCCGAAGCCTGCCGCTGGAATTCTCTCTACGCCGCGCCAATGGCTGCACGCATTCAGCCTCACACCAACGCTCCCGATCCCGAGCGCCGCCTCCGGGTAGGTTACGTGTCGCCCGACCTGTGTAACCACGCGATGATGCGCTTCTTCCCGCCGGTGATCGAGCATCACGATCGCTCGCGCTTCGAAACGTTCGTCTACGCGGTTGGTTCGAAATCGGATGACGTGACCGAGCAGTTCCGGCGAAGCGTTGACAACTACGCATCGATGCCGGGCGCCGGCCCCGAATTCGCCGAACGGGCGCGCGCGGACGGAATCGACATCCTGGTCGACCTGGCCGGCCACACCATGGGCCGGGCGTTTCTGGGGTTTGCCCTGAAGCCCGCACCGGTTCAAGTTTCCTGGCTCGGCCTCCTGAGCACCACCGGCCTCACGGCCATGGATTACTTTATCGGCGACGCGCACATGCCGTGTCCCGGGACCGAGCACTTGTTCAGCGAAAAATTGTACCGGCTGCGCGCGGAAAGCTGCTATCGCCCGCTCGCCGACGTTCCCCTGGCGCCCCCGCCTTGCCTGGAACGCGGCTACGTCACGTTTGGCTCTTTCAACAACCCGCGAAAGATCGCTCGCGACGTGGTGAAGCTCTGGTCTGCCATCCTGCACCTGGCCCCTCGAAGCCGGCTGCTGCTCAAGTATCGGGGCCTGGATACAGAAGCAGTGCAGGACCGCTATCGTAGCTGGTTTCTAGAGGACGGGATTGTTCCCGAACGCATCCGGTTCCTCGGCGCCAGTCTCCCGTTGGACTACTTGAGGGCATTTGGCGAGATCGACATCGCGCTCGACCCGTTCCCGTACAATGGCGGCACCACAACGCTGGATAGCCTTTGGATGGGCGTTCCGGTTGTCACTCTGGCCGGCCGACTGGCGGTACAGCGATCCGGGGCGAGCGTGCTTTCGGCGTGCGGCCTCAATGACCTGGTGGCTCACACGCCGGAGCAGTATCTGGCCGATACCGTGCCGAGGATACCCGATCTCAGGCGCCAGGTGCGTCAGGCGCTCCAGTCTTCGCCGCTGATGGATGAAATCGGTCTGGTGCGCAGCGTCGAAAACGCTTATCGGGACATGTGGCGCGCCTGGTGCCGCGCCCAGGTTGAGCGGTTGTGACTGGGTATGCTCATCCTCTGTATGCCGAGGCTTTGGCTGAATTTGGAGCCCCGTTGATGCTGCCTGCCAGCCGCGGGCTGCTGCTCGAACGGCCGGTCGCGAATTCCATCCATCGCGACGCCATGGGCCTGTACCCGCTGTTTTGCTGCGCGGACTGGCGGGCTCTCGAATCCGATCTGAGTTCGCTGCGGGACCGGCTGGTGAGCGTCGTGCTGGTTGCCGATCCGTTTGGGGAGTACGATGAAACCCTGCTCCGGCGCAGCTTCGATCGCGTGTCACCGTTCAAGACACATTTCGTGGTGGACCTGGAGCAGCCGGGGCGTTGTGCGAGCCCCCATCACAGGTATTACGCGGAGCGCGCTCTGCGCGAAGTTCGAATCGAAATCTGCGATCCGCCGAGTCAGATGCTTTCGGAATGGGTAGTTCTGTACGGCCAATTGATTCAGCGGCATGGAATCCGGGGCGTCCAGGCGTTCTCGCCGGAGTCGTTCCGCCGGCAGTTCCGAGTGCCGGGACTGGTCTGTCTCCGGGCGATAGATCGCTCCGGCGAGTGCGTCGGCGCCCAACTCTGGTTCGTGCATGGCCAGGTGGCATACTCCCACTTGAGCGCCGCCAGCGAGCGCGGATATCAATGTGCCTGCTCCTACGCACTGTACCGCCAGGCCATCGAGTATTTTCAAGGCCAGGTGCGCTGGCTCGATCTCGGCGGAGGCGCTGGAACCAGCCAGAAGCAGGACGGACTGACCAGGTTCAAGGCGGGATGGTCGAATACCACGAAAACAGCGTTTCTGTGCGGACGGATTCTCGATCCCAGCCGCTACCGGGAGCTGTCCAGCCCCGCCGCGGAACACGCGGAGTATTTCCCGGCGTACCGGTATGCGGAAGCCGTCTGAGTGGTCCGCCGGTAGAATCCTCGGCGGCGCCTTCGGGCTGGAGCTTCCGGCGGATTTCGGCGGCGCTGCTGCGCCTTTCTTCGGACCGGAAGCGCAATACTTCTTGAGCGCCCGCTGCGCGTTGCTGGCGCTTTGCGCGGCTCACCGGCCAGGCACGGCATGGCTGCCTTCTTATCTGTGCGGTTCGATTCGCGAGCCCTTCGTCAGGAGCCGCGTCCCGATTCGTTACTACGGCCTGGACGAAAGCCTCAGAGTGAGCGGGACGGACTGGACCCAGGAAATCCGCGCCGGCGACCTGGTGCTCGTCATCCATTACTTCGGATTCCCGAACGCCACTTTCCCGTTTGACGGCGTCCTGAGCAGGGGCGCGCTGCTCGTCGAGGACGCAAGCCAGGCGCTCTTTCTTCCCCGGCAGTTTCGCGAAAGCGTCTCGATTTTGTACAGTCCGAGGAAATTCCTGGGCGTTCCCGACGGGGGTGTCATGCTTTCGGATGGCGGAAGCCGGCTGGCGCCCGATTCGCTCGACGAACCTCCGCGATCCTGGTGGCGCTCCGCCGTTGCAATGGCGCTCAAGCGGCGCGAGTTCGACCTGACTGGCCGGCCCAATGACTGGCACAAACTTTTTCAGCGCGTGGAAGCCACATTTCCGGTCGGACCGTACCGCGCGAGCGACCTTTCGCGAATGCTGATTTCGAGCGCGGATTTCGACGAAATTCGGAAGCGCCGCCGCGCGAACTACGCGAGGCTGCTGGAGCTCCTCGGACAATATGCTCTTTTTCCAGAGCTGGCAGGAGATGTTGTTCCCTTGGGGTTCCCGGTGCGGGTCGAGCCGGGCATTCGCAACCAGGTGCTGTGGAAACTGCATCACCGCCGGATCTACGCACCGCTACATTGGCCGATCAACGGAGTGGTGCCGGAATCTTTCCATCCCAGCCATGGCCTAGCGTCCAGTTGTCTCACGCTGATCTGCGATCAGCGCTGCAGCCTTGACGATATGGACCGGCAGGCCGGCGTATTCCTGGCGGCCGCAGCTAGGCGCGCAGCAGTGTAAATACGATCCGATTTGGCGTGCCGCTGATTGACGGTCCCCAGGCTGACGCGACGTAGGGGAGAAAGTGCTGGTCTTCGAGGTAAGTGAGGCCTTTGAAAATCACTTCGGAACATCCGGGAAGTCCATGTGCAGCCGTGCTGATCTCTTCCGGCGAAATTGGTATCCATTCCGGGAGGCGCTGTCTTACACCGGGAGCAAACGGGCACAGGCTGTTTGGCACGCACCCCACCAGCCGGCCTCCGGGAGCAACCCGGCTCCAGAGAGCGGCCAGTGACGACTGGAAGTGCATACACTGTAAGATCTCTACAGCCGCGACTCGATCGAAAACTCCCAGGGAATCCAGTTGGCCGGCACCGGCAAGGTCGGACACTTCCCAGCGAATCATCGGATGAAGATCTCGAAGAGCCTCGATGGTCTCAGGCACGAAGTCCACGCCCACTGGAGACGCGCCCAAGGAGTAGGCCATCAGACTGAACAGTCCCCAGCCGCAGCCGGCATCCAGCAGTGTTCGCCCTCTCAGCGAGCCGAGCGCTTCCAGGATGTGAGCGTAGGTCTGCACCTGAAGGCGGTCGTTGGAGTAATCCATACTCTTGGCGATTCCGGCCCCATTCTTCTTCGGATGCTGGCGCCGGAAATGATCCTGCCAGTAGCTGTGCTGAGAAGCGGAGGATTCCTTCATGACCAAACGCTTTCCCGCAAGCGGCCGAGGGCGTAGCTTCGCAGGGCCTGGCTCATCGCGTCGACAACCGTATCGACATCCCGAGTCTGCAGACCGGGGAAGTGCGGGAGGCCGAGCACGCGCGTACCGAGGTCTTCGGTGACGCACAGTTCGCCTCTGGGGCAATGCGCAAAGGCCGGCTGGACATGACAACCCTTGCCCCACCAGGCCCGTGTCTCGATGCCCGCTCTCACCAGTTCGCGTGAGACCCAGGCGGCCGAATCCAGCGGAAGCAGAACGCTGGTCGTAGCCGAGACCCAGCCCGCTCCGTAACCTGGCTGAAGCGAGACACCCGGCAGGCGCTGAATACCGGCACGGTACCACTCGCAGATCCGGACGTGTCCGGCGCGCGTCTCGGGCCAGCGCGCCAGATTGGCCAGAGCCACGGCCGCGTGATATTCGCTCATCTTCGCGTTCAGCGCCGCGAGCATCGCCGAGCGCGATTCCGTGAATCCGAAATTGCAGCAGGCCACCAGACGTTCGCGCAGCTCTGAATCTGTGGTGGCGATGAATCCGCCTTCGCCGGCGCCCAGGATTTTGGTCGCATGCACGCTGACGACCGAAGGAATATGGCTGGCTTGCACCGTGTCGAATCCGGCGGCGGCGTCGATGACTACCGGGATGCCGGTTCGGTCCTCAAACGCCTCCCACGCCTGGACGTCCAGCGGCGCACCAAAAGGCGATACGACGATCACGGCTCCCACCTTGACGGAGATCCGCTTCAGTGTCTCTGACACCTGCACTGGATCGAGCGCCCACGTCCGGGAGTCGAAATCGTGGAACCACGGAGTCAGGCCTGCCCCGCGCGCGGCGTGTGGCGTGGCGACGAAAGTCCACGAAGGCATCAGGCAGAAAGACCCCGGCTCGACTCGCCGCGCCAGCAACGCCGCGGTGATCCCGGCGGTTGCATTGGCGGTAGTGACTACGCCGCCCTCGGCGAAACCGAAATGACGGCTGAGCTGCTCCTCCAGCCGCGCGACCAGCGGTCCCCAGTTGCTGTACCAGCGCCGTTCGTCGATCTCTTCGAGATACGGCGCGATCTCACGCAAGGAGGGAAGCCGCGGCCTCAATACCGGAATGAGCGCGGGTGCTTCCGCTAACGGGGCAATCGCGGCCTCCGCTGCTTCAAGCAATGGTAGACGCTGACTGGACACTCGGCCATGTCATCGTCCATGCGAACGGTTCCGTACATACGACTGGTTTCGCCGAGTGGTATCCACTGCGCGTCGCCAGGGATACGGGCGATTACTGCGAGAAGCTGTCGGAGAGGTATTTCAGAATTGCTTCGCGGTCTTCGGGCTTGATCTTGGCGCCCCATCCAGTCATCTTGTTGACTTCGCGATCCCACTGAGCGGGAGTGAGATGCTGCTGGCGCATCATGCCTTCGTCATGGCAGGTGAGGCAAGCGGCCTGGTAACCCTGGGGTTGCTGCTGCGCGGCCGCCGGTTCATCGGTGTATAGCGAAATGATCTCTTTGCCGCTGACCTCGACCTCGACGCGCTCGACCGCGTTCCACAGATATCCGGACGGATTCCACGCCTGCTCGAGCGGCTGCGACTGGCCGGCGGAGTTGGTGGCGCGGGCCATGAGCGTGTACTTGCCGTCGCTCGCGGTCCAGTCGTAACTCCACAGACGCCAGGCGTAACGGCTGCGATCTTTTGCGAGCCTGGCCGCTTTCCAGGTTTCTCCGCCATTCGCGGAAACATCGACACGGGTGACGGGCGAACCATTGGACCAGGCGGCGCCGCTGATGCGGACCCGCCCGCTCTTGATGGAGCCGGCCGCCGGAGTCGCGATGACCGACTTCACGTTCAGATCGGTGACTGGAATCATTTCCGACGGATCGACGGTCGCGCCGGGCTGGACCGGCCCCTTGGGATGGCGATAGGCGGTCTTCATCCAGAATCCTTCGAACTCGTGGTCGAGCACCTCGGCGTGCGTCAGCCACTTGACCCAGGAGTCGCTGGCCCAACCGGGCGCGATCACACGCAGCGGAAACCCGTGCTCCTGGGGCAGCTCTTCGCCATTCATCTGGTAAGCCAGCAGCGTGTCGGGGTCGAGCGCCTTCTCCACCGTGATGGTGCGTTGGAACTTGGGCATGGTTCCGAGCGGCACATCGGTGCCATCGAGCAAAATATGCTTAGCGGAGTCCTTCAGCCCGGCTTTGGCGAGAACGTCGCGGAATCGCACGCCGGTCCAGCGCCCGTTGCCGACGCTGCCTAAGGCCCACTGCGTTCCGGCGACGTGCGGCTGGTAGAAACTGCGGCCGTTGCCGGCGCATTCGGCCACGCTCACCAGTTCGACGCGCGGCAGTTTTTTCAGATCGTCCATGCTGAGGGCGAGCGGCTGGTTGACGACGCCGTCCAGCTTCAATTTCCACGTGGCCAGATCGGCGCGCTCGGGCACGTAGGTGTGGCAGCGCACGAAGAAGCGGTCCAGCGGTGTTATCCACGCTTGGAAACCGTCGGGCGACATCTCGAGATCCTGCGGATTCGGCGAGCGCACGATCATCTTGGCCAAGTCAGCGCCGCCGGCCAGGCCCGGGAGCGCTCCCAGGCCGGCCGCGGCTAGAAAACCACGCCGGTTCATTTTCATCAGAAGTCCACTCGCTTGTTTATGAACTCGCCGTCGCGAAGCTGGACGTCGAATTCGAGAAAGGCGCCGTTTCGGCTCACCTTGACACGATAGTTACCCGGCGCGAAGTTGAAGAGCGCGGGCGTTCGCCGGGCTTGCATTTCACCATTGATCTCGATCATGGCGCCGGACGGGTTGGAAGTGACGCTTAACGTGCCGGAGGCCTTGTTCAGTTGCAGGAAAATTTCGTCGTCCGCGGGCACATTGAACACCTTCGGGTAGGGGCGGTAGCCTTCCAGGGTAACGGTCATGGAGTGCCGGCCGGAGGATAAAGACAGCAGGCAGGGCGCGCGGCAGGATTGAGCGGGATTGCTGTCGACAGTCACCAGGGCGTTGGGCGGAACAGTGACGAACTGCACGGACTGGGTCACGTCGGATTTCGGCTCGACCACCGGCGGGGGAAGGGAGCGCCGAGGCGCGGGTTCTGCTTGCGCCTTTTCGACCCGTTTCTCGGGAGCCTTCGCAGCGGGCGTCTGAGCTGCAGGCGTGGGCGTTGCGGCAGCCGCAGGTGCGTGCGCCGGAGTTTCGGGCGGCGTGGTTGCTGGCGCGGTGCTGGCCGGTGTAGTGGTCTCGGGTGGACTCTCCGGCTTGGGCGTTTCCTTCTCCGCTGCCTGGCCGGGGCGCGCATCACCCACCGGGCTGGGCTTGGTCGCGGCCTGATCGGGCGGCGCGGTGACCTGAGCAGTGGTCTGCGGTGACTCAGTATTGCGATTAAACAGATACTTCTGCGCGCCGAACAGGACCAGACCTACCAGGCCGATCCCGACCAGCATCCACACCAGGCTCTTGAGAACCGGATTCGCTGGCTCGCGGTCGCGTTGGGTGGTGTCGGCAAAACCCGGAACGGCGGCCGGGACCGGTTCACGCACCGGCGGAGTTGGCGCGTGATCGGGAACGCCGTCGTGCACCGGGGCCGCACCGCCGACGGTCGGCATGTTTTGCGCGACGGTTCTCGGAAGCGCATGCCAATTGGGGTTTACGTTTAACGCGGTGGCCAGCGCCTGGATGAAGTCCGTGCAATTCGGGTAGCGGTCCGCGGCGCTTTTTGCCAGCGCTTTACGCAACACCACTCCCACCTGCGGCGCGAGCGTCGGGTTCAACCGCTCGGGCGGCACCGCATCTTCGCGGACGATCCGGAACAGCAGCGCCGGCAGGTGATCGGCGACAAACGGTTTTTCGCCGGTGAGCAGCTCGTACGCGATGACGCCCAGCGAGAACTGATCGGCGCGGCCATCCACGGCGTGGCCTTGCACCTGCTCGGGCGACATATAGTTGGGAGTCCCCATCATGACTCCAGCGACTGTCATCTGCTGGGAAAGAATCTTGGCCACGCCGAAGTCGGTGATCTTGGCGGTGGCGCCTTCGTGGATCAGGATATTGGCGGGCTTGATGTCACGGTGTACGATGCCCTTTTTGTGAGCGTAGTCGAGCGCGGTGGCGGTCTGGTCCAGGATGGACAGCACGGCCTCGCGATCGAGCGCGTGCTGGCTGCTCAGGATCTTTTCGAGCGGCGGGCCATCGACGCACTCCATGAAGATGTACGCCATGCCGTTCTCCTCGGCGATGTCGTAGATGGTGACGATATTGGGGTGCGAGAGAATGCCGGCGGACTGGGCTTCTCGGAAGAGGCGCTCGCGCACGCGGTCGCGCTCGTCGTCGTCGGTAAAGTCCGAAAGCCGAATGGTTTTTATGGCGATAGTGCGGCCGATGGCGGGGTCCTGAGCCCGGTAAACGATGCCCGTCGCACCGCGTCCGAGTTCGTCCAAGATTCGGTACCGGCCAATTTGCACAGCGTCTGTAACAATTTTAACAACTTTAGTCGCGGGTTCTTCGCCGCGCGCCGATGGAGCCTCGGGCAGCGGGGTTACTCCAGTCCGATCCTGCGCCGCAGCGCCTGGAAACGCGGTTCAATTCGCAGCGTATCGAACTCGGCGCTCAGAAGGTGGACCGGCAGGGACATATCGTGGAGCTCCACCGCTTGTTCCAGGCAGGCGAGCGCCGGAACCGTTTCGCCCAGCCCCGAGTGAATCGCAGCGAAACTCACCGGCGATACGTAACTGGACTCGGACCGGTTCCTGAGCGCTTCGATTTCGCGAAGCGCTTCATCGCGGCGGCCGGCCCGGGCGTAGCAGTAGCCCATCTGGCCATCCAGCAGTGACCGGCACTTCATCTGAGAGGCGTTGGTAAGGTGAGCGATGGCGTCGGCGAAGGAACCCTTGCCGGCATAGGCCAGGCCGAGGCCGAGGTGCGGGAGTCCGTAGTCGGGCGCTAGGCGCGAAACCAGCAAATGCTGGGCGATGGCCTCGTCGAAGCGGCGGCTGACGCCGTACAGCCAACCCAGTACAAAATTTGGAAACAGCGCCGCGGGGTCCAGTTCGAGAGCGCTCTCCACTTCAGCCACAGCCGAATCGAGCATTCCGCGGCAAGCCAGATGAATCCCGTAGGCCAGGTGGCCCACCGGGTCGTGACCATCCAACTGGATGGCCTCTTTCAGTGCCTGCTCGCCCGCCGCCCAATCCCAGTCCAAGATTGACAGGACGGATCCGAGCGCGACGCGAGCTTCGGGAAGCGATGGGTTTAGCGCGGACGCCTTGGCGGCGGCTTCCTTCATCCGGGCGCCAGCCTCGGCGGGCGCGTCCAGGCCGAACATGGAACTGACCAGCAGAGCTTCGGCCAGCGCGGCCCAGGCGGCTGCATAGCCCGAGTCGCATTCCACGGCCTTTGAGAAATGGGCGACGCTTTCGCGGATGCTGCCCGGAGTAGCGAGCTTCCAGTTATAACGTCCCTGCAAGTAGGCGTCGCGGCACTCATTCGATGCGGCCTGCCTTCGGGCGGACACCGCATCGCTGGCGGGCGCCAGCAGGTCGCGGACCAGGGATTGCGCCAGACGCTCCACCGGGGCGAGATCCTGAACCTGCGCGTCGATGGCGCCCGACCAGACCAGCGAGCCGCCGGCGCACTGCTCGAGTTGCACGATGAGATGGAAATGGTCGGGGTGGAACTCCAGGCTTCCCTGGACGACGTACTCGGGCCGGGCTGCCTCGGATGCGTGCCCGTTGCCGTTGGCCGCACTCGGGGCGCCGTTCGATTGGGGCCTCGCGATCACCTGGAAGCAGCCTTCCCGAATGAGCACGTGCGCCAGCCGGCGCTGAATCTCCTCGACGATGGGGCCGGGATCCGCGGCGCCAACCAGCATGGCGTTGCTCGGACCGATCAGCGAAAACGGGGCGATTTCAATTCTGCGCCGCTGCGTCATGCCGGCCGGGCTGTTCGCGCTTAGATATTCGTAGGTCGGCAGATAGCTGCCTTTGCGGAGAACGATACGGATGGGGTCTTCGCGACCTTCGCCGTGGTAATACTCGTCGAGCTTGTGACGCAGGCGGCGCGCTTCGACTCGAACAATGGAGTCCACGCGCGGGTCGAAAGCGTCATGGCGGTCGAACACTTCCAGTCCTATCAGATACTCTTTGAGCCGATGCGGCCGCCCCAGGAGGCTTTCCTGGACGACGAACTCCAGGAAACGGCGGACCCGGTGCGATTGGACGAACGAGCGGCTCCTCAGAATCAGGTCCAGTTGTGTCCGTATGTCCTTGGCAGGGATGCCGTTAAGAACAGTGATTTCCTCAGTTGGGTTTACCGCTGGAGTCATCTCATAGGTTCGACACGCGGTTCGAGTAACCCGTTACATAAAAAAGCGTTCCTTGGTTCCTTGGTTCTATGGTTCCTTGGTTCGTAACAGGCAGGTTTGCGGCCATCCGCCAGAACCAAGAAACCAACGAACTAAAGAACCAAAGAACCAAAGACCCGTATGTTACAAATTCATGCTGGCGATGTCGACTGGAGAACGGTGGCCCTCCACCACGACGATGCCGCTGTCGGTGACGTGATAGAGCTGACGGTCGCGCTCCAGGTCGTAACCGATGGTGGCGTCGGGCGGCACGTGCACGTTCTTGTCGAGGATCGCCCGCCGCACCCGGGCCCGGCGGCCTATGTCGCAGTTATCGAAGATGATAGAGTCCTCGACGTAGGCGTGGGAGTGGACCCGCACGGCGCGGCCGATGACCGAGGTCCGCACCATCGCGCCGGAGAGGATGGCCCCGCCCGCCACGATGGAATCCAGCGCCTGGCCACGTCGTCCGTCCGCGTCGAAGATGAACTTGGCCGGAGCGTCAAAGTAACCGGCCGTACGGAGCGGCCACTGGCGGTTATAGAGGTTTAGCTCGGGCGACACCGAGCGCAGGTCCATGTTGGCGTCGAAAAAGGCGTCGATGGTTCCCACGTCGCGCCAATATATCGGCGCACCGGCCGGATCTCCGGGAATGCGATTGGTCTGGAAATCGTAGGCGTACATGTCCGCGCGCCCGATCAGGCCGGGGAGAATGTTGGCGCCGAAATCGTGGGAGCTCGATTCATTCTCGCCATCGGCTCTGAGCTCGTCCAGCAGCAGCTTAGTGGAGAAGATGTAGTTCCCCATGGACGCGTACACGCGGCTGGGATCGCCCGGCATGGTGGGAGCGTCCGGCTTCTTTTCATGGAAACCGACGATCTGGCCGTCCGGCTTGGTTTCGATGACGCCGAATTCGGCCGCCTGTTCTTTCTCCACCGGAATGGCCGAGACCGTGACCTGCGCGCCACGCTCGATGTGAAACTCGACCATCTCGCGGATGTTCATGCGATAGATATGGTCGGCGCCGAAGATGGCCACCAGGTGCGGCTCGCCTTGCTCGATCAGGTTGATGTTCTGATAGATCGCGTCGGCCGTGCCGCGATACCAGTCTTCGCCGGGAGAACGCATTTGCGCGGGCACCGGAATGATGAAATGGTTCCGCAGCAAGCTATTGGCCTCCCAACCCTCGCGCAGGTGCTGCAGCAAGGACTGGCTTCTGAACTGCACCAGCACGTAGATGGAGTAGATGCCGGAGTTGATCAGATTGCTGAGGACGAAGTCAATGATGCGGTAGCGGCCTCCGAACGGAACCGCCGGCTTAGCGCGCTCCTTAGTAAGTGGATAGAGGCGCGTGCCTCTACCCCCGGCCAGCACGAAAGCCAGGATGCGTAATTGTAACTTGCGAGCCTCAGGCAGCACAGTTAGAAATCCTGTCCATGCTTATTCTGCCAGAAGCGCGAACGAAAAGGCGTCCCGGTTGCAAGATTCATCGCGCCGTCACAGTAGTGCCCAGTTGGCCGAGTAAGTGGATGACGTTGCCCAAGACGTATCCGGAGACGATCTTGCCGCCTTCGATATGAAAAAGCGCCAGACCATCGTAAGTGATGCCTCTACCTGTAGCCGCGACGCCGAAGATGGCGCCGCGATGCGTGCCGCGATAAGTGAGGCGCGCGGCCACGCTGCCGCCTTCGGCTATCATTTCCTCGATGGTATTGTGAAAATCCGGAAAAGCCGAGCGAATCAGGTTCATATATTCCCGGAAGCCATTGAGACCCTGTACGCTGATTCCCACCGATCCATGGAATTTTACCGACGGTGAGATCAACTCGTCCGCCAGCGCAAAGTTCCATGCGTTCCAGAGTTCGTGGTAGTACTTCTCGATCAGCCGCCGATTGGCGTCCAGCATGTCCGGTTCCCTGAGGCCGCATCGTTTTGTATAACTTCGACGCGACGAGCTAAGTAATGGTACCAAGAGTACCGCGCGCGCAGGAGTGCGAGGCAAGTCAGCAGGCGGGAAAACGTTCTATATCGAGAGGTTCATTCCCTTGAGAGAGATGAGGTCTTACTCTAGGACCACTGGAACAATGTTTCCTCTCCGGTCCCGCGCCTGAGTGGCAGGTTTAACTCAGGCGCTTTTTTTTTTGGCAGACGCCCGCGCGGCCTGTTTTCCGTCCACGGAGAACGCCAGCAGAACATTTCCTGGAATGCCGCCGGCGAATCCGTATCCGGAGTTGACAGAGAGCATGCCGTTCACTACCACCGAGCCGGGGCCGTCCATGGCGCCGGAGAAAACCACGCCCGGGATTCGATACTAGCGCTGATCCGTATGGTTACACCGCGCGCGGCGGGGTAGCGGCGATGAGTTGGCCGCCGTTCCAGTGGTACTCTGGCTCTCTATGTCCAACATCACAACGGAACGCCGCGGCCACGTGCTGCTGATCGGTTTGAATCGCGTGGCAAAGCGGAATGCATTCGACCCGCCGATGTTCCGCGACCTGGCGCGCGCTTACGGCGACTACGAAGCGGATCCCGATCTTTGGTGCGCCGTGGTTTTCGCGCACGGGCCGCACTTCACGGGCGGCATCGACCTGGCGCAATTCGCGCCGCTGGTCGGACGCGAGGATGCGTTCGCGCAGCAGGAAGGGCAAGTCGATCCGTTCGGCCTGCGCAGCCATCTGTCGAAGCCGCTGGTGATGGCGGTCCAGGGAATTACGTTCACCATCGGCATCGAGATGATGCTGGCCGCCGATATCCGCATCGCCGCCAGCGACGCACGCTTCGCGCAACTGGAGATCGCGCGCGGGCTGTACCCGCTGGGTGGCGCGACGTTCCGGCTGGTGCGCGAGGCCGGATGGGGAAACGCGATGCGCTACCTGCTTACCGCGGACGAGTTCGGCGCCGCGGAAGCCCTGCGAATGGGACTGGTGCAGGAAGTGACCGAACCAGGACAACAGTTGGAGCGGGCCGTGGCCATCGCCGAGCGGATTGCGGCGCAGGCTCCGTTAGGTGTTCAAGCCACGCTCCGATCGGCTTGGCTGGGAATCGTGGAAGGCGAGGCTCGGGCTGCGGCGCGCGTCAATGACGATATGCCTGCAATTCTCGCGAGCGACGATTTCCGCGAAGGCCTGGCGAGTTTTCGCGAGCGGAGGCCGGCCAGCTTCCAAGGCAAGTGATGGACACCGCTGATCTTCAGGACAGTCACTTGTGGATCGTAATCAAGATTCCGATTTGAGTGGAGCCACTCCCGTAGGGCGCCGCAATGAGTTGATCGCGGTTCTTGAACGGATCGCGTGATAACTGTCCGATCTCGACAACAGGAGGGGCGAACCACAGTTCAGCGACACAAGGACCCGATAGCGCGGCGTGAAACTCGAGGAAGATGGCGGCCGAATTGTCGGATTCGTGTGTCGTGCTCTAAACGAGCCATGCTCGGCAAAACTCCGTGCTGCCCAGCGTGCAGATCGCCGTGTACGATCGGATCGCGCGATCTGTAAGAAGGCCTCGGGCGGCTTGGTCCGGGTATAATTGCCGAGTCCCGGTTGGGCATTTGGATCGAAAGAGTTCATCGTGAAGAGAATCCTCAAATGGGTAGCCATCGCGATCAGTGGATGTCTTGCGCTTCTGTTAGTGATCGGCGCGGTCTGGGAGCAGGTCGAACGCCGGCAGGTCGCGGCTGCGTATCCCGCCCCCGGACGTCTTGTCGATATCGGCGGCCGGCGGATGCAGATCGAGTGCCGCGGCACCGGAAGCCCGACAGTCGTATTTGAAACCGGTCTCGACTACTTTGGCTCGCTGAGCTGGGCCAAAGTCTACGGTCCGGTGGCGGAATTCACGCATGCCTGCGCCTATAGCCGCGCCGGAATGGTCTGGAGCGACGACAAGCCCGGTCCCCATGATGGTTTAGGCGTCGCACGTGATCTCCACGCGACCCTGGCTGCTGCCGGCGAGAATGGTCCCTTCGTAATGGTCGGGCTTTCGCTGGGCGGTCCCTATGTCAGCCTCTATACGGGCCTCTATGGTGCTCAGGTCGCAGGCCTCGTTTATGTGGATGCCTCGCATCCCGATCAGATAAAGCGTTTCGAGGCCGTGCTTGGAAAGATTCAGGACGATGGGAAGAGCGCGTTCCAGGCTGCTGGAAAATGGGTGTCATGGACGGGCGTACCACGCCTGGTGGCATCCCATGCCCGCAATACCACCCTGCCCCCGATTTCCCTGGCCTTTTTTTCTACATCCCTCGGGCCGATGGTGTCCGAACGAGAGGCGATGCCGACGACATTAGATGAGGCCGGGGCTTATCGCAATCTGGGCGCAAGACCCGTCGTCGTGCTGACGCATGGAAAACCGATGCCGGACATGTCCAAGGCCGAGGCCGAGAAATTCGATAAGACCTGGCTAGAGATGCAGAACGACATGGCGACGTGGTCATCCCATGGCACGCAGAGGACTATAAGCGACGCAGGCCACTATATACCAAATGACGACCCGGATGCGGTCATCGCTGCGATCCGGGAAGTCGTGGACGACGTGCGTTCCACGAGCGTTTCGACATTGCCAAGGCCATAGAAATCCGGCCGAATTGAAACCTTGGCGCAGTAACCCGCCGAAGTTCGGCGAGATGCTCGCGCTGCCACCCGGGACGTATAACTTGAATGTCGATGCAGGCGGCCTGCCGACCGTCCAGAGCAATTCGTTCGATATTCTTTGACGGAGTAATGGAATCGACCGTGCGTTCCACCGCTATGAGTCCGCGACGATGATCTGCCCCCGCTGCTCGGTCGGCGAGATCTCGGAAGCCACCCAGGAATGCCTGGTGTGCGGCTTCTCGCGCACCGGCGGCGTGGTGGTCGAGGCCAGCGACTGGAACCGCCTCGACGACCCGATCCTCCCCGCCCTGGAGCGCCAGTTCCAGGTCGAAGGGGTGCTGCGCCGCGGCACGACGTCGCGTATCTACCTCGCGCGCGACCAGGTGACCGGCCGGCTCTGCTCGCTCAAGGTCCTGCCGCTCTCCGACGATCTCCCCGCCGGGCTGATCGATCGCTTCCGCAAGGACGCGCAGCGCGCCGCCACGCTCGACCACCCGCACCTCGTCTCGATGCTGAGCTTCGGCGCCACCGACGAGGCCGTGTGGTACGCGATGGAATACGTGCAGGGGCGCTCGCTCGGCGACCTGCTGCGCACCGCCGACCGCATGGACCTGAAGACCTGCCTGCGGCTCGTCGAGCAGATCGGCTCCGCCCTCGAGTACGGACACCGCCGCGGCATGATCCACGGCAACCTGAAGCCCGCCAACGTGCTGGTCGATCCCGAAGGCTGGGCGCGCGTCGCCGACTTCGGCGTCAACGCCGCCTTCGGCACGCTGCCGCGCCGCGCCCCGGAGCAGTCGATCGAGGAGAACTACGGCCACACGGCACCCGAGCAGTTCGGCGACGCCGGTGAGCTGGGACCGGCGGCCGATCAGTACGCGCTCGCGGTGCTGGCCTTCGCGTGCCTCGCGCGTCGCCCGCCCTTCGTCGGTGAGACGCTCGAGGAGATCACGCGCCATCATCTCGAGGGGCCGATCCCGCTGGTCGCCGAGTCGCGGCCCGACCTGCCGGCCTACGTGTCGAGCGCCCTGGCGCGCGCCATGAGCCGGAAGCCAACCGATCGCTTCCCGGGCGTGCTCGACTTCGCCACCGCCCTCGCCGGTGTCGCGCTCCCCGAGCCGGCACCCGTACCGGCCGCGCAGCCCGAGGCGATCCTCGTCGCGAGCAAGCCCGAGCCCGAGGCCGAGCCGGTGCCCGCACCGGCTCCGGTCGCGGAGCTGTCTGCACCCAAGCCCGAACCTGAGCCCGAGCCTGCCCCGAAGCAGCCGGAGCCCGAACTTGTCCCGGTCGCATCCGCGCCCGGGAAGCTCGAGCCGCTGGCCGCCGAGCCCGCGCCCGAACCTGTCGCGGCGGTGGCCGAGTCGGCAGCGAGCACGGAGGCAGCGGCGCCCGAGGCCGAAGAGGCGCCGCGTACCCCGCTCCTCTTCGTGGAACGCGGTGGCCGCTCGCACGCGCGTGACGAAGAC
>JAIQFN010000050.1 GCA_020073265.1 Terriglobia bacterium | reverse complement strand
CGCGGCGAAGTGGTGATCCAGGGTCCCAACGTGGTGGATGGCTACGAAAACAATCCCGAAGCCAACGCGAAATCGTTCACCAACGGATGGTTCCGAACCGGCGATCAGGGCGTTCTGGACGCCGAAGGATACCTGACGCTGACCGGCCGCATCAAGGAATTGATCAACCGCGGCGGCGAGAAAATCGCGCCGCGCGAAATCGACGAGGTGCTGTTGAAGCATCCCGGCGTGGCGGAGGCGGTCGCGTTTCCGGTTCCGCACAACAACTTGGGCGAGGAAGTGGCGGCGGCGGTGGTGCTGCGGGAGCCACACAGCGAATCGGCCATTCTCAAGTTTTGCAGGGAACACCTGGCGGACTTCAAATGCCCTAAGAAGGTTTTCATCGTCACGAAGATTCCGCGGACAGCGACTGGAAAAATCCAGCGTGGCGCCGTGGCGAAAGAACTCGCCCCGCCGGCGCCTGACGCGACGTCCGGCAGCAGCACGTGGCACGCGCCGCGCACCTCTGAAGAAAAGTTAGTATGCGAGCTGTTCGCACAGGTGCTGCACCTGGAACGCGTGGGTCCGGACGACAACTTCTTCGAGCTGGGCGGACACTCCCTGATAGCCACCCAGTTGGTGAGCCGCATCCGCGCCGCTCTGGGCGTGGCGCTGGAGATCGAAACGCTGCTGGAATTTCCGAGCGCCGGGCAATTGAGCAAGCACCTGCGAGAAGCGGGGAGAGGCCGCGCGCCGCTGGAGCCGAGCAAGCGTCCGGAGCGTCTTCCGTTGTCGCATGCGCAAATGAGCTTGTGGTTTGTGGACCGCCTGGAAGGCGGCAGCCCGGAATACAACACGCCCAAGCCGTTGCGGCTGCGCGGGGAGCTCGACCGGGCGGCACTGGAGCGGGCCGTTAACACCATCTTCGAGCGGCACGAGAGTCTGCGAACGCGTTTCGCCGAGCTCGACGGAGAGCCGGCGCAGGTGATCGATCCAGCGGTACGCATCGAGATTCCAATGGAAGATCTGAGCGCTCTGGACGACGCCACGCGGCGGGAACGCGTGACGGCGGCATTGCGGCGCGAATCGGCGCAGCCGTTCGATCTGGCCCGCGGGCCGATGCTGCGGCTCAAGCTGCTGAAGCTGGGCGACCAGGAGCACATCCTGCTCCGCACCGTGCATCACATCGTCAGCGACGGGTGGTCGGAGGGCGTGTTCAACCGCGAACTCGCCGCGTTGTACGAAGCGTATCGCGAAGGCCGGGAGAATCCGTTGCCGCCCCTTCCGGTACAATACGCGGACTTCGCATTGTGGCAGCGCGCCTACCAGAACGAACCGGCCTTCGGAGAAAGCCTGGCTTACTGGAGGCAGCAGTTGGCCGGGATACCGGAGCGGCTGGAGTTGCCGGTCGACCGCCCACGGCCGGCCCGGCAGACGTTCGAGGCCGGGGAATTTCAGGCTACATTGTCGGGCGGGCAGGTGGCCGCCTTGAAGCGGCTGAGTCAGCAGAACCAGGCGACGCTATATATGACGTTGCTGGCCGGCTTCGGAGCCCTGCTGGCGCGCTACAGCGGCCAGGACGACATCGTGGTCGGATCGCCCATCGCGAATCGCCGGGACGCGCGGCTCGAGGAATTGATTGGATGCTTCGTCAACTCGCTGGTGATGCGAGTCCGCGTCAAGCCGGAGACAAGTTCTCTCGAGCTGCTCGAGCAGGTGCGCCGGACCGCGTTGGACGCCTACCGTCACCAGGATGTTCCTTTCGAGCGCCTGGTGGAGGAACTGTCGCCGGCCCGGAGCCTGAGCGCCACGCCCCTGTTCCAGGTGATGTTTGCGATGCAAAATGCGCCGGCGGCGCCGCGGATATTGAAGGGTCTGCTGGCCGAGCCGGTTGCCGGAGATGAACCGCGGGTGCCGTTTGACCTGGCCGTGCATGTCCTGGAACAGGACCAGGGCATCGCCATCGTCTGGCAATATAACCGGAATCTGTTTGACCGCTGGCGCATCGAGCAGATGGCGCGGCACTACGCGCGGTTGCTGGATGCCATGGCGGCGAATGCGGACCAACCAGTTGGGCAGGTGGACCTGCTGGACACCGAGGAGCGCCGCCGGATCCTGGAAGAATGGAACGACACCGAGCGGGCCGTCCCCGAGACGACGCTCGCGGAAGCGTTTGAGGAGCAGGCCGCCAGAACACCCGATCGAGTAGCGGCAGTGCATGGGAGTCAGCGCATCACCTATCGGCGGCTCAACGAGCGAGCCAACCAATTGGCCCACTCTTTGCGTGACTTCGGCGTCGGTCCGGAGGTGCTGGTGGGTATCTGCCTGGAGCGCTCGCTGGACCTGCTGGTGGCGCAGCTGGGTGTGCTCAAGGCCGGCGGCGCCTATGTGCCGTTGGATCCCAACTACCCGTTCGAGCGATTGAAGTATATCGTGCGGGACTCTCAAGTCTCGTTGGTTCTGTCCAATGCCCGATTCAGAAAACGGATTCCCAGCGACCGCATCGTCGACGTCGAGGAAGTTCTGCGCCGGCCAGCGTCCCGCGCACGCCTGGAATGCGGAATCACGCCGGATCACGCTGCCTACGTGATCTACACTTCCGGATCCACGGGACAGCCCAAGGGAGTGGTGGCCACGCATCGCAGCACATTGAACCGGCTGGCGTGGATGTGGGAGCGATATCCATTTCAATCCGATGACGTCTGCTGCGCGAAGACCTCTCTCAATTTTGTCGACAGCATTTCGGAAATATTCGGCCCGCTGTTGCGCGGCGTGCCGCTGGTGATCATGTCCGACGAAGACGTCAAGGACGTCCGCCGGATTCTGGAGCTGGTGAAAGCGCACCGGATCACGCGGCTGGTGATGGTGCCCGCTCTGCTGCGGGAAGTCCTGGAGATGCTGCCGCTGGCCGATCCGGAACCGAGTTGTCTCCGGCTGGTGGTGACGAGCGGGGAAGCGCTGCCGCGAGAGCTGGCCGAACAATTCGCGGCTTGCATGCCGGAGCAGACGAGGCTGCTGAATCTGTATGGCTCGTCGGAAGTGGCGGGCGACGTGACTTACTTCGAGGCGAGCACAGCGCCGATCCGGGGACCGGTTCCCATCGGCCGTCCGATCTCCAACACGCAAATCTACATTGTGGATTCGAGGCTCAATCCGGTACCCGCCGGAGTGGCTGGAGAGTTGCTGGCCGGCGGGTTGAACGTGGCGCGCGGATACTGGAATCGTCCGGAGCTGACCGCTGAACGATTCCTGCCGGATCCTTTCAGCCGCCGCGCCGGAGCTCGGCTGTACCGTACTGGCGACGTGGCGCGCTGGCTGCCCGACGGCAACATCGAGTACTTGGGCCGCGCGGATCGGCAGGTGAAGATCCGCGGATTCCGCGTCGAACTGGGCGAGGTCGAGTCTGCGATGAGCCGGCATGCGGCCGTCGCGCAGGCGTTGGCTAGTTTGCAGACGGATCGATCGGGCGAAAAACGGCTGGTCGCATATCTGGTTCCGCGGCCGGGCGCCGCCGAACCCGCCGCCGCTCAGTTGCGAAAGCACCTGGCGCGCGATCTGCCCGATTTCATGCTGCCGTGGGCCTTCGTCTGGATGGCGGCATTGCCTTTGGGCCCCACCGGCAAGATAGACCGGAATGCGTTGCCGGCGCCCGATCGCGCCCGTGACGAGGCCTCGCCGTATCGGGCGCCGCGCGACGAGCGCGAAGAGGTGCTGGCGATCTTGTTCTGCGAGCTGCTGGGCGTGGAGCGCGTGGGAATCGACGACGATTTCTTCGCGTTGGGAGGGCACTCGCTGGCAGCCATGCGGTTGGTGTCGCGCATCAAGGCCTTGCTGGGCGCCGAAGTTTTGCCGGCGCTGTTGTTTGAAGAGCCCACCATCGCCGGACTGGCGGCCGCCATGCAATCCGGCGAACCAGGGCCGAGCACCTGCATCGTTCCCATTCAACCCCGCGGGGTCAAACCGCCGTTCTTCTGCGTGCACGGGATGGGCGGCCCGGTCATCAGTCTGCGCCATCTTGGTCAATGCCTGGGCGCCGATCAGCCGACCTTCGGAGTCCAGGCGGTCGGTTTAGACGGCAAGCAGGCGCCTCATGCCACGGTTGAGGACATGGCATCGCACTACGTCCGGGAGATGCGAACAATCCAACCGGCGGGCCCCTACTACTTGGGTGGCTGGAGTTTTGGAGGCGTAGTCGCCTTCGAAATGGCGCAGCAACTGCGCGCCAGCGGAGAGACCGTGGCGTTGGTAGCCTTGTTCGATAGCAGCGTCACCAGGTACCTGCCTGCCGGCCAGTCTCCGGGCCACAAGCTCCAGGTTCTCAAGAGCCACATCAGTTTTCATAGCGCCCAATTGTGGCAGTTGCCTTTCCGGCAGCGAATCAGTTATTGCCGCTCGCTTCTTAGCAGGCGCTGGAACAATGCCGCGCTACGGTGGAAGTATGCTGGTCTCGAACAAGAACTCCCGGTCTTGTATGACGTCTTGGAAGTGCAAATGGTGGCCGCTCTCAACTACCACCCAAATCCCTACGACAGCAAGCTCACGCTCCTGCGATCGGTTTACTCGAAAAACATCCACAAGGGGAGCCGGACGTTGGGTTGGGAACTGCTCACACCACATGCGGTGGAGGTCCTGGATGTGCCGGGCGACCACAACAGCATGCTGCAGCCTCCCAACGTGAGGATCCTCGCCGATAAACTCGCCGCCTGCCTGGAGAAGGCCCGTCAGGAGAACGGGGAATCGCAAGGCGACAGCAGCCGGAGCGCAGGGTCGGCGGTTACTTCGACGCTTACTTCAGCGTGATGTTGTGCTCGCGGAGAATCGAGGCCGTGGAGAAATCAAACGTTTCCACCGCTTCCCCCAGATCCGCCTCGGCGCGCCGCTCCTGGCTGCGGGCGGTGATCATGGTGCTCTGCCGCTGCTGCACCAGAAAAAGCGTGGACGTGCCGGCGCGGAACTGGCGCTGCTCGCTGTTGTACTGCTCTTCGGCGGACTGGCGGGCGACCCGCGCGGCTTCCCGGCGCAACTGGGCCGACTCCACCGCCTGCATGGCATTGCGCACGTCCGCTTCGATAGACTGCTCTACCTGCTGGAGCTGCCGTTGAATGCGCCGGCCCTCCGCCAGTGACCGGCCGATGTTCGCGTCCGCGGTGCGGTTGCGAATCGGCAGCGAGATGCGAAGCTGCACTTCGGTGGTGGGGAAATTGCCGGCCCACAGGTTGCTCAGCGATTGATCGTAGCTGCCCACCAGCACCGGCGGCGCCCCACCTCCGCCGAGCGAGGGGAGATTGATGGGCGGCAATCCGGCTGAGTCCGACAGCGCATTCAAGCGCTCGATCAGCGGAGCAAATCCAGCGGTGAACGGATTGGGTCCTAGCGGCAGTTGGGACCCGGCCAGGCCGGCCCGGTTGTAACTCGCCACCACGTCGACCTGCGGCTTGCTGAGTTCGCGATAGTAGCGAGTGTCATCCTGGTTGATCTCGCCGGAAATCTTGACGGAGGCAGCCTCGGGCCGGTTTTTGAGAGCATCCGCGACCGCGTTCGCGAGCGGTGTCAGCGGCGGCGCGGTATTCACCGGAGTGGATGGAATCAGCGCGCTCGGCCACAGCGGGGATTGCCGGTCGGCCAGGATCAGCGTTTTGAGCGTGTTCTCGGCGCGGGTCAGGGCAGTCTGCGCGCTGTAAGCCGCGATCTCGAAGTTCGCCAACTGCGTCTGCGCCGCCACGATGTCGATGGGCGCGAGCAGACCCTGGTCTTCCTGGCGGCGATTGCTTTCGTCCTGCTGGCGCGCGATGTCGACCGCTTCCAACTGCACTTGCAGATTGTTGTAGGCGTACACCAGTTCCCAATAAGCTTGCGCGGTTTGATCGGCTACCGTCATCACGCGCAGCCGGAACTGCTGGTCGGTCAGCGAGCGGTTCTTCTTCGCCACGGAAATCGAGTGCCGATTGCTGTCGTAGCGCAAGCCCCGCCACAGCGGCTGCGTGTATTGGAGGTTCAGCGAGGTCGGAAACTGGGGATTCAGAAGGACGAAGGTGTTGTCGGTAAAGGTCCGCTGGTTGGAGAAGTCGGTTCGATAGCTGCCTCCGAACCAGGGCGTTGCGCCGGAGAGAGCCGGATCGACTTGCCACTGACGGTTCAGAACCGCGCCGGTGGCCGATCCGCCCAGAGACGACGCGATGGGGGTGATCTGTTTCAACCAGAAGCTGTTGCCGCTGAAGGCCGGGTCGAAGACGCCTTGGGCGGCTATCAGGTTGTATTCGGCCTCCTGCTGATCGATGCGCGAGGCTTCGATGTCCGCGTTGTTCATCAGCGCCATGGCCAGCGCCTGATCCAGGCTGATGCGCGCTTCGGCCAATACGCCGATACGCGGCGGCAGCACGAAGGGGCGAACCGGCGGAACCAGGGTGCGCTGCTCGGAGGCGGATGGCTGCGGCGGCTGATTCTGCGCCACGGCCGGAACTATGGCGCAGAGTGCCAGCGCGCCGGAAATTCGCGAGAATCGGATGCGCATCTAAGGACGCCCTCCCGATTCAAAATGCACCGCATCCGCGACTACATTCGCGGGCCTGCTCAGGCGCTTGCCGCCGAAAATTCTCTGCAATATCGGAAGGTTTTTCATATCGTCGAACAGCGAATAGAAAACCGGCACTGCCAGCAGCGTCAGAACCAGGCACAGCGTCTGACCGCCGACCACCAGCACGCCGATGGACCGGTTGGTGGCTGAGCCTTCGCCGCTCGAGATGATCAGCGGGAGCATTCCCGCCACCAGCGCGGTGGTGGTCATGAGAATCGGACGCAGGCGGTCGCGGTTGGCCTGGATGATGGCGTCGTAGCGGTCCATGCCGGTGGCGCGGAGACCGTTGGTGTGGTCGATTTGCAGAATCGCGTTCTTCTTCACGATTCCAAACAGCAGCAGCATTCCGAGCGCCGAAAACACGTTGATGCTCTGGCCCATCACCAGCAGCGAGAGGATTCCGAAGGGAATCGCGATCGGAAGCGTCAGCAGGATGGTGAAGGGATGGATGAACGATTCGAACTGCGCGGCCAGCACGATGTACATGAAGATGAACGTCAGCGCGAACGCCAGTCCGAAATAGTAGACCGCGCGCCCCAGCTCTTTGCCGGTGCCGGTGACGGCGGTGCCATAGCCGGCGTCCATGTGCAGTTCCTTGGAGATTTTGTTCAGCGCGGAGATCACGTCGCCTTGGGATCCGCCCGGGAGCACGCTGGCGCTGATGGTGACCTGGCGCATCCGATTCAGGCGCCCGATGGTGGAGGGCGCGGTGCCGCTCTTGAGCCGGACGACCTGGTCCAACGGCACCCAGCCTTGCTTGTTGGTGGAGAAAACGGTCAACTGCGACAAGCCCTCGATACTGGTGCGATATTCGCGCGCGGCCCGCAGGCGCACGTCGTACTGCTCGCCGCCCGAAGGAAATGTAGACACCACCTGCCCGGCCACCAGCGTATTCAGGGCCTGCGCGATATCGCCGACGCGGACGCCCAGATCGGCGGCGCGCTGCCGGTCGATTTCCACCCGCACTTCCGGCTTGCCGAATACCAGCGAGCGATCGACGTCGGCGATGCGCGGCACCTGTTTGAGCTTGTCCAGCATGGCTTGCGAATACGCATTGAGCTTGTCCAGGTCCGGCCCGCCCAGGACGTATTGCACATCGGACTGGCCTCCGCTGGCGCCGCCGGCCTGGCCAACCGCGGTGTGCAGGTCGGAGGGATAGCGGGCCAGCAGGGCGCGCGTGCGCAACATGATATCGTCCTGGCTGAGGCTGCGCTGGTCGCGCGGCGCGAGCTTGACGTAGATCGAAGACCGGTTGGCCGCGCCCACCGAAATTCCGCCAAATCCTGCGACGCTGTTTCCGATGGAGGTGAGCGTGCTGGTGACGCCGGGCAGTCCCCGGATGTCGCGCGCGATGCGCTCGCCGATGGTGGTGGTGGCGGCCAGGGAAGTCCCCTCCGGAGCGCGAACGCTGACCTGAAATTCCGACCGGTCATCGGACGGCACGAAGTTCTTGCCAACCATCAGGAACAGCGGCACGGTGCTCAGCATCACCGCCACGCTCAGCGCCACCATGCTCTTGCGGTGCGACATCGACCACTCCAGCATCTGCGTGTAGTGGCGGTCCAGGAATCGAAACACTCGCGACTCTTTCGAGCTGCCGCGCGATCCGGCCTGCTGGGCCGCCGGAATCTTGATGAATCGCGAGCTGAGCATGGGCGTCATGGTGAAGGACACCAGCAGCGACACGCCGATGGCGAAGGCGGCCGTGAATCCGAAAGACGACATGAAGCGCCCGACGATTCCGCCCATGAACCCGATGGGAAGAAACACCGCCATCAGAGACAAGGTGGTGGCCATGACGGCCAGGCCGATCTCGCGCGTTCCGTCGATGGCGGCCTGCTGGGGAGGGAAATGCTTCTCCTCCATGAAGCGATAAATGTTCTCCAGCACGATGATCGCGTCGTCGATCACGATGCCCACCATCAAGGTCAGCGCCAGCATCGTAATCTGATTCAAGGCGAATCCCATCACCGACATCAGCGCGAAGGTGGAGACGATGGAGGTGGGAATCGCCACCGCCGAGATCAGCGTGGTGCGGACGTTGGCCAGGAACACGAACACGATCAGGGCCGCGAGGATGCTGCCTTCGATCAGGTGTTCTTCGAGCGCGTGAACGGTGTTCTTGATGAAGATGGATTGATCGTTGACGATCTGGATGTGCAGATCCTTGGGGAGCAGCGGCTCGATTTCCTTCAGCCGGTCCTTGATGTCGTCGGCGGCGGCCACGGTGTTCTGTCCGGACTGCTTGGAGACTACCAGCGTGACGGCCGGTTCTCCGTTCAAGCGGGCCGAGGTGGTGGGTTCCTCCTCGCTGTCTTCGGCGTGGCCGATATCGCGCAGCTTCACCACGTAGGCGCCGCGAGTGGCGATGGCGATTTCGTTGAACTGCGCCGGGTCCACCAGCCGGCCGAGCGTCCGGACGCTGAACTCGGTGGCGCCGGCGTTCACGCTTCCGCCGGGCAGCTCCATGTTCTGCTGCCGCAGCGCGTTGGCCACTTCGGCCACCGAGAGATTGTAGGCGCGCATCTTGTCGGGATCGATCCAGACGCGAATCTCGCGTTTCAGTCCGCCCACCAAGCGAATCTCGCCGACGCCGCTGATGTTCTCCAGGCGCGGCTTGATCTGCTTGTCGGCGATTTCTGTGACGTCGCGCAACGGTCGCGGCGAGGACACCGCCATTTGCAGGATGGGCGTGGCGTCGGGGTCGAATTTCTGGACCACTGGCGCCTTGGCGGTCTCCGGGAGATCCGGAATCACGCGATTTACTTTGTCGCGCACTTCCTGGGCCGCAACGTCGCCGTTCTTGTCGAGCGAGAACTGAATGACGACCGAAGAGGTTCCTTCCGCCGACGTCGAGTTGATGTCCTCGATGCCGCTGATGGTGTTGATGGCGTCCTCGACGCGCTTGGTGATCTCGGTTTCTATCTCTTCGGCCGATGCGCCGGGATTCGAGACGGTCACCGATACCGTCGGCAGGTCGATCTTGGGAAACAGATCCAGGCCCAGGGTGAAGAAGGAGAACACGCCCACGATCATGAGCGCCAGGATCAGCATGGTGGCGAAGACCGGACGCCGGACGCAGATTTCAGCGAGTTTATGCATGCCTCAGGCTCCCTTCCTCGCGCCGCCGGCAGCGGGTGCGGACTCTTGCGTGGCCTCGACGGACTGGCCGTCGTAGAGATCCTGCAGGTGATCGGTGGCGATCACGGCGCCGGGCGAGATTCCCGAGAGGATCTGGATCAGGTCGCCGTCCTTGGCGCCCAACTGCACCACCGCCACGCGGGCCTTGCCATCGCGAACGAAGAAGACCTGGGACGAGTTGGTGCTGGCGTCGGTGAGAACCGCCCGGCTGGGCACGAAGATCCCCTGGCTGGTTCCCTGCAACAGAATCCGCGCGGTGGCGAACATGCCGGGCTTGAGCGCCACGTCGGAATTTGGAAACTCGGCTTCGACGCTGAAGGTTCGCGAATTCGGATCCACCGCGGGATTGATGGCGGTCACCCTGCCCTGAAACGTACGGCCCGGATAGCCGGGGACGCTGGCTTCCACGTCGACGCCCAGCCGGATCTGCGGCGCATTCGATTCCGGGACCTGCAGATCGAGTTTGATGGGCGTGATGCGCAGCAGCGTGGCGATCTTCGAGGTCAGCGCCACGTACTGGCCTTGGGCGATGGGTCGCGCGCTGACGAATCCGGAGAACGGCGCATGAATCACGGTGTCTTGCAGGGCCTTCTCGGCCATCGCGGTCTGCGCGCGCGCTCCCACCAGCGACGCTTGCGCAGTCAGCACGCCTTGATAATTCTGGCGAGCCGAATTCATGGCCGCCTGGTACTGCTGACGCGCCGAATTGGCTTGCGCGACGGCCGTGTCGGCTTGCGTGCGCGCTTTCTCGTACGCGCTGCGAGAAACGTCGCCGGTCTGGATCAGGTTTTCGTAGCGCTTGGCGTCGGCCTGTGCAAGTTGGGCCTGCGCCAGCGCCGATTCGTAAGTGGCTTTCGCCGACAGCACCTCCGGAACGTTGTCGGGGTTGAAGTCCTGACCCTGCCCCAGACCGATGCGGGATTGGGCCTGCCGCAGCGCTGCTTCGGCCTGCTGCTCGGACGCCCGGGCCTGATCCAGCCGCAGTTGTGCGTCACGATCCGCCAGCTTCGCGATGACTTGCCCCTGGTTTACGAAGTCTCCGACATTCACCGGAGTTTCCACCACGCGGCCGGCGGCCTCCGGCGCGACGTCCGACGATTCCTTGGCCACATAGCTGCCGGTGGCCTGCACCGAAGCCGGGATGGGCCGCGTAATGACTGGTACGGTGGCAACCGAAGGAACTCGTACGTTGCTGGCGGCAACCGAGCCTGCTTTCACGCTATCGCCCGGCTTGCTGCCGCAACCGGCGATTGCCACGCACGCCGCCAGCGCCGCGATCGCCAGCGCCTTCCCGCGCGATTTACGCTTTCTTGTCATGCGAGCCCTTCCTCCGGTTCGCCGGGACATCCCGCTTGGAAAGCCCTCGCAGCACTAGCCTCACCAACTCTTCGACCACCTGCTCTTCGGGCAACCCATGGTCCTCGATGCCGAACAAGTGCCGGCTCATGGCGTACTGGACAATGGTGCCGAAGAAGAACGTCACCGCGATTCTGGGATTGCATTTGTGGAACGCGCCCTCTTTCTGGCGGCGCGCGACGTACCTGGCCAGGAAATCGCCGGTGGGCAGCCCGAATCGCTGCCGGAACAGGCTGGCGAGCAAATGACCTTCCAGGCCGGCGTACAACAACAGGCGATGAAAAGCCGGATCGTCGCGGAACGAATGCACGGCGGTGAGGGCCACGTGGCGGAACAGCGCGGCGTCGTCGCGGCGGGCGGCCAGGGCTTCCAGTTCCTCGAGCCGCTGCCGGGTGCCGGCGCGGGTTTCCTTGATGTCCAGAATGGCGTGATACAGGTCCTCTTTGGTGGCGAAATGCCGGAAGAGGATGGCCTCGCTCACGCCGGCGGCGGCGGCGATGTCCTTGGTTTTGGTGCCGCTGAATCCCTTGCGGGCGAAGCTCTCGAGCGCGATCTGCAGGAGCTGGCGGCGCCGGTCTTCGCCGTGCATGCGGCGGCGGAGAACCACCGGGTCGACGGCGGGGCGGGGTTGTACGGAAGGGCTGCTCATAAGTATGTACTTGCTTACTTAGCGTAACCGACGGTCGCCCATCAACGCAAATCCTGTTGGAAACCGGCGGCTTCAGGCGGGAATCGGCGCGAAAATCCGCCGGCGGGACCGATGGGATCGGCCGGCTTTCCCATCGGTCCCGCCCTGGCGGCGCCAAACTTACAGAGACTGCTAGCTGGCTTTGTCTTTCTTGACCACCAGCTCGAAGGTCTGCCCGGCGGCCTCGCCTTGGAACTTGATTTCCTCGGCGGAAACCACGCCCTTATAGTTCAGCGTGAAGGATTGCCCGCCGAAATCCAGGTCGACCGAAAAAGCGATGTTGCTTCCGTCGATCTTGCCGTCCTTGATGGGATTGTCCTTGCCATCCATTCCCAGCATGGTGCCGGTCAGCGTGCCGCCATCGGCTTTGAAGGTGAAGTTCATCGGAAAATCGCCGTTAGGGGTCGAGACCGTGCCGGTCCATTTTCCATCCACATCCGCGGCTACCGCCATGAACGCAAAAACCAACAATCCCAGTGCAACTACAAACAACCGCATACAAATTCTCCTTTTAACTTGCTCAGGATGGACTCGAATCCCCCTGGACGGAAAACGTCCGTCGGCTTATCGGCCATTGTATAATCGAAATCCGAAAACTGCAACATCCGAAATTTTCTGTCAGTGAACAATTTCCGGCAGACCGGCGAGAGGCCTTAGATTCGGGCGTTTCTGCTGTGCCAAAAGACTTGACAGTTCCAGAATTTGATTCGATAATTGAAGGGTTGCCAAACCGAAGGACTGAAACTTGATGTCTGCTGACCCAGTTGAGAACCACGAACCACTCGAGCGGCAGCTGCGACAGTTGATCGCCCACTTCGACCTGCTGGCGCACCGGCTGATGCTGGAGCGTCCGACGTCTTTCGGGTCGGAAGTGGAAGTCTCGCGGCAGGAGGGCCGGGCGGTGATCGTGCTGGGGCGCAAAGGTCCCACCATCATGAGCGATCTGGCGCGCATCCTGAACCTGGCGCTGAGCACCGCCACCAACACGATCGACAAACTGGTGGCCAAGGAACTGGTGGAGCGCGGCCGCGTGGACGAGGACCGCAGGATCGTGCAGGTAGGTTTGAGCGAAAAAGGCCAGCGGCTCTACGAGTCGTTTCTGGAGTGCCAGCTGGCCATGGGACGCAGCATGCTGGAAGCGCTCAGTCCCGGGGAACGCGAAATCTTTTTGGAGTTGATGGCCAAGATGACGCAGCCCCATCCGGGTTCGGTGGAACACGAGATGGAGCATGCGGCGAGATCTCACGGAGCGTAGGAAAGCGGCGGAGATCAATCGCCGCCGAATCTTTAGTAGCATTGTTGAATAAGGAGCGACCGATGATTCGTAGCAAAACGCTGTTTGCCCCGGCGAGCCTGCTCGCGGCTGGCGCGCTGCTGACGGTTTCCGGCCTTTTGATGGCCGCCGAGCCTTCCAAGACCAGCGGTGAGGCGGCGAAGCCTGTCACTTTCGCCAAAGACATCGCCCCGATTTTCCAGGAAAAGTGCGAGGGCTGCCATCGCAAGGGATCCATGGCGCCGATGTCGCTGGTGACCTACGAAGAGACCCGCCCGTGGGCCCGGTCCATCAAGGAACGCGTGGTCCAGCGGCAGATGCCGCCGTGGCATCTGGACAAGACCGTGGGCATCCAGGAATTTCAGAACGACCGCTCCTTAAGCGACGCCCAGATCGCGACCATCGTTCGTTGGGTGGATGCCGGCGCGCCGCTGGGGAACGCCAAGGACCTGCCGGCTGCCAAGCAATGGCCCGATGAAGACACCTGGCAGCTTGCCAAGCAGTACGGCCAGCCCGACCTGATCCTCAAGTCGGAAGAGTACACCATGCCGGCGGTGAGTCAGGATCAATGGTGGCGTCCGATGACCGAAGTTCCGCTGACCGAAGCACGCTGGGTGCGCGCGGTGGAAATGCGGCCGGGGACTCCGGCGGGCCGCAGGATCACTCACCACGCCATCGGCTACCTGCTGCAGAATGAACCGAAGGGATCGGCCGCTCCTTCCGACGATCCGCTCAGCGCTATCGCGGGCGGCGGAATCCTGATGGAATGGGCCATCGGCAAACAGTACGACGTCTATCGCCCCAACACCGGCAAGCTGCTGATGCCCGGCGCCAAGATCTGGTGGGACGTCCACTATCACGCGGTCGGCGAAAAGATCACCGACCATGTGGAGTTGGCCGTGTATCTGTATCCGAAGGGCGAGGTGCCGAAGTATCGCACCTACCTGACCATGTTCAACGCCGCGGCTACCGGCGGCAGTCCGCTGGACATTCCGCCCAACACCGTCGCCGAGACGGAAAACTTCCATGTGCTCAAGCAGGCCGCGCGGCTCGAGAATTTCCAGCCGCACATGCATCTGCGCGGCAAGGCCATGCTGCTGGAAGCCATCCTGCCGGACGGCACGGTGCAGACCATCAGCTACTGCAACAATTTCAACTTCAACTGGATGAACAACTACATCTACACCGAGGACGCGGCGCCGGAATTTCCGAAAGGCACCATCATCCACGTGAAGGCCTGGCACGACAATACGACCGCGAAGGCGTCCAATCCGGATCCCACGCAGTGGGTGGGATGGGGCGACCGGACCGTCGACGAGATGGCGCACGCTTGGGTGAACGTCACCTACATCAGCGACGACGACTACACTCAATGGGCCGCCAAGCACAAGCCCAAGCGCAGCGCAAATCCGCTGGATTTCCTGGGCGGCAACAACTAGATCCCAGCCGCGGGTCAACACGGAGAGTAGGGTGTCAGAACGATGAATATATTTGCGCTTATCCGCGTTGAGCCGCGGCCCCGCCGTTTTCTTCGAAGTGCGCTGGCCGCGAGCTTGCTGGCCGGCATGGCGTTCGCGCAAGGAATCACGAACGCCTACAAGGAGCCCCCGCACGAATCCGGGCAAGGCATCACGGCGGCTTACGAAGGCTGGTATCCGAATCCGGACGGCAGCAACACGATCCTGATCGGCTACTACAACCGCAACGCCAAACAGGTGCTGGATATTCCGGTCGGGCCCAGCAACCGGGTCGATCCCGGCGGACCGGATCACGGCCAGCCGACTCATTTCCTCACCGGCCGGCAGTGGGGCGTGTTCTCCATCACCGTTCCGAAGGATTTCGGCACGGAGAAAAAATATACCTGGACCATCGTCGCCAACGGGAAAACCACGACGGTACCATTCGGCCTGAATCCGCTGTATGTCATCGCGCCGTTCAAGGACGCGAGCTCGAATACTCCGCCGTTCATCGCCTTTCAGGAGGCCGGTCCATTTCTGCAGGGTCCTCCGCGCGCTGTTGCCAATACGTTGACGGCGTCGCTGGCGGATGCCGTGCCGCTCGCGGTTTGGGTTGCCGACGACGCCAACATTCCTCCGTCGTTCGCGGCATTCGCCAAGATGCTGCCCACCGTGACGCTGACCTGGATCAAGTTTCGCGGTCCTGGCGAGGTGAAGTTCGCCAATGCGAAGCCCAAGGTGGACAAAGCCGAGTTCAAGACTCCGGCCGGTGCCACCTACACCGGGAAAGGCGCCACCACGGCCACCTTCACGGAACCGGGCGAGTACCTGCTGGAAGTGACGGCCAACGATCTGTCGGGAAACGGCGGCGGCGGATTCCAGTGCTGCTGGACCACCGTGCAGGTGAAGGTCACCGTGAAGCCGTAGTTCCGGCCCGATAGAATTTTTCATTGCGCGCCCGCTTTCCTCTTGACAGACTACAGGAGCGTCCGTATACTTCCTGTAGTGAGGCTACATGGAGCAGCGAGCCGGGCGGCCCCCCCAGCCGCTCCCGGCCGCCAGCGCCATTACTGAAAGCAACGCCTCCAGGAGATCAGTATGCATCCCGTGTATCGAAGCAGCATGCTGCTAGTGTCTTTGCTCGCGGTAGTTTCGTTCGTCTCCGCTCAGCCGGCCGCCGATCCGTCCGGACATTGGGAGGGCGCCATCCAAACCCCGGAGACGCCGGTGGCGATCGAAATAGACCTGGCGAAGAACAGCCAGGGACAACTTATCGGCACGCTCGCCAACCCCTCGCAAAACCTGAAGGGCCTGCCGCTCTCCGACATCGCCGTGGACGGCAAGTCGGTTCAATTCCAGATCAAGGGAACGCCCGGCGACCGCGCGTTCAAGGGAGCGCTCTCCGCCGACGGCGCTTCGATGTCCGGCCAATACACCCAAGCCGGCTACCTGATGTCTTTCGCGCTGACTCGCACCGGAGCAGCGCGGATCGAGGCCGCGCCGACGAGCCCCGCAATCAGCAAGGAATTGGAAGGCAGCTGGAAGGGAACATCCGCGAGCGGCGGCGAGTTGCGCATGGTTCTGACCAATCAGCCCGACGGCACCTCCACTGGCAGCATTCTCAATGTGGAGGAGGGATTGGAGCTTCCGATTTCGGCGATTACGCAGAAGGGCTCCAGCGTGACCCTGGAAGTCAAGGCCGTCGGCGCTTCCTACGTCGCCGAGCTGGGCGCGAACGCAGAGTTGACCGGAACACTGAAGGAAGGATCCATTTCGCGGCCGCTGGTCTTCCACCGTGCCGGCGCTGCGGCAACCGCCAGCAAGTAGAACGAGAGCGTCTATGCGACTCGCCAGCGTGTGGCAGCGAATTCCGGTGATCGTTCGCGCCGTGGTGGGCGGCGTTCTGGTCACCGGGGCCGTTACGATCCCGTGGTCGATGCTGGCCTCGGCGAACTTCAGATACTGGCCGTCGATCCCGTGGTCGGCGCTGGTCGCCGCGCCCGTGCTGTGGCTCTATTGGCAATACCTCAAAGGAAGAGGATGGCCCGCATCCACGGTCGCGGCCCGGCGAATCAATCTTGGCCTCCGGTCGCTATCGAGCGATGTCTGGGGAATGGCGCTGTTCGCCGGCATGATCGGTCTGGGAGCCTTATTGGCGTTCCAGGCCGTGCTGGCGCGGCTGGTTCCGTTGCCACCGGAACAGCAGATGCCCGACGTATCCAGGATGCCGGTGCCGACGATGGCCGTCCTGGTGATCATGGGGTCGCTGGTCGCGGGCTTCACTGAAGAGGCGGGATTCCGCGGCTACATGCAAGGAGCCATCGCGCGCCGTCACGGTCCGGTGGCCGCGATCCTGGTCAGCGGAACGGTTTTCGGCTTTGCGCATTTCACACATCCGACGGTGGGATTGGCGCACCTGCCGTACTACATCGCGGTGTCGGCGGTTTTCGGCATGCTGGCGTATTTGACCGGGTCCATCATGCCGGGAGTGGTGCTGCATGCTTTCGGGGACGCCTTCGACGGTCTGCTGCTAGTGACGTCGGGCCGGAGCACGTGGCCGGAACCGCCGCCGTCTAAAGGACTGGTCTGGGAAGCGGGGACCGACCTCGCGTTCTGGGGCCTGTGCGCCTGGGCCGGCCTGTGGATCCTGGGAGCAGTCCTGACGTATCGATTCCTGGCCGGCGAAGTGCGCGCCGAAAGGAAGCTCGACCACCGGCTATCCGAAACGCCGGTACAATTGCTGAGGTGAGAGTACATGGAAAAATCGAAAGCTGAAGTGCCCTACGGCACGCTGGAACTGCTGATCCTGAGAACGCTGGAGACCATCGGGCCGATGCACGGCTTTGGCCTGGCGCGGCGCATCGAGCAAGTCTCCGGAAGCATCGTGCACCTGAATCAAGGTTCCATCTATCCGGCTCTGCTGCGGCTGCAGCAGAAGGGTTGGATCACCACCAAGCAGGGCGTCTCCGAGAATGGCCGCAAGGCGAAATTCTATTCGCTCACCGTGAAGGGCAAGCGCCAGCTTCAAATCGAGGTCGAGAACTGGGAGCGTGCGACCGCCCTGGTCGCAAGGTTTCTGGAGGGAACACCGTGAACCCGAGAGCCTGGCTGATGCGTCTTTCGGCGCTCTTCCACAAGGAGCGCCTGGAAGAGGATCTGAACCAGGACATTCAGGAACACCTGCGGATGGCGACCGAGGAGAACATCAGCCGCGGGATGAATCCCCGGGAGGCGGCGGAGGCGGCGCGGCGTAGCTTCGGCGGGCTGGAGCAGATGAAGGAGGAATTTCGCGATCAAAGCGGAATTCCGGTTATCGAGACCATCGGCCGTGAAACGCGCTTCGCCTTGCGGTCGCTCGGCCGCGCGCCCGGGTTCGCGGCGCTGGCGATCCTGACGCTGGCCGTCGCCATCGGCGCTAATTCGGCGATTTTCAGCGCGGTGAATGCGGTGCTGTTCCACCCGGCCGGGATTTCCGATGCCAGCCGCGTGGTGGTGGTGCGCGCCCGGTACGACAAGTTGAATCTCCGGGATCTGGTGGTCTCGTTCGACAACTTCAAGCAAGTGAGCAGCAGCGCGGAGATCTTTTCAGCCGCCTCAGTTGCGAAGACCGGAAGTTTCACCTATACCGGCGGCCCTTATCCCCGGCAACTCGCGGCGCTGCGGGTAAGTTCGAAATGGTTTGAAGTTTTCGGCGCGCAGCCGGCGCAAGGACGACTGTTCACGCCGGAAGAAGATCAGCCCAACAACAACCATGTCGCGATTCTTACCGATGCCGCCTGGCGTCGAGTGTTCGGATCGGACCCGGCCGTCGTCGGAAAAACCATCGACCTGGATCAGTTGCCTTTCAAGATCATCGGTGTCATGAAGCGCGATTTCGCGCTCGGCGTGAACGAGCTGGGAGGTTTCAACGGCCAGCCTCAAGACATCTTGATACCGCTGGGACTCGCGGCCAACCCGGGGACGCCATATCTTGAGACGTTTTTGGCCGTGGCGCGGCTGCAACCTGGAATCGCACTATCACAGGCGCGGGCCTTCATGGGCGTTCTGACCGATCGCGGATTTCAGGACCCGCGTGCCGGGCGTCCGCGCCAGGACAACGGCTGGGGCCTCTACATCGTTCCCTATACGGATTTCGTCAGCGGCGACATGAAGACTCGGCTGTTCATTCTCTGGGGCGCGGTGGGGTTCGTTCTGCTGATCGCCTGCGCGAATATCGCGGGCCTGATGCTGGCGCGAACCACCGCCCGCTCCCGGGAATTTGCGGTGCGCACGGCTCTGGGAGGCACGCGCTGGCACTTGCTGCGTCAAACGTTGACGGAGAGCGCCGTCCTGGCGCTGGCCGGATCGATCCTGGGCTTGGTAGTGGCCTACGCTTTCATCCGCGGTGTCCAGATTCTCGGCCCGGAAAATGTGGTCGGCGGCCTGAACATACCCTTCACCCTGCCCATGCTGTTCTTCACCGTGGCGGCGGGCGTGCTTTCGGCCGCGCTGTTTGGAATTGCTCCGGCGGCGCAGCTCGGGCGTGTCAATACCAGCGAGGCGCTCAAGGAAGGCGGACGATCCAGCACCGAGGGCCGCGACCGCATCCGCTTGCGATCCATTCTAGTGACCGCCGAAATAGCGCTGGCGCTGGTCCTGTCGATAGGAGCGGGGCTGTTGCTGCGAAGCCTGCAGCGGCTTCAGCGGGTGGATATGGGATTTCAGCCCGAAGGCGTCGCGACCGCCTCGTTGACGCTGCCCGAAGCGCGCTACCAGAATCCTGACAGGGTGCTCGCGTTCTATCGCGGCGTGATCCAGCGTCTGAAGGCGCTTCCCGGCGTGACGTCGGCCGCTGCCGCGTACGGATTTCCGTTTGGGCTAGGCTCGGAGGGTAGAGCTTTCCAGATTGTCGGCCGCCCGGCCCGCCCCAATGAGCCGGCTCTCGAGGCGGAGGTGCGATTGATCACGCCCGAGCTTTTCTCGACGCTGCGCATTCCGCTGAAACGCGGCCGCGCCTTCACCGACCAGGATGGCACGCAATCCGAGCAAGTCGCGATCATCGACGACGCTTTGGCCCGGCAATACTGGCCCAATGCAGACCCGCTCGGTCAACAACTCATCCTGCAAGGCGGCGCGGCGGCCAGGATCGTGGGCATTGTGGGTCACACCAAGCAGTCGGATCTTGCGGCTGGCTCGGAGAAGGGAATCATTTATTTTTCCTTTTACCAAGCGCCTGTCGCCTTTGGAACTCTGCTGATCAGGACCGCCGGGAGCCCCGCCGGCTTGACCCGTTCAATTCAAGAAGCAGTGAACGCCGTCGATCCGGCGCAGCCCATCTATGACGCGAAGACCATGCAGGAGCGCGTCTCGGCAACGCTGGCCGGGCGCAGGTTCACCATCGTGCTGCTGGGCTTGTTCGCCTTAACCGCGGTGTTCCTGGCGGCGCTCGGTTTGTACGGCGTGATCAACTACGGCGTCACCCAGCGGACCCAGGAAATCGGAATCCGCATGGCGCTGGGCGCACAGCGTTCGCAAGTGCTGAGTCTGATTGTGAGCACGGGGATGCGCATGACGCTGGTCGGACTCGCGCTCGGGTGGATCGTGGCATTCGCCATCGCGCGGGTGCTCCCGAATCAGCTATTCGGCGTGAGCGCTTTCGACCCGGCCACGTTCGCAGGGATGGCGGTCCTGCTGGCGGCCGTCACGCTCATGGCCAGCGCAATTCCCGCGAGACGGGCCATGCAGCTCGATCCGCTGGAAGCCTGCCGCTATGAGTAGTATGGACCATGGACCTGCACCTGGTCGACGGCACTTACGAACTGTTCCGCCACTTCTACGCAGTGCCAGAAGCGACGGATGCCGCCGGTCGCGAGATCGGCGCCGTGCGCGGAGTGCTGAGGTCCGTCCTGTCCATGATCGAGCGCGGCGCAACGCACCTCGGCGTCGCGACGGATCATGTGGTGGAGTCGTTCCGTAACAATCTGTACTCGGGCTATAAAACCAGCGAAGGCGTGCCGGAGACGTTGCTTTCCCAGTTCCCGATTCTGGAGGAATCGCTGGAAGCCATGGGTGTCGTGGTGTGGCCCATGGTCGAATTCGAAGCTGACGATGCGCTGGCTTCGGCCGCGGCCAAGGGAGCGCTGGACAGCCGCGTCCGGCAGGTGATCATCTGCACGCCCGACAAGGATCTCGCCCAGTGCGTCGTGGGCACGCGCGTGGTTCAACTCGACCGCCGGCGCGACATCCTTCGCGACGAGGCTGGCGTGGAGGCCAAGTTCGGCGTGAAGCCGCAGTCGATTCCGGACTACCTCGCGGTGCTCGGCGACAGCGCCGACGGATTTCCCGGCATCGCCGGATGGGGAGAAAAAGCGGCGTCTCAGACCCTATCGCGATACCTCCACCTGGAGGGCATTCCGAAGGATTGGCGCGCCTGGGATGCGTCGATCACCAACGCGCGCAAGCTGGCCGGTTCGCTGTTCGCTTCCTGGGAAGACGCGCTGCTGTTTCGAACGCTCGCGACACTGCGGCTGGACGCGCCGGTTTTCGGCACGCTGGACGATCTCCGCTGGAAGGGACCGCGCGCGGGTTTTGAGGGCCTATGCCGTGCCATGGGATCGTCCGATCTATTCGACCGGGTCACGTCGGCTGCCGACGCGCGCGGCTCTTCTGCCGCCACATCTCAGACTTGAGAATTCTAAACCAATAGTTTAGAATTCTCATATGCGGTTCGTGCCCCGAGCGATCGAAAACGTAGTCCGCGAGGCGGCCCGCAGATTCCCCGCCGTAGTCGTCACCGGGCCGCGCCGCGCCGGGAAAACTACTTTGCTCCGGCGGCTCTTCCCTCACGCCAGCTATGTTCTGCTCGAGGACCCCGATCTGCAAGCCCGCGCCCGCTCCGATCCCCGCGCCCTGCTGGAAGACTTGCGGCTGCCGGTAGTTTTCGATGAGATCCAAAACGTTCCCGAGCTGTTCGGATACATCCGCACGCAGATCGATCGCCAGCCGCGCCGAAAAGGCCAATGGCTGTTCAGCGGTTCCCAGGAAGCTCCTTTGATGCAAGGCGTCTCGGAGTCCATGGCCGGCCGGGCCGCGGTCCTGCAACTACTGCCCTTCAGCCTCGCCGAAACTGAGCGCGTCAACATTCTGATGGGCGGTTACCCGGAAGTGGTGGCGCATCCCAGAGGGCGCGCCCTGTGGTTCAGTTCCTATCTCCAGACCTACCTGGAGCGCGACGTCCGCGGCATCACCAACATTCGCGATCTCGCAACGTTTCGCCGCTTCCTGGCGCTTCTGGCCAGCCGCCACGGCCAGATCCTGAACAAGACCGATCTCGCCGCTCCGCTGGGCGTGTCCGTTCCCACCATTACCGATTGGCTGCACGTTCTGGAAATCACGGGCCAGATCATTCTGGTCCCTCCCTACTTCGAGAACCTGGGTAAGCGCCTCATCAAGTCGCCCAAACTGTATCTGGGCGATTCGGGACTGGCGTGCCATCTGTTGGGGATCACATCGCGAGCGGAGCTGGAACGGTCGCCGTTTCTGGGCGCCTTGTTTGAAGGATTCGTGGCCGCGGAAATTCTGAAGAGTCAGGTCAACCAAGGCCGCCGGAAGGAGCTGTACCACTTTCGCGATCAGCAAGGGCTGGAGGTGGATTTTCTATTTCCCGCCGCTGGCGCCGGACTCTGGATGGTAGAGTGCAAGGCTTCCAAGACCGTGCGCCCCGCCATGGCCGGGCCTCTGATGTCTCTGCGACGGTCCGTGCGCGCCAAGACACCGGTTCGTATGGCCATCGTGCACCGGCCGTCCATCAGCGCGCCGTCCAGCCGCGCTCTGGCTCCGGGGATCGACGCGCTCGACCTGGTGCAATTCGCGAACGCCCTGGGTGGGGCTGCTCGCAGGCCGCACAAGAAACAATGAGACGGTCTGGGGCCCAGATGCCTTCCAGGCCTCGACTCCCCTTTGTGTGTTTATGAGAAATCTAAAGTACAAGTTTAGAATACTCATGTATGCCCGGCCGCGCCACGTCGGCAACGCCACTGCATCCGGCGCCTGACAGCGTCAGCGTCCCCCCAGCGTGTACTCAAAGTCGTAGAAATGCTTTCCGTCGACGATATGGATGGTCATCTGGCCCGCCAGACTCGCCAACTGCCCGGATCCCGAATCCGGCACCACCGTGATGGTCAGTTGCGGCTCGCCGCGCGTCATGATTCCGGTGTGCTGCAAAACGAACGAGCCGCTGCGGCCGCCCAGGTTTCCCGCGACCCGTTCGATGGCGACATATCCGGCCGATCCCTTCACGCTGGTTGTGGCCGACAGCATCTCGCCTTTGCCGGTCGCTTCCAGATCGCCCTGGTACCGCTTGTCGGCCGACATCCTCCCGAGCGTGACGCCCTCGCTCTGTTCCGCCGTCCCCAGAGGGATCAATTTCACTTCGAACGTCCCGCTGGCACTAGTTGCCACGGCCACCTCCTCTCGCAGCAATTGTCGCACGCCGCTCCGGACCCGCCGGCACGATAGAATCTCAAGAAGGTCGCGAGGCCACATGCCGACTACTAAACAGAACCGACTGAGTTGTCTTTCGCTCGCCGTCATCGCCGGACTGAGCTGGTGGACATCGCGCGCATCGGCGCAGACACTGCCTTCCACCAGGAACGGCGAATGGCCGCAGTACACCGCCGACCTCAAAGGCACCAAGTACTCGCCGCTTGACCAGATCGATGCGTCCAATTTCAGTAAGCTCGAAGTGGCCTGGCGCTTCAAGACCGACAATCTCGGCCCACGCCCCGAATACAAACTGGAAGGCACGCCGCTCGCGATCCAAGGCGTGCTGTATGCCACCGCGGGCACCCGCCGCACGGTAGTAGCCCTGGATGCCAAGACCGGCGAGCTGATTTGGGCGCACAGCCTGCGTGAAGGCAACCGCGCCGCCATCGCACCACGCCAGCTTTCCGGCCGAGGCCTGACCTATTGGACCGACGGCAAGGGCGACGGCCGCGTGCTGTACGTCACCACCGGCTATCGCCTGGTCGCTCTCAACGCCCACACCGGCGCGCTCATCGCATCGTTCGGCAAGAACGGCATGGTGGATCTCAAGGAAGGCGTGGTCTACGGAACCGGCCAGCAGATCGATCTCGAGACTGGCGAGATCGGCATCCACTCCACCCCCATCGTCGCGAAGGACACCGTCATCATCGGCTCGTCGATGAAGGAAGGCCAGACGCCCGTCACGCACAACAACACCAAGGGCCTGGTCCGCGCCTTCGACGCGCGTACTGGCAAGCTGCTGTGGACCTTCAACACCATCCCGCGTCCCGGCGAATTCGGCAACGATACCTGGGAGGACGGCTCCTGGGCCGTCAACGGCAACACCGGAGTCTGGACTCAGATCACGGTGGACGAGGAGCTGGGCCTGGTCTACCTGCCGGTCGAGACGCCGACCTCGGATTGGTACGGCGGCCATCGTCCGGGCAACAACCTATTCGCCGAAAGCCTGGTCTGCGTCGATTTGAAAACCGGCCGGCGCAAGTGGCATTACCAGGTGGTGCATCATCCCATCTGGAACTACGACCTGTCGTCGGCCGCGATTCTGGCGGACATCCACGTCGACGGCAAGCCCGTCAAAGCCGTCGCGCTTCCGGGCAAGCAAGCATTCTTATATGTATTCGATCGCGTGACCGGACAACCCGTGTGGCCCATCGAGGAGCGGCCCGTGCCGCAGTCCGATGTCCCCGGCGAAAAAACCTCGCCCACGCAGCCGTTTCCCACCAAGCCGCCGGCCTACGCCCGCAACTTTCTCAAGATTCCCGACGACCTGATCGACTTCACGCCCGAGATGCGAGCGCAGGCGCGCGACCTGGTATCGCGCTACCGCGCCGAAGGCATGTTCACTCCTCCCGTGGTCGGCGATCCCCAGGGGAAGTGGCTGGCCGCGATCAATCTCGGAAACGGGACCGGTGGCACCAACTGGCCCGGCGCCGGCTACGATCCGGAAACGCACATTGTGTATGCGCAAGCGCAGCAAGCCGCCATCAGCGCGATCTCGCTACGTCAGCCGCCGCCGGAGTTCTCCGACTTGCGCTACGTCTCCGGCCGGCAGGACCAACCTTTCCGCGAGTCGTTCGGCCCCGGCTTCGGCACCGCGGCCGATTCGCCGTTGGCCAAGCAGCTCGGCCGGCCTCAGACCGCCGGCGGCGCGGGCGTGGGCGCCCTGAATGTGCAGGGCCTCTCCATCGTCAAGCCGCCCTACAGCGTGATCACCGCCATCAATCTGGACCGTGGCGACATCCAATGGCAGGTCCCCTACGGCGAGACGCCGGACAACGTGCGCAACCATGCCGCGCTCAAGGGTCGGAACATTCCCAACACCGGACAGCTCGGCAGCGTCGGCTTGCTGGTGACCAAGACGCTGGTGATCCTGGGTGACAGCCAGCTCACCACGACGCCGTCGCATCCCCGCGGCGCGATGCTGCGAGCCTACGATAAAGCCACCGGCCGTGAGGTGGGCGCAGTCTGGATGCCCGCCCCCCAAAGCGGCTCGCCGATGACCTACCTGGCGGACGGCAAGCAGTACATCGTGGTCGCCATCAGCGGCGGCGCATACTCGGGCGAATATCTGGCCTTCACACTACCGTAGTGCCGTACACACTCGTGCGCGCCGCGTTCAAGTCGTGTGAGCGCAGGAGGTAAAGCGTAAACAGCAGCGTCAGACCGCCTAAGGCTTTTCCCTGATCCCAGGGCTTAGCAATACCAACGTTCTAAGGTCTCATCTGCAACTAACTAGTACCAAGGACCAATTGTTGATACCGTCCTACGGCCTTAGTCTAGGTTCAGGAGTCTCTAGATGCTGCTGCGTGGCATAATTATCTGTCCGGACGTCGACTTGAACGAGCGGCTGGAAGCCCTGCTGAATGAGATGGGTATCGTGAGCGTCACCCGGACGCTGGAACGCTATCCCAACTCGCTGGAGTTGTTGCGCGTGGTGCGGGCGCATGCTCCCAACGTGGTCTTCGTGAGCACGGAGTCAACCGCCAAAGCCATCGAGATTACGCGCGAGCTCGAAAAGAACACGCCCGGCATCCAGATTCTCGCGATGAGCCGCAGTTGCGACCCGCAAGTGTTGCTGGAAGTGATGCGGGCGGGTATTCGCGAGTTTGTGTCGCTGCCTTTCGACCGCCAGGCCTTGATCGACGCACTGGTACGCATCAAGGACACCATCGAAGACCGGCCGCCGGCGGTCCAGGCCACCAACCAGGTGTTCGCCTTCCTGCCTTCCAAGGCCGGCGTCGGAACGTCCACCCTGGCGCTGAATACCGCCGTGGCCATATCCCGGCTGCCCAATGTGAACACCCTGCTTTCCGACTTCGACCTGAATTCGGGCATGGTCAGGTTCATGCTGAAGCTGGACAACGGTTACTGCGTGACCGATGCGGCCGAACACTCGCTCGAAATGGACGAAAGCATGTGGCCGACCATGGTCACTACGCTGGATAAACTGGACGTGCTCCACGCCGGCAAGCTGAACCCGGACTTCCGCATCGAGCCCACGCAGGTCCGTCACCTGATGGAGTTCATGCGCCGCAACTACGGCGCCCTGTGCTTCGATTTGTCGGGCAACCTGGAACGCTACTCGCTCGAGATCATGCACGAAGCCAAGCGCATCTTCCTGGTGTGTACCCCCGAGATTCCGTCCTTGCACCTGGCCCGCGAGAAGTATCTTTACCTCAAGCAACTGGATCTGTCCGAGCGTGTGTGCGTCCTGCTGAACCGCTGTCAAAAGCGGCCGCTGATCACCCCCGCCCAGATCGAACAACTGGTGGGAACGCCGGTGTACATGACATTTCCCAACGACTACCAGGGCGTGCAGCGCGCGCTCACGGCCGGCCGCTGGGTGGACGCGAATACCGACCTGGGGCGTCAGTTCACCTCTCTGGCCCAGGCCATGTTCGAAGTCAAGCAGCCCGCCGCGGTGGACTCCCGAAAGCGTTTCATCGAGTTCTTCTCCGTCGCCCCCGGCAAGGCTGCCGCGCCGGTCGCCAAGAAATCTGTAGGCTGATCAAACCTCACGATCCCAGCCGCCTTCGGTCCGTCCGGCTCGCTCGACCGGTGTCGGCCCGCTAACTTCGCTATGCTCTGTTATTGGAAAACACCGTCCTTCAATGGGTCGCGTCCTATGGCTATATCGCGATCTTCTCGCTGCTGGTGCTGGGCATCGTCGGCCTCCCCGTGCCCGACGAGTTCCTGCTGACCGGTTGCGGATTCCTCATCTACCAGCACCACCTCCGGCCGGTTCCGGCGTTCTTCAGCGCCCTGGCCGGCAGCATGTCCGGCATCACCTGCAGCTACATCATCGGCCGGACCATCGGCTGGAGGTTTCTCCATTCGCGCTTCGGCCGGCTGCTGCACATCAGCGACGCGCGCATCCGCAGTGTCCACGACTGGTTCGACCGCATCGGCCATTGGGCCCTGCTGGCCGGCTATTTCATTCCCGGCGTCCGTCATTTCACCGCCATTGTCGCCGGTACGTCCAAGCTGGAGTTGCCTTCCTTCGCGATGTACGCCTACAGCGGGGCGACCATCTGGGTCAGCACGTTCCTGTTCATCGGGTATCACTTCGGCGAACGCTGGCCACAGATTCTGGCGCTGGTGGAACGTCACCTCAAGCTGGCCTCCTTCGTCGCCGGCATCGCGATCCTGGCGTATCTCCTGGTTCGATACATCATTCGGAAGCGGCGTTCTCGCCCGTCCGAGTAGTATTCTGAAATAGGCGGCCGCCTCCCGCTGCTAAGCGCGCCGGGCCACCTCATTCCGAACAGGAACGAACGAAGGAACCAAGAAACCAAGGAACCAAGGAACGAAAGACTTGGAAATAGCCGCAGACCGCTTCTACACTTCCACCATCGGCAAGAAGGCCGTGATGGCCGCGAGCGGCTGCGTTCTGTTTCTCTTCGTGGTCGGGCATCTGATCGGCAACCTGCAGATCTACGAAGGTCCTGAGAAACTCAACCACTACGCGGTCCTGCTGCGCTCGATGCCGGCGCTGCTCTGGAGCGTGCGAGCGATCCTGCTGTTGATGCTCGCGCTCCACGTCTGGTCGTCGGTCCAACTCGCCGTCCGGAACATCGACGCGCGTCCGACCGGCTATGTCAAGAAGAAAGCCACGCAATCGTCGTACGCCTCGCGGACCATGTACTGGAGCGGCCCCATCATCTTGGCGTTCGTCGTCTACCACCTGCTGGATTTCACCTTCGGCAATCTGAATCCGCACTTCGAGGAAGGCAACGTGTACGCGAACGTTGTGGCCAGCTTCCGCGTGATTCCGGTTTCGGCCTTTTATATCGTGGCGATGCTGCTGCTCGCGATGCACCTATATCACGGCCTGTGGAGCATGTTTCAGTCGCTGGGCTTTTACCATCCGCGCTACACGCCGGTCCTGAAGCGCTCGGCCGCGGTGATCGCCATTCTCATCGCCGCCGGCAACATATCCATTCCGGTCTCGGTGATGGCGGGGATTGTCAGATGAGCATCCAACTCGGCTCGCGCGTCCCGCATGGTCCCATCGAAAAGCAGTGGGACCAGGCCCGCTTCGAAATGAAGCTGGTGAATCCGGCCAACAAGCGCAAGCACACCGTCATCGTAGTCGGCTCCGGGCTGGCGGGTGCTTCGGCGGCGGCCACGCTGGGCGAGTTGGGCTACAACGTGAAATGCTTCTGCTTCCAGGATTCGCCCCGCCGCGCTCATAGCATCGCCGCGCAGGGCGGAATCAACGCCGCCAAGAACTATCACAGCGACGGCGACAGCGTGTTCCGCCTGTTCTACGACACGGTGAAAGGCGGCGACTTCCGCTCGCGCGAAGCCAACGTCTACCGGCTGGCGCAAATCAGCGTCAACATCATCGACCAGTGCGTGGCCCAGGGCGTCCCGTTCGCGCGCGAGTACGGCGGCACGCTGGCCAACCGGTCGTTCGGCGGCGCCCAGGTCTCGCGAACGTTCTACGCCCGCGGCCAGACCGGCCAGCAGCTTCTGCTGGGGGCCTACCAGGCGCTCGAACGCCAGGTGGATGCGGGCCACGTCACCATGTTCCCGCGCACCGAGATGTTGGACCTGGTGGTGATCGACGGCCACGCGCGCGGCATCGTCACACGCAACCTGGTGACCGGAAAGATCGAGTCCCACGTGGCCGACGCGGTGGTGCTGGGAACCGGCGGCTACGGCAACGTGTATTATCTTTCCACCAACGCCAAAGGGTCCAACTGCACCGCCATCTGGCGCGCCCACAAGCGCGGCGCCGCGTTCGCCAACCCGTGCTTCACGCAGATCCATCCCACCTGCATTCCGGTTTCCGGGCACTATCAGTCGAAACTGACGCTGATGAGCGAGTCGTTGCGCAACGACGGACGCATCTGGGTGCCGCTCAAGGCCGGCGACAAGCGCCCTCCCAATCAAATCCCCGAAAACGAGCGCGACTACTATCTCGAGCGCCGCTATCCCAGCTTCGGCAACCTGGTACCCCGCGACGTGGCTTCCCGCAATGCCAAAGCGGTTTGCGACGAGGGCCGCGGCGTGGGCGAAACCGGGCACGGCGTGTACCTGGATTTTTCCGACTCCATCAAGAGCCTGGGCGTCGACCTCATCCGCGAGCGCTATGGAAATCTCTTCGACATGTACCAGCGCATCACCGACGAGAACCCCTACCAGGTCCCCATGCGCATCTACCCGGCCATTCACTACACCATGGGCGGCCTGTGGGTGGATTATTACCTGATGAGCACCATCCCCGGCCTGTTCGTCATCGGCGAAGCCAACTTCTCCGACCATGGCGCCAATCGGCTGGGCGCCAGCGCCTTGATGCAGGGACTTTCGGACGGCTATTTCATTTTGCCTTACACGGTGGGCGACTACATCGCAAAATCCAAGCTGGACAAGATTGACACCGGACATCCGGAGTTCGCGAAATCCAGAGCCGGCGTGGCCGATCTCACCAGCCGCCTGCTGTCTATCCAGGGCAGCCAGACCGTGGATTCATTCCATCGCCGGCTGGGCCGAGTGCTTTGGGACTATTGCGGGATGTCGCGGAACGCCCAGGGACTCGAACTCGCCCTCGGCCAGATCCGTGAGCTGCGCGAACAATACTGGAAGGATGTCACCGTAACCGGCGGCGCCGACGATTTGAACCAATCGCTCGAAAGGGCCGGCCGCGTCGCCGATTTCTTCGAGCTGGCCGAATTGATGTGCCTGGACGCGCTCGACCGCAACGAATCCTGCGGCGGGCACTTCCGCGAGGAGTGCCAGACGCCGGACGGCGAAGCGCAGCGCAACGACCAGGAGTTTTCCTACGTCGCGGCCTGGGAATATCAGGGACCCGAACAACCGCCCGCGCTGCACAAAGAGCCGCTGCACTTCGAGTACGTGCAACCCAGCCAGCGGAGTTATAAATAATGCGGCTGGTTCTGCATGTGTGGCGTCAGAAAAACCCCGGATCGCGCGGCCGGATGGTCCGCTATGAAGCGGGCGACGTCAACCCGGACATGTCCATGCTCGAGTTGCTGGACGTGATCAACGAAGGCCTGATGGTCAAGGGTGAGGAGCCGATCGCCTTCGAACACGACTGCCGCGAGGGCATCTGCGGCTCATGCGGGTTCATGATCAACGGCATCGCGCATGGGCCGCTGCCCGCCAGCACGGTGTGTCAGCTCACCATGCGGCATTTCAAGGACGGCCAGGAGCTGTACCTGGAGCCGTGGCGGGCCAAGGCGTTTCCGGTGATCAAGGACCTGGTGGTGGATCGCGGCGCGTTCGATCGCATCATCTCGGCCGGAGGTTTCATCAGCGTGCCGACCGGGAGCGCGCCGGACGGCAACGCCATCCCGGTTCCCAAGGAGGATGCGGATCGCGCCATGGACGCGGCGGCCTGCATCGGCTGCGGCGCCTGCGTGGCGGCGTGTCCGAACGCTTCAGCGGCGCTGTTCACCGGCGCGAAGATCGCTCACTTGGGATTGTTGCCGCAGGGCCAGCCCGAGCGCCACGAGCGCGCCCTCCGCATGGTGACGCAGTTCAATCGCGAGAACTTCGGAAGCTGCACCAACATCGGCGAGTGCGAAGCAGTGTGTCCGAAAGAGATCAAGCTGGAAGTGATCGCCCGCATGAACCACGATTTCATCCAGGCCAGCCGCCTCCGCCGCTAGTGCGGCAGCCAATCCTGGCAGCAGCCGGCTTTAGCCGGCCCTTCTAATCCTCGATCTTGATCGACGGCCCCGCCTTGCTCGATTCTTCCTTCGCCCTCCGCTCCACCTCATGCGCAATAGCGACGAATGCCGCGCCGTCCTCCCTGAGCGTCACCGGATTCCCAGTGTCCCCACCCACGCGCACAGCCGGATCCAGCGCCAGCTCACCCAGAAACGGTACGTTCATCGTCTCCGCCGTCTTCCTCCCGCCGCCATAGCTGAACACATCGATGCGCTCCTTGCAGTGCGGGCACTCGAGATAACTCATGTTCTCCACCAGTCCCAGGATCGGCACGCGCACCTGCAGGAACATGTGGATGGCCTTGCGCGCATCTTCCAGCGAAACGTCCGACGGAGTGGTCACCACCACCGCACCGGTCAGCGGCGCGGTCTGTATCAAGGTGAGCTGCACGTCGCCGGTGCCGGGCGGCAGATCGATCAACAGGTAATCCAACTCGCCCCAGTCGACGCCCCGCAGGAATTGCTGGATCACGCTGTGCAGCATCGGCCCGCGCCACACCAGCGGCTTGTCGCCGGGATTGAGAAACCCCATGGACATGATGCGCACGCCGTTTTTCTCGATGGGCTGGATGCGCTCTCCGATGGCGTGCGGCGTCTCGCGCACTCCCATCATCAGCGGTACGTTGGGTCCGTAAACGTCGGCGTCCAGCAAGCCGACCTTGTAGCCCAGGCGCGCCAGCGCGATGGCCAGGTTCACGGAAACGGTGGTCTTGCCGACGCCGCCCTTGCCTGATCCGATCGCGATCAGATTCTTGACGCCGGGAATCGGGAGCTTGGGCTGCTCAGCCTGTGCGGGATGTGGACCCATCAATTCAACTTTAGCGCGTATTCCCATTCTTTCGCGGCGCGGTCGCGAAGTTTCGCCACGTCGCGATCCAGAAGAAGGCCCCGGCTCACCAGCTTTTGCGCCGCCGCCGTGATCAGCTCCAGATAATCGCGCTTGCTTTTGTAGCGCTCCTCGATCGACATGCGCGGGTCCCTGCGGTTCTCGCGCTCGGTGCGGTTCACCGGGAACGGAATCCACGACCCCACCATGCTGTACAACTCGTCCGGCGCGCCGATGGTCTTGCTGCGCAGGTTCCAGCCGGTGTTCGAAGCCAGCGGCACCGCGATCTCCGGCATCTTGATCCCCGACGTTTCGTTGCCATCCAGATCCACCTGCGGCACCAGCGTCGGGAACGCCGCGCCCACCCGAGGCGGCTCAACCGAAAAGTCCAGACGATACGCCTCGCGCTTGATTCTCGGCAGATGCAGGTCCGCAAGCTTGGGGAAGGCCAGCGCCGAAGCCGCCACCAGTTGATCCTTGCCGATCCGCGGATATTCGGAAGTGGGAGGCTCTGTGCCGTCTTTGAGCCAGGCCTGCATCGCGACCAGCAGAGCTCGCATGGAGTCCCGATAGTCGTTGACGCTGGCCTGGTTCTGTGCTTCCACGCTACGCGGCGGGATGGAACCGTTGCCGTGCTGCGATCCGGCGAAGAAATAAATGCGGGTGTCCCTGGCGATCGCGGCATCCTGCTTCCCATCCTGCGTGGTATGAATCAGCGATGCCGAGCGTCCCCAGTATTCATAAGAACCGTTGCTGTAGAAAATCTTCGGAACCACGTTGGCCTGCGCGGCCTTCTTCAGCAGCCCGTCGTCATCGGTGAACGGCGCCAGATCCACCGGATAGGCGACGTTCAGGAACGGATGGCCGTCGCGCGACGGTTGTGCGAAGCGCGCGTTGAAGCTGCCCCGGCCCGCGCCCGCCACGTGCGCCCACACGCCGTCGAAGACTCGCCGATTCTTCTCGTCCTGGTTGAAGCCGTCGTACAGGAACGTCCGCAGAAAGCGCCCGCTTTGCGAGACGCCGAACGCGAGCGCTCGCTTAGTGGTCTTCTGCTCGTCGCTGAGCGGCGTCTCGGCGCCGCCGAATTTCAAATACGATGCCAAGTCGCGCACCGCAGCCGGCCCCAGCCCCGCCAGCACGGGATCCTTGGCTTGGTAGACCACTTCGTAGATTTTCCCCGGTTCGAAACCGCTCTCCATCGTCACGTGAGTCGCGTCGGAGAAGGTCCACTTGTCGCGCGCAATGGTGCGGCGCTCGCCCGCCACCGTGTCGCGCACATACATGCGATTCTCCGGCGCATTCGGATCGGCCAGCGGATACGCCACCTGGTTGCGGTCGCCCAGCGAAATCGTGGTGACGCGCTTGTCCCCCTCCCACTCCGAGCGCACCAGGCCCGTGATCGGCTTGCCGTTGTCGGTGGCGACCGGCGCGTAGAGATGCATCAGCCTGGGCCCCGGCGGAACATCGAACTCCCAGCCGATCCACACCAGTGTGAAGCCTTGCTCGAGCAGGAAATCATCCCCGAAGTCCGCCGGCGCGCGCGGATCGCTGGAACCCGCCGCCAGATCGAACATGCCCAGCAGCCCCTTGCCGCCGCGGTTCGAGATCTCCACCAGCGCCGTACCGTTGCCCTTGGCTGCCTCACGCGGCCGCAACATGTATAGGTCCGCCGAGAATTCCACTTTTCCCTCAGCGTTGCGTGGCGCGAGATCGATGTCGGCGATGATCCGGTTGGGCGCCAGCTTGGGGTCCACCGCGAAGTAGACTTTCCCGGCTACGCGCTCGTACGCACCGGCCGGGCCAAATGCAGCACCCTGAAGAACGTCGCCGCGCTCGGTGATTTCAACGCGCGTAACGGCGGCAAACGAGAGAGCGGAGACCAACGGAACAAGCAGCAGCAAACGGCGGTTCATTGGTCCATTGTACGCTGGCACAACACTCGGAATGCGGCGCTGCTATTGCGGATTTTCATCTCCAGAATCGCGAACCATCGCTGCGCTTCGCTCCAATAACGGAAAAAGCTCCATCCGGCGGCGCGAAACACGGCGCGGTGCTGCTGCCATAGCAACAGCGCGGTGCCATGGAACAGCGCGCGGTGCCAGAAACCGTGCAGCACCCGGGACCGATCGGTGAGTGGACGGCGAATCAGTCCCAATGTCAGACCTTGATAGTTCAAGTGAGCCGCTTCATCCACCAGAATGCGCGAGCAGATCGCGCGCAACAGCGGCGACCGCGTCGCGTCTTTCAGTGCTTGATAAAAGGGGACCGCGAGAACTTCGGCCGTCACCAGCACCGCCGCGCAAACCTCCAATCCCGCCAGCTTCCGCAAACGCCGGAAGATCCCGTCCACCCAGTGAGCCTCCAGCCGCGGGATGCCCTGCTGATCCAGGAACCGCCCCAGCATCGCGCTGTGGCCCTGCTCCTCTTTGATGAACAGCTCCAGCGCGGGAACAAACCAGGGATCGGCGGCCAGCTCGCCCTGGCCCAGCGCTCTCCGCTTCAGCCCGCGTCCGCGCGCCCATTCTCCGAGCTGGAACTGCTGGATGGAGCGCCCCGCGCTCTTTCGCTCCGAGTCCGTGAGCCGGTACGAGTCCTGCCAGGGCAGGGCCAGCGAAGCATCGCCGTGCCCCTGGAAATGCCTATGCCAACGTTCATAGGGAGAAGCAACGGTCGTCATGCTCCTTAATGTAGAGTACTTTATTATGCAGAGTCAAGCACCCGTGGGGCGGCCAATCCTGGCCGCAGCCGGCTTTCAGCCGGCCCTTCAAGCCAGCGCGAGATTGGCGCTGGCGCGAAGCGCGAAGTCATCGATCCCCCCACGCGCCAGTTTCGGAAACGCCGCGGCCGCAATCATGGCGGCATTGTCGGTGGACAACGCCGGGCTAGGAAAGAACACCGGCCCAGGAAGGCTCGCATTCCGCGCAGCAGCCCGCAAGCCTGCGTTCGCCGCGACACCGCCGGAAACGATCAGCGACCGCGCCCCAATCTCCTCCGCCGATGCGTCCAGCCGCCGCAACAATTCTTCGATCACCGTCGCCTGAAACGACGCCAGCAGATCGAGCGTGGCTTGCGGCGTGAAGCGCAACCACTCGTCGAAGCCAGGCGCCGCCAGCTTTCGCCGCGCTTCGATCTCGCTCGCCAAATCGTGCTGCTCCACCCAGCGCAGAACCGCCGTCTTCAATCCACTGAAGCTGAAGTCCAACGCGTTGCCCTTCATGCGCGCCAGCGTGAATCGAACCGCGCGCGGATCGCCGTACGGCGCCAGCCGGTCGATGATCGGCCCACCCGGATAGCCAAACCCCAGCAGCTTAGCCACCTTGTCGTAGGCTTCCCCCGCCGCATCGTCGCGCGTCTTCCCCAGAAGCCGGTAGGCGAAACCTTCCCGGACTTCGAACAGGTGCGTGTGGCCGCCGCTCACCACCAGCGCCAGGGCAGGGAACTCGATCCGCTCTCCCGCTTCGAGCAACACCGCATGGATGTGCCCTTCGATATGATTCACGCCGATGAGCGGCAGCCCGCGCGCGAAACACAGCGACTTCGCATAGGTGATGCCAACCAGCAGCGATCCCACCAGCCCCGGCCCCTCGGTCACCGCCACGGCGGCTAGTTCGTCGAGGCCAGTTCGCGCCTGCTCCAGCGCCAACCGCACCACCGGCACGATGGCGCGCAAGTGCTCGCGCGAAGCCAGCTCCGGAACCACGCCACCGTATTTCCCGTGCGTCGCAAACTGGGACGCCACCACCGACGACAGGATTTCGCGGCCATCCGCGACCACCGCCGCCGCCGTCTCATCGCATGAACTCTCGATTCCCAGGATTCTCATTGAATAGTGACGCGCATTGCTATCGTGAGTTATTGGATCTCACTCAGTTCAATTATCACTTGCCCGAATCGTCGATCGCCCAGGAGCCGCTTCCCGACCGCGCCGCCTCGCGCATGCTGGTGCTGCTTCGCGACGGCCAGCGCTGGGAAGACCGCATGTTCCGCGAATTCCCGCAGTTCTTGCGCCCCGGCGATTGCCTGGCCCTCAACGACTCGAAGGTGTTCCCCTCGCGCCTGTTCGGCCATCGCGCCGGCGTGCACTCGCTCCCGGTCGGCAAGCGCAACCCAAAGCGTTGGCAAAATCTCTCGGGTGAAGTGGAGGTTCTGCTGATCGAGCCGGCGAGCGACGACGCCAGAACCTGGACCGCTCTCGTGCATCCCGGACGCAAGATGCGCGTCGGCGAACGAATCCGCTTCCCCGAGATCGAGGCCGAGATCATCGCCCGCGGCGAATACGGCGAGCGAACCGTGCGATTCCTCGACGGCGGCGACATCTACCAACTGCTCGAACGGATCGGACATGTGCCGCTGCCGCCCTACATCAAACGGCCCGACTCCCCCGACGACCGTGAGCGATACCAGACCGTATTCGCCCGCCAGACCGGCTCTGTCGCCGCGCCCACCGCTGGCCTGCACTTCACGCCCGAGATTCTGGAGGCCTGCCGCAAAGCCGGCTCAGACATCGCATACGTGACCCTGCACGTGGGCCTGGGAACATTCCAGCCGGTGCGCGGCGAATCGCTGCATGCCGAACGATTCCAGGTGTCTGAGGACAACGCCGCGAAGATCCGCAACGCTGCCCGAGTGATCTGCGCCGGCACCACCGCTGTCCGCGCCGTCGAAAGCATGTTCCAGGGCCGAACCGGCCAAACCGATCTCTTCATCCGTCCCGGCTTCCAATTCCAAAGGACCGACGCGATCCTCACCAACTTCCACCTGCCGCAATCCAGCCTGCTGATGCTTGTGTGCGCCTTCGCCGGCCCAGAATTCGTCCTGTCCGCCTACCAGCACGCCGTCGAATCAGGCTACCGCTTCTATTCCTACGGCGACTGCATGCTCCTGCTCTAATACTGAAGCCCAGCTCCTGCTCTAATACTGAAGCCCAGCTCCTGCTCTAATACTGAAGCCCAGCTCCTGCTCAGATGCTGGATGTGGGGCGGGCAATCCTGCCTGCAGCCGGCTTTAGCCGGCCAACCCCCCGGGAACCCCACCGCCCTCCCCGGTGTCTAACGAACAACGGAGGCCGTGTGCCCACACTCGAAGTCAGAGACCTGACGAAATACTACACCAGCATTCCCGCCGTCGAAAGCGTCAGCTTCGCCATCCGCCCGCACGAAGTGCTCGGCTACCTCGGCCCCAACGGCTCCGGCAAAACCACCACCGTCAACATGCTCACCGGCCTGCTCGAACCAACCCGCGGCCACATCTACTTCGACGGCCGCGACGTCCGCGCCAATCTGATGGACTACAAGCGCGCCATCGGCTACGTTCCCGAGGTCCCCTACATCTACCCCTATCTCACCGGCCGCGAGTACCTGCAACTGATCGGACGCCTGCGCTCGCTGAACCAGCGCGCGACCGAGCAAAAAATCACCGACCTGTTGCAATTGTTCGCCATGCACCCGCACCGGCATTCGCTCATCTCGTCCTACTCCAAAGGCATGAAGCAGAAAATCCTAATCTGCGCCGCCCTGCTGCACAATCCCCAGGTGCTGATCTTCGACGAACCTCTCTCCGGCCTGGACGTCACCTCAGCGCTGGTCTTTAAGAACCTGGTGAAGTCGCTCTCGGCCGCGGGCAAAATCATCCTGTACAGCTCGCACGTGCTCGAAGTCGTCGAAAAGGTCTGCTCGTCGGTCATCATCCTGCACCAGGGCCACGTGGTGGCGGACGACTCGGTGGAAAGCCTGCGCAACCTGATGCAGCTCCCCTCGCTCGAACAGATCTTCGCGCAACTGGTGGTCGAGGAAGACGCCGAACAGGTGGCCAACCACATCGTCGAAGTCATGAGCGCCCATGCTTGACCTTTTCGCGGTCCTGATCCGCCATTTCTTCGGACGCTTCTTCGACAACGAGCTGGTGTCGCCCGAAGGCGAGATGCACTCCAGCATCGGCAAGATCATCGCGCTGCTCGTCTCGCCCGGCATGGTCTGCTTCTGGCTGCTTCCGAAATACACCTATCTCTCGGTGCAGCCGCACCGGGTCTTCGAAGCCGGATCGCTGTCCGACAAGCTGTTCTTCCTCACCTTTTCGGTGGTGGTGATGGGCTTCGTCACCGTGCTCGAATGGGACGCGCTGTTCCCCGATCGCCGCGACTTCACCATCCTGGTCCCGCTCCCCATCCGCCTGCCGGTGATCTTCGCCGCCAAGATCGTTTCCCTGTGCGCCTTCGTGCTGTTGTTCTTCGCCACCACCAACGCGATCTCGATGCTCTTCTATCCGCTCACCGCCGTCCATCCCGGGCCGTCATTTCTCGACACCCTGGACGGCATTCGCATCCACGCCACCGCCGTCATGGCGGCCACCGTGTTTGTGTTTCTCTTCTTCGTCGCCGTGCAGGGCCTGCTGATGAACGTGCTCAGCTACCGCCTGTTCCAGCGCGCTTCCACTTACGTGCAACTGTTCTCGGTTTTGGCGCTGCTGCTGATGCTGCTGCTGTTTCTGGATACCTCGTCGCTGCTGCACTCCTTCGCGAACCGCCGCCTGCTGTACTTCTTCCCGCCCATGTGGTTCCTGGGTCTCTATGAAACCATGCTGGGCGAGCCCGAGCCGCTGGCCGGCTGCCGCCAGATTGCGCTTCGGGCCCTGGCCGCGGTGGTCACAGCATCCGCCGTCGCCTATCTGCTCAGCTACAAGCGCCACGTCAAACGGTCGCTCGAATCGGAAGAAATATTCGACGTCGTTCCGAGCTGGCTCTCCTCCGGACTCAGCGCGCTCGCCAATCGCCTGCTGGTGCGGAACCCGCTGGAACAGGCCTCCTTCTATTTCGCCGCTAAGACCATCGTCCGCAGCCGCAAACACTGGCTCTACCTGGCCGCGTATGTCGGAGTCGGCTTCGCCCTGGTGCTGCAGGGCCTGGTGGGTGCGTACTCGCGCAGCGGCGGCCTGGCGATCGGCAAGCCCACGCCCACGCTGCTTTCCATCCCGCTCATCCTTTCGTTCTTTGTGCTCTCCGGGATGCGCGTGATCTTCGCGATCCCCGCGGAGCTCAAAGCCAACTGGGTCTTCCGGCTCTCGGAAGCCGACGGCCGCAAGGAATGTCTCGCGGGCGTCCGCAAGGCCATGTTCGTCTTCGGCGTGCTGCCGCTGTTCGGCGTGCTGCTGCCGGTCTACATTTTCCTATGGGGCTGGGCCGACGCCTGTTTTCACACCTTCTTCTGCCTGGTGCTTTCGTTCCTGCTCATCGAATTGCTGCTCTTCCGGTTTCGCAAGATCCCGTTCACCTGTTCGTACTTGCCCGGCAAGGCGCAGCTCACCACGCGCTGGGTGTTTTACTGGATGGGCTTCGCCGTCTACGCCTACACCATGGCCAGCCTGGAACAGTGGTTCCTCAAGCTGCCTATCCGGATGGCCGGATTCTACCTGCTCGGCTGGGCCGTGATCGCCGCGACGATGTTCTATCGCAACCGGATGCTCGACCAGGGATTCGCGCTAGTCTTTGAAGAACAACCCGAGCCGATCGTCCACACGCTCAACTTGAGCACGCCGGGAAGCTGGTAGCGGGATCTCCGGCCCGCCTTAGGATTATTTGGGCTCGATCGACAGCAGCAGCTTGCTCTGCGGCGTGTGGTACAGACGAAACAGCATGCCCGACGGCAGCGCGGCGTGCGCCTCCTGGTCCACCGGGAAGTATTCGTTCTTCGCCACGTACCAGTAGTTGGTGTGCTTCTCTCCGTACAGCCGCGCTACTCCAAGCCCGCGCTCGTCCTCTTTGCTCGGCGAAACCCGGCCTTCGATGCAAGCCGCCTTGCCCGCCTTGAGGTCCGCGATGAGCAGCGTCATCGTGCGGGTGCTCTTGAGAGCGTCCATCAGGAAAGCGCCCACGCAGGCCAGCGTGACCACGCCGAACAGGACTCCGATGCCTTTGGCGCCCAGCAGCGAGATGATCCAAAGTACGAAGGTCGGAACGAAAGTCTTCACCACGAAACAGGCCAGCAGCCATCCCAGCAACGCTCCGCCGCTGTAGCGGACTGGCTCGACGGCCCGCAGCAGCAAGCGAAACCATTGCGTGTCGCTGATCTTCCCGTTGCGGTTGGCTTCCAGATCCGCCATGGTGAACCGGTTGGCGCGCGCCAGATCCTCGAGCGGGTTTTCGCACTCGTGGTCGGCGGTGACGTACTCGATGTAGGACATAGGAGGCCCCCTCTAACCATCGGATGTTGCTGGGCCGTTCTTTAGAAGACAACTATGTAGAATCTAGATGTGGCGCTCCATATCGAAGATCCGGAAGCCGAGCGATTAGCTCGTGAACTAGCCGCGGCCACCGGCGAGACGCTCACTCAAGCGATTCTGAACGCCCTTCGCGAGCGGATTGCCCGCCAGCGGCAGAAGCGTCCTACACCCAGAAGCGTCAAGCAGATCCTGATTGAAGCCCAACGCCGGCTCAGCCGCATTCCGGTTCGAGACAATCGTCCCGCAGATGAAATCCTGGGCTATGACGAGAAGGGCCTGCCGCACTAGCGGTGCTCGATACCTCGGTCCTCATCGCCATCCTCGCCGGTGAAGCTGGCGCAATGAAGTCTCCAGCTCGCCGATTCTGCTTCGATCCGGATTCGACTACCTGAATTTCAGTATTCTGAAAACAGTGCCCACCACAACCACCGGCCACATGCGCCAGCTCGTCGAAAGCCTCCAGGAACTCGAGGAGCGCCTGCGTCAGGGCGGCGGCGCGAAGAAAATCGAAAAGCAGCACCGCGACGGCAAGCTCACCGCTCGCGAGCGCATCGCGCAACTGGTCGACCCGGGCGCCATGTTCCTCGAAATCGGCCTGCTCATCGCACACGATCAATACGACGGCCAGGCGCCCGCCGCCGGCGTCGTCACCGGCATCGGAAAAATCGAAGGCCGCCCCGCCGTCATCGTCGCCAACGACGCCACCGTGAAAGCCGGCGCGTGGTGGCCCGAAACCATCACCAAGATTTTGCGCGCGCAGGAAATCGCCATGCGCAACCGCACGCCCATCGTCTACCTGGTCGATTCGGCCGGCGTCAACCTGCCCTACCAGGACGGCATCTTCCCCGGCCAGTACGGCGCGGCGCGCATCTTCTATTACAACTGCCTGATGCGTCGAAAACTGCACGTCCAGCAGATCGCGGCCGTCATGGGATCCTGCATCGCCGGTGGCGCTTATCTGCCCGCCTTGAGCGACGTCATCATCATGGTGGAAGGCACCAGCTTCATGGGGCTCGGCGGGCCGAACCTGGTGAAGGGCGCCGTCGGCCAGGTGGTCGACGCCGAGTCGCTGGGCGGCGCGCGCATGCACACCGAAGCCAGCGGCGTCGCGCACTTCATGGCCAAGGACGACGCCGCCTGCCTCGAATTGATCCGCCAGAGATTCCGCGCCATGCCCGCTCCGCCCAAGCCTCCACAGGGTGCTCCGCCGCCCAAGCCCGCCGAAGGCTTGTACGACTTGATGCCGTCCGATCATCGCCTCGCCTACAACATGGAGGACGCCATCGAGCGCATCTTCGACGGCGACGATTACCTCGAGTTCCAGCCTCACCACGCGCCCGAAATGCTGTGCGCCGAGGCCAAGCTCTCCGGGCGGCCAGTCGCCCTCATAGCAAACCGCCGGGGCTTTCTCAAAACTGAGAGCGGCCCGCGCATCGGCGGCATCGTCTATACCGAGTCGTCGCGCAAGGTCGCTTACTTCGTCGAGAACGCCCAGCGCAACCACGTGCCGCTAGTCTATCTGCAGGACGTCTCCGGATTCATGGTGGGTGTCGAGGCCGAGCGCGAAGGCATCATCCGCGCGGGCGCCGAGATGGTGGAAGCCATGGCCTGCGCCACCGTTCCCAAGATCATCCTGACCGTCAATCACGCCAGCGGTGCAGGCTACTACGCCATGGCCGGCCAGGGCTTCGATCCCAACTTCACCTTCGGATGGCCCACCGCCCGCATCGGCGTGATGGAAGGCGACTCCGCCGTGCAGGCGGTCCACGGTCCGGAACTCGAAAAGCTGAAAGCCGAAGGCAAGCCGATTCCCCAAGAGTTGAAACAGCGCATCGACAAAACCCGCGCCGACTACGAGCGTTGGCTGGACTCGCGCTTCGCCGCCGCGCGCGGCCACATGGACGCCATCATCGATCCGCTCCAGACCCGCCGCGTGCTGGCTTTCGCGCTCGAAGTTGCTTGCGCAAACCCCAACCCCAGGCACCTGACGCTCGAAACGCTCTAAGACCGGCTTACTCGATACGCAGCGCCTCGAGCGGATCGACGCGCGAAGCTCGCCGGGCCGGCACGAAGCTGGCCAGCGCGCCTACCGCGATCAACAGCGCCGGCACTGCCGCGAATACCAGCGGATCGAACGGGCGCACGCCGAACAGCAAGCTGGTCATGAATCGAGTGGCTACGAACGACGCCGCCAAACCGATCGCGACGCCGATCCCGGCCAGCGCCAGTCCGTTTCCGATCACCAGCCGCAGCACGTCGCCCTGCCGCGCGCCGAGCGCCATGCGTATGCCGATTTCACCGCTGCGCCGGCTCACCAGGTACGTCATTACTCCGTACAGGCCTGCTGCCGCCAGCGCCACCGCGAGCACCGCGAAGATTCCGAGCAGAACGAGATTGAATTTCTTGGGCGCCACCGAGTCGGCCACATACGCCTCCATGGATTGAATCCTGGAAATCGCGAGCGTCCGGTCGAGCGACGACACGGTGGCCCGCAGCGCCGAGCCGAGCGACGTTGGACTATCGCCGGTGCGCAGCATGAGCGCCACCTCGGTGGGAGGATATCCGAAAGGATTGCCGCGGAGCGGCACGTACACATCCGGCGTCGATTCTTCATCCAGGGCGCGATTATGAACTGGCGCGGCGATGCCGATGACTTCGATCCAGGGTGCGTGCTCGGCGTCGAAGGCGAACCGCCGCCCCAGCGCTCGTCCATCCGGCCAGTAACGCCGGGCCGCGTTCTCGCTCACGATGGCGACGGGTATGTTCCCGGCCGCATCGGAAACGGAAAACGTCCGGCCTTGCAACAACGCAATTCCCATCGTTTCCAGATAGCCGGAGCTCACCAGCCGCGGATGCATTCGCCAGCGCTCGTCGGGCCCGGCAGTTCGTCCATCGATTTTGATCCCGAACCGGTTGTCGTCTCCAGTCAAAGGAACGGTGTCCGTGATGGCCGCCGAACGGACGCCCGGAAGCGCCCTGGCTCGCTCCAGCAGCGTGTCGTAGAATTCCGCCGCTTGTTCGGTGCTGCGATATTGCGTGCGCGGCAGCGTGAGTCCGGCGGCCAGCAGGCGCTCGGGTTGAAAGCCAGGGTTCACGCTCAACAAAGCGGCGAAGCTTTTCGCCAGCAGGCCGGCTCCGGTCAGCAGAATCAAGGACAGCGCTACTTCCACAACGATGAGCGTGGAGCGGAACCTGCCACGATCTGACGAAGTGGCGCCTCGCCCGCCGCTGCGCAGGGCGTCATTCAAGTCCGCGCGCGCGCTGGCGGCTGCCGGTGCGATCCCGAAGAACAACGTGGCGCCTGCCGCCGACGCCAGCGTGAACAGCAAAACGCGCCAATCGATCCCCACCCTGTCCAGACCGGCCACCGAGAAGAACTCGAGCTTGCTGAAGAACGCCAGCCGCAGCGCA
>JAIQFN010000049.1 GCA_020073265.1 Terriglobia bacterium | reverse complement strand
CATCCCCACCTTTCCCTTCCCCGACACCGCGGTGCGCGCCTTCCAGTATATGTGGAAGTACAGCTACAACCTGCGCGGGTTGTATGAAACGCCGGTGCTCACCAGCCCGGACTCCATCGATCCGGCAGCCGCGGCCCGCGTGATCGAAGACGTCCGCGCCCAAGGCCGGACCCTGCTCACCGAACTCGAGTCCAAGCAGGTCCTGAAGGCCTACGGGCTTCCGGTGGTCGAGACCAGACTGGCCGACACCGAGGACCTGGCCGCCGCGGCGGCGCTCGACATCGGGTTTCCCGTGGTGCTCAAGCTGAACTCGCCCACCATCACGCACAAGACGGATGTCGGCGGCGTGAAGTTGAATCTGCGCAATGAAACCGCGGTGCGCGAGGCCTTTCGAGCCATCCGCGCGTCGGTGACCGAAAAAGCCGGCGCGCAACATTTCGCCGGCGTAACCGTTCAGCCGATGGTTTCCACCGAGGGTTATGAGTTGATCCTCGGAAGCAGCATCGACGCCCAGTTCGGTCCCGTGCTGCTGTTCGGCGCGGGCGGACAATTGGTGGAGGTCTTCCAGGATCGCGCGCTGTCGCTGCCGCCGCTGAACACGACGCTGGCGCGCCGCTTCATGGAGCAGACCAAGATCTTCAAAGCCCTCCTGGGCGTTCGCGGCCGGCAGCCGGTGGACCTGGCGGCGCTCGAGGAACTGCTGGTCAAGTTCAGCCGCCTGGTCACCGAACAGCGCTGGATCCAGGAGATTGACATCAATCCGCTGCTGGCTTCGCCGGAACGGTCGCTAGCGCTGGATGCGCGAGTGGTCGTCTACGGCAAGGACGTGAAAGCTGCCGAGTTGCCGCGCCTCGCGATCCGGCCTTATCCCAACCGCTACAAACAGACCATGACGCTCGACGACGGAAGCGAGATCGTCATCCGTCCTATCCGGCCGGAGGATGAACCGCTCCTGGTGAAATTTCACTACACGTTGTCCGAGCGCAGCGTCTACCTGCGCTATTTCCACTGGATGAAAGTGGAGCAGCGCACCGAACACGAGCGCCTCACGCGGATGTGCTTCATCGACTACGACCGCCAGATGGCCTTCGTGGCCGAGCGCACCGACCCGGCCACGGACGAGCGCCAGATCGTGGCGGTGGGGAGACTGGTGAAGTCGCACTTCGCCGAGGAAGCGGAACTCGCCGTGATCGTGAGCGACCGGTTCCAGCGGCGCGGGATCGGCCTGGAGGTGATCCGCCAGTTGGTGGGCTTCGCGCGCGACGAGAAACTCGAGCGCGTCACCGCGACGGTGCTCTTCGAGAACCGCCCCATGCAAAAGGTATTCGAGAAGCTGGGATTCCGGCTGGAGCAGTCGGTGGATCCCGAGTCGCTCGAAGCGGTTTTGGTTTTGTCTACTCCACCTTCCCGCTGAAATGCCGGTACACGAAGACTGAATACACGGCCGCCAGCAGCATGCCGGGAATCCACCACCACAGGCCCACGTATAAACCGTAAGAGGCCGCCGCCGAATTGGTCACCGTCAGCCCGTTCTCGGGCGCCGCGTTCGATGGCAGCACATAGGGGAAAACGCCGAACGCCGCGCTGGTCAGCATCCCCGCCAGATAAACGCAGGAACAAAGGAATGCGCCGAGGTCGCGCCGGCGCCCGCTCGCAACGCGCATCCCGATGAGCCCGGCGAGCGCCAGCAGCGGGAAAACGTAACCCCACCGCCGATCGCTGTACTCCTTCGCGATGTTCGACTGAAGCTGAAAACTCGCAACGGTGATGATAGCGGTAAAGACGGCCACCCCCAACCAGGCTTTGGAGCCGAAGGCCCTGGTGCGCGCCTGCAACTCGCCAGTGGTCTTCAGCACCACCCAATAGCATCCGTGAGCAGCCAGCGCGATGAGCGCCGCCAGACCAATCAGCAGCGTATACCAATCGACGGCGCCGGCCTGCGCGTTCGGAAGGAAGTTGGTCCACAGCGGCAGGAAGAAGTAGCCGCTCGCGTCGAGCGGCACGCCGCGCACCACGTTGCCGAGCGCGACACCGTAGAGCAACGCCAGCAGCGCGCTGGATGCGCCGAACACGCGATCCCAAAACGGCTTCCACAGCCGGCTCTCGATGTGGCTGCGCAGCTCGATCGAGATGCCGCGCAGAATCAGCAGCCACAGCACCATCATGAGAGCCAGATAAAATCCGCTAAACGCCGCGGCATACAACGCCGGGAAAGCGAAATACAATGTGCCGCCGCCGGCCAGCAGCCATACTTCGTTGCCGTCCCACACCGGTCCGATGGAAGCGAGCACTTGTTGCCGCTCCTTCTCCGTTCGCGCCACGAACAGGTGGACCACTCCGGCGCCCAGATCGAAGCCGTCCAGGATCACGTAGCCCGCGATCATGATCGCGACCAGGCAGAACCACAGGATCTCGATCATCGCGCACCTCCCGTTTCCTGCACTTCAGGCCCGTGGTCGATCTCGCGGTGAATCAAAAACAGGAACAGTATGCCGAGCACCATGTACAATCCCATGAATCCGATCAGCGTGAACAGCCCATTGCCCGCGGAGACGCGCGCCGAATCGCCCGCCGAAGTGCGCATCAAACCATAGATCAGCCATGGCTGCCGGCCCAGCTCAGCGGTCATCCAGCCGGCCGTGGTCGCGATGTAAGGAAACGGCAGCGCCAGCATGAGCGCCCACAACAGCGTCTTGTTGCCATACAGGCGGCCGCGCCACAAAAACCAGGAGCACGCCAGCGCCAGCGCGATCAGCAGCGTCCCCAGTCCCACCATGATGTGATAGCTGTAATAGAGCAGCGGGATGTTGTCCGGCCACTGGTCGCGCGGGAAATCCTTCAGGCCCTTCACCTCGGCTTCCCAGCGGCGGTAGGTGAGGAAGCTCAACGCCCGGGGTACCAGCAGCGGATTGTCGAGCTGCAGCCGGTCGGTGTCGGGCTGACCCACCAGCGCGATCGGCGCCCCGCTTTCGGTTTCGAATTGCCCCTCCATGGCGGCCAGCGTGACGGGCTGATGCTCGGCGATCATGCGGCCCTGCCCGTCGCCGGTGGGAAAAAGCATGGCGAGAACGGCGATGGTTCCGGCCACCACGCCGGTGCGCAGAAAGATGCGCGCATGTTCCTGGAATCGTCCCGCCAGCAAGTAATACGCGCCGACCGACGTCATCACAAAGCTGCCGGTAACCACCGCGGCAATCATGTTGTGGAGATACTGCCACAGCGTCCAGGGATTCAGGATCAGCCCCCAGAAACTGTCCAGGAGAATGTCGTCGCCGGCGCCCAGCTTGTAGCCCACCGGATGCTGCATCCAGGCGTCGGTCGCGATGATAAAAAATCCCGACAACCAGGATCCCAGGAACACCATGAACGCCGCGAGCCAGTGCTGTCTCGGACTCAGGCGCTTCTCGCCATAGACCAGCAGGCCCAGAAAGGTCGATTCCAGAAAAAACGAAAACACGCCCTCCATGGCGAGCGTCTGCCCGATCACGCCACCCGAGGCCCTGGAGAATCGCGCCCAATTGGTGCCGAACTGGAATTCCATCGGAATGCCCGTCACCACCCCCATGGCGAAGTTGATGGCGAAGATCTTCACCCAGAAGCGCGCGCACTGATGGTAGCGTTGGTCGCCGGTTTTGAGCGCTATTGTCTTCAGGATCACGATCAGCAGCGCCAACCCCATGGTGAGCTGCGGAAACAGGTAGTGATACGTCACTGTGAAGGCGAAATGCAGGCGATGGACGGCCAGGGCGGAATCCATGTGTTTTTCTTCAGCAGAATTCGTACCAACCTGGATTGGGGGGCTTCCAGTGCTTGGGCGGGCCTGGGAACCCGGACCCGGTGTGGGTGGGCCATCTTACGCATCTCCAGCGGAAGTCTATTGGGATTCAACACTTAGGGTCGAAATGCTTGGGCCGCTGGAATGCAACTGAAAAGCCTGGAGGAGCATTCGCCATGGAAGTGAAAGTCCGATGCCTGGGCGGTAAGAAGTTCGAGATGACGGCGCGCGGCCATCAGGTGCTCTCCGATCAGCCGAGCGACAACGAGGGGACCGATGCCGCCATGACGCCTCCGGAGTTGTTTCTGAGCTCTCTGGGAGCCTGCGCCGCCTATTACGCCGAAGAATACCTGCGAGCCAGGGCATTGCCCGATGAAGGATTCGAGATTCATCTCTCGGCCGTCAAGGGCGACAAGCCGGTGAGGATCACCAAGGTGCGCATGGACGTGATCGCACCCGGCCTGAACCAGCGCCACCGGGATGGCATCCTGCGCGCCGTGGACGCCTGCCTGCTCGAGAAGACGCTGGTCAAGCCGCCGGAGCTCGAGGTCAAAGTGATCTCCAGCCCGGAGGTAGTGGAGCCTGAGCCGGCGCTCGCATAGCGATTCAACCAGTCCGTCCACTCACCGGCAGTCGTGGCTCGACACCTCGGGTCGCGGCTGCCGGTGAGCTTTTTGTTACCGGGTGAACCGCAAGCTGGTTGTCAACTGATTGCTGCGGAAGTTTTCGATCCCGTAGAAATCTTCGGCCATCGAGTACCAGCGCCACTCGGTGATCCACTCGACGTGCTTATACACCGGCCAGTTAAAGCGCGCCAGCGGCTGGTAGTAAGTGGTGGGCCGGCTTCCCGACGAAACGTACAGCGACCCTCCCAGGCTGAACCACTTGATCCCCGCCACGACGCTCAGCGAATGCCCATTGTCGCGATAGATCGAAGGCGTTGGCGAGAGGGTCTGAGGCACCAGATAGATGATGTTGGAGCGCACTGCGGACCGCGAGTAGTCCGCCAACAGGTTGGCCCACTTGATTGCCTTGGGCGTCCAGAACACCGACGCGGATTCGATCTTGGCCGAATAATCCAGCATCACGTTGGGCGCCGGATTACTGTTGTTGAGCAGGCTGAAATCGGCCGCCAGCCGCCATTCCGCTGACAAGTCGTAGCTGGCGCGGATGTGCGCCTTTTCGTAATTTTGCAGGCTGGTGCGGAAGTAGGTTTGGTCCGAGCTGGAACCTTCGGCGTCGCCCGTGATCCGCAGCTTCTGCCCAATCCGGTAATTCACACCCGCGATTCCGACGTTCCGGCGCAGATCGGCGGATTGCAAGGCCAGGCCGGTCAGAATCGGCGCGCGAACTTGCGTGTCTCCCCACTCGAAACGGTAGCCGCCCCGCAGCGTCAGTTGCGGCAGCAGGTCGTAAAACGCATCGATCTCTTCGCGGTTCGAATTCAACACCAGCCGATCGCTCAGCAATTGTTGATCGGTGAGCGGCGCACCCGACACGATCAGGTTTTCGGCCAGCAGCGCGTTGGCGGCGTTGTGAAAACGGTCGGTCATCCAATACTCGACCACGCGCAGCCGGCGCAACGGGCGAAGTTCCACCGTCAGGCTGCCGGAGACATGCGGCAGGTTGGCATCGCCCACCAGGACGTCCTGGCCCGCGCTGTAGAACTGCAGAATGCGCTGCAGATAGAACGTGCCCGTGGAAGCCTCGGTGTAGTTGATGTCGGTACGGGGCTTGGCGTACACGAACTGTCCGGTAACGCTCATCCAGGAGTACGGATTCGCCGCCAGCAGCGCCTTGGTGTAAATGGAATCGCCGCGCACGCGGTACAGCTCGTTGAGCGAATTCAGCGGCAGCGTGCTCCCCAGAAAAAGGCCGGTGAAATTTCCTGCGTTGGGCCCAGCGTCGGAAGCTCCCTGGTCGTCTTTGAACGTGGTGCCGCCTTGCTCCAGCGTCACGTGATAGCGGCCCAGCTCGATGCGAACGCCGGCGCGATAGGTGTTGGTCTGGTCCGAATACAGGCTGGCCACCGGATAGTCGTTGAAGCCGGTGTGGAAGCCCGTGATCCCGCGGCCGAACTGGGTGTTCCGGCTGAATCCCACGTAAGGCGTGATCCATTTATTGGGAAGCAGGTCAAGCTGGACGTCCGTGGTTCGAATCCGGGTGTCGAATGAGTTCTGATCGAGGAGCAAGCCCTGGCTCAGGCTCGGATCTGCAAACGAAGGCAGAAAGTTGAAATAAGCGATGCTGCGATAGTCGGCGGTCAGACGATACGCTCCGCTCTTCTGAACATCCACGCGTAACGTGTTGTAGGGATCGCCGCCCCAGGACGAAGCGTGGACGTCGGCGCGGTCGAAGAAGCGCTTGGACGGGTTCAAGAGCGTGAAGTCGGTGTCCAGCAGCCTCAGCCCCTCGCCGAGGTTCACCACGCTGCGGTAAGTATTGAGGCTTCCGTCGATATTGGGAATCCAGCGATAGCCGATTTGCAGGCTGCCCTTGAGCCAGCTTTCGCCAGCGGGCGCCGCTTCGGCGGGGGCTGCAGCCGGCGCCACTGCTTCGGCCGGTTTGGCCGGCTCCTGTGCAGGTTTGTTCGCATCCTGAGCTGGCTTGGGCGCATCTTGCGCGCACAGCGGAAGGACCAGCAGGAACGTGATTAGAGTCTTCATCGGAAGAACGTCCTGTCTACGTTCGACCCGTGAACTTTGGTGTGACAGATCGTGCAGTTTTGAAAGCGCGGGCTGCGCAAATCGTGCAGCGCCGGAGGCACTCCGCCGAGGCTGGGCGGCTGGGCCACCGGAATCGGCAGGTTGGCGTGACATTCCAGGCACACCAGCCGCACTTCGTGGCGCGTCAGCATTCTTGGATTGGCCGAGCCGTGCGGATCGTGGCATGCCGTGCAGCCTTCCAGCCGCAACACCGGATGCTCATACACAAACGGACCGCGCTTGTCGCTATGGCACTGCAGGCAGCCCGGCTCGTTGCCGAATGCCGTCCGGACCGTGTCGTCGCGAAAACTGGCGTGCGGATTGTGACAATCCACGCACGACATCGCTCCCTCCGGAAGCCGATGCTTGTAAGGCCGGTTGAAGGAAGCCCACTGCGTCAGGTGGCAGGTGGAACATTTCTGATTGATCTCGGTTTTGTTGTGGATCACCAGCTTGGCGCCGCCGGCTCCGTGGACCGAATGGCAACTGGTGCAGGCCACCTGGTCTTTGGCGTGTCCGCTCGCCAGCCTGCCCACCGGCGTGTTCTGGTTCAGGTGGCATTGCAAGCAGGTGCGGTCCACTTGGCCGGGCGCCAGTTTGGCTGGATTCTTGATATCGTCCGCCGAGGCCGATTCGGCGTGCTTGGAACCGGGGCCGTGGCAGGACTCGCAGCTTTTTTGATCCCAGCCACGGCGAGCGCCGGTTTCGATGGCGGAGTGTGGTGTCTTTTGAAGGTTGTTGAAGATTTCCTCGTGACAGGCCTTGCAAGTCTCCGACCCGACATACTCGAGAGCCTTCGCCGGTTCGGCAGGCTTCGCGGGTTCGGCCGACTTCGCGGGCGGCTGAGCGGATATCGTGAGGCACGAAGCCATTAGCACGATACCCGCGGCCGCTCTCGAAAGCCCTGTCAAGGAGCTATTGAGCATGGACCTGATCTACGTCGAATGCAGCGCCGGATGCATGGCACGCCGTGCAGCTCTCACCGAATTGCGTGGTGTTCGCTACCGCGTGAGAAAGTTCCGGTTTGGTCGCGTGGCAGGCCGTGCAGGCTGCCGTGGTGGCCGGTGTCTTGGTCAACAGCGAATTGGGAGTCGTCACGTCCTTCAAGCCCACCGGCAGGTTGGCCTCCGACCCGTTGACGTGACACATCGTGCACGCCTGTACGTTGCCTACCCCGCCATTGTTGTCCAAGGCCGGGAAGGTCACGTCGGAAAAGTCGACGGGGTTTCCGCCAAAGCCGACGATCACGAACGGTTGTCCGATGGCTGCCAATGCCGAGCCGTCATGGATCCTGTGGATCATGAGAGCGAAGTTGACCGATTGCGGAGGTGCGTTCTTGACGGCCGGATCCTTGGCCGCTGGACGCTGAGAGATGTCCGTCTCCGACGGATTGTGGCATAGCACGCACATCTCAATCTGATTCCGGTTCTCGCCGTGCACCGTCAAGGACAAGTGGCAAGCGTTGCATTTCGTGATGTCCACCACCTTGCGCCGTGGCACGATGGGAGAACCATCCACCGAGAAATTGACGACTTTGTTCACCGCGCCGTATTCGGTTGTCACCGCGGCTTTGGTATCCGCATTGATGGTGAATCCTCGCCGGCCTTCCATACCGATCGAGAAGGTGCCGGCGGCCTTATCCGGGACCGCATGCAGGAACTGATACACGCAGGTTCCATCCGTGCTGCACGTAGACTTGGTGGCATCTTCGGATACGTAACCGTTGGTGGTCACATCCGAACCAAAGCTGGTGTAGCCGTAGTCCGTGGTTGGACCAGCCATGACGACCGCCAGGCGATTGGGGCTGGTGGTGAGACTGTTCGCCGCGATCGGATTCCCCCCGCTGTCCTTCAGCGTAAAGGTGACGGCCGGCTTGCTTCCCGCCGTGGCGTTGTCCACCTTCAGGATGTTGATGACCATGCCGGGTAGCCCGGAATAACTGGTGGGACTGATATGCGCACCCTCTATGGACACATCAAACGGCAGCTCACCCTGCGGGGTATGGCAGTTGGCGCATTGTTTGTCGTCCACCTGCGGAAGGTTCACGTGATTATCACCGGTAGCGAAATTGACGTTATCGTGGCAACCACCGCAAGCTTCGCGATTCGGTTGCATGTAGGCCGTGGCCTGCTTGGCGCCCGTGTTCTGCTCATGGCACGTTTGGCAGTTGCGCGGATCGTTGATCGAGCCGCTGCCCGGGAACGTAACGTCATGCCAGTCCACGTAGCCAGTGAACCCGAAGATCTTATAAGGCTTTCCAGCAATCGCGTTGGGAGCCGCCGCGCCCATGTGAATCTCATGGATCATCTTCGGCATGTCGACGGTGTTGCCGCTATTCGGATCCACCGACTGCGGCGTGTGGCACAGCACGCAAACCGCAATGCCCACTCGCGAACCGCCGTGGAACAGCAACTGTTCGTGGCACTTGTTACAGCTCGAGTCGCGAATCACGTCGCGCGTCACCGTCACGGCGCCGCCACCGGGCAGGAAGTCCAAAGTCGCGGAAGCGCGATTGGTTCCTAAGTTGAATGCCGTCAAGGTGCGCGATCCGTAAACGGCCACCGTATGCGTCGCCGTCGGATCGAAAGTCGTCGGCGCCTTGGTTTTGAAAGTATAGGTATAGTCGCCGTCGGCGTTGGGTGTGAACGTTCCGCCCGAATCGGCGGCGGCTTGTATCGCAGTCGCTCCGCCGCTCTGAGCGGTCACGCTTCGGAACGTATACGAGGTGTATTGCGTCTTTCCGGCCGGGATCGTCGCAGCGATGAAGCTCATGGAGACGGCGCCGGGCGTATTCACTCCGTTCCGATCCAGCGGTAGCCCCTGCGGATCGGTGACCAGGACCCTGGCGGTGATCGTTCCATCCTTCGCTATCGAAGCGCTGGAGACCTTGAAAACCAGGCCGGGCCGTACAAAGTTGATAACGTTTGCATCGGCGAAAAATGCCTTATCGCGTTTGGTGAACGGGTTTTTCCCCTCGCTCTGCAAACCGATCGCACCCGCCAACACGGTGACTAAGAGAGATGTTCGAATCAAGACACCCGATGATATGCGGCTCATCTGAGCACTCCTTCCCATCGCTGGGGCCGGTGCAGTCGCTCTTCCAGGAGATTCTCTATTTTTTTCAACAGCTTAGCTTGCGCCTGACAGTTACAAGCTGGGGCAAAGCTCCTGACGCTGGGTAAAATAACCCAGTAGACGTGAACCTTACCATCCCATCGATCTGCGATATCTCATGGCCACTGTCGTGCATCACACAAACCTGATGGAGCGGCAGCCGGGGAGCCAGAGGGAAGCCTATATCGCTGGCCTGGCCGCTGTTTCCATCGCGCTGCACCTCACTCTGCGCTACGCCTTCCGGCTCCCGATGCCGGTCTTCAACCTGCCGCTGATCGTGGCGCTGGCCGGTGGCGGTCTTCCGCTGATCTTTCAATTGACGAAAAACCTGGCCGCGGGCGACTTCGGATCGGACCTGCTCGCTGGGACATCCATCGCCACCGCCGCGTTCATGGGCGAGTACCTGGTGGGGACCATCGTGGTGCTGATGCTCTCCGGCGGAACGGCGCTCGAGCAATATGCCGCGCGGCGCGCCTCCTCGGTGCTCAACGCGCTGGCGAAGCGCATGCCTCGGATCGCGCACCGCAGTTCGGATTCCACGTTCAGCGATGTTTCACTCGACGAGATCGCGATCGGCGACTGGCTGCTGGTGTTGCCGCACGAGATCTGCCCGGTGGACGGCACCGTGCTCGAAGGGCATTCCACCATGGACGAGTCGTACCTGACGGGCGAGCCGTTCCTGAGGTCCAAGACGCCGGGCGCCGCGGTGCTCTCGGGCTCGATCAACGGTGACGCGGCGCTCACCATCGCGGTGGACAGATTGCCGGCCGATTCACGCTACGCCAAGATCATGCAGGTGATGTCAGCCTCCCAGCAGCAGCGTCCTCGGATGCGGCGTATCGCCGACCGGCTGGGCGCCTGGTACACTCCGCTGGCGCTCGGGGTCGCCCTGCTCGGTTGGTACGTGGGCGGCGACCCGCACCGCTTTCTGGCGGTCATGGTGATCGCGACGCCCTGCCCGCTGCTGCTCGCCATCCCGGTGGCCATCATCGGAGCCATCTCGGTGGCGGGCAAGAGCGGCATCATCATCAAGAATCCAGCGGTGCTCGAGCAGGTGGATCGATGCCGCACGCTGATTTTCGACAAGACCGGCACGCTCACCTACGGGCGCCCGGCGCTCACCGGCATGACCATGGCGCCGGGAGTCGAGGCCGAGCAGGTGCTGCGTCTGGCCGCCAGTCTGGAACAATACTCCAAGCATCCGCTGGCGAGCGCCGTGCTGCGGGCCGCCGAAGACAAGCGTCTGAGGCTCGCGCCGGTGCGGCTGATCAACGAAAAGCCGGGCGAGGGCCTGCAGGGGTTGGTGGGAGATCACAGCCTGCGGATCACCGGCCGGAACCGGCTGGCCGCTTCCGGGTTGGGCTTGCCCGAGGGTTTTCCCGCCGGGATCTCCGGGCTTGAATGCCTGGTCTACATCGACGACGCTTTCGCCGCAGCCTTCCATTTCCGCGATGAGCCGCGCCGGGAGAGCGGCGCCTTCGTTTCGCATCTCATGCCCAAGCACGCCGCCAAGAAAGTGATGCTGGTGTCGGGCGACCGGGAATCGGAGGTGCGTTACCTGGCCGATGCCGTCGGAATCAAGGAAGTCTATGCGGGCAAGACCCCGGAGGAAAAAGTCGCGATCGTCAAGGAAGAGACCCGGCTCGCCAAGACGCTGTACGTCGGCGATGGCATTAACGATGCGCCTGCCATGCTCGAAGCCACCGCCGGCGTGGCCTTTGGCCAGACCAGCGACATCACCGCCGAGGCCGCCGATGCGGTGCTGCTCGAGCCGTCGCTCGCCAAAGTGGACGAGTTGATGCACATCAGCCGGCATATGCGCAACATCGCGCTCCAGAGCGCCGTGGGAGGCATGGCTCTGAGCATGCTCGGAATGATCGCGGCCGCGGCGGGCTACCTGACGCCGGTGGTCGGCGCGGTGGCCCAGGAGTTCATCGACCTCGCCGCGGTGCTGAACGCTCTGCGCGTCGCCATTCCGCCCGCGCAGAAAACCGACTTCTGAAAAAGTGAGACGGCACCACGCTGGATGCCCGCCTAAGCCTCCGGGTGCCCGCTACTCAAAAAGCCGCCGGACTTCGATGCGGAAGCCGGGCAGGATCTCAGGCTCGTCCAGAAATTGGTCAGCGCCGAGTTTGGTGCTTTTCCTTCCTACTCTATGGACGTGGACCTGCTGCGTTTCCGGGTAAACGGCCCACACGGTCTTCGATCCCGCCGCGAGGAAGTGATCCACTTTGCGCCCGATCATGGCCGACGTGTCCGAGGGCGATGCAACTTCGATGGCCAGTTCCGGGGCGCCCTCGAGCGGAAGCGTCCGGTCCTGCTCGGCACGCCGCAACGCTTCTCCCGACATCACGGCGACGTCGGGTTTGCGCCAGCTATCCTCATCGAGAATGAACCCGGTTTTAATCACTGCGCGCAACGGCTCGCCGCGATCCTCAAAGTATCTGCTCAACAGCAGAAACAACCTGCCCTTCAGCCTCTCATGCTCCCATGCCTGTGGCGACACGACAATCAGTTCTCCGTGATCCAGCTCGTAGCTCGAGCCGGTACGCTCGTCGTACTCCGGCAGCGCGGAGAACTGCTCCAGCGTCAACAACGTTGCGGTGGCCATGACTTCCTTCATGGTAACAAGCGGCTTGCGAGCCTACGCCACGGCGCGATGCTCGGGCTGGTAGCTTGAAAACAGCGCTTCCTGCATGGGACGGTCGGCGTGGAATTCCTCGAGTTGCATCGGGAACCGCGCGATCAGATCGGCCGGCGCGATGCGCCGCTCATCGCCGAGCAGCGCCGAGAGCTGCAGCGCATTCACCACCGCCTTGCCGCCCACGTCGTTGTTGGCGAACACGAACGTCGTCCCAGCGTGCTGGCACAGTTCGTCGATGCGCGGCTTCCATTCGAGCAGCTCTTCGCGCGAATACAGGTAATCGTGCGCGGCCACCGGCTCGGCGGCACGGCCGAACTCGCGCTGCCAGTCCTGCGGATTGCGCCCGTGCAGCCGCACGTAGCCGATCGAGGACGTCAGGAACGATCCCGGCGGCATGGCCTTGGTGTAGGCCGCCTGGTCGATGTTGGCGAAACCGATGTGATAATCCATCAGCGTGCCCAGCGCCTCTTCCTGCATCCAGCTCGAGTGCCGCATCTCGGCCACCAGCGGGAATTCGTGAAACGCGCGGCGCACCGCGATCAGGTGCTCGCGATTCTCCTCGGTGTAGCGGAAGGTCCACGGAAACTGCATCAGTACACAACCCAGTTTGTGCGCGCGCAGGATGGGCCACAGGCCTTCCTTGAACTGCGCGACTTCGGCGGAACCGAGCAGCCGCTCGTGCGTGAACCGGCGCCCCAGCTTGGCCGTGAACTGAAACTTGGGATTGTGTGTAACCTTTCGTAACCACAGCCGCGCGATCTCCGGCCGGATGGTCTGATAGAAAGTGGTGTTGATCTCCACCGCGTCGAAGTATCGCGCGATGTCCTCGAGCGCGTGGAATCCGCGCGGCTTCAGCTTCGGATAAACGATTCCGTTCCAGTGCGGATACGACCATCCGGAGGGTCCGCAGTAGAGTGTCTGGGGGAGGGGCATGACGGCACTCATATTCTCCTTTTATTCGCCTTGAGTATATCCGAAGAAAAAGCGAAATACAAGGGGGTATGCGGACACCGGGCACCCCGTAAGTTATGTTAAGTATCGCCAGGGGTGCGAAATATTTCGCAGCTGGCCGTAACCCTGTGGGGGTCTCGCGTCGTTATCTAATCAAATCCCCGTTACGACGGCGGGCGCTTCACCCAATCACCCCAAAAAGCGTCCGCCTTTTCTGTTTTGGAAGCTATTCCGAAATTCCCTTGAACAACGGCGTGCTGAGATAGCGCTCGCCGGAATCCGGCAGCACCACCACCACTGTCTTGCCCTTCATCTCGGGCTCTTTGGCGATCCGAACCGCCGCCGCGACTGCCGCCCCGCAGGAGATTCCCGACAAAATCCCTTCTTCGCTCGATAGCCTGCCCGCCATCTCGATCGATTCATCATCGGTAACCAGTTCCACGCGGTCCACCATTCCAAGATCCAGCGTTCCGGGTATGAATCCCGCACCGATCCCTTGAATCCTGGTGGGGCCGGGCTTCAGCGATTCGCCGTTCCGCGTCTGAGTAATCACCGGGCTGACGGTCGGCTCGACGGCCACCGAAACGATCTTCTTCTTCCGAACGGTCTTGATGTAGCGCGACACGCCCGTGATGGTGCCGCCCGTTCCGACTCCGCTCACCAGCACGTCGATCGCGCCTTCGGTGTCGTCCCAGATTTCCGGGCCGGTGGTTTTGAAGTGGATTTCGGGATTCGCGGGATTCTGGAATTGCTGGAGCAGAACGTAGTGCTCGGGATCCGAAGCCAGCATGGCTTCTGCCTTGGAGATGGACGCGCGCATCCCGCCGGCGCCTTCGGTGAGGATCAGGTTGGCGCCGAACGCGCGCAGCACTTTGCGGCGCTCCACCGACATAGTCTCGGGCATGATGAGCGTGATGGCGTAACCGCGCGCGGCCGCTACGAAGGCCAGCGCGATACCGGTGTTGCCGCTGGTGGGCTCGATCAGTTCCTTGCCCGGACCGAGCAGCCCGCGCTTCTCGGCGTCCCAGATCATCGAAGCGCCGATGCGGTCCTTCACCGAATAGGCCGGATTCCGCCCTTCGATTTTGGCTAGAACAGTGGCGACTGCGCCCTCGGCGACGCGGTTGAGCTTCACCAGCGGCGTGCGCCCGATACTCAACGAATTGTCTTGATAGGTCATCAGATCTCCCAGTTCGGCACGTACTTGGTTTGACGGTCGCGCCAGGCGCGCGCCAGTTCGGCGAAGGTGGCCTGATCGATCACGTTCGAAACGGCCTGGTCCACGCGGCGCCAGGTGTCTGAAAACGGATCGGCCGCGCGCTGCTTGGCGGTGGTTCGCTTGGTTTTATCGCCTTCGACGTAACGCAGCACTTCGCCCACCGTGATCGCATCCGGCGCTCGCGCCAGCAGGTAGCCGCCTTCGGCGCCGCGGCGCGATTCCACGAAGCCTCCCTGCTTGAGGCCCGAGAGGATCAACTCCAGAAATTTTTGCGGGATCTTCTGGCGGCGCGCGATGTCGGCGATTTTCACCGGCTGGCCGGCCGGCTGCAGCGCCAGATCGAAAATGGCATGCAGCGCGTACTCGCCTTTGACGGAGATGTTCATTGGCTCATCAATCTGCGCGAATCGTCAATCTCCTGTCGCCAACTAGAGATTGTACCCGTACGACCGCTATTCTTTCCACAACAGCTCGGCGTCGGACCGGCGCACGTAGTTGGCGTCGATTCCAGCAGGATCGAGCGCGCGCCCGGAGGCGAATTCGCGCGAGGCGATGCATCCGATGGCGGCGGCCAGCGCGGGCGGCGCCGTCACCACCGGAATCGCCGGGTCGACGCACGCGCGCCACGGCGAAAAATCGATCGAGACGAATTCGAAACCCGCAGCCGGCAGCGTCTTGAGCCAGGCCGGAAACTTCAGCACCGACTCGGGCGTGACCGGCTCCAGCCGGTCGCTATACACGGCGCCATAAACTTCGCCGCGCCGCGCGTCGATGACCACCGCGCGCAACGCGGCCGATCCGAACCACGCCAGTGCCCGCAAGTTGGAGACGGCAACTACCTTCTTCCCGGTCGCCTCCGCCAACCCCTTCACCGCGGCCAGCCCCACGCGCACGCCCGTGAACGATCCGGGACCCGACGCGGCCGCGAAGCCATCCAACGCATCCAGAGCCGCGCCGTGCCTCGCCAGTAACTGTTCGATGTGCTGGAAAAGCACGTGCCCGAATCCGTCGGCCGAGCGCATCGACAATTCTTCCACCACCCGATCGCCTTCGGTCAGCGCGATGCTTCCGAACTCCGACGTGGTGTCGACGGAAAGGATCACTTGTCGAGTTCGTACGCGCGGTCGGCCGCATAAGCTTTGCCGTTGGCGTTGAGCGCGCTCAAATGGATGGCGAGCACCGCCGGAAAATGCAGCGCCACCGACGGAGGAATCACGAACGAACCCGGCGACCCGGTGCCGATGACGCGAAACCCCTGCCCGTCGGAGGCGACCTCGGCGGTCCAGAGATACAGCATCGCGCGCGTGGCTCGCGTTTCGCGCGTCAGCTTCACCGCGAACCGCACCGGCGTCCCCGCCTTCAACGTGTTGCCGGCCGGCTCGACGATGGTGAACGGCACCTTCTGCGGATTGGTCTCGATCTCCTGCACCAGCGGCACTTCGCGTGAATCGAACTTGTAGGATTTCAGCATGGATTCCTTGCGTCCCTCGCGCGCCACCAGCAAAACCCAGGGACGGTTCTTGTCCGGAGCCTCGCCGGTGAAGTGCTCGCCCTTGTATTTCTTCTGCTCCTGCATCTCGCCGGTGGCCGGATCGAACCAGATCACATCGTAGCCGTGCCTTTCCACCGAGATCTCGACCGGCGGCCCGGGATGCTCGATGTAGTTCAGATACTCGACGTCCTCGAGCGCCACCGCGCGCGTGCCGTCCACGTCGAAATACGGCTCCAGCTCCCAGTAGCGCGTGTCGGCGATGAAATCGAACCAATAGCGCGCCAGCCCGGGCTGGTCGCCGTGAAATTCCGGATACTCGCCGTCCATGGTGGTGTTCCAGAGATGCCGCGCATCCGTCACCCCGACGAACGGCACCTGGTAGAACTGATGCTCCACCGACCCGACGACGTCATCCTGCGAGGCTTCGATGATGAAGTTCATCCAGCCGTCGGCCAGCAGCGGCGACGAGGTGACCTTCGCGTTCGAGGAACGCGGATGATCGTAAGGATCCAGCTTCTTCAGATCCAGGCCGAGCTCCTTCAGCAGCGCGCGGCCGCCCGCGTACTCTTCGAACTCATCGAATCCCTGCCAGGTGACGTTCATGGGCGCATAGCGCGCCACGAGGTAGCGAATGAAGCGCTCGCGCGACTGCCAGTCCGGGAACAGGCTCGCGACGTAATCCGGATTCGAAGCCAGGATCAAGTCGGCGGTGAGGCCGCGCTTATGGATGGTCAGAATGCGGCGATCCAGTTCGTCGAAATACGCGGGGTTCGGTTTATCAGGTCCCAGGAACACACGCCCGCGGTCGGCCGCAGTGCCGAGAATCGAGCCGCGAAAATGCGTGAACTTGTTTTGTGCCGCCTGGTCGAGCTGCTGGTCGAACTCGGGCGCGCTCGTGAACGGAAAGCGGTCGGCGATGTAGCCCATCCACAAGTGCGGCTTCTTGTTTTCCGTGGCCCAATGGTGGATGTTGGCGGGCCTCACGAAGCCTGGCGCGTCGGATGCGGCCGCGTTGAAGGCGGCCTCCTTGCCGTCCAGTCCCGCGAGATTGCTGGTGATGCGATAGGTCCACGGGCCGGCTTCGGTGGGAGTGAACCGCAGGATCATCTTGCCCGCGCCGTTCCAGAAGGCCGGCATGAGGTAGGTCTTGAAATGCGGCGACCGGAATTCGGCCTGGAGCTGCGCGCTCGCGTAGGGATTGGGCTGCGCCGCGAGATCGGCGGGCGAGAGTTCGAACACCATCTCGCAAGGCGAGTAAGCGGGCGTCCCTTCACAGGGCGTTTGCGCGAGGACGGGAACGCACGCCACTAAGATGAGCGGCAGTCGCGCCAGCATCAATTTCAGCGTAGCGCAACGCCTGGTGGTCTAGCCCGGGTAATGCGCTTAGATTCTGATTGATGATGTCGTGTGCTCTAGTTCCAATAGAAGGTGCGCATCAGGGCGGTTACGTCGGATAGCGCCCATTGGCTGAATCTCAGCCTGGAGCTTCTCCGGCGGTACGAGATGCTCCGCCAGGATTCATCCCATGGATCGGCAAGGTGAACCCAATGGCCGCTGGCATTAGCGATCACGTCTGTCTCAACCTATCAGCAACGTGTCGTGATAGCATCATGGCACGAACCCTAAAGGCATACACCTGCTGCTAACGGCACTCACCTTTGCCTGTGCTACCGGATGCCTCTGCTTTCACTCCGGACCCAATGGGATTTATGGCTGTCCGGTAACAGTCGTTCAGAGCGGTAACTCAGAGGCAACCCAGATCGTCCTCGATAGCCCAGAGATTCGACAACTGATCGCCGCATATGAAACCAAGACGGCAGAGATCAACCATAATCTCGCGATGGAACCCCATACAATCCAAGAGCAGCGGCGTCAGATTATGCCTGCTCGCACGGAGTTCTTGGCGGCTATGGCTAGTGCCCCGCACATCACTGTCAAAGAGAATACGCGCTGCCGAATGCTGGAGATCTCAAAAGCTGGATGCAGCACCGTCGCAGAAGCAACAATCTCGTATGTGAGGGTCGTTATAACGAACGGGGACTCAAAGGGCCAACAGGCATGGATATGCAGAAATCCCTATTCCTTGCCATTCGAGAGTCCTTGAACGTCACGGCTAGACCAGTGATCGCACCCGAGCCCACGCGTTCGAGTGGTCGCGAACCTGCTGGTCCGGGAAGGGGCCGCCCTGTATTCGAAGATGCTGGCAACGGAAATCGGCAAAGTTCTGGCCGATCGAGGCTGGTAGGAGAAGTGCTGGTGTCTTAGCCCTCGGCCAGCGCGGCGATCAGCGCGCCCTTGGCCGAGGCGTGCACCGGATCGGCGGCCAGGCGGATTTCGGTGGTCGAGATCGGGATTTCGGCTTCCAGCAGGATCTTCTCGAAGCGGTCGCGAAAGCCATCCGGCAGCGCGGTCCCGCCGCTCAGCACGATGGGCAGCGGCCGGCTGGACTTGGGCAGATTGCGCGAGCTGGCGAAGGCCTGCTTGATGCCTTGCACCAGCGACTGGATCATCTCGTCGTAGTACACCGTCAGCACCTGCTCGAGCTGGTCGGCGAAAAATCCGTTGAAGTGGAAGGAATGTTCTTTCGCGATGCGCACGCGATTGGCGCGCTCGCCGGTGATGGTGGCGGCGCTCGAGTCGATGTAATCGCCGGCCTTGGGAATCGAGAAGCTCAGCACCGGGACCGACAGGTACGCCACGCAGATGTTGCACAAGCCGCCCCCGCAACTGATCCCGATGCCGGTGTAGTTGGAACTCTCCAGCTCGGAGTAGATCACGGCCAGCCCTTCGTTGATGCTCTTCACCTGATAACCCAGGTCGCTGAAGATCTGGCGCAGCGTGGCCTCGTGATAGGTGAGGTTGTCCTCAGAGCCGAGCGGCGCGGCCGGAACCGTGAAGTACAACTTGCGTTTCTCCTCGGTGGGTTCCACCAGCGACTCCACGATTTTCCCCAGCATGTCCAGGCTGGACGGCTCGGCCGGATTCAGCAGCCCCTTGTCCATGGTGCGCCGGGTCTCGATGTTCAGCAGGTCGGCGAAGCGGCCCGATTCGTTGCCGTGCACGATGATCTCGGCGCCCGAAACCGTGTGCGGCACGCTTTCCTTCTTCAACACGTTCTCGGTGATGCTGGAGTATGGAACGGTGACGAAGGCGTTGAGCTGCGTCTCATACTGGAATGTATCGCCCTGGCGTTGCGCCAGGCAGACGCGGCTGGTGCCGACGTCCACGCCGACGGCGGAGTGATTGGCTTTGTCGCTAGGTCGCATGGTCGTTCTCTCTGGCTTCGTTGACGGCCTTGACGGCAGCCAGAACCTCCTTGTACTTCTTCCGCAGCAATGACCGGTATTTCGAAATGGGAAGCCCGCGCGCCGCCGCCTGGATGCGTAGCTGGTCTTCGGCCAGCGTGAGTCCTTCCCACATGCGAACTCCGGTGGCGTGCACGAACACGGGGTCGTATTCGAAACCGAAGGCGTAGATGCTGGCCGGCGGCGCTCCGTAGTTGTCGCTCAGGCCCACGTCCAGAAATGGAAAATTGCCCGCCCAATCGGTGTGATAGCCCACCAGCATGTTGTCGGGATTCACGGAAACCTGCGCGTGCGTCACGCAGTTGGCCGCCGGAATATTGTATTTGCTGCGAAGCATCTCGGTCAGCACGCGCGCCGCATGAACCTGCGCCGGATTCGCGGACGCCAGATCCTGGCCGCGCTGTGTCTGGGTCTCGAAGGCGATCCCCAGGAAGCTGCTGTTCAGGTTCACGTATACCACCTGGTCGTCGGCCCAGATCGAATTGCCGGCGTGAAAGGCCACATCCGACTCCTCAACCACGCGAAACACCTGGCCGAAGCGGTCGATGAAAAAATGATAGCAGTGGTTTTGCCGCACGTAGCTGAGCACCTGGTGGCCAATCCGCTTGAGCGCTCCGTTCTGGCCCTGGTCGAACGGCACCTGGTCGCTCTCGGTGGTGTGATACACGATGCCGGCCGGTTCCGAGCGCCACTCGGGCTGGTCCGGGTCCACCGCGGAACGCTTGTATACCGGATAGAACAGACGGCTCTGGTTGGAGATGGCGTAGCGGTCGTCGATCCGCAGGCCGTTGCTGTAGGTTTCGAAGTCGTTGGACTTGTCCACCAGCCAGACCTTGGCGACGCTGGCGCCGGCGGGCGCCGAAATGTGCGGGATGCGCGGAGGCGGCAGGCTCTGTTCGGCGCTCGAAGCCTTATAACCGGGACTGAGCACGATCGCCAGCAGGAGCACCAGGCCGATGGCCGGTAGCTTTCGATAGTTCCAGAGAGCCGCTGGAGCGCTGGCGGTTGCCATCCGGCGCTTCAAGTATTGCAAGCGCGCAATCGGATCGTCGATGCGGCGCGCCTTGCGTTCGATCGACTTGTGAAGTATCGGAGACACGCGTTGCCAGCCGCTAAAACTATGTATCGTCCGAAGGGTACTAAAACCTTATAGGTCCTAGGGGAATACGACCCGCAGCGTGCGGTGAATACCCTAGGAGTGGGCGGCGGGGTGGGCCGTATCTCGTTGAGGCAGCAGGCAAAGCGCGCCCCGGTAGAAACCTTCGGCTTCGATGCCAAAGGCGTGATCGAAACGGGCCCGGTAGTTCTCCCACGCGATGGCGGAGGTCAGCTCGACCAGCTGGCGTTCATCGAATTGCTCGCGCAGGGCTTGAAACAGTTCGTCGGGGACCTCTACCGGCGTCGCGGTCATGGCCACGGCGTAGCGCAGCACCAGCTTCTCGATCGGCGTGAACTCGCACGCGTTTTCGAAATCGGGGAGCGCCATGAGCTGATTTTCGCTGACGCCGGCCTGTCTGCCCACGGCAGACCCGATGTCGATTCAGAACGGACAACCGATCAGCAGCGCGGCCTTGATGCTGGCCAGGGCTTTCAGCTTGGGATCGACGCTGCGCGCGGCTTGCTGGCCCATCTCCATCTGGCCGGTGGCGAGCAGCAGCCGGGGATGATGCGCGGCGACTTTGAAGGGCAGGACCACGCGGCCGATTTTGCGCCTGGTCATCCAGTAGAGAAAGCGCGTGAGCGGTCCGGTTTCGCTGGATTCGAGTCCGCGGATGCGTGCCACAACTTTATTGTAGCCAGCCTGCATCGCGCTGGACTTTTGATCCCTCGCCATTCGACAATAGCCACGCTATGTTTTCCATGCAGCCAATCGGATACGTAAGGAGTCCTTACCAGCAAGGCAGCGAAATTCCGAAAGGACTAGGCGCGAAGCACGACGCGGAGGGAGTTCTCGAAATATTACCGGAGTTTGAGCCTGGCCTCGCCGACGTAGAAGGCTTTTCACACTTGTTCGTCATCTGGGCCTTCGATCGCTCCGAAGGGTTCAGCCTAGAGGCGAAGCCCCCGAGCGACGGCCGGCCGCACGGCGTGTTCGCCACCCGATCCCCGCGGCGTCCGAACCCGATCGGGCTGACGGTGGTTGAGCTGCTGCGCCGGGAGGGATCGAAGCTGCACGTCCGCGGTGTCGACATGCTGGATGGAACGCCGATTCTCGACCTCAAGCCCTATCTTTCGAGCGTTCCGGCCGAGCGGCTGCGGCGCGGATGGCTGGCTGAGGCTGAGGCGCGCGGCGGCGCCAAATCATAGCGGCCGGCGCCGCGCCCCCAGAGTTTAATTCGCGATGTTGAATCCGCCGAAGCTTATGCCATCAGCGAACGTTTGTGCAATTCCACTCGCCAGGCCGGAAGCCGAGAAAAGAGAAATGCTCGCCGGACCGGCAGGCCCATCGCCGGTCTGGAAATTGAAATTCGTGCCGTTTCCATTCGGAAGCGCGAACAACAGGTAGGACGGAATCGTGAATGTTCCGGCGCTCACCGGCGCCTTGCAACTTATCATGGCGAAACTGTTGCCTGCCGCCGCGCTGCGGAGCTGTATCTCAACGTGGCTGCTGGCGCCGGTGGGATTCCAGGTGATGGTCAGCCCCTTGGTTCGATTGACGCTCAGGCTGCCCGGGTTGGCCGGACTGGTGAGCGTCGGCAGCGCCGGAAGATTGACATTCACGGAGAATGCGCCGACGTCTTTCCCGCCCCCGCCGCTGATCGTATAGTCGCCCGGCACCAGGAACGTGCCCGCCGTGCTGAGCGAAACGTTGTCGCCGGTCGCGGCCGTCACGGTCTGGCTGCCCTTCGGGCCGGTGACGGTGAATCTCGAACCTCCATCCAGCGGAACCAGGTTTGTGAACGCGGGGGGGTCGCCCGGGCGAACCGAGTTCTGAGTGATGCAGGTGCCAACCGGTATGTGGTCCAGATAAGTCCCGGCGAACGGCTGCACAGCCGCGGGAATCGTAAAGGTCAGAAAGTTGAATGACGCCGTGTCGTTGAACCCGGAGCCCGAGTCATTCAGCAAGTGGTCCACCTCCACTTCGCCGAATGGAACGGTTCCACTCAGCAGCGAGGCGTCGATCGATCCGGCGGCGATATCGCTCAACGCGCAGGACCGGCTTCCGCGCGCAATCGGCATCATCGCCGAATTGCTGACTTCAGTGATGTTGGTGGTGATCTCAACCACCATCGGAACGGCGCACCCGGTGGGCGCGTCGTCGGGAACCGTGAACACGATCTGGTCCTCGCCGATGCAACAACCGGAGCGTCCCTGGTAACTCACATTGGCCTGCACGCCGCCGATCCACAACTTCAGAGGAACATTCGGCATGTTTTGGCCGAGGCCGGCGCCCGAGGCGTCGTCTCCGGTGATGCGGCCCAGGCCCGTGGCCCAGAGGATCAGCGTATCGCCGGGATTCGCCGCGCCGCAGGTAGTATTCGGTCCGCCGCAATTGGGGGCTTTCACCGACGAGACCAGGCTGTAGTCGGGATAAGTTACGATGGCGACGGAATCGCCGGTCGACCCGCTCGAGTCGACCGTGAAAATTCCGAGATTGTTCGCCGCGACGCCGATCGGCGCGGCCGCGCTCGACTGGCCGTTATATGTAACCTTGATCGTCCCGCTGCCGGTGGGTGTATTCGAAGCCAGCAGAGCGGCGATCTGGCCGTCCGAGGTGTAATACATCAGGCAGCTCACCGTGGTTCCTCCCACGGTCACGGCCACGGACGTTCCGTTCAAGGTTGTACTTTGGAAGGGCGTCTGAGATACCGAAAGCGAAAGCGGCCCCAAGCCGGTGCCTTTCACCACGAAGATGCTCCCGGGCGCGATCGCGCTGTTCGGCAGCGACTGCACGATGTTGGTGGCCGAGTTCATGACGCTTGAGATGGCCGGCGTGGCCGAAAGCAGCGGGCTTGCCGCGCATAGGAACAGATACACGGTGGACAGAGGATTGAAGCAGCGATTCATTTTCAGAATTATACCTGATGCTCGAAACGTACGCGCTGCACGAAGGGTTACTATCGTGATAGGAGATTGCTTATGGCGCGCTTCGCTGGGCTGATTCTGCTGTTGGTCGTGTGGGCGGCGTCGGCGGCCGAGATCCCGCGCGGCGCTCACGTCTTGCTGCGTGTGGAAAACTCCATCAACACGCGCACCGCGCAGGAGGGCGATTTCGTCTATCTGCGGACCGCCAGCCCGATCAGCGTGGACGGAACAATCGCGGTGCCGGCCGGAAGCTACGTGCAGGGCGTGGTTACACAAGCCAAGCGCAGCGGACGCGTGAAGGGCCGCGCGCAGTTGGGAATTCGCCTCGAAACCCTGACGCTCGCGAGCGGCAAGGTGTTCAAGTTTTCGCCGCACCTGACTTCCGTGGACGCCGAAGAAACCGGACAGAAGGTGACCGGCAAGGAAAGCACCATTGAGCAGGGCCCCGACATGGGCAAGGATGCCGAACGCATCGCCATTCTGGCCGGCAGCGGAGCGTCGATCGGCGGTCTGGCGGACCGCAGCTGGAAAGGCGCGGGCATCGGGGCCGGCGCGGGAGCGGCCGTGGGACTCGCTACCGTGTTGTTGAGCCGCGGTAAAGAGGTGGAACTGCGGCACGGCGCGACGCTCGACGTGGTGTTCGACCGTCCGGTCACGCTGGAGTGAGGCTCGCTCAGTCGGCGGCTTTGCGGTCCGACGCCAGATACTGCTGCACGCGGCTGTTCTTGCGCCCGTAGGTCATATAAATGACCATCCCAATAATCAGCCAGACGAGCAGCCGGAGCCAGGCCTCGCCGGGCAGTCCCGCCATCAGGCCCAGCGAGACGACAATACCCAGGATCGGAACCAGCGGGACCAGCGGCGTCTTGAACGGCCGGTGAAGCTCAGGACGCCGCACCCGCAGCACCCAGACACCCGCGCACACGATCACGAAAGCCAGCAGCGTGCCGATGCTGGTGAGATCGTTCAGCACGTTGATCGGGAACAGGGCCGGCAGAATCGCGACGAATACTCCGACGATGATCGAGGAAATCCACGGGGTGCGAAAACGCGGATGGATGGCGCCCGCCCATTTCCACAACAGCCCGTCGCGCGACATGGAGAAGAACACGCGCGACTGGCCCAGCAGCATGACCAGCATCACGGTGCTCAGGCCCATGATGGTTCCAATCAGCACCAGAAACTCGCCCCAGCGCACGCCCGTTTCCGCCATCCCCAGGGCAATGGGCGCGCCGACGTTGAGCCGCGTGTAGCTGACCACGCCCGTCAGCAGCCAGGCCGTTACGATGTAGAGCAGCGTGCAGATGGTCAGCGATCCCAGAATGCCCACGGGCATATCCTTCTGCGGATTGCGCGCCTCCTGGGCGGCCGTCGAGACCGCATCGAACCCGATGTAGGCGAAAAAGATCTTGCCTGAGCCGCGCAGGATGCCCGACCAGCCGAACTCGCCGAAGGTCCCCTTGTTGGGCGGGATGAACGGCTTCCAGTTGGCGGTGGCCTGCGAGAAATGCTGGAAGACATAGATGGCCGCGACCGCGATGAACACCAGCACCGTGCCGACCTTGACGAACACGATCACCGAGTTGATGGTGGCTGATTCCTGGATGCCGATGACCAGAATCGTGGTGACCAGGGCGATGGAGATGAAGGCGACCAGATTGAAAACCGCGGTGGCGTGGGGCAGCGTGGCCAAGTCGACGCCGGCCGGCACGGACGTGGCCGGCTGCCACAAATCCTGGTAGTGCACCAGCAGCGTCCCGGGCGTCGCGATGATCTGCGGCGGAATCGTAATGCCGATCCGCGCCAGCAGTTGCACCACGTTGGCGCTCCAGCCCGAGGCCACGGTGGCGGCTCCAAAAGCGTACTCCAGGATCAAGTCCCAGCCGATGATCCAGGCGAAGATTTCACCCAGCGTCGCGTAGCCGTAGGTGTAGGCCGAACCTGCGATCGGAATCAGCGAAGCGAACTCGGCGTAGCACAGGCCCGCGAAAGCGCACCCGATGCCGGCCAGAATAAACGAGAGCACGATCCCGGGCCCGGCGTGCTGCGCCGCCACCGAACCTGTGAGCACGAAGATGCCGGTCCCGATGATGGCGCCGATCCCCAGCGCGACCAGGTTGGTCGCCCCCAGCACGCGTTTCAGAGAGTGTTCATCTGTGGTCTCGGCCTCTTGACGAATCATGTCGAGAGGCTTGCAGGCGAGAAGATCAGGCATATTCAGGAATTAACAGTCATGTAAGAGTATCACAAACATTCCTGAATTCTGGGACGAACGGTGCGCCGGCGGCGTTTCCAGCGGATCGGCATGGAATCTTGCATTCGCGCCTCCTGGTGTCCGCGCGAGCGGCGCATCCTCGGGACGGCGTTCTAAGCGACGGGGAAGACCATTCGAACGCGCACCACATGCTGGATGCGATCGAAACCGCGCAGGGCAACGACGTGAGGCTGTTCTCGGTGCGCTACACCGACGCCGAAGATGGCCGGCTCGACGCGCGGAACAAATACGGCATCAGCGTGATGGAGCGCGTTGCGCGCGAGACCGGGGGCGCGGATTTCGGCAGCCGTGGCACGGATTGCGCGGCGCAGGCGAATCATTGACGATCTAGCAGTCCTGTTCCCGAGTGCGGGCCTTTCACCCGATCTCCCGCGCGCACCAATCAGCCCTCCATTCTAGCCATTCGCGAGGATTTCAGACCTCACGAATGAAGATGCTTGATTCCAGACCGATTTAGTCCTATATTCGAGACCGGAGTTAGTTGCAACTGAGTTGCTGTTGATTCTGAGACAGATGGCTGAATAATTGCTCATCGTCACTCCAGTTGCAAGGCTATTGCTACTAAGAACGGAGAGGTACTCGGTTGACCTCGCCCAGAAGGGAAGAGCAGTGTTCGTTCGAATCGTTACTTTGCTATCCACCGCGGCGCTGATCGCCATTGGGACATGTTGGGCGGATGAAGGACCATTCTTCATTACCTACACCCATCAGATGGAGGAACCGGGCAACCTGGAACTCGCGACCAAGAGTATAACGGGACGGCCGGCGGATGGCCCCCGGTTTCTGGGAGCCACTACTGAGCTGGAGTACGGCGTCAAGGGTTGGTGGACCACCGAGTTCTATCTCGACGGGCAGGCTACCTTCGGCGACAGTACGCTGTTTACGGGCTATCGCTGGGAGAACCGGTTTCGATTGTTGCCGCGCGAGCACTGGATCAACCCGGTGTTGTACGTCGAGTTCGAAAATATAAACGGCGCCGACAAAGGCCTGCTCGAGGTGGTCGGTCACGATGGACAAGAGGATCTCATCGTGCCGAACGCGGACGCCCGGCTGGAGAAGCAGCGCGAGATCGAGGCCAAGCTGATCCTGAGCAGTTACGTCAAGGGTTGGACGGTCGCCGAGAATTTCATCTCCGAAAAGAACATCCGGCACGAACCCTTCGAGTTCGGCTACTCAGTAGGCGTCAGCCGGCCGCTAGCGCTCACGGCCCGAGCCGACCGATGCAATGTTTGTCCGGAGAACTTCCAGGCGGGAATCGAGCTGTATGGTGGCCTGGGAACGCACGCGGATTTCGGTGTGCGCGACACCTCGCACTACATTGCCCCGACGGTCGCCTGGACCCTGGCGAGCGGAACCAGCTTCAAGATCTCGCCCGGGTTCGGGTTGACCGGAGCCAGCGCGGGATTCCTGCTGCGCTTTGGCGTTTCGTATGAAATCGCGCAATTCGGCCGAGCCGCGCGCAGCATGTTCCACCGCTAGGAGCGCTGACATGAAGCTGATTGGACTGACTTGTTTGCTGTTGATATCGGCCTGGGCGCAGAACGTAGGCCCGCTGGAGCAGGCGCCGGCGAAGTTCGCCAACAAGAAAAATCCGATGCAGGGCAATGAATCCGCATCGCGAGCGGGCGCGAAACTGTACGCGCGCGAGTGCGCAGCCTGCCATGGCTCGGAGGGCGAGGGTGGGGAGAAAGCTCCGCCGCTCAAACGCGCTGAAGTGTTTCAGGCCCCGCCCGGCACGCTGTTCTGGGTCCTGGAAAATGGATCGTTAAATCGTGGCATGCCGTCCTTCGCGCATCTTCCCGAGCCGCAGCGTTGGCAGATCATCACCTATTTGCAATCGCAAAAGCCGGCGGATCACGCCACTGGAAAGTAATCTGACGTCCCTGATCGACCACCGGGCCGAGTTTTGTCACTAGACGATCTTTTTCTTGCTCTGTGGGGCTCAGTAGAGCTATACTCAGCCGGGCTTTAGGGAGGCCCATAAGACATGTTGGGTGATCAAATTGGGGAAGAGACCGGCAAAGTAACTGGTTTCCGCGTGTTGGATGCAGCGGGACCGAAAGTGGAAGTTGCGATTCAAACCAAAGGCAAGGTCTTCGGAAACGACTACCAAGGCCGCACCACCTACTGGTCGAAGATGCAGGCCGGCGGGTTTCTGTACGGTGAGGGACAGGGCATGTACATGACCGCGGACGGCTCCATGGCGGCATGGATTGGCCAGGGAACGGGAAGGCTCAATCCGGGCGGAGGCGCAAGCTATCGCGGCGCGGTGCACTTCATGAGCGCCACCGGAAAGCTCGCGAAACTGGCCGGCACGGTGGCAGTGTTCGAACACAGCACCGACGCCAACGACAACGTGACGACGAAGTTCTGGGAATGGAAGTAGCGCGGCATGAAAAGCCGTGGATATCTGAGCGCAGCCTTGGGCGGCGCCGTGATTCTTCTGAGCGTGTGTACATCTTCTTGTTCGAGCGCCAGTAGCGCCAGCGATGAGGCCGACATCCGGGCGCTCGAAAAGAGCTACGTGGACGCATTCAACGCCAAGGACACTAAGGCCATGATGGCGGTTTACTCGCCGGACGAGAGCCTGGTGGCCTTCGATGCGATCCCTCCTCGCCAGTATGTCGGATTCAATGCGTACAAGAAAGACAATGAGGACTTTGTGGCGGCCTTTCCGGGGCCGATCAAGGTGGAGCAGATCGACTGGAAGATTGAAACCGACGGCACGCTCGGCTATGGACACGGTTTCCTGCACGCCGTCCTGACGGACAAGGACGGCAAGCAGTTGGACTCGACGGTTCGCATGACGGATGTCTATCGCAAGATCAATGGAAAGTGGCTGATCGTTCACGAGCACCTTTCGTTTCCGGTGGACATGGCGACGGGCAAGGCGGACTTGACGTCCAAGCCGTGAGAATTGTGGCGTCCCCAAGGATTCGAACTCCCGTTATCGCCGTGAAAGAGGGTTCGACCAGATTCTTCGAACGCCGGCAGAATTCGATAGTCTCCACCTGCGCATCGTCACCATAGCGTCACCGCCTTTCGATGCCTAGCAGCTACTCAGACCTCACCACAAATGGACAACACTGAACGCCTACCCGCCACGATTGGACGATCTAACACTCAATCCGCGCAAGTTTCTCGCAGCCTAACTCGTCGCTGGCACGCTCGTAGGAGCAGCGGCAGCCTCGGGCCTTAGCCGTACGAATCATTACGCCTGGATACAAGATCCCGCCTACCGGCAGGCGTTCGCCGAAGCCGAGGACGAAGCCATCGAACGCGCTGACGCAGCCGTGCGCCAGCGGGCCATCGAAGGCTTGGAGCGCCCGGTCTGGTATCAAGGTCGCGTGTGCGGCAGCTACAAGCTCTACTCCGACATGCTGGCCATCCGCTACCTCGAAGCCAAACGCCCAGAGGTTTGGAAGCAAGGGATCGACACAACTACCGTTTGGGATGGCGATCTTAGCAAACTGACCGATGCTCAACTTGAAAATCTACTGAAGCAACTGGACGACGCCACGGCGAGCAAGCGCCCACTGCGACCCGCTGAGGTGGAGGTGCTGCGGTGGCTCGGGCCAGCGGACGCGCCAGTACCGGAACCTCAAGCCGAACCGTTCTACGATCAGCCCGCCAGCGACTAAAATTTCCAGCCAGCGACCCTCCCCACCGGGGGAGATGCCCCCTTGGCTCGCATCGGACCCCCACCCCGGTCTGAGATGAGTTCATGGGGTCACACGGCCATCAGAGCTGACGTTTGAATGACATCAGTTCCGGGCATGCCCGTCAGCGGTCCGGCATCCGGCACCGGCTTCGCGCGAGGGTGAACGTTATACTTGTCACATGTTGTGGGCGATGCTGAGGTCCCTGAAGTCAGGCTGGCAGCAGCGCCTCGTTCGACGGGAGACGCGACGCCTGGCGGCGCAATTGGCCCAGTCACGGCAGTACTGCTTTACACAGGATTGGATGTCCGGGCAGGTGAAATATTGGCGCCAATACCTGGCAAAATTCGCCGGACGCCCCGACATCAGGATGCTGGAAATCGGCTCATTCGAAGGGCGGTCGACCATCTGGTTCCTGGAAAACATTGTCACCCATCCGACCTCCCGGCTGGTTTGCGTCGACCCGTTTTTCGACCCGCTGCAGGAAGTGCGTTTTGACCACAATGTAAGTGTGAGCGGGGCAGCCTCGCGCGTTGACAAGCGCCGAGGGCGATCGGAAGAAGTCGTACCGGAGTTGGAACGGGGATCATACGATTTGATCTATGTGGATGGGTGTCATGACGCGCCCAACGTGATGCTCGATGCCATGCTCGGCTGGGAATTGCTAAAGCAACGCGGAATCATGATCTTTGACGACTATAAGTGGGAGGCGCATCTACCTGCGGGACACCGTCCCCGACTTGCGATCGACTTGTTTCTGGGCAGCCATAGTGGGCGTTACGACATAGTTCACCAAGACTACCAAGTGGCAATTTCCAAGAAGCCGGCCTAGCAGTGCGAGGTGCCGGGGCTGATGCTGAAAGCCGAACGTGACAGGGTGCTCAGGGTCAGATGCCTCCAACGTGCGGAATGGCCCTCAATGCGTCGCCATAGCGTCACCGGATTTGGCGGCCGCAAGCGCGACGTCTGCAACTTGCTGATTTGGTTTGGCGTCCCCAGGGGGATTCGAACCCCCGTTATCGCCGTGAAAGGGCGGTGTCCTAGGCCGGGCTAGACGATGGGGACTTTTCGGGAAGGGCCTACACTGCTACTCTAGCACGCCCGGTCCGCGGAGTTGTCGGCCCGACTGCTCGGCAGCCTTTAGAGCGTCTTCAGATAGGCGATGACGTTGGTCTTTTCGGCTTCCGACAACAGGTCGGCGTAGGACGGCATGCCGTTGCCGCCGGCACTAATGAAGGCCTTCACGTTCTCCTCGGTGACCTTCTTGCCGTTCTTCAGCGCGGCGTGTTTGAAGAGGCCCTTCAAGGACGGGCCGATCTTCTTGTCGTCGGTATCCGTGTTGTGGCAGACCGAGCACTGCTCGAAGACCTCTTTGCCCTTGGCGGGGTCGGGCTTGTCTGCCGCCACCGCCAAACCGGCCAGCAACAACCCAGCGATCCCAGTGCTTAGCATCCCTTTGCGCATTGCGGAACTCCTCCAGAGTTGATGTAATTTCCAGTCTACAATTTCTTGGACGCCCGCCGCATCCCGCAGGCCGTTAAAATATTCTCATGCCCAAAGCGCTCAAAGAAGGCGACGCAGCACCCGCGATTCATGCCGACGACGACCGGGGCCAGCCGTTCGACCTGGCCAGTCTCAAAGGCAAGAACGTCGTGCTCTATTTTTACCCCAAAGCGGATACGCCCGGCTGCACGCGCGAATCCTGCGAGTTCCGCGATCACTCCAAGAAGTTCAGCAAGGCGGATACCGTGATCGTGGGAGTGTCGCCGGATAAATCGGCGGCGCAGTCCAAGTTCAAGGACAAGTTCGATCTACCGTTCACGCTGCTCGCGGACGTGGATCACAAGGTGGCCCTGGCGTACGGCGCCTGGGTGGAGAAGAGCATGTACGGCCGGAAGTACATGGGGATCGAGCGCAGCACGTTCCTGATCGGCAAGGATGGCAAGATCCGGAAGATTTTCCGCAAGGTGAAGCCGGACGGGCATGCCGAGCAGGTGTACGAGGCGCTGTCCGATTGAACCCTAGCGTTCACACGAGTGTGAACGCGGCACGCACGAGTGCGTGCGCCACGGTTAAAAGCTGTAGCGCAGAGCTAGCAGGGCGAAGGAATTGCGGTGATATTGGCCCAGGAAATCGCTGGCATCGCCGCCGATCCAGGTGAAGCCGGCCGTCGCGCGCCAGTGCTGGCCGAAAGCCTGCGAGTATTCCGAGCGCAGCCAAGTTCCCTGCCCGTTCTGCCGCACTGCCGCATCCACCGCGAGCGACCGGCTGGTATCGATGGTGTACTGCGCATGCGCCAGCACGGCGCGCGCGAAGCCTCGCTCGGGCGAGAATTGCAATGCAGGCGAGTGCTTCGTCGCCGCGTCGCCGGCATAGCCCGCGACCAGCGACAGCTCCTTGATCTGGCGTTCGAATTGGACCACGTAGATCACGTATTCATCCTGCTGACGGTCGGGCGAAGTGTAGTAAGCCGCCTCGGTTTTCACCGTGAACCAGCGCAGCGGGACCGCCGCGTCCGCGCCATAGAGACGCAGCGCGGGATAACGCCGCAGGAAATCAATGCTGGCGTCCGTCGACTCGCTCTCGAACAGCGGCAGGTAGTTGAAGCCGTCATAAAAGCTGGCCGACACTTCGTAACCCGACCCGATGTGATTCCAGCGCGCGCCGAACGATGAGCGGCCGGGAAACTCGGACCCGAGATCGCGCAACGGCACGCCTTCCAGCTCGGATGGCAGCACAGTCCAGCGCTGGTTCAGCAGCGGCGTGCGGCTGGGAGTGAAGCGCGGCTGCCACACCAGGTCGATCGAATCGACGCCGGTGTCGTACACCACTCGCGCCGCCGTCACCGCCAGAAACCCGGCATCGGTGACGCTCAGAAAATCCTTGGGCGCGAAACGATCGGTAGGATTCAAAATGTCGGCCTTGCCCCAGCGGATGAACTGCTTGCCAAACTCGGCCGTCAGTTTTCCCTTGGACAGCGTCGCCGCGAGGTCGCGCACCGAGAGCGCGGGCCGGCGCAGCGAGCGGTCCTGCCAGTCCAGGTGCAGCGCGCGTTCCACCTGCTGGTGCGTGTCGAAACGCGCGTCGATCGAGCCGGAGAGACGCAGCCAGGGCCGCGCTTTGTAGGACGCTTCGTAGCGGAACAGGCTTTCGCCCACCGCGTGCCCGCTGTCGTTCGGCGCGATTTCCGGATACAGCGTCAGCGAGGTCTCCAGGAACCCGCGCTGGGTGAAGTTTTGCGCGGCGGCCGAGCAGCACCACAGCAACACGAGGGCGGCGGCCCGTGCGATTCTACCCACGCCGTAGCGCTTCGAGCGTGAAGTCATCTTCCTTCAGCGGCACGTTATATTGCAGCTTTTCCAGCTTCAGCACCGTGCGGCTTTGCCGGCCGGGATCGTAGACTTCCGTGCTGCGCGCCGTCCAGATGCCATCCACCTGTTGGATGTCGCTGTAGTGCACGCGGCGGATCAGCTTGTCTTTGTTGTAATTCTCGATCTGGACGATGACGTAGTTGTCTTTGCGAACCGACACCAGCGACGAAGTGTACTGCGAAGACTTCGACTCCTTGGGCTTGGACTCGATCTTCCAGCACGCCGCGCCGTCCACGGTGTCCTCGCCCGCCAGCTTGTAATCGTACTGGTTCACGTCGCGTTCCTCCAGATCCTCGAAGCTGAAATCGGTGGCGAAGAAGCGCGTGGAGCGGTCCTGCAGCGCGATGCGCCGGTCGCGCTCGATGGCGGGCGTCCACATCCACTGGTCGGACGCGCGGTCGGGATGATTCACAATCAGCAGCGCGACGCCCTTCACCTCCGGCGGCGCGGTGAAGCGCAGGATGGCCTTGCTCGCGCCAAACGATCCGATGCGCTGATAGATCCAGCGTTTCAAGCTGACCTTGTTGGACGATCCCACCACTTCAAGCGTCCCTTCGTACTGCTGCGATTTCGATCGCGACCGGTTCTGCGCCTCGGTGACGATCTGGCGCGCGTCCTGAGCCGCGCACGAGCCCACAACGAGAAACAAGAAACCAGAAACGAGGAACGTCTTATTCATATTCGAGCGCTTCCACCAGCGATCCGCGCACCACCGATTCGGCCGGCCCGATGGCCGAGATGAACGCGACCGCCAGAATCACCGGCAGCAGCGCCAGCGAGATCTGATACGGATATTCGTAACCCAGCCTCAGGCCGGCGATGTCTTCCACCACGATCACCAGGCTGAAGTAAAGCTGCAGCGCGCCGAACGCCAGGCCCAGGATCAGGCCCACCGCGCCGATGGTCAGCGCCTCCAGCCAGATGGTCCGGCGGATCTGGTTGCGCAGCCCGCCCACGGCTTGCAGCACGCCCAGTTCGCGGCGGCGGTCGGTGATCGAGACCGTCAAGGTGTTGACGATCCCCAGGACAGCCACCAATACCGCGACGGCGATCTGCACGTAGGTGATGCCGAACCACTGGTCCGTCAAGCGCAAAATGTAACGCCGCACGTCCCGGTTGGTCAGGACGAACAGCCGCCGCTCGGCGCTGAATCGTTCGAGTATGCGGCGCTTCACGTCGGCTTCCGTGGCGCCGGACGTGAGATAGACGCGAAAAATGTTGACCGTGTCGTCGTTCCAGTAGCGCTTGAAGACGCTGCGATCCATCAGGATGCTGCCTTCTTGATCGGAATAATCCGTCACGATGCCGGCGATCGGCAGATGCAGCAGGCCGCGCGGCGTCGGAATGTCGATCATGTCGCCCAATTTGTAGCCGCGCAGCAGCGCGAAGTTTTCCGACGCCAGCACCGCCCTGCCTCGGGCGGCCTCTCGATACATCGTCCGGGCGTCTCCAGCCACGGGAGGCACGTTGGCGCGCCGCACCAGCGACTCGACGTCGGCGGCGACGAACATGATAGGCGTGCCCCGGATCTCGATGCGCGCGTCGCGGACGCCTTGGACTTCGGCGATGCCGGGAATCGCGCGGAGCTGATCGACCATCGCTTCCGGGAATCGAAAATCGCGCGCGGTCAGGCTTTCCGAAGGCGTTACGAACAGGTCGGGATTGAGCGCGACGTTCAGCCACGTGAGAATCGAGTCGTAACTGGCGCGCGTGAGTCCGCCGAGGGCCACCACCAGGGCCAGCGATAGCATCAGCGCGGCCACCGCCCCGGAAGTTCGGCGAGGCGCCTGGAGCAGGCTGTCGGCCGCCAGCGTGCCTTCCACAGGGCTGAGGAGTTTCAGCAACGGCCGGAGCATTCTGGCGACCAGCAGCGCCAGCGTCGGCGTAAGCAACAAGGCCGCGACCACCGCCAGCGCGTCCGCCACGTAAACCAGTGCGTGATACTTGCGCAGCAGCACGCATCCGACAGCCAGCAACGCCACGATGAAAGCGCTGACGCGGCGAGTGCGGTTTTCGCCGGCGCTCAACTGCTGGTATTTCCCCTTCTGCAAGGCCTGCACCGGATCGACGCGCGCGGCGGCCCGAGCCGGAATGAACGCCGCCACCACGCTCGTGATCACACCCAGCACCACGGCGAACAGCATCAGCTTGGGATCGGTTGAAATCTCGTCGGCGCGCTGCGCGATGCCGTAGACCTCGCCCAGCAACGCGCCGATGTATCCGGTCATGACGCGCGCGATGCCGATGCCGAGCGCGAGGCCGAGCAGCGATCCCGCGAGGCCCGCCACCACGCTCTCGCCGAGAAATATAGTGCGGATCTGGCGGCGCGTCGCGCCCAGCGCCCGCAAAATGCCGATCTCCGCGCGGCGCTGCGTCACCGCGATCTGGAATGTGTTGTAGATGATGAACATTCCGATGAACAGAGCGAAGGCGCTGGTGATGTCGGCGGTCAGCGAGTAAATGCGCGAGATGGATTCGAACTGCTGGCCGCGCGCCGACGGCTCCTGCACTTGGAAGCCCGGGCCCAGCAGCGCCTTGATGCGCCGCGCGACTGTATCGACGCTCGCGCCGTCCGACACCGCCAGATCGATGCGGTCGAACTTGCGTCCGCGCCCGAATACCTTCTGCGCCGCATACACGTCCATCACGGCCAGGTTGCCTCCGAACGCACTGGTCAGGCCGCCGGACTTCATGATGCCGCGAACGGTGAAGCGCTTCTCGCCCTGCATGGTGCTCAGCGGGATTTTGCCGCCGATGGCGAGGCGGTTTTCGCGCGCGAACGACTCGGTGACGATAAGCGAATCGGGTTGCGCCAGAAACACCAGCGGATCGTCGACCGCGGCGTCGCCGCTTTCGAGATCGTAGTCGCGCAGCCCGCGATCGCCAGTCATGTCGACGCCCAGGATCAGAAGGTTGCCTTGTCCCGCGAGCGCCGTGCTGACCACGGCCTCGATCACCGGCACCGCCACGCGGACCTGCGGCACGGCCTGCACGCGGTCGAGAACGTTCTCGTCGAACCCGGTTTCGCCGGCTGAGATCTGGAGCTGCGTGGCGCCCGCGATGCGGTCGACGGTCTGGCGGAAGGCATACAGCACGGACTGATTGGCGGTGTGCATCCCGACGAACACCGCGACGCCCAGCACGATGCCGGCCAGCGTGAGCATCCAGCGCAGCAGGTGCTTGCGGATGTAGGGCCAGCTAATGAGCCGCAGCAGGATCATTGGACGTGGCGCACGCACTCGTGCGTGCCGCGTTCACACTCGGTTGAACGCACGGAGGCAGCCGCGGGCCAAGCGTCGCCACGAGTGCGTGCGCCACAATTCACAACTTCCCGCCCATGGAGACCGGCCCCAGTTTTCCGGCGCGGTCTTCCTCGATGCGGCCATCGCACAGCGCCACCAGCCGCGCGCAATTTTCAGCCACGTGGATGTCGTGCGTCACGATCAGCACCGTCGATCCCAGACGCTGGTGCAGGTCGCGAATCAGCTTCAGGATGTCGGCGCCGGTGTGCGTGTCCAGGTTCCCGGTGGGTTCGTCGGCCAGCAGCACCGGAGGATAAACCGACAACGCCCGCGCAATGGCGCAGCGCTGCCGCTCGCCGCCGGACAGCTCATCGGGCAGGTGCTCCATTCGATGCGCCAGCCCCACCAGGTCCAGCAACTCCCGCGCGCGCTCGTCAATCTTCTTCTTCGGCCAGCCGCGCAGGTGCAACGGGATGGACACGTTTTCCATGCAGCTCAAAGTCGGCAGCAGGTTGAAGAACTGGAATATGAATCCGATCTTGTCGCGGCGCAGGCGCGTCAGCTCGTCGTCGGACAAGCCGCTCAGGCGCTGGCCGTCGATCGCGATCTCGCCCGAAGTCGCGGTGTCCAGCCCGCCGATCAAGTTCAGCAGCGTCGACTTGCCCGACCCCGAAGGTCCGATGATGGAGACCATCTCGCCGCGCCCGATCTCAAGATCGATGCCGTCCAAAGCCGTGACCTGGCGTTTTCCCTGGAAGATTTTGCTGACGTGAGCGAGTCGAATCACCTATTAGCTATGATGTCTTATCGCGATGCCCCGCTGCAGGATTGATCGCCGCCTATGCGCATAGGAATCGACGCCGGCGGCACCTTCACCGATTTCATCGTCTATCACGACAACGGCGCGCTCGAGACCTTCAAGCTGCGCTCCAACCCGCATTCGCCCGGCTCGGTGATTCTAGCGGGACTCAAGCAGGCCGCCGGATCGCGCAAGGCCGAAGTGATCCACGGCTCCACCGTCGCCACCAATGCGCTGCTGGAACGCAAGGGCGTGCGGACGGCGCTGGTCACTACCGCCGGATTCGAAGACGTCATTCACATCGGCCGCCAGAATCGCCCGGAACTGTACAACCTGACGCCGCGGCTGCGCACGCCGATCATCCCGCGCGCGATGTGCTTCGGCGTGCGGGAGCGGGCCTGGTTCGATGGAACGGTCGCGGAAAAACCGCGGCGGAACGAACTGGCGCGCTTGAAGGCCCGGCTGAAGCGCGCGCGAGTCGAATCCATCGCCATCTGCTTCCTGCACGCCTACCGCACGCCCGCCAACGAGAAGCTGGTGGCGCGGGCGCTCGAGGGCCTGGGCTACCTGTGCTGCTCGCACGACGTGTGCCCGGAGTTTCGCGAGTACGAGCGGACGTCCACGACGCTGATCAACGCGTACGTGGGGCCGCTCATGGACCGCTACCTGGGCGAGCTGGAACGCGGCACGCGGCACGCCATCTCAATCATGCAGTCGAATGGCGGGTTCATGTCGACGCGCGAGGCCCGCCGCCACGCCATTCGCACCGTGCTCTCGGGACCGGCCGGCGGTGTCATCGGAGCGCTCGACGCGGGCCGCCGATCTGGATTCCCGCAAATTCTCGGCTTCGACATGGGCGGCACGTCCACCGACGTTAGCCTGTCGGACGGCATCCCGCGCGAAACCATGGAGGCGTCCATCGACGGCTTTCCAGTGCGCGTGCCGATGCTCGACATCCACACCGTGGGCGCCGGCGGCGGATCCATTGCGCGCGTGGACGAGGGCGGCTTGCTGCGCGTGGGTCCGGAGAGCGCGGGCGCCGATCCAGGCCCGGCCTGCTACGGCACCGGCGATCAACCGACGGTCACCGACGCGCACGTCGTGCTGGGACGCATCGCGGCCGACCAGCTCATCGGCGGCCAGATGCATCTGGATGTCAGTCGTGCAGCGGCGGCGGTGGATTCCATCGCGCGCCGGCTCAAGATCAGCCGGGTGGCGGCGGCCGAAGGCATCCTGCGCGTCGCCAACGCCAACATGGAGCGCGCCATCCGCCTGGTGTCGGTGGAGCGAGGTCACGATCCGCGTGACTTCGCGCTGGTGGCGTTCGGGGGCTGCGGCGGCCTGCATGCCTGCGAAATCGCCGCCGAGTTGGGAATCCGCACTGTGCTGGTTCCCGAGTACGCCGGAGCGTTATCGGCGCTCGGAATGCTGATCGCCGACCGCGTGCGCGACTACGCCGCTGGTGTCTTGAACCGCCCCAACGTCGAGCGCGAGTTCGAACGCCTGGAGGGCGTGGCGCGCAAGGAACTGCGCGGCGGCGCGGAGCTAGTGCGTTCGGCCGACATCCGCTACGCCGGCCAAAGCTACGAGCTGACGGTTCCGTGGCACGCCGCCAATCCCGCCGAGCCGTTTCATCGCGAACACCAGCGCGTGTACGGCTACGCGAATCCGGACCGCGCCATCGAGATCGTCACCATCCGGCTTCGAGCCAGGCTGGCAGTAGCCAAGCCGAAGGCGGCCCGCCGCGGATCCGCGCGCATCAAAGCGCCGTCGCAGGCCCGCCGGATCCACACCGCGGGCGCCTGGCGAAACACTCCGGTGTACGTGCGAGCGAATCTGTCCGGCACGGCCCGGCGCGGTCCGGCGCTGGTGATCGACTACGGCTCGACCACGTTGATACCACCCGCCTGGCGCTTCTCGCTCGACAGATTCGGTACGCTAAGGATAACGTCATAACTTAGATGCCATGTGCCGGATCGTCTTCCTACTGATCGCGGTCGCGGGTTTCCTCGACGCACAGGCGCCCCAAATCGATTCTGTGCTCAACGACGCCTCGCAAATCAGGAACTTCTCGCCGGGCGTTCGAGCGATTATCAACGGCAGGAACTTCGGACCGGTGCGGAGCTCCGCGACCAGCACACCTGCCGGTCTGAGCGTGACAGTGAACCAGGAGCCGGCGGAGATTTTGGGGTCGGACGACACCTTCATCCGAGTGCGTTTTCCCGTTGACCTGCCGCTCGGCAGCACCAACCTCGTAGTGTCTTATCAAGGCGCCAACTCAGCCGGGTTTTTCCTCAGCATCAATGCCTTCGCCCCCGGTCTCTACGCACCTCCTTTCCCACCAGAGTTCTCCAACCTGACGCATCCCCAGCAAATCAATTCCGCCTCGCCGGGGGATTTGATTTCTCTTATCGCGGTAGGGCTGGGCGCCACCAATCCTCCCGCGCCTTTCGGCAGCTCCTTCACGATCTCTAACGGCCCTCCCACCGTGACAGCGCCTTTAGTGACACTGGGCGGAAAAGATCTGGCGCTCATATCGTCCACCTATCTTACCGGCGGTCTCTACTCAGTCCAGGTGCGCGTGCCGTCCAATTTCCTGGTTGGCGATTATCCGGTCATTCTGCGAATACAAGGCTTCAACAGTAACACCGTACCGTTCTCGGTTCGCCTGTTTGGTGTCGTGCCGACACAGAGTGGGCTCACGTTTTCAGCCGTGCAAGGCGGCGGCGCTCCGCCGTCCAGAAGCTTTCAAATCTTGAACGGCACGCAGGCGGCTGTGAATCTCAACCTCTCGGCGTCCACGATCAGCGGTGGAACCTGGCTGGCCGTCTCCCCGACGCAAGCCGTCACCGATCCGGCGAAACCGCCGCCCGCGATCGCAGTGAACGTGAATCCTTCCGGTCTGGCAGCCGGAGATTACTATGGCCAGATCCGCGTGGATGCACCCGGTGCGCCGAACACGCCGCAAATCGTGTCGGCGGTGCTGAATGTGTCGGGAGCGAACGTGAACCCCGGGCCATCGGTCGATCCTACCGGCCTGGTGTTCGTCTCCGTGGTTGGTTCAGCCTCCCCGCCGGCGCAATCGGTTCGCATCACGAATCTGACGAACCGCCCGAGTTCCTTCACCGCCACGGGAACGGTGCCGAGCGGCACAGCCTGGTTCACAATTTCTCCAGTGTCGGGCACCGCCAACCCTGGACAACCGGTCTCAGTCCAGGTGACTCCTTCGAGCGCGGCACGTTCGCCCGGCGTTTATCCGGGTACGCTGATTCTGCAATTCCCCGGTGACAACGTGACGCGCGCCGTCGACCTGGCGCTGATCGTCACCAACGCGATCAACACTGCATCGTCCAGCGCGGACGCCCCCGCGCCTCTAGCGGCGGCGTCCTGCACGCCTACCAAGCTCGTACTGGTCTTCAGCCAGCTCGGCAACGGCTTCAGCACTCCGGCTTCGTGGCCCACACCCATAGAAGTGCGGATTTTCGACGATTGCGGCGGCCCTCTGATTACCGGCGCCGCAACGGCCACCTTCTCCAACGGCGATCCCCAGTTGAACCTGATATCCAGCGGGGATGGAGGCTGGTTCGCCACCTGGGTGCCCCGAACTCCCCTGGGTTCGGGACTGAAAATTCACGTGGACGCCGCCGCGGTGAGTCCCAAGCTGCTGGGCAGCGCCGATATTACCGGCGGCGTGCAGGCCAATCCCAACGTGCCGGTGCTGAATCTCGGCGGAGTGGTAAGCGCCGCCAGCTTCGCGGTAGACAGCGCTCCCAGTCCCGGCGAGATCGTATCCGTTTTCGGAGCCAGCCTCGCGGACGGAAACGGCGCGTCGCAATCGCTGCCGTTTGCAACATCGCTCCAAGGCGCAACGCTGCTTCTGGGCGGCCAGAACGTTCCACTCGTGTCCACCAGCGACGGCCAGATCAACGCCGTGCTGCCCTACTCGGTCGGCACCAACACCACGGTGCAGCTCATTGCGCAGCACGGCAACCGGCTCTCGGCGCCGATCCCGGTGCCGATCGCTCCCGCCGAGCCCGGCATTTTCACCATCGATCAGAGCGGCAGCGGACAAGGGCACATCTACGTCGTGGATGCCGGCGGGCAGTACCTGGCGGACTCGAGCCATCCGGCCAAAACGGGAGACTACCTGCAAATTTACGCCGGGGGCCTCGGCGCGGTGGACCCGGCCGTGGAAGCCGGAACGGCGGCGCCCGTGAATCCGTTGAGCCAGGTCACGGGTGCGGCCCTGACGATCGGCGGCCAGCCCGCCATCATCAAGTTCGCCGGACTCACGCCCGGATCCGCGGGACTCTATCAGATCAATGCCATCGTGCCCGATGGTGTTCCGAACGGCCCGGTTCAAGTGGTGTTGTCGGTATCTGGAATCGCCGCGCCGCCGGTTACCATGATGGTCCAGCAACCTTAAGCAGTCAACCGATCCAGTGGCGTTACATCACCGCTCGACGGCGATAACGTCGCCGGCCGGCGTCTTGGCCCCGCTGTAGCTGCAACTCACCGCATTGTCGCCGTTGGCGGCCGTGTTCGGAATGACAACGTTCAACTGGTAGAGACCCGGACTGATCAATCCCGCGAAGGCCACTGGGGCGTCCGCGCCCCCGACCTGGCAGACCACGGGTGACGGCAACCCGCCCGATTGATTCGAGGAGCTCTCCACCAGCGCCGCCGACGGCAGCCCGAAGCCGACGCCGTAGAGGACGATCTGCTCGCCCGGCCGGGCCGGCGTCGAGTAGCCCGGATACAAACTGGCCGGCCCCACCAGCGTGGAGTCTCCGTGGGTGGCGACCATGTACCCGTCGGGATTCAACAGCAGAAACGCGGGCGCGACGGCTCGCCGGTTTCCCGCGAAGACCGTGGTGGCATTGGCTCCGTTGATCACCGTAATCGCCACCGGACCGGCCGTCGAGTCGAGCGGCGTCAACGCATTGATCTGGTCGGCGGCGCAGACCGTGCTGGTGACCGCGCTGCATTGGAAGTACACATAGGCCGGCTTTCCGTTGATGTCGACCCTCACCCCGTTGAGTTGCACCGGCATCCTGCCGGACGCGAACTCGGGAGCGTTACTCCAAGTCAGACCGGCCGCGGGAGTGCCGGCGGGCACCAGGTTCTTGCCCTTGATCTCGATCCACGTGTTAGGCGCGAGATCCGGACCGCCGCCGGCCGTGTTCACCGAGCTGATGGCCAGCGTCTCCGCTCCGGAATTGAGACTGTTGAAGGTGGCATCGTCGACCGGAAAGCCCAGACTGCGGAAGTCCGTCCGCAAGTCCCGCCCCACCGCATAGGAAACAGCCGCGGCCATGAGCGTGGCCCGGAACGTGTCGGCTTGAGACGTGTTCTGGCTCGGCGCATAGCGGCTTTGCCAATCCGAATTGAATCTCTTGAGAAACGTCGTGAGCCTTTTCACCGGCCCGCGATAGCCTCCCCCGTTCCGCTCGACGTTCGACAGAAATTCGTATGCCACCGTCATGAACGTGCCCAGCGTTTCATCCGCCGGGGTAGCGGGATTGTTCCAGGTGGCGAAAGGTTTGCCCGAACTTACATAGCTGTCGTAATAGCGCCGCACCACGCTGGCGGTGGCGTGCGCGTCCTGAGCCAGGTCGAACGCCAGCTCGGAGCTCAAACCGTACGAGGCCGCGTTGTTGACTACTTCGTACAGCGCCGCATGCTGAAAGATCTGCGCCATGGTCTCGGTGTAGATGGCGTTCCCGCTTCCGTCGACCTTTCCGCCGAAGATGTAACCGGCCGGAAAGTTCAGCGTGAAATTGTGCCCCATCTCGTGCGCCAGCGACGACCACAGGATGCTTCCCCGAAAGCCCTGGTTGCCTGCCGCGAAGCTCACCGGATTCGTAAACCAAAGCGAGTAGTAGCCGCCACCGGTGTCCTTCCAGACCTGCTGCCGGAAGGCCCCGTTCACCAGACCGAGCGTGTCGCCGAGCATATCTTTCTCCACCGCGGCCACCACCGACAAAATGTATTCGATGGTGCCGCGCGGGAGCACGCCAAAATCGCCGGCCGCAAACGACGCGAGCGTAGTGGGTAAGCTGTACGAGATCCGGCTAATGGGAAGCGCGCCGGACGTAGCGATGGTTACGTCCAGTCCCGCCGGCAACGTCACTGGTTGGATCGAAGGCGCGGTCATGCGGACTGCGGCCTGCACTCCCTCCGACGTTCCGCTACCGTACTTGGGAGTCACGGTCAGCATGTAGTTCTTGACCTGGGTGTAGTGATGTTGCTGCGGGAAGAACCCGGAGGTGATCTGTCCGTCGCCCCAGTCGAAGGTGAACGGAGTAGTGGGCTGGCGCCAGTCGCTGCCGTTCAGAACCACGCTGCCAGTGGCCGGATCTACGGAAGTGAAGTTGAGCGAGAGCGACGCGGGCATGGCCCCGAACATTTCGCGCTGATAGTTGAGCGAGACCGGTTGGTCCGCCGCAGCAGGCACGCAGAGTACCAGCAGCGCGGTCCACGGCAGGGTCCGAAACCCAAAGCATGTTCTTGTCATGATTGCTCCGATGCACATCGCTGCCGGACGCCGGCCGATGGAAATCCGGGAGACGGCACCCCGCGCGAGAATCTCCTTTGTCAATGAAAAGCAAAGAATTCACCGCAAACTGAGTGCCGAACACGGAGCTTGCCGGAGCTCCCGTGACTCACAAGGGCTGGATCATCGCGCACACGCTCGGGATGGGTGAAAGAGCGCAGGCTGCGGCGAATGGCTAGCGTCGTGATGCGCTGCAAAAGCTTCGGGACGCTGCGCGCATAGCGACGGTGAGCAGCCAGCCAATCAATGAAATAATGAAGGCGCGGGCCCTTAGCTCAGCCGGTTAGAGCAGCGGACTCATAATCCCCCCGCCAATAAGTCATCCCTGGCTACCAAGTGCGGTGGCCCCCTGAGCTGGGACAAATAGTTAAGACACAGTTCGCCGTTCGATGAAAACTGCTCGACCGGCAAGACGACATTACAGCATACTGGTGCCCGGCTGGTGAAGCGGAAGCGGGCACTGCTGGAGAGCAACTCGCCGAGGAATAGCCGGCTGGAAACTCATCGAGACGATGGGTGGGGGCGGCAGCCGTAGTCGCCCCCAAGCTTTGCCAGCAAGAGAAC
>JAIQFN010000048.1 GCA_020073265.1 Terriglobia bacterium | reverse complement strand
TATCACGTGCACTTTACTCCCACTAGCGCCAGTTGGCTCAACCAAGTCGAACGGTTCTTTGGCCTGCTTACAGACAAACGTATCCGGCGCGGCACCTTCGGCAGCGTTCGTGAACTGGAGACCGCGATTGGCGAATACCTGACTCATCACAACCAGAACTCCAAACCCTTCGCCTGGACCGCGGACGCTGACTCCATCCTCAAAAAGATCGCCCGCTTTTGTATGCGAACTTCTGACTCAGGACACTAGAAACGCGACAACTTCCCTTGCTTATCCGAGTGTATTGCTGCTGGGTCCGTAACCCACCTCGCTAGGCGCGAGGGCTGTTATTCGAAGTCTGGTCGTCGTGTGGGTTGCGTGAGGGTGAAGTCGCCGTAAACCCAGAGGTGTGCTTGATCGTACGCTGCGCGGAGTTCTGGCTTGGGGTCACCGTATCGCCCCCAGGGCTGGAGGTCAGTGTCTGCTTCGCAGAAAGAGAGTCGCCGTTCCCCGCCTTCCCAGAGTCGTTGTGCCGTGACGAGGATGCCAGCGAGTATGGCGTGGTCGAATGGTTTGGGCGCGATGCCTCCAAGGGCGAGGGTTGTGGCGTGGCCGAGCATCGCGTCATCGAAGCCGAAAACATCGATACAAGGGAGGCCGGCGAGTGCCCGGAGGCTGTCGTCGAGTTTGTTGAGGTCTTCTTGGATGCGGCTCTCATACTGATCCAGGATGGTCCTTGCGATGCTCGAGTTCTGGCGTGTGACGTTGCCTGCCGGGGTTGCCCAGGAAAGGAATCGTCGGATGGCGTTGGCTTCGGTTCGTGGTTGGCACTTCGCGTGGATAGCCTGCCGTGCTTCACCAATGGAGACGTTGGGAAGGTGAAGCAAGAATTCGCCGCGCTGTGCTCGTTCCAGGAGTTCCGCTGCCGCGGGGACTTGGTGGTGTGCCGGTGCGGCATACGCGAAAAGCCAGTTGGTTTCTACGAAGACGTGTGACACTGCTCTTAGGAGTTATCTGGGGTGAGCGGCGCGCACGTCGCCGGCCACGATTGCGGGCAGGATATACTCTCGCAGAGCGTCGCGGAGATCACCCGGGAGTTCTTCCACTGGTGTCTTGGCGAGGTCTTCGAGACGGCGCTGTACGAACGCTTCGAACTGGGTTCCCTGGGTCGGCGGCGGTTCGCGCCATAGCGACTTTATGTCGTATTCGCCTACGCGCCTTATCGAGTCAGGCAACCTCGTGGCGTAGGTGTCACGGTACAGCCACATGCGCTCGGGTGTGATAAGCATGCCGATGGGGCACTGCATGCGAACCATGTACCGCTTGAGTTCTGCCTCAGTCCGGTCGAGGTTGGGCAGGTGCACCTTGGCTTCGATGACCAGCGTGACTCCCGGTTCATCCGGGCTGGTGACGAGAATGTCAGGCTGGAACGCCATGCTGACCGCCTTCACTCCTACTGTACCAGTTCATACGTTTAATGCTCTCGCCGGACCCACGGCCGCGATGAAAACTGCTTCGTCGCCTCACTCCTCCGGTGGGCGTTACGTAAAGGTGTTTGATTCATCCCTTTCGCCCCGGAGCCGTCTTTATCCGCTTCATTCCAAAACCCTTGGTATATACTGACTGATGAACCGAACCGGGTTCAGAGTGAATCGATTCGATGCAACGCTGCCTTAGCTGTTCGATGCTGCTGGCGGCCATCCTTGCGTTGGCCGGAATTCCCGCCGCCGCGCAGCCTGCCTACCGGGTGCCGCGCACCCCCGACGGCCATCCCGATTTGAACGGAATCTGGCAGGCCCTCAACACCGCCAATTGGGATATTCAAACCCACTCTGCCCGGCCCGCGCTAATGACCGTGCCTGGTCCAGTTGCTCCCATCCCCGCTCCACCCGTGCTGACGTTCGGCGCGGTCGGCTCGGTCCCGGGCGGCCTGGGCGTGGTGGAAGGCGACGAGATTCCCTACCAGCCTTGGGCTGCTGCGAAAAAAAAGCAAAACGCCGAGCATTGGCTGACCGCCGACCCCGAGATCAAGTGTTATCTCCCCGGTGTGCCCCGCGCCACCTACATGCCGTTGCCGTTCCAGATCGTGCAGTCAGCCAAAGTCATCTTGATGAGCTACGAGTTCGCCGGCGCCACCCGCACCGTCAATATGGGCAAACCCACCGAGGCGCAGACCGAAAGCTGGATGGGATGGTCGAATGGACGCTGGGAGGGCGACACGCTGGTGGTTGACGTCACCGGCCAGAACGACCAGACCTGGTTCGATCGCGCCGGCAACTTCCACAGCGAAGCCTTGCACGTGGTGGAGCGCTACACGCCGCGCAGCCCCGATACCATGCTGTACGAAGTCACCATCGAGGATCCCAAAGTGTTCACGCGTCCCTGGAAGATGAGCATGCCGCTCTACCGCCATGTGGAGAAAAACGCGCAGCTCGTCGAGTTCAATTGCGTCGAGTTCGTGGAAGAATTGTTGTACGGGCAATTTCGGAAGAAGTAAGGAGGCAAGACATGCCGCACCGATTTCTGACAGCCACCGGCGTTCTGGCGATCCTGAGCGTGGCGCCGCTGGCCGCTCAAGCGCCGGCCGCCAAGACCTCTAAGATCTGGACCGCGCCGCGCACCCCCGACGGCCATCCCGACCTTCAGGGAATCTGGAGCTACATCACCGCGACGCCTCTCGAAAAGCCCGGCGGCAGCCGCGGCAATATCTATGCCCGTGAGGACGCCGAGAATCCCGTGGGCGGCTACAACAATTTGTTTTACGACACCATCCCGCGCGGCCCCAAGGACCGGCCTACCTCGCAGGTTGTGGATCCGCCAGACGGCCATCTGCCTCCGCTGACTCCCGCCGCGCAGAGGCGGCAGGCCGCCTTCGCCGAAAAGATGTTGCGCCCGGCCACCGGCCCCGAGGACCGCGCGCTGTATGAGCGCTGCATCCTGGGATTCAACAGCGGCCCGCCGATCATCCCCGGCGGCTACAACCAGAATCTTGAGATCGTGCAAACGCGCGCGACCGTGGCGCTCTACACCGAGATGATCCACACCACGCGCCTGGTGCCGATGGACGGCCGCCCGCATGGAGCCCTCCAGCAGTGGAACGGCGATCCGCGCGGCCGCTGGGAAGGCGACACGCTGGTGGTCGATTCCGTCAAGTTCAAGGACCAGGGCACCGGCACGCTGCTGCTGCCCGTGCCCATGGACGAGAACCTGCACCTGGTGGAACGCTTCTCGCTGCTGGACGATAAAACGCTGCTGTACCAGTACACGGTCGACGATCCCAGCATCTGGACCCGGCCCTGGTCCGGCCAGCTCTACATGACCAGGAGCCCGGATCAGATTTACGAATACGCCTGCCACGAAGGCAACTACGCCATGCCGGCCATCCTGGCCGGCGCGCGCCGCGAGGAGAAAGCCACGGCGGACGCTTCGAAGAACCGGCCGAAGTAGCGCGTGACAATCAGCCTGCCGTGGCCGCCGGGCTTCTTGGGTCTTGACTTTTGGTAAGTACGGAGTTACCGTAAGTTGTGACTGACAGACAGGAGTTGCTGGGGGCGTTCTCGGACCCCACCCGCCAGGCTGTTCTAAACCTGCTCCGGCAGCGCCCTGCCACGGTCGGCGAGTTGGCTACGCGGCTGCCTGTGAGCCGGCCTGCCGTGTCGCAACATCTGCAGGTGCTGAAGTCCGCCGGTCTGGTCCAAGAAGAACGGCGCGGCACTCGCCACTACTTTCGTCTCAACCCCAAGAGCCTGGCCGAGCTGCGCAGCCACATCGATTCCATGTGGCGCGACGCGTTGACTGCATTCTCTGATTTCGCAAATAAGGAGGCCGAACATGCCAGAAGCAGAAAGAAAACACGCACCCATACGGCAAAGCGTCCGCGTCGACTGCCCGATTGAGGACGCCTTCCGGCTCTTCACCGAACGGCTCGCGGAATGGTGGCCGCTGGCTCAGTATTCGATTGCGGGCGAGGAGGCGGAGAACTGCGTCATCGAGCCTTGGCCGGGCGGAAGAGTGTTCGAGCGCAGCCGATCCGGGGAAGAACGCGACTGGGGATCCGTGACCGCCTGGGACCCTCCCGAGCATGTTCAGTTCACCTGGAATCCCGGAGCGCCCGCTGATCGGGACCAAACCGTGGACGTCGAGTTCTGCGTGGAAGCGGACGGAACGCGTGTCACGCTGACGCATAGCGGTTGGGATCAGGCGGGCGTCGAGGTTTGCGCCTGCTCAGCGCAATCCTTCTCGTCGTTTGTCGCCGAACAGATGCTGGTGGCAGTATAGCCGCCGAAGGAAGGCAGGCAATATGATCCCCATGGTTGTCGAGCAGACCGCGCGCGGCGAGCGCGCCTTCGACATCTACTCTCGCCTGTTGAAAGAAAACATCGTCTTCGTCGGCACGCCGATCGACGACAATGTCGCGAACCTGGTCATCGCACAAATGCTCTTTCTTGCGGCCGAGGATCCCGAGAAGGACATCTCCTTGTACATCAACTCACCGGGCGGCTCCACCACGGCCGGCCTGGCGATTCTCGACACCATGAACCTGGTTCAACCTGACATCGTGACCTATTGCGTCGGCCAGGCAGCTTCCATGGCTGCCACCTTGCTGGCATGCGGCGCCAAGGGGAAGCGCTATAGCTTGCCTTATTCCCGAATCCTGATCCACCAACCGCATGCCACCGGACTGGGCGGGCAGGCGTCCGACATTGACATCCACGCGCGCGAGATCCTCCGAACGCGGGAAATCCTGAACAAGATTCTGGCGAACGCCACGGGCCAGCCGCTCGAAAGAATCGAACGCGACGTGGACCGCGACTACATCATGGATGCGCAACAGGCGTTGGAGTATGGGATGATCGACCGCGTCATCAGCAAGCGCGAGCTTCCCGCAAGCGCCGCGCTTCACAACGGGAAGCCCCTCAACGGCTCCGGACGCTGAAACCGTAGTGTGCACTCCTGGGGGCCGCTTCATTGGCCGCCCGTGACACCCGCGACCCGTCGCGGCCTGGACGCCTGTAGCCGCGAGATCGCGCGGCCTTGAACCGGCCGGCTCATTCGCTTTCAAGTGCTTAGCGATGGACTTCGGTGTGCCTTACCGATGCCGAGGTGATCCATGTCCATCGGGCAGATCCGGGTCCTGGTTGTCGAAGACGATGAAGTGAGCGTGCAGATTGCTCGCAGCATGTTGGAAAAACTTGGATGCCAGGTAGACGCGGCCACTAACGGAGTGGAAGCCATCAAGCTCTTCCGTCAGGAAATCTATAACCTGATCCTCATGGACTGGCAGATGCCGCATATGGATGGCTTCGAGACAACTGCGAGAATCCGCAGCATGCCGCGTGGCCGCGTTACTCCCATTCTCGGCACCACCGCCAACATGACTCGCCTGGAGTGCATGGCGGCCGGCATGAATGACGTCATGCCCAAGCCCTTCCTACGGAAAAAGCTGAAGCTGGAGTTGTCGAAGTGGACCCACTGGGACGAAAAACACGAGAATGGTCTGGAGCGCTAAACGCCTCCCTGTGTAGTTCTGCATAGTTTGCGGGCACATCGCCACCTCGACTAAAATAGTGCACTAAGCCGCGCTCCGCGAGAGGGACTGGCGCGGCGTGCGATGAATGCAGTAGAAACCAGCGGCGATCTTGAACACATTGTCTTTGAGATCGCCAAAGGCGCCTGGAGCGACACCGGAGAAGGCTTTTTCCGCTCGCTGGTGCACCAGCTGTCCCGTGCGCTTCAGGCCGATCTCGTCTTAGTCGGCGCTCGGTTGCCCGGCCGCGATCGGATCGGCGCCTTGGCGGTTCACGCACCCGATCGCGAAATCGCTCTATTCGAGTACGATCTGGCCGGCACACCCTGCGCGGGCGTCATCCAGAAGCAGCAGCTATGCACCTACGCGGAAGGCGTTCACCGGCTATTCCCCACCGACGCCCAATTGGTGAAGATGCGCGCCGAGGGATATGTCGGCTCGCCCTTGGTGGATTCCAGCGGCCGATGCCTGGGATTGATTCTCGCCGTCACTCGCCGGCCTCTGGCGAATCCCAAGCTGGCCGAAGCCGTGCTTCAGATTTTCGGCGCGCGCGCCGCCGCCGAACTGGAACGCAAGCAGTACGAGGAAGCCCTGGCTCGCACCGAACAACGCTGGCACGGTTTTGTCACCCACGGCAACGAGGCTATGATACGCGTGGCGCTGGAGCAGCCCATTTCTTTGGATGCCTCCGAGGACGAGAAGATCGAACACTGCTACCACTACGGCTTCGTCGCCGATTGCAACGATCAGGCGGCCGCGCTGTTCGGCTTGGCCGGTGCGCCGGAGTTGATCGGCGCCCGTCTGGAGCTCGTCAGCCCGCGAGCGGACTCCGAACAGATGGAGCGTCTCCTTGCCTTCATCCGGGCGGGCTGCCGTTTTTCGCAAGTGGAGCGGACACTTGCCGGCCGAACTATTCTAATGACGCGCGACGGCATCGTCGCAGATGGAAAACTCTGGGGAGCTTGGGTCACCGGGCGCGACATCTCGGCGTTGAAAGAAGCCGAAGCACAGGTGCGGACCCTGAATCGCGAACTGGAGCAACGGGTGCAGGAACTCAGCGAGCTGCGGGCGCGCCTGGAGCAGGACAACGCCTACCTGCAGGAGGAAATCCGCGCGGAGCATCCCATCGACGAAATGGTGGGATCGAGCCCGCGTTTTGTCGAGCTGGTCAGCCGCATTCAACTGGTGGCTTCCACTTCGGCGACGGTGCTCATCTGCGGAGAAACGGGAACCGGAAAAGAGTTGGTGGTGCGCGCCATCCACAATCTCAGCGAACGCCGCCAGCGTCCGCTGGTGAAAATCAACTGCGCGGCCATTTCCGCCGGCCTGGTGGAAAGCGAATTGTTCGGCCACGTAAAAGGAGCCTTCACCGGCGCTACCGAGCGGCGCATCGGGCGCTTCGAGTATGCCAACGGCGGCACGCTGTTCCTGGATGAAGTAACCGAGCTGCCGCTCGAAACCCAGGCCAAGCTGCTGCGCGTGCTGCAGGAACAGGAATTCGAGCCGGTGGGTTCGAATCGAACGGTCCAGGTGGACGTGCGGCTGCTGGCCGCCACCAACCGCGACTTGGCCGAGGTGGTGCGCGAAGGGCGCTTCCGCATGGATCTTTATTACCGTCTGTTGGTGGTGCCCGTGGAGGTCCCACCGTTGCGGGACAGGCGGGAAGATATTCCGGCCCTGGCCGCCCACTTCATCGCACGTCACAACCGCCAGTTTGGCCGGCGCTTTGAGGGGATCTCGACTTCCATGATGCAGCAGTTGTTGGCCCACCATTGGCCTGGCAACATACGGGAATTGGAAAACGTCCTGGCGCGCGCCATGGTTTTGTGTCAGGGCGCCGTGTTGGATGAGCCTTTGTTCGCGTCGGCTGCCGGGCCTTCCGAAGCGCCTCCGCGCACGCTGCAAGAAGCCGAACGAAGGCACATCGAGAACGCGCTCGCCTCCACGCGTTGGGTGCTGGAAGGATCCCAAGGCGCCGCCGCGATACTCGGTCTCAACGCCAGCACGCTGCGCAGCCGCATGAAGCGTCTGGGTATCCAGCGCCCCGCCTAGGCCATTCCACCGGTTCGCACTAGTTGCCGCCCTTCAGCCTGATCTCCGCCGTATCGCCCTTTACTTCAACAGTTGTTCCGAAAGGCCGTGACAATTCAGCCAGCCGTTCGAGGATGTATTGCGCTTGCTCGCCGGTGGCCAGCGATGGCAAGCCGCGGGTCTGAAGGAAGAGGTTGTTGGTATGCTCGTCCTGTGTGTCGGCCTGACCTTGGCCGATCTTGTTCTGGGCGATAGGCCGAAACTTAACCGATTTCAGAGTCTTTCCCTGGAACTCGGCATAGGCGACCACGCTTTCCCAGACAATCGGTTCGTCGAGCAATATGTCCACCGGCGGCGCCTGAAAGATGAAATTACCCAGATCGAAAAAGATAGGGCGGCCGTGATAAATCTCGACACCGTGCAGCAGAGGCGCACCATGCATGACGATGATATCCGCGCCCGCGTCGACCTCCGCGTGCGTCCATTTCTTGAGCCACTCCGGCGGCGCCAGGCGCTCCGGCAGCTCTTCGAGCATGATCGTCCTGAACGGCTTATCGAACACGTGATTGTGTTCGTACACTATGACGAGATCGGCTCGTTTTTTGGCGTCTCGGATACTCTGAAGAATGCGCTGCGCATCTTCTTCGTTCGGCTTGTTGCCGGGTTCGACGCGAAGTTCATTCACGCCCGGCCTGCTTGCGGTGGCCGATCCTCCCTCCGCAACCAGGCCGGATGCCATCGCCACCAAAGCGACTGTGCCTTTCGGCGTGCGCAAGTAGCCCGCAGCGGCGGCTTCGGCCACCGTGTTCCCGGTCCCGGCATGAGCCAGGTTCAAGCGACCCGCCTCGCGGAGCGTGTTCTGAATGCCCGGAACCTTGAGATCCCAGGCGTGGTTGTTGGCAAGCGACACCAGGTTGAAGCCTAACGCCTTCAACGTATCCAGCGCTTCCGGCGGAGAGAGAAACCTGCCGTCCATGTGCGACTGGCCTTTTCGTTCATCAACGATGGTCGCTTCAAAATTCGTGAACACCACATCGCCTTTCAACAGCGGCGCTATGGTCGATGCGGCGGATGGCGTGTGCACGCGAATATCCGATCGGATCATCGATTGTCCGGTAAGTGTGATGCTGAGCGCAGTGGACTGCGCGCTAAGAGTGCCTGGCAGAGCGAATACGACGAGGCCCGCTGCCGCCAGCGCGAGCCGGCCACCTGTCAATATTGTTGACATCTGCGTTCTCCTCCAAACCGGATGCTTGACAACACTCGGCAATTGCAAAGGTAATCATACATCGCCTGCTCGTTGCAAGCGACAAACGCTCCCCAACGCTTGCCGGTCGGATATCGAATGCGTAACCGGAATGCCGCATCCAAATAGGTCAGACCGGCCACTCGGTCAGGATGACGGGAACCAGTGGAAATCCCGCGATTAGAAGTGCCTAAGCTGCGGAGAGTTGGCAACTCTAACGCGGGGCCACATTCTACCACTCGCGCATCGAGGGCCGGATGCAAACGTTCGTTCAAGTCGTATGAAATCCGCCAGCTAGAACGCGATCCCGACGTGTGCGATCAGCGTCCTGGGCTGCAGGAAGTGCGTCCCGCTGAACGTCGACAGAAAGTTGTAAAGCGCCGTAACATTTGTCAAGTTATCGATCTCGAGCGAAGCAGTATAGCGAACGTGCCCCTCGGAGTGAAGCAGATTGTCGGTGCCGACGCCGAGGTTGAAGACATTGCGCGGCTTCACTCGATCGGGGTTGTGGTCGTCGTTTTCCTGGCTCGGGAAATTACCGTAGCCGCCCTGCGGAAGCGCAATCAGCTTGGATGTGACCGTGCCCATTTGGCCTCCCGCGGAGACACAGTTGGACAGCGGATTCGCGACCGTTGCGAACACGCCGTTGCAGGCCAGGCCGATCGATACCTGCTGATTCGGAGTCAGCGCCAGCGTTGCGCCGGCGTCCGGCACGCCACTCACAACCAGACCGCTGTCGTAACGGTAAATCAACGACACCCATTCCGCATTCTTCGGCCGCTGGTAACGAAGATTCAACGTCGATTGGAAGACCTGATCGTGGTCGATCCGAAATACGCTCCCGTTCAGAGGCGTTCCCTGCAGGATCAGCCCACCGACTTCCGGGAAGAAGTATCGGGCGCGCGTGTGTCCGAAGGTCCAGTACGCCTGGAAGCCGTGAAGGTTCGTCGTGCTCACCCGACCCGTCACACCGTCCAGTTTCGAGTTGTGCCATGCGATTGGAAAGGCGATGGTGGTGTTCAACAGGGTGCCGAAGTCGTATGCGTTGTGCGTGTACTTCCAAAAGTAATCCGCGTCGATGAGCAGGAACTTTCCAACGGCTTGTTGGAATCCGGTGTTGAACTGATTGCGAAAGCCAGGCTCAATCGCCACCGAATTCGACCCGAACACATTCTGGGCCAGGCCGCCTGTCCCCGTCGCGCTGGACAGGATGAGGTTTTCATTGAAGGGCGTTTCGAACGTCCTGGCGTAGGCTGCGCGCAGAATGGTCCCGGTGCCCTTGATGTTGTACGAAATTCCGGCCCGCGGCTCAGGACCGGTCTTCGATACGATTCCGTCGTAGCGGTCCAGACGGAATCCGATGTTGAACTGGAGGTTGCGCCAGTTGATCTCGTCCTGACCGTAGAATGCGTATTGATTGATGTTTTGAGTCCCGTGGAACCCAAATAGACTTCCCCCGCGAGTCAAGTCGTATTGAAGAAGAGCGGGCGAGAACGGCGCGCCAGTGAGATCCGGATTGTCGCCCGTGTTCGGCTCGAATCCGGCCCCCACGCACTGTCCCGGATTGCTCAGAGTAGCATCGGGGATGGCAGCTCCGGTGTTATCAATACAAGGTGAGTTGAACCCCGGGTCAGTGACGCCAAATCCGAAATTCTCGAGCAACCGGGTCTGCTTCAAATCGACACCGTACTTGATGTTGTGATGGCCTTTGACCGTCGAAATATCAGCCTTGACACCCCAATTCAAGAGCTGCCGGTTCTGGCTTTGTGTGGCCGGCGTGTCGGCGAAGGGATCCCGGCTGGCGTAGTAGTTCACTTGGTCTTTTCGGATGTACGGATTGATTGTCAAGAGCGTGTGGGCGCTGAACGTATGCTGGTATCCAGGGGCTATGTTCCAAGTCAGGACGCGCTCATGCTGGTCCTGGCCCAGTTGATCGTAGTCGTTCGGGATTTGAAACCAGCTCCGTGCCGTGAACAGGTCGAGATGAAAGACATCTTTTCCGCCTGGCTGGTAGTCCATGCGATCGAAAATGGTTTGGTTATTCCCTTTATCATGGAACGCGGTCAGTTCCGGAGCGTCCAGGAAGCGCCCCGTTCTGAGTCCATCAAGGGTAATGAAGTTCCCAAATTTCGTGTTGCCAAACCCGAGCCCGATGCTGCCGCCAGCGGTTCCGAAAGAACCATAAGTGGCGTCGATATTCCCAAAGGTCCTCCCGGCCCCAAGCCCGGACCGAGTGGTGATTTGCGCAACCAGGCTGCTCTTATCGCCAAACTCCGCGCTGGGCGTGCCCGTGGTCGCCTGCATGCTCTGTATGGCGCTGGTGGGAAGCTGGGTCGAATACAATTTGCTCTGCTGATCGCTAATCGGTTGGCCATCGATCACGAAGCTGACTTGGGCATGGTCGCCGAGGGGATGAAAGAAACCATTCGCGTCTGCGGCAACTCCGCCGGTGCTATATGTGATCGCCTCGCTCAAGCCGGCGCCAGGATCGGAGGTGGGGATTTTCAGGATCAGGCTCCGGTCGACGTCCACGTGCGCGGAAGGATCGTTCTCCAGCAGATCCGCTCCGGCAGCCTCGACGGTCACGCTGGTCTTCTCTTGCCCCACCGTCAAAGTCGCCTTGAGCTGAACCGGTATCGAGTTCCGAACGTTGACGTCCTGCGAAAAGGCATTAAAGCCGGGGGCGGTGACTTCGAGGTGGTATGGATTCTGCGGAACATTCACCAGCCGGAATGAGCCGTCTTGAGCCGTTGTCGTTGACTGGCTGTACCCGGAGACGGCGTTGGTAAGGTGAATCTCGGCCTTGGGAATTGAAGCGCCGCTTTGGTCGACCACGCTTCCTTCAATCGTTCCGGCATTGCCAAGCGACTGCGCTCCTGCTGACGCCGTGAACCCGATGACTGCGGCCAAGCCCAGCGCCACCTGGATGAATTCATGTGTAGTTCTATTCAATTGCATAAGCTCTTCCCTTTCCTGACTGCTTGTTAGTAATAGATGGATGAACGCTCGGAACCGGCAGCGCGAACAGCGCTAGCCAGAGCCGGCGAAGAGAACAGGTGGTGAGGAGAGCCTAAGCTGGGGGAGCCCGCGAGGAGCACGGCGAATAAGTCAGCCCGACAGCAGCAGGAAGCTCACTCGAGATGGGATGCCACTCGGCGGTGGATGGAGCTGGAATTGGCACACTCGCCGTTTGAAGCGCCGCCAGATGTCCACCATGACAGGCCGGGCAACAGTGAGTGTGACTGCCGGAGTGTGAATGATTGTGAAGAACTTCCGCGCCCGGGTCCTGGATCAGTACAAAGCTCGCGAGAACGATCAGCGCCAGGACAGTCCGCCACTTTGATTGGCGGTGTCCCGCGGGCCGATCCGGCGCTGGATGGGCAATATACACGACGAATTCCTCAAGACGCATGGGAGATGGCTCAGGTTTCATGAGAATTGCGCTCGGTCGACCTCCGCCTCCCGCTGGCGCCCCACTCCCAGGTACCCTCAGTAACAGGAGGGCCGGATGCAAACCGTTGTCCAAGTCGTGTGTACCCGCGGCCGCAGCTTGCGCGATGCCATCGCGAACGATCCCAGACTGGCCAGGCACGGACTCGAAGTCATCCAGGAGAAAAAGCCAGGCCGCTCGCCCGGCTGGACCAAAGTGCGCTCCACCGAAAGCGACCGCGGCGGCTCCATGAACATCCAGTGGGACGGCGCCACCACCATCCTCACCTGCCGCGTCATCAACCGCGGCTCGGGCCGCCCGAACCTCATCATCGGCGATTTTGTCGACTATCTGCTCAGCCGTTATCGCCGCCGCATCAAAGTCGTAACCGTGCTGCCCGGATAGAGCAGATCACGCGGCCAGACGCCACCCCCTGAAGCGCGGCCACCGGTTCGCGCTATCATTTTTATTTGGCAAATCCTCCGCTCAACGGCGTCCGCGTGCTTGACTTCTCCCATGCTCTCGCCGGACCATATTGCAGTCTTCTGCTGGCTCACTACGGGGCCTCCGTCTACAAACTGGAAACGCCCGAAGGCGGCGACATCGGCCGCGGCTGGGGACCTCCATTCACCGGCGAAAATGCCTCCTTCTTCCTCGGCCTCAACTGCGGCAAACGCAGCATCTCGGTGAACCTGAAAAGCGACCAGGGCCGCGAACTGGCCCTGCAGATGATGGAAAAAGCCGACGTGGTGCTCGAGAATTTCCGCCCCGGCACGCTCCAGAAGCTCGGCCTCGGCTACCAGCAGGCGCGGGCCCGCAATCCACGGCTGATTTACTGCTCCATTTCCGGATATGGCCAGAATGGCCCGGCCCGCGATTTTCCCGCCATGGACCTGATCCTGCAAGCCTCCACCGGCCTCATCAGTATGACCGGCACCATGGCCGGCGAGCAGGTGCGCTGCGGGCACTCGGTGGCCGACGTGACCGCGGGAATGTTCGCCCTGATCGGAATCCTGATGGCGCTCCACTCTCGCACCCAGTCCGGCGCGGGCCAGTTCGTCGACGTGTCCATGTTCGATTCCATGATTTCAGCCATGGCGTCGGTGTTCGCCAACTATCTGGGGAGCGGCAATGTGCCCCGCCCGCTCGGCACCACCTTCTCCACCATCGTGCCGTACCGAACGTTTCCCACCAAGGACCGCGAAGTCGCGATGGCGGTGGGAAGTGAAAAACTGTGGGCCACGTTTTGCCGGGCCATCGGGCATCCCGAGTTGATCGACCACCCGGACTATCGCACCAACGCCCTGCGCGTGAAGAATCGCGGCGTGCTGGAGCCGATGCTGGCCGAAATTTTCCGCTCCGAGGACGCCGACCACTGGTTCCACAAGCTGAATGCCGCCGGCGTGCCTTGCTCGCCCGTCCGGACCATCGACGAAGTGGTGAGCGATCCGCAGTCCGCAGTCCGCCAGTTGTTTCCGCAATTGCCGGATGTCGCGGGCAAGACGCTCGCCACCGGCCTGCCGGTCAAGTTTTCGGAGACTCCGGGTGAAATGCGAAAAGGTCCGCCCATGCTGGGCCAACACACTCGCGACATCTTGACGGAGCTGTTGGGCCTCACGCCGGCCGCCCTCGACGAACTTGAGTCGGCCGGCGCGATCCGGTCGCTGCTACCGCAGACTACTACTGCGTCCTGATCTCGGAAGCATCCGAGCGCTTCTGCTTGGCGAAGAATTCCAGCATGGGCGCGAAGTTCGGCTCGGCCACGCTCACGTGGCTTCCGCCTGGCACTTCCACGTAAGTGATGGGCGCGCCGTCTTTCTTGCCGGCTTCCACCATCCGTCGCGACTGGCTGACGTTCACGGTCTTGTCGTTGTCGCCATGCACTACGTATTCAGGAATGCTCTTGATCTTCGCCATCCCATTGACGTCGCCTCCGCCCGAGATCGGTCCCAGCGCCGCGAACAGATCGGGATGTGCGATGGCCACGCTCCAGGTGCCGTAGCCGCCCATGGAATGGCCCATCAGGTAAACGCGCTTCGGATCGACCTTGTAATCGCGCTCCACTTGCGCCATCACGTCCAGCACGTCCTGCTCGGCCGACCCACGATACATCGAAGCGGACTCGCGGCCCTTGGGGCAGACCACCAGGAAGCCTTCGCGCTCGGCCTCGCGTTTGAGCGTGCCGCCATATCCGTCGAACATGCTGTTCTCATCGCCGCCCATGCCGTGCAGCGCCACCACTAGTGGCGTCGTCTTGCTCGCATCGTACGACGTGGGAACGAACACCCGGTAAGGCTGCAGCGTGTTGTCCACAGCCGAACGATAAGCCTTGTGGAAATCGCCTTGCTTGCCCGCGAACGGATCGCGGCCCCAGTCCACCGCATCGACGATCGATACGGCATTCGTGAATTCCTCCCGGAAGTTGACCCGCGTGGGATTGATCTCGCCCTTGTCGGCGCGCTCGTAAAGCGCCAGCGCATACTCGGCGGTGGTGAGCGCCGGAGCGTTCTTCTTTTCCTTCGCCAGCCGGTCCTTCAACTGCTGCGCCTCGCTCGAAAGCGCTTCGATGTGCACCGGCAGATTCTTCGCGAAGGCGCCGCGCGCGCCCTCCGCCGGAGTCTCACCTTCGGCCGACAGCCGGACCACCAGATTGTAGTCGCCCGTCGTGCCGTCCGGCAGCGTCACGCGCGTCGAGAATGGCAGCGCGGCAGGATCGAGCTTCAATCCAGTCGCCAGGGTCTTCTCCTCGGTGGCGCCTCGCTTGGCGGGAACCAGCACCACCGCGGCAGTCACCTTCAACCCGTGTGCGCGATCGGCCGGATAGAGCGGAGTCAGCGTGACGTTCACTGCTTTGCCAGGCTCCGCGACGGCGTGATCCAGCCGTCCTTCGAGCGACGTCGCCAGTTCGAAGGCGGGCGTCCACGCCAGGTTCCGCATCACCGCGGTGCCCTGGTTGTAATCGCGCATCGCTTCGCCGTACTTGCCGGCCTGCGCCGCGCGCTGAGCCTCCATGCCCAGCCGGTCCGCTTCTTTGCGCTGATCGTCGGAAAGCGGCAGGCTGGCTTTCTGAGTGTTGTAGCCGACGGACGTCCGCAGTGCCATGCCGGCGTCCTGGGCGGAAAGGACCAATCCTCCAGCGAGGATCAGCGGGAGCGTGAATCGGAATAGCAAACGTGGCATAGGTTTGATTCTATCAATAGCCTGTACAATGTGGCATGCCTGCCCATCCCACCCGTCCGCCGCCGGTGCTGGTCATAGCGGCATTTCTGTTCGCCGCCACCCTGATCGCAGTTGTGGCGGGAACAACGTTGATATTTCCGAGCCGGTTCTCGGATTGGCTTTGGGAACTCAACCGGCCCGCGCGCACGATGCTCCGGCCGCTGGGCAGCGCTTTGGGAGCGGTGCTCATCGCGTTGGGCGTCGGAACCGCCCTCACCGGCATGGGACTCTGGCGCGGCCGCAGATGGGCCTGGTGGCTCGCGGTGCTGTTGTTCACCGTCAATGGCTGTGGAGAGATCGTCAGCTTCTTTATGATTCGAGACTTCGTGCGGAGCGGCTCGGGACTTGCGATCGCGGCAGTCTTTCTGTTCTATCTCAACCGGGCCAATGTGAGGCGTTTTTTCGCGGCTGCGGAATAGTTGATCCCGCTGAATCCCCGTATAACCGCTTGCTGACGCGCGGCTCAGCTGTTACCGAACGACCGTGAGGAAGCGGTCCAGCTAAAATTCTTTCTGCCGCGCCAGAACGATCGCCTGCATGCCGCCGGGCAGCGCTTCGTAGCGAATGTCGTCGAACCAGGTGGCGAGCCGCCGTTCGATGTATTCGCGGGAGTGCCAGGTGGTTTGATACCAGTCCGGCACCATGCCCTTCAACTTGCGCGACCGGCGGTGCACGAAGCCGGACGTTTGGAGCGTCGCCCGGCCGTCGGGATCCAGCGCGTCAGCGGCGCGATCGCCATGCACGGTGAGTAGCAGGACGCCGCCGGGCGCGAGCAGCCTGCTGAGCTCCGCGAGCCACGAATCCTGCATGTCCTCGTCGAGATGGGTGAACACTGAGAGACAGTAGATCACGTCGAAATGCAGGTCGGGATAAGGCAGCGGCGGCAGAGGATCGTTTCGAAGAAAGCGCGCGCTCTTCAGGTTGGCGCGGCACCACTCGATGGCTTCCTCATCGACGTCGGCGCCATGAAACTCGACGTCTGGACACTCCCGCAGGAACCAACGCAGCGTGCGGCCGCACCCGCACCCGAAATCGAGCACGCGCCGGGTTCGGGCCAGGTCCACTCCCATCGAGCCGAGGTGTTCTTCGATCAAGCGCGCGCAGCCTTCACCGATGTTCAGGAATTCGTCCCGGCCCAGCAGCTCGCTCACCCGGTATCGAAGCAGGGCGGGAGGCAGCGGCAGACCGGTGACATCAGCGGCGCCCGAATGGTCGGCGTACCAGCAGCGCGCGCGCAGTTGCAGACGGAACAGGCCGTGATAGACACTGCGCGCGGCAGGCTGCAACGCTCGCGGAACGAACGCACGCGACTGGGAGCTGAGTTTCACCAGGCAACCATGTTCCAAGTTACACCGGTTCCCGCCGCGCACAGCAGCCGGCTGGAGCTCTTGGGGTCGCGCTATAATCAAGCGAGATAGCAAAACTCAAACTTGAATCCCTTAGCGGTCGGGCCGCGTCTCTGTAACAAGGAAAAATCCTGAATGAGCACACCCAAGCTTCAACCGATCGACGGAGGTCCGTCGGAGGCCGACTCGCTCGGCACTTACAAGGTCTTCAATCGGATCATTGACTGGATCAGCAGCGATCGCCTGCAATTGATCAACATCACCGAACGGATCAACGAGATCGTTCGTAAGAGCGGCGTCCGCGACGGCCTGGTCCACCTGCAGTCGCTGCATACCACTTCGGCCGTGTTTCTCAACGAATGGCAGGAAGCCCTGCTCCACGATGTGAAGAGCTTCCTGGAGCAACTGGTGGTGCGCGACGGCTATTACCGCCACAACGATCCGCAACACTCGGACTGCGAGCGCAAGAACGCCGATTCACATCTGCGCGGCATGCTCATGGGCCAGACATTGTGCCTGCAGGTACGCAACGCCTCCGTGCTGCTGGGCACTTGGCAGAGCATCATCTTCGCGGAGTTCGACGGCCCGCGCAGCCGCTCGCTGGCGGTGCAGGTGTCCGGCGTTTGAAGCTCGTGCCCCGATTCTTTACATTCCAGCAGGCGCTCGAGCTGCTTCCCCAGGTGGAGTCGGTCATCCGCGACGCCATCGCTTTCAAATCCGAGTACCAGGAGGCGGAGACCGCCTGGCAGGACTTCCAGCGCCGCGTCATGATGCAAGGCGGCGTCCTGGTGGATCACGCCCAATTGCTGGACCGAAAAAATCGCCGCGAGGTCAGCGTGCAACACCTCAAGGAGGCGCTGGAAAAGATCCAGGAATACGGTTGCCTGGTGAAAGACCTGGACGTCGGTCTGATCGACTTTCCCACCCTGCTGCACGGCGAGGAGGTCTATCTGTGCTGGAAGCTCGGCGAGACCGGAATCAGCTTCTGGCACGGCGTTCACGAGGGATTTCGCGGTCGGAAGCCGATCGACCGGGAGTTCCTCGACAACCATCAAGGCGAGCGGCCCAACTGAATATGCGAGAATTGGGAGCAGTCGTCTTTAACCGATCGATCTCTCATATTCAAGCATGCTGCTGAGCCGAGAATTCATAGCGTACCTGTCCAGGCAACTCGTGGCGCGGATGACTCCGCAGATCATCGAAACCAGCGACCCCAACACCGCCATCGAGTTGATCAGCAACACCATTCAGGATGAGCTGCAGGTGGAGGACCGCCTGAACGACGAGGTACGGGAACTGCTGAGCCAATACAGCGACTATATGCGGCGCGAGGGCGTCAGCTATCAGGAGATGTTCCGCCGCATCAAGAACACCCTCATCTCGCAGCGCAAGGTGATCCGCGCGTCGGGCCGCGATACCGGCGACAACATGAAGCTGTCGCGCGACAAGATCAACGATATCTCGCACAAGCTGGTGGCTGGGTTCCGCAAGGCGCGCGAGTTTCGGCTGAAGAAGGATCCCAACGACGTGCGCCTGGAGATCGTGCGCTCCATGACCGAGTTGCTGGCGGTGGAGGAAAAAGTCGACCGCGCCGCGCGCACCAAGATCCGCTCCCAGAAAAAGGAAATCCCCGAAGGCACCGAGGAATGGGATCTGCTGCACCGCCGCTACTATGCCGAGGAGCTGAAGAAGTTCGGCATCGATCTGAGCCGGTGACTCCGGGCCGGGTCGGACCTGCCGAGAGTCGAGCCACTCACTCGCGACGAACCCGCTAGGAATTTGCCCGAAGCCAACTCGCGACTATCCCGCGATATTCGATGAAGGTAAGCTCCCTTGTCCTACGCTTTGACCGGGTGCACAATCGCGGAAGCTGTTTTCGGAACCTCTCATACTGCTCGGCAATGAACCGGCCACCCACCAGCGTTTCGGGGCCTGACTCGGTAGCTAACCAATCCCGCACCCGCACGATGGCCTGCTTGGGATCTCCTTTGTGTTCCTTGATGTCTCGACCGCTTAGATCCGATATCGATTTGCGGTAACGGAAGCGGTCACGATCCAGAATCAAACAACTCTTGGCGGCGTGCTGGCGTCCGCCGAATTCATAGCAGCCAAGAAAAACACCGAGCTCGAATGCCATGTTATAGCGAGGCAATCGAATCTTGGGGTCAACCCTCATGAAGGAGATATCGTGGATTCCAAATTTACAATGACGAATGATGTCGAGGATCTTGTACAGTCGCTCTTGTCCGCCGGTATCCCGCTCCAGCGCGCAGCGAGCCTCGAACCCCAGCGCGATCACCGCGAAGACTATCGCATCAAACATGCGGCGATACGAAGGATCAAATGGACAGTTGATAAAAACCGAGGGCCTTTGGCGAGCAGCGTCTACGCGGGGGCGAGCATGCGAGGGCACATCGTTACGTTCAGGCGGCGCGTCGCCGCCGGGTTCGCTTTCTAGAGTCTTTGGATTTTGCGGTCTCTTCCTTCAGCTGACGATCGACGCTGGCGACCAGATCTCCAAGCACTGCGACGCCTGCTGCCAAGAAGCCTCCGATGACCAGGGACTTCACGGCAGCTTCGAAAACCGAACCCCCGTTATCCCGTCCCAGCTGAGGACTGGGATAGTCAGGCAGCCGATAGCGGGCGATTGGCACAATTTGCCCATATTCGTCAATCAGAACTACTTGCGCCGGCTTGCCGGCCGCCGCCAGCCGCCGCGCTTGCTCGAGCGCGGTGGCCCTGGATGGGAAAGTGGCAACGTTGCCCTTCAGGTCCGACACAAGCCACACCCCGCCTTTGCCGGGTAGAACATGAACCGTGTGTCCTTCCAGAACATTCCTTGCTACATACACAACCCTATTGTATCGAGATTTTGGTTGCCGATTTGCCTGAATAGCGCGTCATGCGATGCTAGTAGTTGAGCGACACACTTTGACGTCACATGGAATTTGAATTCACGCAAGAGCAGATACAGCTTCGCAAGGCCGTCCGCGACTTTGCGGAAGCGGAGATGGCGCCCCACGTTCTCGAGTGGGATGAGGACCAGACTTTTCCGCTCGAGACCATCAAGAAGGCCGGCGAACTGGGTTTCCTGGGGTCGATCTTTCCCGAAGAACTTGGCGGCGGCGGCCTCGGCTACATCGACTACGCCATCATCATCGAGGAGCTTTCGCGCGTCGACCCATCGGTCGGGCTGATCGTGGCCGCGCACAACTCGCTGTGCACCAACCACATCTTTGTCGCCGGCTCAGAGGAGCAGCGCCGCAAGTACGTTCCGAAGCTCGCCAGCGGCGAGTGGATCGGGTGCTGGTCGCTGACCGAGCCCGAGGCCGGCTCCGACGCCGCCGGAACGCGCACCCGAGCGGTGAAGGACGGCGCTTGCTGGGTGCTGAACGGCGGAAAGACTTTCACCACCAACGCCCAGTACGCCGACGTCTGCGTCGCCATGGCCGTCACCAATCGCGCGGCATCGCATCACGGCATCTCGGCGTTCATTCTCGAACGCGGCATCCCCGGCTATCACGTCGGCAAGAAAGAAAACAAAATGGGGATGCGCGCCAGCGCCACCGGCGAGGTCCTCTTCACCGATTGCCGGCTGCCTGAATCGCAAGTGCTCGGCAAGCAGGGCGAAGGATTCATCGACAGCCTGCGCGTTCTGGACGGCGGGCGCATCTCGATTGCGGCGCTTTCGGTCGGCACCGCGCAAGGCGCTTACGAAGCGGCGCTCAAGTATTCCAAGCAGCGCAAACAATTCGGCCGGCCGATCTCGGAGTTTCAGGCGATCCAGAACAAGCTGGCCGACATGGCCACCGAGATCGACGCCGCGCGCCTGCTCAACTATCGCGCCGCGTGGATGAAGGACCAGGGCGAGCGCGTCACCAAGGAATCGTCCATGGCCAAGCTGTTCGCTTCCGAGGTTGCGGTGCGCGTTGCAAACGAAGCGGTCCAGATCCACGGCGGCTACGGGTTCACCAAAGATTATCCGGTCGAGAAATTCTATCGCGACGTCAAGCTGTGCACCATCGGGGAAGGGACCAGCGAGATCCAGCGCATGGTGATCGCGCGGCAACTGCTGAAGAGCTGATGGCGGACTGGTCCCAGGAAATCCTAGGCGGCAATCCGCGAGCGCTGGCCCGCGCCGCCACAGCGATCGAGAACCGGCAGGCGTCCGCCGAGTCGCTGCTCAAGGAACTGTTTCCGCACACCGGACGCGCCACGGTTCTCGGAATCACGGGATCGCCGGGCGCGGGGAAAAGCACGCTGGTGGACCGGCTGATTCACGAGCTGCGCCGGGAAGGCAAGCAGGTTGGCGTGATCGCCGTCGATCCCACCAGCCCGTACACCGGCGGCGCCATCCTGGGCGATCGCATTCGCATGCTCAGCCATCACGCCGATTCGGGTGTGTTCATCCGCTCCATGGCCACGCGCGGATGGCTGGGAGGACTGGCGGCCGCCACCACCGACATGACCGTGCTGCTCGACGCCGCGGGCAAGGACGTCGTGCTGGTGGAGACCGTCGGCGTCGGCCAGGATGAAGTGGAAATCGCCAAGCTCGCCGACGCCACCATGGTGGTGCTGGTGCCCGGCATGGGTGACGATGTGCAGGCCATCAAAGCGGGTATCATGGAGATCGCCGACGTTTTCGTCATCAACAAGTCGGATCAGCCCGGCGCGGACCGGCTCGAGCGCGAGATAAAAGCCATCCAGAGCCTGTCGACCCGCAAGGACGGCTGGGTTCCGCCGGTAGTGCGAAGCGTGGCCACCGAAGGGCAGGGTATCGCCGAAGCGCTGTCCGCGGTACGATCGTTTCTTGCGCGCGGCGATGGCAAGGATCGCGCGGTGGCGAACTGGAATCAGCGCCTGCATGAAATGCTGCGGGAGCGCATGCTGGAGCGCTTCACGGATTTGAATTTTCAGGCGGCGGCCGAGGATGTGGCCGCGCGGCGGAAGGACCCGTACACGATCATCGATGGCTGGCTCGAACGAATTTCACATTGATCACCTGGGCATCGCGGTGCGGTCGCTCGACGGCGCGCTGGAATTTTATGAGAAGCAGCTCGGGTTCCGGGTCGGCCTGCGCGAGACGGTGGAGCAGGAAAAGGTGAAGGTCGCGATGCTGCCCGCCGGCGGTCCTCGCATCGAGCTGTTGGAAGCCACCGGGCCGGATTCGGCGATCGCGAAGTTCATCGAGAAAAGAGGCGAGGGATTGCATCACGTGGCGGTGAAGGTTCCCGATCTCGCCGCGACAGCTCAGCGTCTCAAGCAAAGCGGCGCGCGCCTGCTGAACGATCCGCGGCCGGGCGCCGGCGGGCATCTGTACGTTTTCGTCCACCCCTCTTCCACCGGCGGCGTGCTGCTCGAACTGATACAGGAATGAAACCAACTATCGGCATTATCGGCGGCAGCGGCTTGTATTCCATGCCGGGTTTTGAAGCGCAGGAGGAAGTGCTGCTGGACAGCCCGTGGGGCCGGCCTTCGGACGAATACATCGTCGGGCGGCTGGCGGGCAAGGAAGTCGCGTTCCTGAGCCGTCACGGGCGCGGGCATCGCATTTCGCCGTCGGAGCTCAACTTCCGCGCGAACATTTACGGGTTCAAATCGCTGGGCGTCGAGCGGATCATTTCGTTGAGCGCGGTCGGATCGCTCAAGGAAGAGCATGCGCCGCTGCGGTTCGTTATCCCTGATCAGTTTTTCGACCGTACGCGTGGGCGCGTCTCGACATTTTTCGGCGAAGGGCTGGTGGCGCACATCAGCTTCGCCGATCCGGTATGCCCGCAGCTTTCCGAAGTCGTGCGGGAGGCTTGTTTTCAGAGCGGCGTCGACGTCTTTCAGGGCGGAACTTATCTGTGCATGGAGGGGCCGGCGTTTTCCACCAAGGCGGAATCGAACGTGTATCGAAGCTGGGGCATGGACGTGATCGGCATGACCAACCTGCAGGAAGCGAAGCTGGCGCGCGAAGCCGAGATCTGCTACGTCACCGTGGCGATGGTGACCGACTACGACTGCTGGCACGAGGAGCACGACGCCGTCACGGTGACCGACATTCTCGCCAATCTGCAGCGCAACGCCGCGAACGCCGCGAAAGTTGTGGCCGCTTCGGTGGCCGGCATGCCGGCGGCGCGCGAATGCAAGTGTGGATCGGCGCTGGCGCATGCGTTGATCACCGATCCCAACACCGTGCCGGTGAGCACTCGAAAGAAGCTGGAGCTGCTGGTTGGAAAGTACCTCGGCTGACCGGCTGGCTCGGGAACTGCTCGAGGATTGCCTGGCGGGCAGGCCGTGGCCGGAGCACCTGCTCGCGGGACTGCTGGATGGCTCGGGCGACCGCGCCTTGTTCCGCATCGTGGTGGAGCGGCTGGGCGATCTGTTCGAGCCGCATTTGTCGAGCGTCTACGCGGAGCTTTTTTCCGAAGTGATCGCGCGGCGCATCTCCGAGTTGCATGCCGAACACCTGGCCGCGCGCTACCAGCGTGTACGCCGGCCGCGCGTTTTCGACCGCGATCCGGCCGCGATCCAGGATGTCTTCGTGCTCTCGCGCGTGACGTTGGGCGCCGACGTCGCGATCACCAGCGTCATGCTGGACGCTGCCAAGCAGCGTTTTCCAGGCGCGCGCATCTGGTTCGCCGGGCCGCGCAAGAACTGGGAACTTTTTCAGGCCGATCCCCGGTTGAGCCACCTTGCCATCGCCTACGGCCGAAGCGGAACGCTGGACGACCGGCTGTCGATCTGGCGCGAGCTGCGCGAGGCTGTTTCCAAACCAGCCAGCATCGTGATCGATCCCGATTCGCGGTTGACGCAGCTTGGCTTGCTCCCCGTCTGCACGGAGGACGATTACTACTTCTTCGAAAGCCGGGCGTACGGAGGCGCTTCCAGCGATGAACCGCTGCCGGTGCTGGCGAGCCGTTGGGCGGCGGAGACCTTCGGATCTCGTGATCCGCGGCCGTACATCGCGACCGGCCTCGACGCCGCGCGCTTCGCCACGACGGTGAGCTTCGGGGTTGGTGAGAATCCGGACAAGCGAATCGCGGATCCGTTCGAAGAGGAATTGCTCGAAAAACTCCCGCGCCCGGTTCTGATCGACAAGGGCGCCGGCGGCGAGGAGGCCCAGCGCGTGGAACGGGCGGTCGCAAAAGCAGGCGGCGGCATCGAAATGTGGGAAGGCTCCTTCGCCGGCTTCGCCGAACACGTCGCGCGCAGCCGGCTGTATGTCGGGTATGACTCGGCCGGCGGTCACGTGGCGTCGGCGTGCGGCGTCCCGTCGATCATCATATTTGCCGGATTCGCCTGCGAGCGAATGCTGCAACGCTGGAGCCCTCCTGGAGCGCATGTCCTGCGCGGGGATTCGAGCGTGGCGCGCGCACTGGTGCGTGCCGCGTCGACACTCTTGTCGACGCTAGGCTTCCCGGCTACTTCTTAGGCTTGTCTTCGACCGGCTTATCTTTGGTGGTGTCGTCCGGCAGCGGCTCGGGCGTGTCGAACTTGATGCTGCTGCCGGTTTCGAATTTGCGATACAGGCGAAATTCGATATCGTTCTTGGTGGCGGCCCGGTCGATCCTGGAAGTCAGCTCGGCCTTCAGCGGAAGCATGTAGTCGCCGTCGCCGATCTTGGCGAAATCGTAGTCCAGCGAAACGTTTACGTCATGGATCGGGAAGTCGGCGGGAATGTTGAAAGGAACCAGCGTGACCTTGGTAATTGTTTTGGTGTCGAGATCGACGTAGATCAGGCCGCGATAGGCCGGAACGATGGTCCGTTTGGATTCCTTTTCCTCGATATGGTATTTCGAGTACTGCTGCTCGATCTGATAGGCGAACACGTAGGCCAAGCGGCCTCGCAGCTTGCCCCAGTGATCCCACGCGAAGCTGGCGTGACTGTCGGGTTCGAAAATTTCCTTCATCATGGTTCCGAACTCGCCCGCCGAAACCGTGCCGCCGAGCTGCTCCATCGTCATGTTGGTGACCGGCTGATTGTTCACCAGCGCGACCTGGTAATCTTCCTTCTGGCCGTCGTAGCTGAGGCGCGTGGTGATGGTGTCGCGGTGATACCAGCTTTTGCCGGACCCGCTGGGATCCACGTCGCGCCGCGTCACCTGCACGCAGATGAAATTCGGCAAGCTCTTGGTGTAGTTCAAGACGTATTCGCGCGCCTCGTCGATGATCTTGGCTTGCTCGACGGAATTGGGTTCCGGCTTCGGCACGTAGACCGGCTTGGGCGGCGGCGGCGCGGCTTCCGGTAGATTCGCGGAAGCTTCCACCAGCTCGCGCAGCACCGCGACGGTCTTGGGCCCAGCACCCTGGCTTTGCAGTTCCTCGACGGTGCGGTCGTCCAGCTTCTCGGTCATCTTGACGTGGCGCAGATACTGGGCCACCGTCGCGTCGGGCTGCTTGAGCTGAACAGTCGAAGCCATGAAAGACTTCAATTGTCCGACGGTGAGGCGCATGTCCGCGGCGACCATAAGACCTGCGGCGGCCGCCAGGAAGAGCAGGTACCTCATATATCTACTATTGTGCCTCAGTCGCGGCGTGCCAGCACATTGGCCAAGGCCGGCGCCAGTTCGGGGTATTGGAAATGGAAGCCGGCTCGTTCGGCGGATTGAGGGACCACTCGCTGGCTCGCGAGCACAACGTCGGACATTTCGCCAAATAGAAGCCGGAGCGCGACACGGGGAACGGGCAACACAGCGGGACGATGCAGCGCGGCGGCCAGCTCGCGAGTGAACTCTCGGTTGGTGACCGGGTTCGGTGCCGTGGCATTCACGGGGCCGTGGAGCAAGGGGTTTTCGATCGCAAACAGCACCAGGTTGGCGGCGTCTTCGATGTGGATCCACGACATCCACTGGCGGCCTGAGCCGATGCGCCCTCCGACGCCGAGCCGGAACGGCGGTAGCATTTTCGCCAGCGCGCCGCCCTGTCCGAGCACCACGCCCAATCTAAGCCGGACGACGCGGATGCCGAGCGCTTCGCCGAGCTGGGCGGCGTTTTCCCACTCGATCACCAGGCGCGACAAGAAGTCCGACCCGCCTGCGCTCGAAGATTCCGCGAGGACCTCATCGCCGCGCGAGCCGTAGATTCCGATCGCGGAAGCGCACACCAGGACCCCGGGCCGGCGCGGGAGGACCGACAGCGCGTTGATCAAATGGCGGGTTCCTTCCACGCGGCTGTTGCGGATACGCAGCTTCGTTTCGGGGGTCCAACGCTGCGCCACCGGCTCGCCGGCCAGATGGATAACGGCGCGGGCGTCGGCGAGGCTTTCCGGCGGCGGCTCGGTGGCCGTGTTCCATTCCGAGAACGCGACGGAGACCGGGAGATCCGCGGTCTGCTTTCTTCCGAGCACGTGCACGCTGTGCCCGCCGTCGAGCAGCTTCTGGATCACGCGGCTCCCGAGAAAGCCGCTGGCTCCGGTCATGGTGACGTTCATCGTGCACCTCCTATAATGACTGGTTCCGCGCTGCGGCTACAATGAAATCTGCTGCCATGCGCGCCTGGAATCGTGCCAAATTGCTGTGGGGGTACCTGCGGCAAAAGTCCACGGTGAACGCACTGCCGGTGGAGTACATCGTCGAGACCACCGCCAAGTGCAATCTGTATTGCCCGATGTGTCCTCGCGAAACGCACAAGCAACCCAAGGAGGACATGACCGACGAGATCTTCACGCGGCTGGTGGAGGAGTCGGGCGCGAGCGCCGAGCACATGATGCTGATCGGCCTGGGCGAGCCGTTCATGGACCGAAAGATTTTCGACCGCATCGAGTATTGCGAGCAACACAACATTTCGACCTTGCTATCCACGAATGGGACGTTCTTCGACGAAAAGACCTGCGCGCGGCTGCTGGATACGCCGCTCGAGCACGTGACGCTCAGCTTCGACGGCGCCACCAAGGAATCCTACGAGTATTACCGCAAGGGCGCGAATTTCGAGAAAGTGCGCGACAACTTCGTGCGCTTCGCGCGCATGAAGCAGGAACGCGGGTCGAAAATGCAAGTGGTGGTCCAGATGGTGCGAATGCAGCGCAACGCCGGAGAAGTGGACGATTTCGTGCGCTTCTGGTCGGCCGTGCCGGGCGTCGACCAGGTTCGCATCAAGGAAGACGAAACCAACGTGCTGCAACCCGAGGCGCGGCATTCACCGCAGGACTGGAAGCATCCCTGCCATTACCTATGGCGCGGTGCGGCGTACGTGAAGCACAACGGCGATGTTTATCCGTGCTGCCAGAGCTACATGCTGGACGGGCGTCCGATCGGCAACATCGGCGAGGAACCGTTGAGCGAAATCTGGAATTCCGAAGAGATGCAGCGGCTGCGCAAGCTGCACATCGCAGGGCGCGCGAACGAGATCGACATGTGCGCGCGCTGCTGCACCACCATCCCGCACCCGCTGCTGGTAGTGGGAAGCCTGCTGCTGCACGGCCGCACGGTGCGGCGCTGGCTGCCGCGCATCGAGCGGCTGGTATATTTTTCGAAGCTCCCGCGAGGGCTGCTGACGCCACCGAAGAAGACCGCGCCGGAGGACGAGCTGGTGCAGATCGACGGCGGGCGGAAATAACTTCTACCAGCTCTCGGCCAGTTGAACGAACGTGCGGACCCCGATGCCGGACGCGCCCTTGGCCATGTAAGGCTTGGGGTCGTCCAGCCAGGCCGTGCCGGCGATGTCCAGGTGGATCCAGGGCGTATCGCCGACAAAGTCGCGCAGGAACATCGCAGCCGTCACCGACCCGGCCGGGCGTCCGCCGATGTTCTGGAGATCCGCGAAGGGAGTCTTGAGAGCTTCCTTGTATTCCTCATCCATCGGCATGCGCCACATTTTCTCGCCTTCGGTTTTGGCTGCGGTCATGAGCTTCGCGGCGAACGCGTCGTTGTTGGTGAAAACTCCGGCGTTCACCGCTCCGAGCGCGACTACGATGGCACCGGTGAGCGTGGCCGCATCCACCAGGTGCGTGCAGCCGAGCCGCTGCGCGTAGGTCAAAGTATCGATCAGGATCAGGCGTCCCTCGGCGTCGGTGTTGAGCACCTCGACCGTTTTTCCGTTGAGCGTGGTGACGATGTCGCCGGGCCGCTGGGCGCGGCTGCCGGGCATGTTCTCGACCGCCGGAACCAGCGCGGTGACGCGGACCGAGGGCTTGAGCTGCGCGATGGCCCGCATGGCTCCCAGCACCGCGGCGCCGCCCGCCATGTCGTAGCGCATCTTCTCCATGCCTTCGGCGGGTTTGATCGATATGCCGCCGGTGTCGAACGTCACGCCTTTTCCGACCAGGCCCAGGTGATCCTGCGTCGACGGATTGGCGGGCTTGTATCGCACGATGATCAGCGCGGGAGGTTCGGCGCTGCCTTGCGCGACGCCCAGCAGCGCGCCCATGCCGAGCTGCCGCATGCGGTCCTGATCCAGAACCTCGCATTCCAGACCCTGCTGGGCCGCCATTTCGCGCGCGCGCTCGGCCAGTTGGGTGGGAGTCAAGACGTTGGACGGTTCGTTGGCGAGGTTGCGCGTGAAGTTCTGCGACTCGGCCACCACGCGGCCGCGACTTACCGCGGATTCGGAAGCGCCCAGCACCGCGAACCAGGCCACTTGCTTTTCGTTCTTCTTGGGATCGGTTTTGTAGCGGTCGGCTTCCAGGTCGGCGAGCATCGCGCCTTCTACCGCCGCGGCGGCGAACTCGGGGGCACGGAATGGATCGTCCAGCGCGAGGGCGATGCCGCGTACACCCTTGGGTTTGAGCGAGCGAAGCGCGGCGCCGGAGATTTTCCGCAGCTCGGCGGAATCGAAGCGGTCGCGTTTGCCGCCGCCCGCCAGAACCAGCCGCTTGGCCTTCAGGCCATTGGGGCGGTGGAGCACGGATATTTCGAGCGATTTTCCGCTAAATTCGCCGCTGTCGTACAGGTCCTTGATCTGATCGGCCGCTGCGCCCTGGGGCGGCTGCCCTTCGAATCCCACCACCACCATCGCGTCGCACTCCACTTCTTGAATCGGCTTGGCTTCTACGCGGATGTCCATTTTCCCCCAATCCTCAAACCGTCCAGGATAGCAGCCTCATGCACCCACTCGCAGGGTGTGGTGCTGGCAGGCGTGCTACTAGTTTGGATTTAGCCGCGTCTGCGCCCGATGGCGGCGCGGGCTTCGGCTTCCATCTCGCGCTTGCGCTCGGATTCGCGCTTGTCGTGCAGCTTCTTGCCTTTGGCGACGGCGAACTCCAGCTTGACGCGCCCGTTCTTCAGGTACATCTTGGTCGGGATGAGCGTCAGCCCCTTTTCGCGCGTCGTCGATAGCAGCTTGTCGATTTCGGCGCGATGCAGGAGCAGTTTTCGCCGCCGCGTAGGCTCGTGATTCTCGCGATTGCCATGCGAGTATTGGCTGATATGGGCATTGAGCAGCCAGGCTTCGTTTCCCTGCACTTCGGCGAAGCTGTCCTTCAGTTGGATCTTGCCGCTCTTGGCGGCTTTCACCTCGGTTCCGGTCAGGGCCAAGCCGGCTTCGAAGCGCTCGAGCAGGTGATACAGATGCCCGGCGTGCCGATTGTCGCTTAAAAGCTTGATTCGAGGTTCCAAGGAGGGCCGCTTTTGTACTCAACGCCGGGAAAGCCCCTAACGTCAAGCGTTTATGTGGTGGCTGTAGTCGGCTAGGTTCATTCTAGCATAGATAGGGCGCTCTTAAGGACTAAGATGATTGCTTGCAATAGGTTACGAGGTTTAGCGGGGTTCATGGCGCTGTTGCTCGTCGTGCCCGCCAACACCTTGGAGGCTCGCACCCGCAAGGGCGACAAGCTGGTGAAGCTGGCTCGCGATGCGGAGGCTCTCAAGCAATACGACAAGGCGCTGGACTATTACGAGCAGGCGCTCAGCCAGGATCCGCAGGATCCGGGCTACCAGTTAGGATCGCGCCGGCTGCGATTTCAAGCCTCCCAGGAGCACGTCGACGCCGGCGTGAAACTTCGCAAAGATGGCAAGCTGGACCAGGCGCTGGCTGAATTCCAGAGGGCCTTCAGCATCGACCCCGGATCGGCCGTGGCCCTGCAGGAGATCCAGCAAACCAAGGAAGCTCTGGATCAGGTGACCAAGGGAGCCGTGCGTCCCGGCGAGACTCCGCTGACTTCGGTCGAGAAAGCCCGCAAGGAAAGCCTGGCGATGATCGAGTCGCTGCTTCCGGTGCCCGAGCTGAAGCCCATCACCAACCTGATTCCGCAATTGAAGATGAACAACCAGCCGCTGCGCGTGCTCTATGAGACGGTGGGCAAGCTGGCGGGTGTCAATGTCCTGTTCGATCCGCAGATGCAGCCCGGCAGAAATTCGAACCTGGACCTGAACAACGTCACGCTTGACCAGGCGCTGGACTACATCGCACTGCTGACCAAGACCTTCTGGAAGCCCATCAGCACGAACGCGATTTTCGTCACCGAGGACAACGTCACCAAGCGGCGCGATTACGAGGACGAGGTGGTCAAGGTGTTCTACCTGAAGAATCCCACTTCGGTGCAGGAATTTCAGGAGCTGGTGACGCAGGTGCGGTCGGTGTCCGATGTCCGCCGCATGTTCCCGTTCAATGCGCAGAACGCGGTGATCGTGCGCGACACGACGGACAAGGTGGCGCTGGTGGAAAAGCTGCTGCACGATCTGGATAAACCCAAGGCCGAGGTTGTGGTGGACTTGATCGTGATGGAGGCCAACAGCGAAAGGACGCGGAATCTGGCGGCGACCTTGGTATCCGGCACCACCAACGGACTGGTGGTGCCGTTCGGTTTCACGCCGCGCAATGCGATCACGCAACCGGCCACCGGCGGCGGGACCGACGCCAGCGGTAACCCCAGCACCGGCAGCAGCAGCACGAGCGCGGTCTCGCTGGCGCAACTGGGTCACATCAGCAGCGCTGATTTTTCGACCACGCTGCCCGGGGCCCTGCTGCAGGCGGTGATGACAGATAACAATACGCGAGTCATGCAGTCTCCGGAAGTGCGAGTTTCCGACGGCCAGAAGGTGGACTTGAAGATCGGCGACCGCGTGCCGTACGCCACCGGCAGCTTCCAGCCTGGTATTGGAACGGTGGGAGTGAGCCCGCTGGTCAGCACCCAGTTTCAGTTCGTCGATACCGGCGTCAACCTGACCATCACGCCGCACGTTCATGGCAACGATGAAGTGACGCTGCACGTCAGCGTGGACATTTCCAACGTGAGCCGGACCGTGAACCTGGGCGGTCTGGACCAGCCAGTGATCTCGCAGCGCAAGAACGAAGCGGACATTCGCCTGCGCGACGGCGAGGTGAGCCTGCTGGGCGGGTTGATGCAGTCGCAGGACACCTTGACGATCAGCGGAATTCCGGGCCTTACCAACATTCCGGTTCTGGGCAAGTACCTGTTCGGGTCGACGAACAAGGACCGGTCGCGCGGGGAGCTGCTGATTGCGCTGATACCGCACATCGTGCGTAGGCCGGACATCACCGGTTTGGATCTGCGGGGCGTGGCGGCGGGAACGGATGCGAACGTGAAGTTGAATTATGGGCCGCGACCGGACGAAAGTGCGCCGGCTGCTGCGCCCGCTCCGGCGAGTCCGGCTGCTCCAGCGGCTCCGGCTGCGCCTGCTCCGAGCGCGCCCGCCGGCTCAGCCAGGCTCTCCTTTGTTCCGCCTGGGGCCCAGGCACAGTTGTCCGGGCCGGTGGTGGTCACTCTACAGGCCGACGGCGTGTCGGACCTGTGGGCCGCGCCCATCAAAGTCAAATGGGATCCCAAGATCCTGCGGTTGAACCAGGTGACACCGGGCAGCCTTCTGGTTCAGAGCGGCGGCGTGAATCCGCCCAGCCTGGACATTCGCAATGATGCCGGAGAGGCGTCCATCGACGTGAGCCGGGTCGCGGGCGCGGCGGGCGTCAACGGCTCCGGCGCTTTGATGCAATTTACATTTACCGCGGTGGGGCAGGGAACCACTAACCTCAGCGTTACGGCGGTGAACCTGCGGGACTCCAAGCAGCAGGCTATCGCCGTGTCCGCTCCGTCGGTGTCCGTTACGGTGCAGTAGAAGAAAATGAGACGCGCTCGACAGCGTGGCATGACTCTGGTGGAGCTGATCGTGGCTTTCACCATTCTGCTGGTGCTGTCCACCATGGCGGTTCCGCTGGCACGCTACAAGGTGCAGCGCGACAAGGAACGCAGCCTGGTGCATTCGCTCGAAGAGATCCGCAACGCGATCGATAAATTCAAGGACGACATGGATACGGGCAAGATCGGGCCGGCCAAGTTGGATAGCGACAACTATCCGGAAAGCCTGGAGCAACTGGTGGAGGGCGTGAAGGCCACTGGTTCGGTGGACAAAAAGATCAAGTATCTGCGGCGCATTCCCAAGGACCCCATGACCAATACAACCGATTGGGGTAAACGCAGCACGCGCGACGATCCAACAGCGCAAGCCTGGGGTGGGCAGAACGTGTTCGATGTGTATACCAAGAGCACTGACAAGGCCAGGGACGGGACGGCGTATTCGGAATGGTAGAGCGGCTTAGAGCACGGATGCGGAGGCGGGCTGCGAGATCAAGCGTTCACACGAGTGTGAACGCGGCACGCAGGAGTGCGTGCGCCACCTGGGGTTTTACGTTTGTCGAGTTGATGATCGTGATGGCGATCATCGCGGTTCTGCTGTCGGTGGCCATTCCCATTTACAGCCGGTCCATCACGCGCTCCAAGGAGAGCGTGCTCAAGAACAACCTGTTCACGCTGCGCACCGTGATCGACGAGTACACCTACGACAAGCAGAAGGCGCCGCAAACGCTGCAGGACCTGGTGAGCGACGGCTACCTGCGGACGGTTCCCGTGGATCCGATGACGGGATCGGCCGATTCCTGGAAGATCATTCAGGAGGACGCCACCAACACGGTGAATCAGACCCAGCCTGGCATCTTCGACGTACGCAGCGGGTCCGACAAGATCAGTCTCGAAGGGACACCGTATTCGGACTGGTAGCTTTGGCGCGCTCGCGCCGGGGCGCGCTTCGCAGCCAGGCCGCGGCGCGATAGAGCATCAGCACCGCGAGAATCCCTCCGTACATCAGCGGCAGCCGCACGTCGGACTTGACCAGCCAGTAGTAGTGGATGACGGCAGCCAGCGCGCTGAAGTAAACCAGGCGGTGCAGCCGTTGCCAGCGTAGGAACCCGAGCCGCCGCACCCAGCCGGAAGTCGAGGTGACGGCCAGCGGAATCAGTAATGCGAACGCCGTCATCCCGGCGGTGATGAAACGGCGCTTGATGACATCCTTGACCATTTCATGCGGATCGAAGAATTTGTCCAGCCACACCCAGGTCATCAGGTGCAGGAATCCGTAGAAGAAAGCGAACAGGCCGAGCATGCGCCGGTAGCGGGCTAGCTTGGGAAGATCCAGCAGTTTGCGCAGCGGCGTGACGCCGAGGGCGATGAGCAGGAAGCGAATGGTCCAGTCGCCGGTGTAATGCGTGATGTAGGCGATCGGGTCGGCGGTCAGTTTCGGATCGTAACCTTGCCAGCCCTGTCGCGCCAGCCCCAGCAGGCGCCAGCCGAGCAGAAGAATCGGAGTCAGGCACAGCAGGAAGACGGCGACCTTCGTCCAGCGGCTGGAGAGGACCCGGTTCATGCCCCTCAGTAGTTCTTCCGAAGGTCCATCCCGGAATAGAGACTGGCCACCTCGCTGCCGTAGCCGTTGAACTTGACGGTGAGGCGCTTGGCGAACTCGCCGATGCGCCGCTCTTTGGCCTGGCTCCAGCGCGGATGGTCGACCTCGGGATTGACGTTGGAGTAGAAGCCGTACTCTTGCGGAGCAGAGAGGTTCCAGGTGGTGGGAGGCTGTTTCTCCACCAGGCGAATCCTGGCGATGGACTTGATGCTCTTGAAACCGTACTTCCACGGCACCACCAGGCGGAAGGGCGCGCCATTCTGATTGGGCAACGTTTCGCCGTACAGGCCGACGGCCAGCAGCGCCAGCGGATTCATGGCTTCATCCAGGCGCAGGCCTTCGACGTACGGGAATGGGATGCCGGCCCACACACCTTGCGGCATCTGTTTCCGGTCGAAGTAACTCTCGAACGCGACGTACTTGGCTTTGGAGGTGGGTTCTACTTTCTTGAGCAGCGCGTTCAGCGGGAATCCGATCCAGGGAATCACCATGGACCACGCCTCGACGCAGCGGTGGCGGTAGATGCGTTCTTCGAGTGGAGCGAGCTTGAAGATGGCGTCCAGATCGAGCGTCAGCGGTTTGGCCACTTCGCCGTCCACCTTGACGGACCAGGGCGAGGTGACGAATTTGCCGGCGTTGCGTCCGGGATCTTCCTTATCGGTGCCGAATTCGTAGAAGTTGTTGTAGTGTGTGATGGCGTCGAAGGGAGTGGCCTGTTCGTCGGTGCTGAAAGGACTTTTCTTGACGCCGTTCAGCTTGGTGGTGGCGAGTGCCGAGGATGCCCCGGCAAGAGCTCCCAGCGCGATGGAGCCGGCCAGGAACCGGCGGCGGTTCAAGTACACCTGCTTGGGAGTGACCTGGGAATAGCGGAGATCAGACGGTTTTCGGGTGACCATAGCCATGTATCCATGTTAGCGCTCCCGGTATTCCCGGTGCGTGGCGGTTGGCGGGCGCTGGTCTAGCGGCCGGAGGAGCCGAAGCCGCCGGCGCCGCGAGCCGAATCGCCCAGCTCGCCTTCTTCCCACTGGACGGCGTCGTAGGGAGCGACGATCAATTGCGCGATGCGGTCGCCTTTTTCGACGGTGTAGTCGGCGCGGCCGAGGTTGAACATCACCACGCGGATCTCGCCGCGGTAGCCGGGATCGATGGTGCCGAAGTTGACGGTGATGGAATGTTTGAGAGCCAGGCCGCTGCGGGGCCGGACCTGGGCTTCATGGCCGGGCGGCAGCTCGATGGCGATGCCGGTGGGCACGGCCTGCGCGGCGCCGGGCGAAAGCACCACGCGTTCGAGCGCGCGCAGGTCCAGCGCGGCGTCTTCTTCGGGGCCATGCGCGTAGCCGGGCAGGATGGCGTCTGAGTGCAGCTTCTTGATTCGGATTATCATGCTTCAGATATAGTGCCACGAGTGGCGGCGCAGTCAGGCAATGCTAAACTGGGTCGTAGCAATTCCCGCAGTTCCCCGGTCGTCTAATGGTAGGACAGCGGCCTTTGGAGCCGTGAATCGTGGTTCGAGCCCATGCCGGGGAGCCACACCTTTTGTTTCAGCAGCTTACAAGAGATTTTTTAGGACGTTGTACAGATTTTGTACAACGGCCTACTACGCGTAACCCTCTGTACCTCTTGCACATAGCCCCTACGGCATGGATTCGAAAATGGAATCCGTTTGATTTCCGCCGGGCAATGGCTCGAACCAGGGCTATGTGAGCTGCGGGAAGCCCAAAAGCCGGACGGCGGCGTCGCAACAACGAAGGTGCTTCTGGAACGTAAATCATTCGTACAATGGTGGCGCGCGTCGAAAAGGAGCTGACGGCGTCACTATGATTGCATTCGATGCAGCACACCGAGCTGTTCACTATCCGCCCGATCGTCGGTTTAGGATCTGGATTCGGCCATCAATCCTTATCGGCGTCGCCGTTGCAATCGTGGCGTTAATTGCAGCGGCCTGGATCGAGGTCGCAGTAACGGGAATGCCGCCTGTTCCGGCTATTCCCCAGATATACCCCAACAACTTCGCAGGACCGCATGGCTTTCCCGTATGGGTACGCTACTGCCACTTCTTCAATTTTCTTTTTGTGATGATCCTGATCCGTAGCGGGCTGTCGATCCTGATGGACCATCCTCGTCTTTATTTCAATGACGGCTGCACACCGGGGAGCGAATGGATTCGGTGTACGCCCGTGAGAGTTCCGCGGGACCGTATCTGGACCGCGAAAGATGATGCGCGCTACATCTCGCCTCTCGTTGGCACGCCAGGCTACCGCCACACGATTGGTCTTGCCCGAGTGTGGCATTTCATTGATGTGCACGGTTTCATTGCCACAGGCATCGTTTTTATCGTCATGCTCTTCACAACGGAACAGTGGAAACGCATAGTGCCTGCTTCTCCGCTGGTTCTCCTGCAGGCATGGAATACCTTCGTGCACTACGCGACATTTCATTTGCCACCGGAGCCAAACGGGTTCTATGGCTACAATGCACTGCAACAGATCGCCTATTTCACGGTCGTGTTTGTATTCGGAGTGCTCGCGATAGCGACCGGGATCGCGATGTCTCCGGCGGTGGTCAACAGGTTTCCTTGGTATGCGCGGATATTCGGGGGACGGCAATCCGCCCGTTCTATCCATTTCCTGACAATGTTCAGTTTCCTTGCATTTTTGGTCGTGCACGTGACCCTGATCGTGATGACGGGTTTCGCGCGCAATATGAATCACATTGTGATGGGCACCGACGATCAGAACCCTGCCGGAATGTACTTGGGGTTCATTGGAATTGGTGTCGTCGTGCTCTCGTGGATCGTGGCGCACTACATTTCCTGGAACCATCCGCGGGGACTGCAACATGCCCTGAAGTCGGTGACGTATCCCATGCAGCTTCTTACGCTGAACCGGCTGTTGCCACAGCAGAGGTATGCGGAGGACGAAATCTCTCCTTACTTCTGGCCGAATGGAAAGATGCCGATCCGCGACGACTGGAAGCACCTCGCCGAAAGTGGATTTGACAGTTTCCGGTTGAAGGTGGGAGGGCTGGTCAATAATCCGGTGGAGCTTTCTATCGCCGATTTGGAGCGCCTGGGTGAGGTTGAACACATCACGATGCATCATTGCATCCAGGGGTGGAGTGGCATCGCCAAGTGGGGCGGGATTCCTATGCAGCAGCTGATTGATCTCGTGCAGCCGAAAGCGGAAGCGAAAGTCGTCGCTTTCTTCTCCTTCGGCGAAGCTCTTTATGGCGGACCCTATTACGATACCCAGAGCCTGGAGAACGTGCAAAAGCCCCAATGTCTGCTGGCTTCAAGAATGAACGGGCAACCGCTTTCGGAGGTGTACGGGGCACCTCTGCGGCTGCGAGTGGAAAACCAGCTTGGCTACAAGATGGTCAAGTGGATCGAGCGGATAGAATTCATCGCATCGGAAAAATCGCTTGGCAAAGGAGAAGGCGGCAAAAACGAAGACGATGAGTATTTCGACCTGCTGCCGAATATTTGATGCAGAACCGCGATTCTTTCGCGCAGCAAGAGGCGAGCGCCGATCATGTCGTTTCGTTCTTCCGAAAATTAAGACTCGACTGGCTGTTGCTCCACTTTCCGCCGCGACTTGTTCACTCTCTCTACGTGTTTGTGAACGGGTTCGTCACCATCGGCCTGTTAGCGGTTCTCGCGCTCGTGAGCCGGAACCCCTTTGTCTTCCCCTCACTCGGACCCACGGCATATCTTCTGTTCTTTACCCCTCTTGGAAGGACGTCGAGTCCGCGAAATACTATCATTGGCCATGTTATTGGCCTCGTCTGCGGTTATGCGGCATTTGCTGTCACCGGCGCCGGCGCACTGCCATTCGGAGAGCATCCGGGAATCTTCTGGCCAAGAGTGCTGGCAGCGGCTCTTTCACTCTCAGCGACAGGCGCGTTCATGGTTCTTCTCGACGTTAGCCATCCGCCGGCCGGCGCGACAACGCTGATCGTTTCCCTCGGAATTATTTCGAAACCGAGCGAACTGGCCATTATCGAGGTGGCGGTGTTCCTGCTCGTTGCCCAGGCTCTCGCGATCAATCGGCTCGCAGGACTGCCATATCCGTTCTGGAGCGCTCCCGCTCAGATCGACAGTGATTGACGCCGCTATATTGAGCTCACCCCTTTGCTCGACAGCATCATGAATTCACTCCGCTGATCCGCCCTGTTGCCCGATGCGCTTGCCTTCCACGATTTCCGGAGGAAACTGGGAAAAGCTAGGCTGTCCCTGCGCAGAGCAACTGATATCGGTGCTCTGGTCAGGATCGGATCATTATTAACAGCATCTTGAACCTGGTGATCGCCTTGACCGCATGTGGCTGGTTCGCCGGCAGGAGCACCGCCTCGGTGGCGTGAATACGCAGCATCTTGCCGGAAATCGTGATGTCCGCTTCGCCCTCCAGAACGTGTACCAATGCATCAAATGCCGCAGAATGTTCGCTGAGCCCTTCGCCCTCGTCGAAGGCGAACAGTGTGACCGTACCGGTCGTTCGTTTGAGCAGTGTTCGGCTGATAACGGACCCGTCCTGATAACTCACCAGGCCTGCGATACCGATGACTTCTGCGGCAGGCATTTCTGCCTTGCTCTGTCCTTTTTGCAAGTCCATACTCGGAATCTTTCCGCTCAATTACAATGTGCCGTGCAGTCTCAATTCGCCGCCTGCCGCCTGCGCTTCCTGTTCGAGGCGTGCCCAGAGTTCCCGAAAGTCCTGGGCCAATTGGCGGTCGATCAGCGGAGCATAATACAGGGGAGGGCATTCCCTTTCATCATGGACCGGGCATCCATCGTGCATCATCTTCTGTGAGAGTGCCACCTGTTTAAGAGTCACCTCGTAACGCCCGCCGCAGACGACACACGGAATCAAGATCGCGATTGAGTCGAGAATATCCATACGCCTCCTCCCATTATTCCTCTCGCCTTCGAGCCTCGCAACATCTCGACGGAATCCCTGCCGGAGCTTAAATTGCCAGGCCCGAGAAAATCAGCAGCGTTTGGCAAACTCAACCTGTGTGACCTCGGTCCGGCAGGCTCACCTCCTCAAGTTTTTGTTCTTGGTTTTCGAGATGTTCCCGTCGGGTTCTTTCGGGCCGATGATTTCAAAAGCCGAAGTGCTGAGCTTTGTGAATTGCGACGTGATCGGTTTTATCGCTTTCGATGAAATACTGGGGCTCCTCTTTGGTGGCGTGGTGGGTGTAGCCCTTGAATTTCACGTCGGAAAACACTTTCTTTATGACAGTGCCGCTGACTCGGCCTGCTTCCGAATTCCAGGCTACATGATCGCCGGGTTTGAACGTCTTGGCCATCTCTTGCGTCGCTACCGAGCGGGAGATCCATGCGGCCAAGCAATGGTCAGGAGAAAAGCGCTGTCAGCCGCGCTTTCAACGTCATGAGGAATACTGCGTTCTAGCGTTAGCATTTGGCCAGCCGCAAGCTCTATGGACCGTTGGCTGTATTGAACCGGATTCGTCCGTCGAGAGTCTGGACTGAGATACGCCCCTCGGCTCGATGTTTTCCAAGCGCCCGCCAGCCTTCATAACGATCAGGACGACGCGGAGGTCGGGATATTTGGCGAGCGTCTTTGCTGTATGCCCAGGCTGCCAGCGCCCTTCGGATCGGCTAATCGTAAGAGGCCGTGGTGGCAATCCACGCGCGTGAGAAGGCTATAAAGCCGTCACCGTGTCATGCGCGGGTACATCGCAGTGGCAACCATCGTAACGATCGCAGCGCAGGCGAGCAATACCGAAAAGTCGGTGGCGATACCGAAGCTGCTCACGCCGCCCTTGAGCATCATCGCGCGCAGACCGTCAACCTCATAGGTGAGCGGATTGAGCGATGAAACCGTCTTAAGCCAGCCAGGCATCAGGCTTATAGGATAGATGGCGTTGCTGGCGAAGAAAATCGGCATGGTCAGGACCTGCCCAATGCCCATGAAACGCTCACGGGTTTTGACAATGCAGGCGATGATCAGCGAAAACGTCGAAAACAGGCCCGAACCGATGACAATCAGGAGCACGACAACGATGATATGAGCCGGATCAAAGTTAAGGGCCACGCCCATCAGGGCCGCGCAAAAGTAGATCACGAGCGCCTGCGACAGGCCGCGGATGCTGGAGGACAGGGCCTTGCCGATCACAAGCGCGCTGCGTGGCGCCGGGCTGACCATGTAGCGATGAAGCACCCCGAGATCGCGCTCCCAAATGGCCGATATTCCGTAAAAGATGGCCACAAACAAGACGCTCTGCGCCAGAATACCCGGTGCAAGAAAATCCAAATATCGTTGCGAGTCCGACGAAAGTCCGCGGACCTGCGCCATGACTTCGCCGAACAGCACGAGCCAGAGGATCGGTTGGACGGCGCGGCTCACTAGTTCCCAGGGATCGTGGCGCAATTTGCGAATTTCCGCGTCTGCGACGGCCATGATGTGGGTCGCGTAATCACGCGCAGTGTAAACAAAACGTCTGTCCGGTTCACCGGTTAAGGCTGGGGCGCCCTGCATCGTGCTCATCTCCTTTCTTCACCTCATGACCGGTCAGCGCGACGAAGACATCGTCGAGCGTGGCCTGCGGACCGACGAGCGCGCAGAGCTCCTTCGGCGTGCCGATTGCCGCAAAGCGCGCATTGTGCATCACCGCAACGCGGTCGCACAGCTCCTCAGCCTCATCCATGTAATGCGTCGTCATGACAATCGCGGCTCCGGTTTGCTGACGTAGCGAACGGACGTGGTCCCAAACAGTATTGCGCCCGTCGGGATCGAGGCCCACGGTCGGCTCGTCGAGGAAGAGGATCGCCGGTTGGTGCATCGTGCTTTGTGCGATTTCGAGGCGGCGCAGCATGCCTCCCGAATAATCGCGCGCGAGACGGTCGCGCACCTCCGTAAGTCCCATCATGTTAAGGGCGAGCTCGATCTTCTTTTCGCGTTCGGCGGCGGGAATCAGATAAAGGCGCGAAGAGAGGAGAAGGTTCTCGTATCCGGTCAGTTCGCGGTCCGCGGACAGGAGCTGCGGCACGTAACCGATGCGCTTGCGCACCTGTGCCGGCTGTTTAGCGATATCGAATCCGGCGACCAGACCCTGCCCCGAACTCGGCGGGAGCATCGTCGTCAACATCTTGACAAGAGTGGTCTTGCCAGCACCGTTCGGCCCGATGAGACCGAATATCTCACCCGCCCGCACATAAAAGGAGACGCTGTCGACAGCGGTGAAGGCACCGAATCGGCGGGTGAGCATGGATGTCTCGACGACAAGCTTCGGATCAATGACATTTCTTTCTGATAACGAACCGTTCAAAGCAAGGCTACGCCTTTCACTGAGCTATCTCCATCATTGCCGGTAACGAGGTCTTCTGCATGATGTGGGTGGCCGGTGCGCCCAACCTCGCCCCGCCACCAATCCGCACCTGTATACCTCTGCCGGAAATCCAAAACAATGGCGAATCGCCAATGGCGTATCGATATGCAATGTCGCGGCCGGCCAATCGGATCGCGGGACTGCCATATCCTCTGTGGAGTGCTCCTGCTCGGATCGACAGTAGAAGGACGCCGCGATTGAAGTGCAGCTTTATATGCTTACACCGCTCAAAGTTTCGTTCTTCGCTTTCGGGATGTTCTCATCTGGTTCTTGGTGGCCGGTAATTTCAAAAGCCGGAGCGCTGAGGCTTTGTGAATTGCGACGTGGTCCGTTTTATCGCTCTTGATGAAATACTGGGGTTCTTCTTTGGTGGCGTGGTGGGTGTAGCCCTTGAACGTCACATCGGAAACGACTTTCTTCATGACAGTGCCGCGAACTCGACCTGCTTCCGAATTCCATTCGACGTGATCACCGCGTTTGAACGTCTTGGGCATCTTTCCGTCGCTACCGGATCGAAGATGCATCGCGCCAAGCAATGGTCAATAGGAAAGCGCTATCTAAGATGCCTTCAACATCATGAGGAATACCGCGTTCTAGCATTAGCATTTGGCCAGCCGCAAGCTCTACGGACCGTTCGGCTGTATTGAACCGGATTCGTCCGTCGAGAGTCTGGACTGAGATACGGCCCTCGGCTCGATGTTTTTCCAAGCGGCCGCCTGCTTTCACAACGATCAGCACCACGCGGAGATCGGGATATTTAGCGAGCGTCCTTGCCGTATGTCCAGACTGCCAGCGCCCTTCGGATCGTAGCTGTTCGATCTCGCGGTTAAGGTCCAGTGTCAGAAGCGGCGCGGCTAGAACCCCGACTTCGTGTTCTCGTCCTGTTTGTGGATTTTCCTCAGCCGCCATGATTCCGCCTCCCATCGTTAGGCCGACATTTCCATTCGAGCACATCAGGAATACGCCATCAAGGCTCTTCCTGATGCTCTGGACCCCGAATCGCTCTGCCGGTGTCCCGCCCCTGAATTGCCTTCCGTGAGGATCTATGTTATTTCCTCTCCTGTGGTAGAGATTGAATGAGCAGGCGAATGCTTCCGCAAAGGAGTCGTCCCAAGTGGGACACTGGACGCGGCAGCGTTGTGACCGAATCAGCCGATCGAACCGCAGCCTGGTGGAGGGGTAATACGTGAGCAGGGTAGCTGGAAAAGTGGCAGTCGTAACTGGAGGCGCGCAAGGCATCGGACGCTCGGCTTGCAACCTCCTCGCTCGCGAAGGAGCAACTGTTGCGCTCACAGACGTTCTCGACGGCGCTGGACGTCGCGCGGTTGACGAAATAGTGGGAGCTGGCGGAAGAGCGTAATTCTGGCATTTGGATGTCAGCAGGGAATCCGAGGTGAAGTCTGTATTCGGCGATGTGGAGCGGACATTCGGTCAAATCAATGTACTCGTGAATAACGCGGGCATCTCGGGCGCGAACAAACCCACTCACGAGGTCTCCGAAGAGGAGTGGGACAAACTGATGGCCGTCAATGTTAAGGGAGTATTCTTCTGCACAAAGCATGTCATCCCATGCATGAAGCGCGCAGGAGCCGGCAGCATCATCAACTTGTCCTCGATCTATGGAATCGTCGGTGCGGGCGACGTCCCTCCCTACCACGCCTCAAAAGGAGCGGTGCGGTTGATGACAAAAAATGATGCACTGATTTACGCTGCGGACAAGATCAGAGTCAACTCGATCCACCCGGGCTTCATTTGGACACCCATGGTCGAGACTTTTGCGTCCGATAAAGGTGCTGTCGATGAAGTCCGCAAACAAATCGATGCGCTGCATCCCCTCGGTCACATAGGGGAGCCGGATGATATTGGTTGGGCCGTCGTCTTCCTCGCCTCCGACGAGGCGAAGTTCATCACGGGCAGTGAGCTTATCATCGACGGTGGATATACAGCGAAGTAGTCCATCCGTCCGCATTCAGAAAGAGCAGTCTAGAGTGGAAACAGCTGGTCGTCACTGAAATGCGTTTTGTACCGATTTTGTACCAGATACCTGCTTTTGATACCTTTGGCGACTTCCACGACTTTGTAGAATCAATAAGTTGTGAGACTTCAAAAACCTGTCAAGTTCGTGGTTCGAATCCATGCCGGGGAGCCACGCCAACAGTACATAGACCGATTACCCCGAGTCCAACCACGGCCACTTTCACGCTTCACGCTTCGGCAACTACCGTGGCCGGAATCGGCGAACTGCGCAACCCGGCTGACGACGACGTCATCTCCGGGCTTTAGGTAGCGGCGCGGCCAGCGTGCGAAGCCCACTCCAGCTGGCGTGCCGGTGGAGACTACGTCGCCGGGTTCGAGTGTGATTACGCTGGACAGATACGCCACCAGTTCAGGGATCTTGAAGATCAGCTCGCGAGTATTGGAGCGCTGCAGTTCTTGGTCGTTGATGCGTAGGCTGATGTCGAGAGCGTGCGGGTCGGCGATTTCGTCCGCACTCACGATGTGCGGGCCCATGGGCGCGAAGGTGTCGAAAGTCTTGCCCATGAGCCACTGCGTGCTGGCGCGTTGAAAGTCGCGCGCGCTCACATCGTTGACGATCGTGTAGCCGAAGACGTGGCGCTTCCAATCCACAGCGGCGATGTGTCGGCCACCCGTGCCAATGACAAATGCAAACTCGGCCTCATAGTCCGGCTCGGCGGAATTTTTCGGCAGGACGATGGGCTGGCCGGGTCCGATGACTGAGCTGGGAAATTTCGAGAAGACGGTCGGAACCTGGGGGACTTCCATCTTGGCTTCCAGAGCGTGGTCGCGATAGTTGAGACCGATGCAGATCAACCTGGGCGGACGGGGGATGGGCGCGAGGAGTCGCACTGAGTCTAGCGCCGAGCTGGCGCCCTGAGGCGGATGGTAGATCCAGTCTTCGATCTTAGCTCGGGCTTCGTCGCCACCCCTCAGAACGGAGACCATGTCGTGGAATCCGGCCCCGGACAGGGAAACCACCTGATCCCGGACGATCCCGCCTGTCTCGGGTTCCAAAGAATCGCTCTTTCAGGTAGAGAAACGTCTTGCGATTGAACCCCGGCGGGCGCCTGAGCCCGACCGCGTTCTGCTGCAACGCATAACCCGCGGATCAGAGTGGCGTTTGCCGGATCTTGATGCCGTGCACGCTCTATCGACGGATGCGATCTCCCGAACGATTCTCTT
>JAIQFN010000110.1 GCA_020073265.1 Terriglobia bacterium | reverse complement strand
GTGGTCTTGCCGTGATCGATGTGCCCGATGGTCCCGATGTTCACGTGCGGTTTGGTGCGGTCAAATTTTTCCTTGGCCATATACTCTCGTTTCTAGTTGTCTCGTTTCTAGTTTCTCGTTGCGGCTGGCCGAGCCAACCAGAAACGAGAAACCAGAAACCAAGGAACGAAAATCTGGAGCCGTTGACCAGGATTGAACTGGTGACCTCGTCCTTACCAAGGACGCGCTCTACCAACTGAGCTACAACGGCCGAACTTTTCTGGTGGACAGGGAAGGATTCGAACCTTCGTACCTCGCAAGGAGGGACAGATTTACAGTCTGTTGGCTTTAACCACTCACCCACCTGTCCAGCGCTGCGGAACCCCTCGACGCAAACTCTTCCACAATAAGGCTTGAAAAAGAGAACAACCGGAGAGCCGGCGGAGGGATCCGAATTTACAAATCCATTGAAGAGTGTACCATAACCGGCGGGCCGGCCAGCGCACTCTGCTGTTACGACTTTTCCACGCCGCGTTCAAGCTGTCGCTGGTATTCGGCGCGATCGAAGCGGCCCTGCGATTCGGCGATGAGTCCGTCGGCTCCGATCCTCCATACCTCGAAGCCGCTGATGCGAACGCGCTGCCCGGTCCCGCCCGGACCGGTGTTGGCGCCGGTGAGCGTCCAGTGGTAAACGGCGCGGCCGCCCTGCGCATGGATGTCGTCCATGACGACCTGCAAATCCGGAAACGCAGTCATGAAACCCTGAGCAGCCTCGGCGATCGCATTGCGCCCGACGGCCGGAGGGTCGTCATTGATGCGCAGCGAGCCGTTCGGCGCGTAGCAGGCCGCCACGCTCGCCGAGTCCTGACTGCACCACGCCGCCGTATAGCGCTTGGCGAAGTCCAGCAAATCGATTAGCATCCAGTCAGCCTCCCGCCTGGCCCCCAGGATCGATCCAGCCGAACGTGCCATGTACCCTTCTTTCGATTTTGGGCATTCACAAAGTATAGCTTGGGCCACCGGTTCCAGTACCGACTTACCAGTCCTTGGGCCGCGTTTAGTAACACTTCGACTAGTCCGTCGGAGTAGCCAAAATCGGTACGCTCGGACCTTTGTGCAAGCACCGGCCGCTGGCAAAATCGAGGCAGCTCGAAAGAGGAGGACACGATGACGACGCTGCTCCAAGGGATTTGGAAATTGAGGATCTGGAAAGAAACGCGCGGCCAGGATCTGGTGGAATACGCCTTGCTCGGCGGCTTTGTCGCCACCATGGGGGCGGCGGTCTTTCCGGCGCTCGGCTCCGACGTCGTGGGCGTGTTCACCAAGGTGATCGCCACGCTGGCGAGCTTCGGTGGATCGACCGGGGTTTCCTCGGCCAGCTAACCGCTAGCGCGCCGTCCGGATGTTCTCACGCAGCAGGCGCTCGACTCCTGCCGTGAATTCTTCCTTGGCCTGCACGTAAAGCTCGCCGCTGGCCGAACTCGGGAAGCCGGCGTGGACGCTGCGAACCCTTCCGTCGCGGCCCAGGAAGAAAGTGGTGGGCCAGGAATTCCAATTGACCGCCTGAGTGAGCTTTTCACTCGCCTCCGACGGCTCGCCGCCTAAGAGCACGGTGTACTCGATTCCGTACTTCTTGATGAACGCGCGCAGCCTGGTTGGATCCTTCAGTTGGTCGGCTTCCTCGAACGACAGCGCCACGATCTCGAGTCCCTGATCGCGATACTTGCGGTACAGCGCCGCCAGGAAGGGCGCCTCGTCGTGGCAGTTCGGGCACCAGCTCCCGGTGATGTTGATCAGCACCACTTTGCCGCGGAAACGCGCGTCGGTGTTGCTGACCAGGTGGCCGTCCAGGTCCGGAAAGCTGAAGCGGAAGGGATCCGACGGATCCTTGACGCTGGTGTGGCGCGTGGGATCGGCGGGATCGGGCACTCCCCTGGCGCGTGCTTGCTCGGCGCGGACCGCCGTCAATTTCTTGGAGCCGTTCTGCAGGATGTCGAGCGAGCCGTCCTGGGCCGGGGTCAGCTCCAGCAGCAGCGGCCGGACGCCGGAGAAGTGGCTGAGGGTGAACTTGCCGTCCTGATAGGTTCCCGTGAGCGCGCCGGTGTCGCCGTCCACGCGCAGGATGGCGGCTGAAACATCCGGGCCGGATTGATGGACGATGAAGCGCCAGGCTCGCTCGCCTTTGGCGCTGTCGTTGGGAATCGTCCACAGGCCGGCGATCAAGGGCGCATCCGGGGCGGACCGCCGGGCTTCGTAGCGACGCGCATGAAACGCGTAATTAGCGCGTTCGCTGCGGCGGGCCTGGATATATTTGCCGTCCAGCGCGCCGTCCTTGAACGTGGCTTCCAGGCGCGAGGCGAAGTAGTCCCAGCTCAGCGCGAGCGAACCGTTCTCGAGGCGGCCGGCGGTGGAGGTGAGGCGCTCGTCGCCGTTGAAGAACGAGCCTTTGATGTTCGCGCCCTCGCCCGCGAGTTCGAAGCGAAACGGCACGTCGACGCCGTTGACGTTCACGGAGGCGTCCCAACGTCCAGCCAGGGGTTGAGCCGTCGCTACGGGAGCGAAGGCCAGAAAGGCAGCCAGCGATAGTTTGCCAATCATGTGGGCAAGCATATCACGGGCGCGGCGGGGCGAAAAGGGGGTTGGGGCGCGGCACGGTAGAATCGTAGCCGGACACACTGATGCGACTCAAGATCGTGCAAGTTGGAGAACCGGTGCTGCGGCAGACCGCGCGGCCGCTCGCGCTCGACGAGATCGGCTCGGCCGAAACGCAGCACCTGATCGAGTGGATGCGCGATACGATGCGCGATGCGCCGGGCGTCGGCCTCGCGGCGCCGCAGGTCGGGCTGCCCATCCGGCTGGCGGTGATCGAGGACCGCGCGGAGTATTTCAAGGGCGCGTCGCCCGAACAACTAGCGGAGCGCGAACGCGAGCCGGTTCCGTTTCAGGTGCTCATCAATCCGCATATTGTCGAGCGATCGGATGAGCAGGTGGAATTCTTCGAAGGTTGCCTCAGCGTGGCGGGATCGAGCGCGCTGGTGAAACGCTCGCGATCGATTACGGTGCAATGCCGGGACGAACGAGGGGCTGAGCGCAGGATCGAGGCCAAGGGCTGGTATGCGCGCATCCTGCAGCATGAGATCGATCATCTGGACGGGCAGCTCTACATCGACCGCATGGAGTCGCGCTCGCTGACCAACCTGGAGAATTTCAACCGCTACTGGAAGGAGCGCAGGATCGAAGAGGTACGCCAGGCGCTGGGCATTCACGGGTGAGTGCCGGGTTTGCAACTAGAATGAAAGTAGGCGGAAGTTGCCGCTGCGGGTTTTTATGCGCCTCGCCATCCTGCTGTTCTCCCTGGCCATCGCTTGGGCGCAAGAGTCCTCGGTAGTTTCGCTCAGCAACGGCATTCAGCTTAGAGTCTACGCGCGCTCGGCCGACGGCGCCGCCATCGGCTTGAAAACCGAAATCCAGCCGGCGTCCGGCAACAGCTTCTACCGCATGTACCGGGACGAGAATGACCTGGTGGTGTTCGCCTACGAGCTGGCTGTGGAGCGAACCGAGGACGGGATGCAGTTTCGAGCGACGGCCAGGCCGGCGGGACCCGAGTTCGCCGCCCGATTTCCGAATGCCACCGGCGGCAAGCCAACGCCCACGCTGCCGGGACCGATCGAATCCGGAATGCTCGACTCGGGCGGCCGCTTCGCGATCGACATTCCGGCCAATCCAGGATTGAGCCCCATCACCGATACCGTGCAGATCCGGATCAATCAACGCGGCGGGCCGCCGCCCGAGTGGGGATCGCAGTCGTCGGCGCAGCTTCGGTTCGTGGCGCTCAAGGTATCGATCAACGGCGCGCTTGCGTCGCCGAGCGGCGCGGGCGCGGTTGTGGCCGGCCGCTTTGCGATGTTCTACCTTCCGGGCCAGGGCGGTTATTTCTTTTCCGCCGAACCGGTGGAGCGGCGATCGTTCGCGCAGATCGGCGTCGTGGACGGCACGCGGCTGCGCTTCACCATCGAGGGAGACATCTTCGAGTGCGATTCGGAAGCGCAGATACTACTGAAATCCGAACGCGGCGTCGCGTGGGTGTATCACGACCCTGGCTACCGGCCCGAAGGCAACTGGACTAAAGACGATCCGCGCGAAGGAACGCGCGAGCAGTTTTTCACCGCGGCTTCGGATTCTCTGAACTGGTGGCTGCCCTAAGCAGGCGGCCTTCCCTACGCTTTGCAGCGTTTCAACAGCGGCCGGTACCCCGGCATCAGCGGGCGCTTCCCGCACTTCGGGCAGGTTTCGGTTTGCATGTTCGCGCAGGACGGACAGAACACCTGGACGCAGGCGTCACAGAAGAGGCCACGATAGAGAAATGGGTCATCTAAGACCTCTTTAGGTAACGACTCGCCGACGACCACAACCTTGCCATACATCTGTGCCATCCGCAAATGGGGAGGGATGCCGATCTCTTCCAGGGTCCGTCGGCAAATGCTGCAGCGGTAACTTCCGATTTCGGGACGCGGAGTTGGGGGGAACTCCTGCTGCTTCACCCGTTCGAGCAGCGGGCCCATGTCAAAAGGGTCGAGGGGATCGCTACCGAACAGTCTCTGAAAGCCCATGGCGCATGCTCCTTGATCACGAATGATAAGGCACGTCCGCTGCCAGAATGGGCCTCCGGCACAGCCTGCCCAAATTTGCTGATCGTCAGGTCAAGAAGCAGCCGTGTCTAATACGGTTACTCGTTTGCGGGCTCACATGACTCTGCTGGCAACGAATTTTGGGTGGGGCGCTTGGCCCAGCCGGCGAGCGACTGGACGAGGATTGTCCCGCGCGCCGAGACGCGCGCAGTTCTTCGCTCCTGATTCCGATTCTCCGAAAAATCAAGGGCCGGCTGAAGGCCGGCTGCGGCCAGGATTGGCCGCCCCACGGCTACTGTTGCGGCGTTGCTAGCGATGCCGTATCGGTGGGCTGGCGACGGCCGCGGCCATCCGGTAGCTGGACACTGCCATCCACGGCCACGTTGAAATAGCCCATCATCATCTCTTCCCAGGTCTGCTCGCCCCAGTGGACTTCCTTGGTGGCGTCGGGGTTGTAGACGTTGTTGGGTGAATTGTCGTAGTAGGCCGTGACTTCCAGCTTGGTGCCCTTGGTCAGATGCAGCGGCTCGGCTAGATAATAAGTGAGCTGCCAGTTGAAATCGTACTTGGGCACGCTCAGCACGGTCTGGCTGGTGCCGTCCGGGCGGACGATGCGGTATTCGAACGATTTCCCACGCAGGTGCGCGTGCGGCATCATGCTGATCAGGTCGCAGTCGTACTGCAGCGTGGAGGATCCTTCGATCTTGTAGTTGGAATCGCCGGGCGGAATCGCGAAGCGCATGGACGCGGAGTTGCCACCCACCAAGCGCTTCTCGGGCGCGCCCTTGGCGAAAATGATTCCGATCCTGGTCTTGTCGGTGGTCGCGGTCCCGTTGGGTGTGTAGTGCAACTGGAACACGATGTCGGAACCGGCTTTGAGCAGCGTGGCGCGGCGCGGGCCATCGCCGGCCGGCAACACGACTTGTCCGGGCACGTAGCTGCCCAGACCGGCGCTCAATTGCCCGCCGCGGTTCCCTCTCTCCGGAAGAAAGACCACGCCGGGTTTTGCATCCGGCATCCAGGTGGAGCCCGGCTCGCGGATGGACGCGATGACGTGGTGCATCACGGCGCGATTGCCCGGACGAACTTCGGTGGTTTCGATCCAGCGGTCTTCTTTCAGGCCGGTGGGAAGAACCACGTACATGTACTCAACCTTGCCGGTGGCCGGGATCGCGAAAGCGTTCGGCATCTCGATCACCAGGTCCGGCTTGCCGATGTTCCAGCCCTCGACGAAAGTGCGCGGAGCCGGTGCGTCCTTCGGATCGCCTTCTTTGGCGCCGCCATCCACCCAGGCCACGATGGTGTCGATCTCGGCCTGGCTCAGCGAGCGGTCATTGGCGAACTTGCCGACGTGCGGATCGGCGAACCACGGCGGCATCTTTTTGGTGATGACGGCCTGGCGGATGGACTTGGCCCAGGGGCGCGCGTCCTGATAATTGATCAACGCCATGGGCGCGACTTCGCCCGCGCGATGGCAGTCCTGGCATCTCTTCTGCAAGATCGGCAGGACTTCTTTGTTGAAGGTGACGGAACCTGAATTGGTTGCCGCGAGGGCGGAAACGGCGCACGCTACAGCGAGAGCGATGGAACGCATAAGCCTCCGAGTCTCTCGGATTTATAGCATGAAACGCGCCCGGCGTCAATGAGAAGGGCTTACTGATCTTGCTGGAAAATAAGCCGTTTCTGACGCCAGGCGCGCGGTTCGAGCCGGTTACCGGGTGGCCGGCGCGCCGGTCTGCCGCAGGTGCTCGGTGTAGTTATCCAGGAAATCGAGCGCTTCCTTGTGCGGCAGCGGCATCACGCCGATGGAATCGCCGAAGCCCATCGCCTGATCGTCCTTGGCGCTGTAGGCCGGCCACTTGGCCAGACCTTTGCCGTTGGGATTGCCGGTGATGGCGAGGTTCACCCAATAGGACGACATGGTGTCGGCGAGCTTGCGATCGATGTCGGTCCAGGGACGCGCTTGCTCATTGGCGCCGGTGGCGAAGGGCGCCATCAGCAGATTGCCGAACACGTAGGAAATCTCGGAGCCGTGAAACGCGCCCTTGGCCCGGTTCTCGCCGGGAGGCACGCGGCTGAAGTAGTACATGTAGACTTTGGACTTGCCGGTCTTGGTCTGTTCGCGCGCCCAGGTGCGCATCTCCCAGCCGAAGGTCTGGTCGCGCATGCTGTGGGCGGCCGCGTCAAAGGCTTCCTGATCGTTGGCGGCGGGGTACAGCTTGAGATACGCCTCGGCGTCGGAGCCGAAACGGCGCTCGGCGGTCTGGCGAAACGCGGCCGCCGTGATATTGCGAGTGAACATGGTGCCCTCGTCGTTGTTGGAGCCGATGATGGTGGGCACATCCGACTGCTTGCCGGTGGAATAAATCGTGAATACGTCCTGCGGCAGGAACCAGCCATCGACATTGCCGGCGGTTTGGAACTGGACCTTCATCAGGTCGTCAGACGACTTGGCTCGCAGGGCCGCGATGCTGGTGGCGTTCATAGTTTGGCCGAGCTTGACGCCGGCTTGCTCGAGATCGGCCAGCTTGCGCGCCGGGGCGAACTCGCCGCCGCTCTCGCCGATGGCTCGCTGGAACAGACCGCGCGCGAGCGGCGTGGCGGTGAGGTAATTGACGCTCCAGGAGCCGGCCGATTCGCCGAAGATGGTGACGCGCTTCGGATCGCCGCCGAAGGCCGCGATGTTCTTCTGGACCCATTCGAGCGCCTGGATCTGGTCGAGCAGGCCGTAGTTGCCAGACGCGTTGCGGTCGGATTCCTTGGTCAGCTCGGGATGCGCGAAGAAGCCGAAGATTCCGAGGCGGTAATTCACCGTGACCACCACCACGCCCTTCTTGGCGAGCGCTTCGCCGTCGTAGAGGGAGCCGGCGCCGCTGGTGAGCGCGCCGCCGTGGATCCAAACCATTACCGCGCGCTTTTCCTTGGCGGAATTTGCGGACGTGTACACGTTCAAGTACAGGCAATCTTCGCTCATGTTGGCGTTATTTCGAGCGCCACCGACTCCGCCTCCGCGCTGCACGCAGATGGGAGCGAATTCGTCGGCCTTACGTACGCCTTCCCAGTTGGCTGCGGCTTTGGGAGCGCGCCAGCGCAGGTCGCCGACCGGTGGAACGGCGAATGGAATGCCCTTGAAAACGCGGACTTCGGGGCTGGCGCCAGCGACGCCGGAAACGAGGCCGTTGGCGGTGTGGACTGGCTCGGGGATCGCGGCCGCAAGCGGCAGGATAACCGCAAAGGTCGCCAGGAACAGGGTGGCTCGGAGTGTACGCATGAAGTAAATCATACACCCATTAAGCCAACCGCTGTGTAGCTGGCGAGCGTGGCGCACGCACTCGTGCGTGCCGCGTTCACACTCATGTGAACGCGTTGTGGGATACCATCAGCGCTGACCATGCGTCGGCACGAGTGCCGGCGCGGCACGC
>JAIQFN010000047.1 GCA_020073265.1 Terriglobia bacterium | reverse complement strand
GCCGCTTCCATAGCGAAATGGTCGGCGCCGTGGTGTCCAGCTTCTCCTTGATGTCGTTGTAGCTGGAGCCTTCGTCCAGCATCAGTACGATCTTCATTCGGACGGCCACGCTGGCCGGAAGATTGCGACGCCGCAAATGCGCTTGCAGTTCGCCCCGTTGAGTTGGAGTCAAGGTAATGCGAGAACGCAACGTCATAATCATATGACGTTACCTGGGCTAGTAAAGAGTACTTAGAGACAACCCACTAGCAACTATTATTAACGAGGTTGTTACTGAGTCCTCATGCTTCCTAAGTGTGGAGGAATACTGCTTGCGGCATGCCTGCCCTTGTACGGCGGCGCCACGGGTTCAGCCCCGCTCACCTACTACAAAGATGTGGCTCCCATCCTGCAGCAGCGCTGTCAAGGCTGCCACCGTCCAGGTGAGATCGGCCCCATGCCATTGCTCAACTATAAACAGGTGCGCCCCTGGGCGAAAGCCATTCGCTCAGCCGTAGTGCTGAAGAAGATGCCTCCCTGGTTCGCGGATCCGGGGTACGGAACATTTTCCAACGATCGTTCACTCTCGCGCGCCGAGATCGACACGCTCGTCTCCTGGGCCGACAACGGCGCGCCCGAAGGCAATCCTAAGGACGCTCCCCAGCCTGTGTCATTTGTCGACGGCTGGGCCATCGGAAAGCCGGATCTGGTGCTGGAAGTTCCCACTGAATACCACATTCCGGCCAGTGGCGTGGTTCCTTACCAATACATTCTTTTCCCCAGCGGTTTCACCGAAGACAAGTGGATCGAGGCGGTAGAGATGCGGCCGGAAAACCCCTCCGTGGTGCATCATATGATCGCATCGGTGCGTCCCCATAACCCGGAGTATGAAAAGAAGCACCCGCACGGCCAGTACTTCGAGCGGGAAGGGGATCCGGATTCTCGCGATCGCAGCCGCACGTTTGGGGCTGCTCCCGATAGCGAGAACCTGCAGGTGTACGTACCGGGCGGAGTGGCGCCCGCGTTGAAGCCCGGGCAGGCGCGGTTGATCAAAGCGGGTTCCGATATCATGTTTCAGCTTCACTTTACCCCCAACGGAACGCCCGTGACCGAACGGCCGCGCATCGGTTTCAGGTTCGCGAAACAGCCTCCCATCGAGCGTGTTCGCGGCGTTTCTGTGTTCAACGAGAATTTCACGATTCTCCCAGGCGATCCGAATGCCCTGGTCCAGACAAAAGTGAGACTCATGCAGGATCTGAAGGTGACGGCTCTCCAGCCCCACATGCACCTGCGAGGCAAGGATTTCGAGTTCCGCGCCACCTACCCCGATGGAAAGTCAGAGACGCTGTTGCGCGTTTCTCACTACGACTTCCATTGGCAATTGACGTACTTCCTGGCGCAGCCGAAGCTGCTTCCGGCGGGCACGATCCTCGAATGCATTGGGCACTATGACAACTCGGCGAACAATCCGAATAATCCCGATCCGAGTTCCGCGGTGCACCACGGCGATCAGAGCTGGGAAGAGATGTTGAAAGGATTCATGGATATCGCCATCGATCTGAATCCGAAGACGAAAGAGATTTTTGGAACGGCTCCTTGAATCAGGGCGCCGTTCTGACTTTCAGGCGAAGAGAGTTCCGGCACGCGGGCGGCGGTGCCGGTGATTCACGATACTGACGTCTCCGCTGTAACAAAACCTGTTTGACGACGCGTCCTGCCTGTCGATCCAGGCAGAACCTCGATCGCAGGGCTGTGCATTTCGAGCGCCGGCAACCCGCCAGGCGGTCGAAGCAAGATCTCAAACCAATTTAGCGGCTCTTTCAGAAAGAGGGGGGATTACATGAGGAGAAATCTTTCTTTTTCGACGCAGCGCGTGCATCTAGGCGTGGCGGGTTTCCTGCTCGCGTGCGTGCTGCTGTGGATGCCAGAGATGGCTTGGTCACAAGCGAACTCGGCCACATACTACGGGAGCGTCACCGACCCCTCAGGGGCCGTGGTGCCGTCAGCGGTCGTGACGCTCACGAACCAAAACACCCAGGCCACGTTGACGAAAAGCGCAAACAGTAGTGGAGACTTTGGTTTCACCTTTGTGCCGGCGGGCGTTTACACCCTAACAATCGACGCGGCGGGCTTTAAGGCCTATATCAGCAACGGAATCACGCTTACCGCGGGCCAGCAAGTACGGCAAACGTTCGCGCTTGAGCTGGGCGCGCTGACCGACAAGGTCAGTGTCGAGGGCACTGCGCCGTTGGTCAATACAGTATCCGCACAACAACTTCAGAATTACAGCATCACCGATGCGAGAGAACTGCCTTTGCAAAACCGAAACTTCAGCGGTCTGTTGAAGATCAACGCCGGCATCGTTCCAAGCCAAGGAAACAACGGGACTGGCGTCAATATGAACGGAGTCGGACGCAACGGCACAGTGTATTCCCTCGATGGGACCAATGCTACCGGAAACTCAGGCAGTAACAATCCCGGCGTATACCAAGGCGCCAATCTGGTTGACGTGTTGAGCGTGGAGGGCATTCAAGAGGTCAGCGCCGTCAAAGGGGCTATTCCCGCGGAATATGAAGATGCCGTCGGCGGACAGGTGAACCTGGTATCAAAGTCCGGCACGAACAATTTGCACGGCAGCCTGTTTGAGAACCATCAGGACAGCGCGGCCAACGCACGGCTTCAAGTGGTCGCTACCAAACCTGCCCTCACTTTCAACCAGTTTGGCGGCTCTCTGGGCGGGCCGATCAAGAAAAACAAGATCTTCCTCTTTGGGGACTATGAAGGTTACCGCGAGTCGGCGGCCTCTTTCGTGCAGGGTAATGTGCCCACCGCTCTGGCCCGTCAGCAACTGCTGAGCGCAGTGCCGGACTACCAGCTCGCGCTCCAGGCATTCCCTTTGCCGAGTTCTCCCACCGCGGCGAATGCGCTGGTTGGGAATTTCAGCGCCACTAAGAGAGAGATCCACAAGGACGACCACTATGACGCGAAAGGGGACGTGATCCTGACAGCCAATAGCCGTCTCGCCTTTACCTACAATCACGGCACGCCCTACTGGTTGGTCCCCCGTTACTACAACGATGACAATCGAAACTTTATCACCAACCTCAACCGTTTCGGTACCAGCTTCCAGACCGGTGGAAGTAACTGGACTTCTGAGACGCGACTCGGTTACAACCGGACCATATGGGATCGTACCGATGATTTCTTTAGTCTCAAGGATCCAGCCAGCTCCAGCGAGAGCTTCCCTTACGGGCGGCGCATCCCCGATCTCAATACCAGTCTCGGCTGGACCGGGCCCAGCGGCGAGATTAACCACCTCGGCGGTGGCCAGTGGCAGCTTTCGGAAAAGTACGCACGCTTGATCGGCCACCACTTTCTCAAGTTTGGCGCGGACTATCACCTCTGGCAAGGTACTTGTAACAACCCTCAAATTCCAGACTTCTTATACACCAGCTTCGATGCCTTGCTCAACAATCAGCCCAGCCAGGTCGCGGCCACGCTGGGATCCGGACTTTACGACGGGCGAATGTCTGAGTGGGGCTTGTTTGCCCAAGACGACTGGAAGGTGAGCCCGAAGCTGACTGTGAACCTTGGCCTGCGATACGATTTCTATTCCAACTTTGTCGGACAGGGAGCGGGCGGGACGCCTCAAGCGGGACTCTATAACCCGACTGTTCTAAGCATGGACGGCCAGTTTAACGTGGGTCCCTACCGATCTCCTTCAGATCCTTACCCCAACGACGCCGTGAATTTCGGCCCCAGAGTTGGTTTCGCTTACAATCCGGACGGAAAAGGCAAGACAGCCATCCGGGCTGGGTTCGGCGTAATGTTCAGCAATCTAATGCCGGAGAATTTCTGGAATGTTCTCTCCAGCGCCCCAAATGTACCTTACCGGGCTACTTTCACTCCAGCGGATATCAAGACCTTCGCCATTAAGTATCCTGATTACAACGATAATTTCTTCAAGTATACTCAGCAGCTTACTCAAACGAGCCCAATTACCTACGTCTCGGCTATTTACAGCCCGAGCCTGCAAAACCCTTATACGATGCAGTACACGTTTGACATTCAACGACAGATCACATCAACCGTGATGTTCCAGACGGCGTTTGTCGGAACACGCGGCGTCAAGTTCCCTCTGTGGAGGTCCGCGAACACGGTAGATCGCCTGACCGGGTTGCGGCCGAACCCCAATTTGGGTGGACAACCAAACTATGTGGATAGCTCGCAGACTATGACCTATTACGGCTGGCAGAACTCGATCCGGAAGCGCTTCGGTCATCAGTTGAGCTTTGACGTTAATTACACGTGGTCGAAAGCGCTTGGCAATGGGGGAGGAGATTCCGGCGCCTACTACGATGGGGAAAATTTCAGCCGCAGTCAGAGTTTCTTCGACCTGCGCGCTGACCGAGGTCCCACGGCGTCCGACATAACTCATTACTTCGCGGCGGACTTTGTGTACGATTTGCCGGGATTCTCGAGCCTGGGCACCTTCGCCCGCACTGTCTTGGGCGGTTGGCAGGCCACGGGAATTTTCTCGGCCCAGACTGGCCTCCCCATCATTGTGACGCAGACTTCGTCCACTCCCAATCAGCGCGCCGACTACATCGGAGGTCAGGCCATTCTTTCCAATTACCAGGACACGCTGCAGTATCTCAATCCCGCCGCTTTTCAGAAAATTCCCGTATCCAGCGCATCGGGCGCTCCAATCCGGCCGGGCAATGCCGGTCCGGGCGAGGTGCGGTCACCCGGCCTATGGAATCTGAACTTCAGCATGGCCAAGAATTTCTCGATCCGGGAAAACGTCAAGCTACAGATCCGCACCGATATGTTCAACACTCTGAATCACACCAACCTCTCCGGCCTGCGGACCAGCGTGAATGACCCTTTCTTTGGCCAGCTTCTGAGTACCTTGGGAGCACGAGTCATGCAATTCAACGCCAGGATCACTTTTTAAATTGCGCTAAGCTCGAGTACACTCGACAGAAGACGGGAGGAGGATTCGTGGCAAATACTGAGATAGACCGCAGAGACTTCTTGAAGACCGCGGCCGTGGCGGGGTCGGCTGCGCTAACCGCACTTGCACCCGCGCAGGCGCAGCCATCCCCGCAAAAGAACATGATCGGAATCCAGGTAGGAGCCATCTCATTTCTTGACGAGGGCGTGGAGCCAGTGCTGGATATTTTCCAGGAGCGCGGCCACATCAACACACTCTTCCTGGCCGTGTTCACCTATGGGCGGGGTATCGCTGGCCGGCAGGTTCCGGGACAACCCCTGCCCGACCACGGCAAACAGGAATACGATCTGGATTTTCACGGTGGCAATTTCGCCACTCCGCATTCGCAGTACTACAGGGACACGGCCCTAAGAGCGGCGGATACGCGCGCCCCCGACCACCCTGGTGTCGACATTATCACCACGGTCGCTCCCGCGGCGAAGAAACGCGGCATGCGCACCATCTTGTGGGCCGAGGATGTCTTTCGCAGGGACCTCCCCAACATCGACAAGTTACTGGAACGCGACCTGCATGGCAAACAGGGTTCGCGGCTCTGTTTTAACAACCCCAACACCACGAATTTCCTCCTGGGATTGGTTGAGGATTACGCCAGATCCTACGACGTCGACGGGATCATGTGGTGCTCGGAGCGCATGGGCCCGTTGAACAATGCGATCCGGACGGCCAGCGCGGAGCAGGCCTCCTGTTTCTGCGAGTTTTGCCAGAAAAAAGCCCAGCGGCTGGGAATCAACATGGAGCGGGCCCGCGCAGGATATCTCGCGCTGGAAACCTTCTTGAAACAAACTTCAGCCGGCCAGCGCCCGGTGGACGGCTGTTACGTCACCTTCTGGCGGATCCTCTTACGCTATCCGGATATCCTGGCTTGGGAAACCTTCTGGAACGACAGCCTGCGGGAAACTTACCAGGCGCTGCACAGCAGGGTGAAGTCGGTGAAGCCGGAACTGCTGTGCGGCTGGCATATCTTTCACAACAACTCTTTCAGCCCCTACTTTCGCGCCGAGCAGGACCTCCAGGAACTTGCCAAGTATTCCGACTTTCTGAAGATAGTGATGTATCACAATTGCGCCGGCCCGCGAATGGCCAGCTACATTGACGGCATCCATAAGGGTGTATTTGCGGACTTCCCCAAACAGGAACTACTCGAATACCAGTACCGGGTATTGGACTACAAAGAACGCAGTTACGAGGAGATCCCATATACTGGGTTCTCGAGTGACTACGTTTACCGCGAGTCGAAGCGTGCGGTGGATGGCGCGGCCGGAACCAAGACGCTGATCTGGCCAGGAATTGACATCGACATTCCGACTGAAGCCAATCAAAGCAAATGTACGCCGCTGGGAACCAAGGACGCGGTGATGGCGGCCTTTCGCGCCGGCGCCCCAGGGGTGGTCCTTTCCCGCAAGTATTCGGAAATGCGGTTGGCAAATCTGAGTGGGGCCGGCGAGGCAATCAAAGAACTGAAACTGGCTTGAGGTGCAGGTGGGTATTTCGCCGGCCGCAGTCCGACGCCGTTTCGCAGAACCTCATGCGCCGCGAGAAGGCGCTCCAGCGGCGAGCGCCATTCTATGCCAAGCGAACTCTCACTTGACCCCCACGGTTAGTTCTCCGCCTGCGGGCCGCTTGCTCTTCAGTATCCAGTCGGTCATCGTTTTGAAAATCAGCGCAAAACCTTCCGCGCTCGGTGTGGGGGACTCGCCCTTCATATCCATCCACATCTGGACAAACAGATCCGTCTTGCCAGCCCGATTGCATGCCTCGTCGTAGTAGTGAGTATCCTGCGACGGAACCACGGGATCGAACAAGCTGTTGATCGCCAGCAGCGGAGACGATATCTGGCAGGTGGGCGTGGCCCACTGGCGCATATACTCCACTGCCTTCGGATCGCTCTTATAACGTGGAACCTCGCGGTTGAGCTTGGCGTCGTCATCGCTGCCGCGATAGATGGTATTGCGGTTGTCGAAGGCGTTGCCATGCGCGCGATTGCGGTTGAGGTCTTTCAGTATCGAAGTGTAGAGACCCATGCAACGCCACAGTTCGTCGGTGTTGCGCAGATTGTACATCCGTAGCAGAGTCTTGGCGCGCTCGGGGTGTGCGTCCACCAGCTTCTTGGCCTGCACGCGGACGCTGGCCCAGGTCTCGTCATCGGGGAAATCAACGACGCTTCCCGGCAAGCCTGGGAAATAGTAGTCGAACAAGAGGCGCATGTCGAACATACGCTCCTTGACCCACTCCAGCTCGGGCAGAGGGATACCGCCGAAAGCGATCGCGCCATCGTAAGATTCGGGAAACCGTTCAATCGCGGCATAAGTAATCAACCCGCCGCCGTGCGCGCCCGCAAATATGGTGGGATACGTTTTGCCGTATTTGTGCACGAAATACTGGCGCAGCGCCTCGGTCTCCAGCACGCCTTCGCGGATCGAGAGCCCTTGCACGCTATATGCCGACTGGGCCAACGCATAACCCTGCGCACCCAGGACGGGAATCAATTGCGCGCCGGCATTGCGAACGCCTTCCTCGCCTGCGATGCGATAAGGCGTCTCGGGCGGGCTGTAGCCGTGGGCCCAGAGAACCAGGCCTCCATTCCAATTGGCCGGAATGTCGATGCGAAAGCGGGCGCCGTTGATTACGCCGGATTCGCTCACCGGACCTTGCGGACGCGTCTGCGCCTGACCGAGCGCAGAGCACAGGCATGCGACAACCAGCAGCGTTGGTTTCATCTGGGAATTCCTCATCGTCCTGTCAGTGTTTGGCGTTGTCGGCGGCGGCGCGAACCAAGTCCCGAATCTCGACCATGGACAGGTTGTAGATATCGCGCAGCCTGTTCTGCGTGAAGAATACGCCGATCAGTTCCTGATCGCGGTCGATCCAGCCGTAGGTGCCGAAGGCGCCGCCATCGCCGATGTAGATTGGCTTGCCCGAGGCATCCACGCCCATCACCGCCGCGCCGAGCCCATAGCCTTTCTGATTTCGATACGGAGAAGACTTGATGGGCGCTCCCCCGGTCTGGTCCTTCTGGGTCTCCAGCGCCGCCTTCGCCGGGAGCACCTGGTGTCCGTTGAATCGGCCGTCGTTGAGCATCATGGTGAGGAAGCGCGCATAATCATCCAGCGTGGAATGCAAGCCTCCGGCCACCAGTGCGCCGCGAATATTGCCTTGCAGCGCGGGAAGATTTTCTCTTTGGAAGCCGCCGCCCTGCTTGTGCACGTAAATGCCGCCGCTGCGCTGGCGCTGATCGGCCGTAGGGTTGAAGCTGGTATCACGCATGCCCAACGGCGCAAGGATCTTCTCGCGCATGTAATCCTGGAACTCCATGCCCGTCACCTTCGCGACGGCGCCGCCGACCAACTGCATTCCGGTGTTTCCGTAGCGGAATGCGGATCCCGGCATCCAGTCCAGCGTGTTGATCGTCTTCGCCAGAAGTTGTGCCGATTCGAGCACGCTGTGATCGCGAACCAATATGTTGTCGGTAATCTCAGGCAACGCGTTGGTGTGAGAGAAGCACTGGCGGACCGTCGGACTGCCCTTCTCCGCGGATCCCTTTACGGGCATGTCGGCATAGGCTGGAAAGTACTTACCGATGGGGTCGTCGAGCGAAAGCTTGCCTTCGGAAACCGCGGCCATGAGCGTAGCGCCGCTGATCCATTTCGTGGATGACGCGATGGCGCAAACCGAGTCGGTTCGAAACGGCTTGTTGTTTTCAATGTCGATGAGGCCGAAGGCTTCCTTAAAGACAACTTTGCCGTGCTGCATTACGAGCACGGAGCCGCCCGGAATTTCGCCCGTGTCCACGGCCTTCTGTACCCGCGCGCGCAACGCGGAGAAATCATAACGCGACGCAGCCTTCTGATCTACGTCATAGTTGGGCAGCGAGGCGGGGTGCAGCGAAGTGGCAAACGCTGCTGCGGCGACAATCGTCAGTAACGGTTTCCTCATACAGGGATCTTCCTTTTCAGTGAATCAAGGCAAACTGAATGCGATCAGCTCGTGGGCTGAAGTCCTGGCGCCGCAGCCGACGACGATATACTGCTTACCTCCGGCGCGATAGGTCATGGGCACGTCCATGACTGTGTTTGTGACCGGCATGCGCCAGATTTCGTGGCCGGTCTTTTTGTCGAAGGCATGCAGAGTAGACGGGCCGCGCGGTTCCCGAGCGTCGGTTTCCGCCACGAACAGCAAAGTTTTGGTCAGGAGTGGCCGGCCTCGCGCATACGGTGTTCCGAGCGGCCCCAGATGCAGGTCCTTCAGCGCCGGATGATCGCGCGGCCCGTCGCCGAGTGGAACCGTCCAGGCGATCTCGCCGCGGTTCAGGTCGATGGCCGTCACGCGAGAGAAGGGCGGCTTGAACAAAGGCAGTCCCTGAGGGCCGCCCAGGAAACCGCCGGCCGCCGCAATATTTTCGTTGTCGTTGCCGCCGCGGAGCGGATAAGCCAGCGGCGCGGTTGCCGACGGCACGTACAGCATCCCGGTCTCGGGATCTACGGCCGCGCCGAACCAGTTCGCGCCGCCCAGCCAGCCGGGCATGAAGATGGTCGGAAGCTTGGGATCCGGAGGAGTAAACAGCGGCCCATACTTGTATCGCTTCAGAATCTGGAGAGCCTCGGTGCGCAATTCCGGCGTAAAATCGATGAGCTGGTCTTCGGTCACGCCCTGTAAGTCAAACGCTGGAGGCTTGGTTGGAAACGGCTGGGTGGGCCAGGATTTTTCACCGGGCCGGCTGGACTGCGGGACCGGCCGCTCCTCGATCGGCCACACGGGTGCTCCCGTAACGCGGTCGAAGACATAAGTGAAGCCCTGCTTGGTCACTTGCGCAACCGCTTTGATTCTGCGGCCGCCCACGCTGATGTCTACGAGGTTCGGCGCTGCCGGCGTGTCGTAATCCCAAAGCCCGTGATGCACGAACTGAAAGTGCCAGACTCGCTGACCGGTCTTCGCGTTCAGGCACACCAGGCTATCGCCGAAAAGTCCACTGCCGGGCCGGTCTGTTCCGCTGAAGTTGTTGGTCGGCGTGCTGACCGGCAGGTAGACGTAGCCGAGTTGGTCGTCGGCGCTGATGGGCGCCCACACATTGGCGGCGCCAGTATATTTCCAGGATTCGTTCTCCCAGGTGTCGGTGCCGAATTCGCCTTGCTGCGGCACGGTATGGAAAACCCACAGCAGTTTGCCGGTGCGAACGTCGAAGCCGCGCACATCGCCAGGCGGCGAGAAACGGTCAAAAGCGCGATCGCTGATGTAGCTGCCCACGATCAGCACGTCCCGGCAGATAACCACCGCGGAAGTGTGGCCATACAACTCGGGCGGTCCACTTACCGGACGTAACAGTCCCACGGTACGAAGGTCCACCACGCCGTTGTCGCCGAACGAGGCAAGCTTCTTCCCGGTCTTGGCATCCAGGGCGATCAGGTGGCTGTCGCCAGTGGCGATCAGGATCCGGCCCTGCTTGCCATCGCTCCAGTACGCCACGCCGCGATGCTGGAAGCCCTTAGTGGTGGGCATTTTCACACGCCAGGTCTCAGGGTCGAAGATCCAAATTGTCTTGCCGGTGACCGGGTCGATGGCGGCCACCTGGCTCATCGCCGTGCTGGTGTAGAGCACGCCTGCCACCAGGATGGGCGTGGCCTGGAACTCGCCGGCCCGAAGATCCTGGTGCGCCGCCAGGAGTTGCTGATCGGGCGAAGCCCAGCGCCAGGCGATCTTCAATTGCTGCACGTTCCGGGCATTGATCTGATCGAGCGGCGAATACTTGGCGGCGCGGTTGTCGCCGCCGTAAGCGAACCACTCGTCAATGTTTTGCGCCGCGGCGGTTGAGATGCAAAGAACTGCGATGATCCACAGGACGGTCTGTCGCGCGGTAGGTCGGCATCTCATAGGCGCCTGGTGTGCAAAGCGGTGCTTAGAAGCTGAACCTCCCGCCGACCTGGAACGCGCGCGGACCGCCCGAACCGAAGTTCTGGCCGACGCGCTGAGATGGCTGCCCGAACGCGAAAATCTGGTTGGCGGGATTGGCCGCCTGGGTATCCAGAGTCAACGCGAAGCCGCTCACGTTGCCGACGTTGAGAATGTTGAAGCACTCGCCGAAGAAATTGAACAGGTAACGTTCCTTGAGGCGGAACGTCTTGCTGACGCGCAGGTCCTGCGAGTTGAAGGTGCTGCCCAGGCTGTATTGTTGCGGCAGCACCAGAGTCGGAATGGTCTGGCCGCGGCTGGTTTTCTTGCCGGCGTAATTGGCGTTGAAATCGCTCACGGCCTTGGCCAGATCGCTGCGGCCGCAGCCTGCATTGAAGCACCGGTAGTCGACGCCCGGTAGCGGCTCGCCCGTGGATCCGTCCCCGTCCAGATCGATGGTTGGAATGGACGGCGCCACCGGCGAAGCGCTGATGGTTGACGAGATCACCGAGGCCTCAAAGCCCCAGGGCAACTGCACCACACCGGAGATGTTCAATACATGCCGAGGCCCATACGGACCGTATCCGGCGAACCAGTTGCTGTTGCTGAACACGTCCACCGCGGCCTGGCTTTCGAGCGCATAAGACGCCGTGAACTGGTAGCGGTTGGTAAAGCGCTTGTTCAGCTTCACCAGCAGGCCGCGATAGTTTCCGCGCCCGCCCGGATCCCAGAACGTAATCGCGCCCGTGGAGCACTTGGCGCTGGGATCGAACTGTTGCGCGCCGACGCACTTGGGGATCACCGGCCCTTGCACTGAACTGAAGTGATTGTAGTCGATCTCGACGTTGTTGCCGCCTCCCAGCAGCGTATGCATGTACTGGCGCGACACGAAGTCGGCCGTCAGCACCATGTCTTTGGCGATCTCGCGCTGGATGCCGATGTTGAAATGCTCGCTGTACAGCACCGGGAAGTTTCGCGGGATCAGTTCCAGAGCCTGTTTGGCCACATCGAAATTCGTGACTTGTGGATAAGTGTATTTGCCGGGCGCAAACAGACCGTTCAACTGACCCGTCAACGCGCCGTACTGCTGCATCAAGTTGCCCAGCGTGAAGGCCGTGGGTACGGTCAGGAACGCCGTCGCCGCTCCTACCGGCACACCCGGGATTCCGGCAATCGTGTTCTGTGTATACGTACTCTGGACGCGGTAGCGCCCGTTGCCGACCGGACCGATCTCGGATCGCTCGCGGAAGTGCTCCCACAGCAGCTGCGTGTCGTAGAACAGGCCGGCCCCGCCCCGGATCACGGTCTTGTCGCTCTTGCCGACTCGCCAGGCGAATCCGAAGGCCGGCGAAAAATTCCTGTACTGCTGGTCGGTGGGACTGAGATCGTTGCCATAGATCGCGGCCAGGCTCGCGGGCTTCTGCAAGTCGTAGTTGGCGAGGTTGCCTTCATACTGGTATCCCAGTCCGAGATTCAAGGTCAGGCTGGACGTGACCTTCCAGGTGTCCTGGATGTAGACGTGGATTCGGTGGCCGGTCCTGGCTTCATCAGCCTGGTAGGGAGCCGGCGTGCTGGGATCGCCGACGCCCCAGTCGTTGCGATACAGCGGCAGCTTCAGGATATCGTCGAAAGAAGCCACGGTCTTGGGAACCGGAAGCCCTACCGCGGCGCCTTGCGTGGGGTTGTACACGATGGCGCACCCGGGATTGCAGAAGCCCCAGAAACCGGTGTTGGGCGACATCTCGTACTCGCCGCCAAAGCGCAGGCGATGCGAGCCGAGCTGCCAGGTCACGTTGTCGTTCCAGTCGTAGCGGCGTATATCGCGGCCTTGCTGCGCGTTGTTGGTGTGTCCCACCACGATGTTGGTATTCAGCACCGTGACCTGGACCTGGTCGAACCCGATGCAGGGCGGCGGGCACTCGCTGGCTGACGGAAACAGGTTGCGGTTCGTCCAGTAGGCGTAAGAGAAGCGGAAATCGTTTACTAGCGTCGGCTTGAACGTCGTGGTGACGCCCAGGATGCTTTGATCCGACCAGTTGGTGTTGTGCAGCCAGCCTGAGGGAAGTTGCGGCACCTGCGTGGCTGGACCCACGGCTTGATTGCCGTCGTGCGAGTAGCGCAGAAACGCGGTGTTGTTCGGATTGATGTGATAGTCGAACTTCGCACTCAGATTCGCGCCGGTGTACGGACTGGGCGCCACGGTGGAGAGAGCCGAGAACAACGGATTGTTGGCCTGGAAGACCACCGCCGAGGTTTGATTCAAATATTCGTAGTTGAAGAAGAAGAACAGCTTGTCCTTCTTGATGGGGCCGCCCATCCAGAAGCCGGGATTGCGCCGCGCAAAGAACGGATCGTTGGTCAGATTGCTGCGCTGCAAGCCCGGATAAGCGGCGATGTTGTGATCGCGGAAGAAGTAGTAGGCGCTGCCGTGATATTGGTCGCCGCCCGATCGCGTGACGATGTTGACGCCACCTACCGCCGTGATTCCGGTAGAGAGGTCGAAGTTCACGGTGGAAACCTGGAACTCCTGCACCACCTCCTGCGAGAAGTTCATGCCGGTTTGCCCGGTCCATGCATCGCGCACACTGGCGCCGTCCACGGTGATGGCGGGTTGCGGTCCGGCCAGCCCGCTCTGTCCTGCGCCGCTGGTGCCGAGCAGCTGAACGCGGAACAAAGCATTGTATTGCGCGGTCGAGCCGGTGGTGATGGTCACGCCCGGTTCCAGCAGCGCGAGGTTGAGAAAGCTGCGCCCGTTCAAGGGGAGGCCCTGAATCTGTTGACGGCCAACCACGCCCTGCACGCTCTGGCTCTCATAGTTCATCTGCGCAGAGGCAGCTTCCACGGTGACGACATCCTTGGTGTCGCCGAGCACCAGACCGATGTCGACTTTCACGGTGCTTCCGGTGGCCACGGTCGCCGGGCGAATCAGGGTGCGAAAACCCGGCGCTTCCACGCTGACGTCGTACAGCCCTGCCGGTAGAGCGGCCACTAAGTAGGAGCCGTCCGCCGCGCTGGTCGCCCGCCGGACCTCGCCCGATTCCTTGTGGGTCACGGTGATCGACGCGCCAGGGACCACCGAGCCAGTCTGGTCTGTCACCGCCCCGGTGATGGTTCCCGTGGGAACTTGAGCCATAACAAGTTGCACCAGCAGTGCGGCCGCAACTAAGAAGAAGAATGTTCGAACCATGGAGCGCAAGGCATACCCCCTTTCGGCTGATCAAACCGGTCAGCCGGTCGGTAAATCATATATCACAGGGATTAATCGTGTCAAGGCTCCAGCCCGCAGGCCGGCTTGGTCCTCAATTAATCGCTAGGGGAATTCCGGGCCACAGGCCGCGATGCGTTCTTATCGGCCCAAGCCCATCATCCTGCACGCGGTTAGCTCCCTGATTTCTTCGATGACCCGCTCTCGGCTGAGCTTGCCATTCGAACGATACCAGTGAGCAAGCCAGCGAATGACACCGAAGAAGCTCATCGCCAGCACAGAGACATCCATGCCGGATGTCTTGTGCTGTTCCTCAAGGTCCTGAATCGTGTCTCTCACGAACTGATAGAAGGCGTCTTGCCGCTGATTCACGTGACGTTTCTTGGCGCCAGTCAGGCCTCCGATGTCATTGAGGACAATTGTGATTTCTTGGTTCCCGACCACCAGCCTGGCGTAATTTTCAGCGATGACCGCCAGGCGCCGCTCGGCGTCCTCAATTTCACGCGCTGGGGCGATCACGTCGCGATCCACCCGGTCCATGGCGTAGTTCATGATTTCATAGAGCAGCCGCTCTTTGCTGGGAATGTAGTGATACAATCCCGCCTTGGTCAACCCTACCTCGCGAGCGATGTCTTGCAGGGAAGTGGCCTGAAATCCCTTTTCCTGAATGAGCTTCGCAGCCGCGAAGTAGATTTCGACCAGCCGTACCTCGTTGGGTGTGTTGGCACGAACGCCGCTCGAAGAGGTTGCCATGGATGGGTCAAACCTACCGACTACCCGGTAAGATAACTGTACTAAATCCAAAATTTGCCGTCAAATCCGGAGGCTCGCGGCGGGAGCGGCGTTTCTGGAGAGAGCTCGCCTAGAACTATGGCTTGCTTGGACCAGGTGGGTCGTTAACTCCGGAAGCACCCCGCAATTGACGCACCCGGCGGCCTGTGATATAAATTTCATTACCAACCGGCTGGCCGGTACGGCAGCGTCGCTTACAGGAGGCTCCTATGGATCGGATCAAAGGGTCACTTACGGGGTTGATGCTGGCAGCGTGCGTCGCCATGGGACAGGCGCCGACCGCCGCGATGCGGGGCACCATCTTTGATTCCGCGAATGCTGTCGTGCCGGGCGCCACCGTTGTGGCCAAAAACAAAGAGACCGGCGCTTCGCGCACCGTGACTACTCGAAGCGCGGGTCAATATCAGGTGGAGAACCTCGAGCCGGGGGCATACGAAGTCAGCGCGGCCATGCCGGGATTCAAAACCGAGATTGCTTCCGTGACGCTGCAGGTGGGCGACAATGCATCGCTCAACTTTACCTTGCAAGTGGGACAGACCAACGAGGCGGTGACAGTCACCAGCGAAGCGCCTCAGATCAACACCACCGACTACTCGATAGCGGGGAGCGTGAGCAGCCGGCAAGTGAACAGTCTGCCGCTAAACGGAAGGAACTTCCTCGAACTGGCAGAGCTCCAGTCTGGCGTTACGGTACAATCCTCCTCAAATCCAGGCGCGCTAGGAAATACATTCGTACGCGTCACCATTGGCGGCGCACAGTCGAGCCAAACTCGGATCTCGGTGGACGGCGCCACCGTCAATGACCGGATTACGGGAGGTTCGGCGCAGAACTTCTCGATGGAGTCCGTCCAGGAATTCCAGATCTCTACCTTCAACTTCGATCTGTCGACCAGCACGACCTCGGCCGGGGCCATCAATATCGTTTCCAAGCGCGGTACCAACTCTTACCATGGCAGCGGATTTTTCTACTATCGCGACCACAACCTTTCCGCGTATCCCGGCCTAGGGCGCGATCTCAACAATCTGGACCCTTACTTTGCCCGCAAGCAGGCAGGGTTCAGTCTGGGCGGACCGATCAAGAAAGACAAGCTGTTCTTCTTCACAAACTACGACTACAACAAGCAGTTGGCGGCATACGACGTTCAGAACAACAGTCCGGTGTTCAACAGCCTCAACGTTATTTCGCCCAGTCCTTTGAATGCCAAAGAGTTTAATTTGCGGCTGGATGCGAATTTGAATCCGAGAAACACAGCGTTTCTGCGCTACAGTCTGGATAACAACAATTCCTACGCGCCCCCGGCCGCTGGCGTGTTCATGCCCTCCAACTGGCAGGCCAGCAGCAATCTCGCATTTCAGGTTCAGGCTGGTCTTGTGAGCGTGCTATCACCGGCTATCGTGAATGACGCCCGGTATTCGTTCGGATATTTCTACGGCGTACTGGGCGCGGCCAGCGCGGCACAATGCGTCAACCCGGTCTCTTGCGTCGGGCTGGGCGAACCGCAAATCTCCGTCTTCGACGCTGCCAGATTCAAGATCGGAAATCAGCAAAATGTGCCCACCACACGCTTCCCGAGGACCTACCAACTGGTGGACAATATCACCTGGCAGAAGGGATCGCACAGGATTCGTTTCGGCGGCGAATGGGAGCACGACTACTTCCCGGTAACCTTGGCGTACGATGATCCCGCCATCATCACGCTGTGGGGCGTATCCAACTTGACCGGGCCTGCCTTCGCTTCAATCTACAATGCCCTTCCGGCCACTCTGAAGAATCCCAGCGGACCGCCGCCGGCGTTCTCCGACATTATGCAGCTCCCGTTGCAAACCTTCACCATGGGGATCGGTTCACCCCAACTGCCCGGTCCGTACAACTACAACAGCGCCTCGCGCAATGATCGCATACGCTTCTTCGCACAGGATTCCTGGAGATTGCGGCCTAACTTCACGCTGAACTACGGCTTGGCTTATTCCTACGAAACGAATTTGTTCAACAGCGACTTAAGGCGCCCGGCCTATTTGGCGCCGCTTTTGGCGGGCGACCTCAACCCGCCGCAGCCCGACACCAGAGCTTTTGATCCGGCGCTCGGCTTCGCCTGGAGCCTGGGCAAAGATGCCAAAACGGTCATCCGCGGTGGCGCCGGTATCTACCATGACGCCGGAAATTACAATCCACGTTTTCAGGAACGAGCTCTAGTGGGCCCGTCGGGCAACGGCCGTTACGCCGTGACCGGGCAAGTGGTCGGGCTGAACTTCGTGAGTGTGCCCACCACCTTCACCGGGGCGCAGTTGTTGCCCATGCTTCCGACCATCGAGCAGCAGATCATGTCCAAGATCGGCAATGGCACAGACCCGTCCGTCAGCGGCATTCAGATCGTAAAACAGGGCGGGATCGGCAGTATTTTCGACCCCCAAGCAACCATGGGATACGGCATGCACACCAGCATTGGCGTGCAACGCCAGATCTACAAGGACCTGGTTCTTTCGGCCGATTATGTGATGCGCCGTTTCGTGCACTTCGGCGTCGGCAGCGGAGCCTTCGCATATTCAATCGATCGCAATCAGTTCAATCGGCCGTTGGTAAGTTCAGTAAATCCCACCACGGGCGTGGTGACGTTTGCGCGCAATCCCGTTATCCCCTTATGCACCACCGCGCAATCGCTCGCGCTCGATCCCAACGATAATTGTTCCGCCGGAGCAATCCCGGTTGTCGGCAGCGGAGCGAATTCCCGGTACCAGGCCTTAAACCTCAAGCTGGACAAGCGATTCGCCAATGGCTTTCAGTTGCTCGCGACGTACGTGTACGCCCAGGAGACGGGTTTCGTTGGATTCGTTGCCAATAATAACTTCGACTCCGCTAACGGAAACATTGTGAACCGGCCGCAGCAGCTCACCGTAAGCGCGGTCTACATGCCATCCGGTTACAAGGGATCGTCGGCGGCGCTGCGGCGGCTCTTGAATGGCTGGTCGTTTTCGCTGATTTCTCAAACCGCCAGCGGATCACCGGGCAATACTCTGATCGCCGGCCTCGACCTCAACGGCGATGGCATCAGCAACGAACTTCTCCCGGGCGTGCCACGTCAGAATGAGTTTGGCAGCGGCTTGAGCGCTAACGACATCCGCATACTCGTGACGAAGTTTAACTCCACCATCGCCGCGCCAATCAATGTCCCGAACGCCAACGGCACAAGCTCAAGCGTACCGCCGAGAACGCCGTTCAATCAGGTCATCAATCCGATTGTTTTGCCGGCTACGTTCGCGCCAGACGACTCATTGCTCGCACAGGATCTGCGTGTCTCCCGCGACATTCCAATTCGCGAGAGTCTGAGAGTGTCGATCATGGCAGAGGCGTTCAACCTGTTCAACTTCGCGAACCTGACCGGTTACAGCAGCGTGCTGAATCAGCCTAACTTCGGGCAGCCCAGCGGTCGTGTGGGCCAGGCGTTCGGTAGCGGCGGACCGCGGTCCTTCCAGTTTGCCGCGCGCGTGAGTTTCTGACGGGTTCCGGATCCTCCCGTCTCGTACTCGCGTCATTTGGATAATCCCGGGGATCGCGTGATGCCCACGATTGCGCAGACGGCTCGCGGGATGTTATGACGCGGCTCTTCTGCCCGCAGGTGATCGGCGCGGAAGGCTAAACATAGCGGGTCCGGCGGGCCGGAACCCCGCCCCGCACAAGGGCAAGAATAGCGGTATGCTCTATCTGAGGTGAAGGTATGGCTTACCGGAATCTGATGGCAATCGGCGGGCTGGCGCTCTTTGCGGCGGCCACGCTCCCGGCGCAGAACAAGACGGCCTGGAAGATGCCCCGGACTGCGGATGGCCACCCGGATCTGCAGGGTCTCTGGAACAATTCGACGCGGACGCCGATGGAACGTCCGGCTGTGTTTGCCGGCAAGCCGACGCTGACCGACGCGGAGGCGAAGAAATATGAGCAGAGCGATGCAGCGGCATGGCAGCAGCTGGATGGGACGTCGGAAGGCCCGCTGCACGTGGGCAAGGGGTCGGAGGGGACCGGCGCCTACAACGTTCTGTTTTACGACATGGGCGCCGAACTGGCGCGCATCGATGGCGTGAAGCGAACCTCCCTGGTGGTCGATCCGCCGGATGGCAGAGTACCGCCCATGTCGCCGCAAGCCCGCGGACGCGGCCGCGCGCAGAGATTGTCGAGCACCGACGACGTGAAGGCACGTCCGGCCACCGAGCGCTGCCTGGTCGGGTCGCCTACCGGCCCGCCCATGCTCCCGGCGCTTTACAACAACAACTACCAGATCGTGCAGACCCCGGACGCGATCATGATTCTCTCGGAAATGATCCATGACGTACGCATCATCCGTATGAACTCGCAGCACGCGCCTCCGAATGTCCGCAACTGGCTGGGCGATTCCATCGGGCATTGGGAAGGTGACACGCTGGTGGTGGAGACGACGAATTTCAACGAGCAGCCTCATTTTCGCGGCGCCTCGAAGGACCTGAAGGTGACCGAGCGCTTTACCCGCGAGGACGCGCGCACCCTGGTTTACAAAGCCACCCTGGAAGATCCCTCCACCTGGAGCAGGCCGTGGACCTTGGAACTTCCGTTTGTCGCGACGCCGGGACCGATCTACGAATACGCCTGCCACGAGGGCAACTACGCGATCGAAGACATCCTTGGCGGAGCGCGCAAAATGGAGGCGGAAGGCGCCCAGAAGAAATAGCCCGTCCAGCCACCCTTTGCGATCGCTAGGACAACGCTCAGGCATGATCGATAGACGATCCTTCCTCGCTTCCACGGGCGCGGCGCTCGCGTCGCAGCTTCTGGCGGCGCCATCCAGGAAACCGAACATCGTCGTGATTCTTTGCGACGACCTCGGTTACGGCGACTTGGGCTGCTACGGCTCGAAGATCCCGACTCCCAACCTGGATCGCATGGCCGGCGAAGGCGTCCGCTTCACCAACTTCACGTCGGCCGATCCGGTTTGCTCGCCGTCGCGCGCGGCCCTGTTGACCGGAAGGTATCCCACGCGCGTGGGCGTGCCGCGAGTCTTTTTTCCGCAGGATCGCGACGGGCTCAGCTTGGACGAATCCACTCTGGCGGACCTGCTCAAGGCTCAGAACTACAAGACCATGTGCATCGGCAAATGGCACCTGGGGCGGCCGGCCGAGTACCTGCCCACGCGGCGCGGTTTTGACGAATACTTCGGCATCCCGTACAGCAACGACATGAACCCGCGCGTGCTGATGCACAACACCGAGGTGATCGAAGAACCCGCGAAGCTCGAGACGCTGACCCAGCGCTACACCGAGCAGGCGGTCAAGTTCATCCACGAAAATCGCGACTCGCCGTTCTTTCTTTACCTGCCGCAAACGTTTCCACACATTCCGCTGGGCGCATCCGAGCGATTTCGCGGCAAGTCGCCCGAAGGCTTGTACGGAGACGTGGTGGAGGAACTCGACTGGAGCGTCGGCGAAATCCGGCGGGCGCTGAAGCAGAACGGCGTGGAGCAGAACACGCTGGTGCTGTTCACCAGCTACAACGGGCCCTGGTACCAGGGCAGCCCGGGCAAACTGCGCGGGCGCAAGAACACAACCTATGAGGGCGGCGTGCGCGAGCCGTTCATTGCCGCTTGGCCCGGCAGGATCCCGAAGGGCCGGGTGTGCAACGGGCTTGCATCCATGCTCGATCTTCTGCCGACGGTGGTCCGGCTGTGCGGCGCCGCGCTGCCCTCCAAGCCGCTGGATGGGATCGATATCTGGCCGCTGCTGTCGGGCCAGAAGGAATCCATCGAGCGCGAAGTCCTGCTGTACTTCGACAACTGGGACCTGCAATGCGCGCGCTGGATGAATTGGAAGCTGCACATCGCGCGACACAACACCGCGGCCTATGCGCCGGCTCCTCCCGGCGGGCGCTTCAGTTTCACGCTGGCCCGCCCTGAGCTTTACAACCTGGCCAACGACCCGGACGAAAGCTACGACGTCGCTGCCGACAATCCACAGGTGGTGGAAGAGATCCAACGCAGGATCAAATCGCTCGTTCCCGGCTTCCCGGAACAAGTGCAGCAGGCCTGGACGGAATCTCAAGCGCGAAAGTCGATCCCCAGCCTTCCAGCCGGCGCCTACGCCAGGCCAGTGCAGCCGTAAGGCCATGCCGATTCTCGTCAATGGCGAGCGTGTCGACGACGCGTTGATCCGCCAGGAAGCTCAAATGGTGAAGGCGCGCCTGCTGGAGGCGGATCTCGACGACGATCCCCTGGCCATCGAGATGCGCGCCTGGGAATGGGCCAGGGAAAACGTGATCGAAAAAGTTCTGCTGCAGCAGGCGGCGCAAGAGACCGGCCAGCGCGTCGAAGAACTGGTAGCAAAGTTGACTGCGAAGGTAGCCGCTCCCAAAAAGAAAGACGTCGTGGAGCACTACCGCAAGCACCGCGATAGTTTTTACGCCCCGGAAATGGTGCACGCCGCCCATATCGTAAAGAACGTCGACGAGCGCAGCGATGAGAGCAGCGCTCTGGAAACCATCCAAGCCATCCAACAAGAGTTGCTGGACGGAAAGCCTTTTGAAGAAGTGGCCGATCGGCGCTCCGACTGCCCGGGAAGGGGCGGGGATCTGGGATTCTTTCAGCGCGGTCAGATGGTGCAGGAATTCGAGAACATCGTTTTCTCGATGAAGCCGGGCGAAGTAAGCTCCATTTTTCGCTCCCCATTCGGATTTCACATCGCGAAGATGTACGAACGAAAGGCGGAGGGCGTGCGCGATCTAACCGATGTTCGGAGCGAGATCGAGGAGCACCTGATCCAACGCCGCAAAGAGACGTGTATCGAGCAGTTCGTGGACGGGCTGCGTGCCAGAGCAGACATCCGCAAGGCGTAAATCCAGATGAAGCGCGAGTTCGAACTCTTTGCGCAGGCAGGCCTGGTGCATCCGTGCTGTGCTCCAGGCCGGCAGCGAGCGGAGCAGTTAACGCAGTCCCGCCTGGCCTCGGCGCAGCGGCCGCGTGTAATCTCGGGATCGACCAGCGGCATGGTCAAGCTCAAGGGTGGCTCCTTTCTGATGGGCACGGACAGCGAGCAGGCGTTCCCCAAGGACGGCGAGGGCCCGGTTCGCGAAATAACGCTGGATGCGTTCTATATGGATGCCTGCCCCGTCACCAACGTGCAGTTCCACGAGTTCGGGCAGGCGACTGACTACCTTACCGAGGCGGAACGATTCGGCTGGTCGTTCGTCTTCCAGGGGCACATTCCCGCCGAGCGCCGTGCCGAGCTGGTGGAGGCCACCGTCACCGGCGTGGACTGGTGGTGCAAGGTCGGGAGGGCGGACTGGCGGCACCCGGAAGGTCCCGACTCCGGCATCGAGACCCGCGCCGATCACCCCGTCCTTCACGTCACCTGGAATGATGCGGTCGAGTATTGCAAGTGGGCCGGGAAAAGACTGCCGACTGAGGCCGAATGGGAGTACGCCGCGCGCGGAGGCTTGGAGCAGAAATTGTATCCTTGGGGCGACGAATTGACGCCGGGCGGGAAACACCTCTGCAACATCTGGCAGGGAGAATTCCCAAACTTGGATCTGGCCGAGGACGGCTACTCCGCGGTGGCGCCGGCCGCTGCGTTTCCTCCCAATGGATACGGGCTGTTCACCATCACCGGGAATGCGTGGGAATGGTGCGCCGACTGGTTTCATCCCAATTACCACGTCACGGCGACGCGCGCGAATCCGGTAGGTCCGCTGGACGGCGTTGCGCGCGTGCTGAAGGGTGGTTCTTATCTCTGTCACCGATCCTATTGCAACCGCTATCGCGTGGCCGCGCGGACTTCGAATACACCGGACAGTTCCACAACCAATATCAGCTTTCGTTGCGTGCGCGATGTCTGACGATTTAACGGCTCAGTACGCTTAGGTTTCGATCAGTTGAGCCGTCTGAACCACTGCTGTTCTAGGAAAGCTGTCGGCCTACTTTCGAATCCAGATGGGCGAACTCCAGGCGAGTTGCCCGTCCTCCTGCAGCACACGCACGTAGTACCAGCTCTCGCCGGGCGATGATTGTTTGTCGACGTAGTCGAACCGCGCCTGCCGTGTGTCGGGCCGCGTGGTGTAAATGAAAGCATGGTTCTTGATCAGGTCGATTTGTTTGATAGCCGCCGTACCCGAGACTCGCACCAGAAACTGCGGATCTTCCTTGGCCTGCGCCGTCACGATATCTCCCATCATGTGAGCCGTCCTCCCCGTGACTGCCTGGAAATCGAGCGCGATATTGTCGGTGGCTGCATACGAGTGCCGCTTGCGTATGGCGTCCAGCAGTCCCTCCCTGGTCCAGGATTCGGCCAGGATACACGCATAAGAGATGTGCGTCGACCAATGGTCGCTGGAAGCCTGCACGCCCAGCTTGAAGCCCTTGTCGAGCGCGTTCCACCAGAATCCCTGCGGCTCAAAGCCGCTCTTTTGCGCATGTTTGTTTAACGCCGTGGCCGACCGCGGCGCACCTTCGTACTCGTAGCTGGTTCGATAGCCCTGATAGATCTCGATCAGCGGTTCGAGATCCGGATCGTTGTCGCGAAAATCGGTTCCCTGATCGGTACCGGTGGAGTGCGGCATGGTGATGCCATTGGTCCGTCGTAACTCGGCGTACAGCTTGGCTGCTCCTTCGACGCCGCGTTGCTCGTCGCGGCTGACCGGCAGCGTGCGGAAGCCGCGCTTCGACCAGATCACGTTGCGATGGCCGTTGGGATAAGGAAGGCTGCGCTCGTAAGCGAACAAGGGCGTGAACGCTCCTGGAACGAGAAACAGATCGACCAGCTTTTGATTCTGCCACCAGGTGAACTCCTGGTCGTAGCCGGTGTTGTGATCGGTGGCGGCGATATAGTCCATGCCGGCCGCGTCGAGGGCATAGCGGTAGAGTTCGATCAAGGATCCGTCGTATTTGAAATCGCGCGAGACGTCGGTGTGGCGATGCATGTCTCCGCGATAGATCTTGTACCGCTTGCCGGCCGACGAGATGGTGTAGTTGTGCATCGCCTGGATGTCTTCGGCTTCGCGATTGTGTACCGGGATCGCCTCCACCATCGGATCGACCAGCGGCAAGAATTGGCTGGCTGCCATCCGGGCTTGCGGAAGCGCCTCCTGCGGAGTAAGCCGGCCGAAGTAGACATCGGCGTTGCCTGGGATCATGGTGCTGAAGGGCCGGTTGTCGGTCATCCAGGCCGACCAGATCGCGCCTTGGGCGTCGCGCGTCAGGGCCGCGTGCTTCTCGATCGAACCGCCGCTCATCAGCATCAGATCCGGCGTGGACCAGCGCTCCCCGTCGAAGAGCGTCAGATAGTTTTCCCACACGATCGGGCTGCCGATGGTGCGGCTGTTCTGGCGCGTCCAGTGACGGAAGACCATAAACAATCGCCCGCCGCCGTCAAACACGATCTGCGGATGTTCGCTGTTGTGGCGCATTGATGGCGGGAACACGGCACTGGGTTTTTGCTTCGGCTCCAGCCATCCCTTGCCGTCCCACATGGCGACGCGAACCCATCTCTCTTGATGGAGCGGTGTTGCGAGCGGCGTCGGAATCAAAAAGCCCTGGTCCTTACCCCAATTGACGCCCGATTCGTTCCAGGCGACCCACGGACGATTTTCGCGATCGATCGCCACCGACGTCTGCGCCTGAAAGTTTGGGCTGCTGGTCACACTCGCCACGACCGATAGGTTCCCGTCGCGCCAGGTGCGGAACTGGACATCATAGTTGCCGTGCGCATACGTGTCCCAGGCAGCATAGACGGCTCCATCGGCGCCCACCGCCACCGACGGTTCCCAATCATTGGCCGGCGAGTCACTAAGACGCGCCTCTTGCGACCAGGATCCCTGGCTGCCGCGGACCTTGAGGAAAATATCGCTCTGGCCGTTTCGATAGCTCTGCCACACCACGGCGATCTCTCCGGAAGAAGAAGCGGCGGCGCGGTGAAACGTATTCGAACCGGTCTGGGCAATCGGTTCGGCCGGCTGCCACTTACCATCGCGCTTCTCGCGGCCCCAGATCTGCCAACGGTCGTTCTCGCGCTGGCTCCAGAAGGCCCACAGGCTGCCGCCCGCGCCGGCCACCACTGAACAGCGGAAGATATCGGCGGCTTTGGGTGTTACTTCTTCCGCTTCAGACCAGGCGCCGTTGCGCAGCGTCCGCAACAGCACGCGGTCGGCCTGATTCTGGTACCCCACCCAAGCTGCAACCACACTACCATCGGAGAGCGCGGTAACCGCGGGCTCGTCGTCTTCGTATTGCGGAGTGCTCAGCTTCTGAACCGCGGCCACCTCGTGCACGGTGGCGCGCCCATTGAGAAACTCGGCAGGCTCCAGTCGCAGGCTGGATAGCGCGAACTCAAAGCTGCCCTGCGCCGTCTGCACCTGAACGCTCGACTCCGCCGGTCCAGAAACGGTGATGTAAAGACCCACGGGTTGATAGAAGACCTGGGGTTTCTCGCCCGGAGCCATCTCCGTATAGTCAATGTCGGAGAAGGGAACGATTTCGTCGCGCCGGGTCTTGCACGTCCACGCGCCTGGCCCGGTAACTTTGTCGGTAGTCGAAAAATGCCAGCCGGTAGTGGACGCAACCGCGCCGCTTCCGGCAACGCGGACCGTGCCATCCCAGGTCTCCTCAGCGGAGGCTTTCTCGCCAAGCATCAGCAGGAATGCGCGCTCCGACGCCGCCGGAGTCGTGGAAGACGGTTGCGGCGCAGGTTTGCTCACAAAAACAAGTACGCCCATCAGAACCGCGACCAGAGCCAAACCGCCAATGGATCGTTTCATGGATTGAGGCTATTCTACCGGAGATTCAGGCCGCTGGCCTTGCGTGGCCCCGACTCCTGGATTTGTCAGCGGCTCCGACGTTGCGATGAGTGCGTGCGCCACGGTATATACTATTCGCGTCTGCCGCAAGGAGGGCCGGAAATGAGGACCTTTGCGTTTTTGTGCTTCGCGGGCTTGGCGGCGTTCGCGCAACAGCCTGCTATCGACAACGATGATATCGGCGGCGTGGTCACCGGCTCCAAGGGACCGGAAGCCGGCGTTTGGGTGATCGCTGAAACCAAGGACCTGCCCACCAAGTTCGCCAAGATCGTGGTGACCGACGATCGCGGACGCTTCGTCCTCCCCGATCTTCCGAAAGCCAACTACAGCGTGTGGGTGCGCGGCTACGGGCTGGTAGACTCGGCCAAGGTGCAGGCCGCGCCCGGCAAGATCGTCAACCTGACCGCAGTGCCGGCGCCGAATCCGAAGGCCGCGGCGGAGTATTATCCTGCCAGCTTTTGGTATTCGCTGCTCAAGGTCCCCGACAAAAGCGAGTTTCCCGGCACCGGACCGAAGGGCAACGGAATCTCGCCGGGCATGAAAAGCCAGGCCGAGTGGTTGGAGACGATCAAGACCGATAGCTGCTGGTCGTGTCATCAACTGGGGACCAAGGCCACGCGAGAGATCCCGCCGGGTCTGGGAAAATTCGATTCAGCCACGCAGGCGTGGGAGCGGCGCATCCAGTCAGGACAAGCCGGCAGCGCGATGGTGGGTGGAATCGGCCGGCTGGGCAAGGAACGCGCGCTCGCGATGTTCGCCGATTGGACCAATCGGATCAAGGCAGGTGAACTGCCGCCCGCGCCGCCGCGTCCGCAGGGCGTGGAGCGCAACGTCGTGATCACGGAATGGGACTGGACGACGCCCAAGGCGTACCTGCACGATGAAATCGCGACCGACAAACGGAACCCGAACGTTAACGCGAATGGCCTGCTGTACGGCGCGCCGGAGCTCAGCACTGACTTTATCCCGGTCCTCGATCCGGTCCACAACACGGCGACGTCGATCAAAGTGCCGGTTCGCGATCCGAAGACGCCCGGCCCTCCGCCGCCGCTGAAGGCCTCGGCGTACTGGGGTGACGAAGCGATCTGGGACAGCCAGACCAATATTCATAACCCGATGTTCGACGAGAAAGGGCGGGTGTGGCTGACGTCGGTGATTCGTCCGCCCGACAATCCGGCGTTCTGCAAGCAAGGATCCAGCCATCCGTCGGCGAAGCTGTTTCCGGTGAACCGGAGCGGGCGCCAACTGGCTATGTACGATCCGCAGTCGAAGCAGTTCACGCTGATCGACACCTGTTTCAGCACGCACCATCTGCAGTTCGCCGAAGACGCCAATCACACGCTGTGGACCTCGAGCGGCGGCGGTGGCGACGTGGTGGGCTGGCTGAACGTGAAGATGTTCGAAGAGACTCACGACGAACAGAAATCGCAGGGCTGGACCGCGCTGATCCTGGACACCAATGGCAACGGCAAGCGCGACGCCTACGTGGAGCCGAATGATCCGGTGGATCCCACCAAGGACAAGCGCATCTCGGGTTCGTTCTATGGCCTCACCGTCAGTCCGGCCGACGGCTCGATCTGGGGAACCGTGCTGGGATTTCCGGGACGAGTGGTGCGGTTGAACCCCGGATCGCATCCGCCCGAGACGGCGCTCGCGGAAGTGTACGATCTTCCGTGGAACAATCCCAACGCGAAAGTGCAGGGCTTCTCGCCGCGCGGGCTGGACATCGATCGCAACGGCGTGGTGTGGACCGTGCTCGCAAGCGGCCACCTGGCGAGCTTCGACCGGCGCAAGTGCAAAGTGCTGAACGGGCCTACCGCGACGGGACAGCATTGTCCGGAAGGTTGGTCGTTGTATCCATTTCCCGCACCGCAGTTCAAGGGACTCAGTGATTCCGGCAGCGCCGAGGCGAGTTACTACGATTGGGTGGATCAATTCGACACGTTCGGGTTGGGACGCAACGTGCCGGTCGCCACCGGGAACGGCGAGGACGCGCTGCTGGCGCTGGTGAACGGCAAATGGGTGGTGCTGCGCGTACCGTACCCGATCGGATTTTTCGCCAAAGGCCTGGACGGCAGAATCGACGACGCCAAGGCGGGTTGGAAGGGCAAGGGCCTGTGGTCGACTTACGCGACTCGCGCGATGTTTCACACCGAGACCGGCAAAGGAACCACCAGCAAGGTGCTGCACTTCCAGCTTCGGCCGGATCCGCTGGCGAATTGAAAGTTTTCGGGAAGAAATCCCGGGGCGAACGCGTCAAATTCTAGAATGAGACGAGGAGTTTCCAATGCATTCTAGCCGTTGTCTGCTTGCCGTAGTGCCGCTGTTTGCGGCCGTGCTGCTGGCTCAATCCAAGAGCCAGGAGAAAACCCATGCCGACCACATGGAGCACCGCTTCGACCAGCCCGAGCAGTTCGCCAAGATGTTCGACGATCCGGCCCGGGATGCCTGGCAGATGCCCGATCGCGTGATCGCGGCGCTGGGTTTGAAGCGCGGCGACATCGTGGCCGACGTCGGCTCCGGCACCGGGTACTTCACCGTGCGGCTGGCAAAGTCGGAAGCCGCGCCCAAGGTCTACGGCGCCGACATCGAGCCGTCCATGGTGACTTATCTGCGAGAGCGCGCCGCCAAGGAGGGGCTGAAGAACGTAGTGTCGGTGCAGGCGGCCGCGGACACGCCCAATCTTCCGGAACCCGTGGACGTGGTCCTGATCGTCGATACTTATCACCACATCGGCGGTCGCGAGGCGTATTTCCAGAAGCTGGCGAAGTCGCTCAAGCCGGGCGGCCGGGTGGCGATCATTGACTTCAAGCCGGACTCACCCGACGGCCCGCCCAAGGAGTTTCGCTTCTCGCCCGGGAAGTTCAAATCGGAGATGGCCAAGGCCGGATACAAGCTGGTGGCACAGCATGATTTTCTGCCGCGCCAGCAGTTCCTGATCTTTGGAGTCGCGGGCGCATCTTCGCGATAAATCGCCGCGAGGAGTATACTGAAGTTTGAAATGCTGATGCGCCTGGCCCGCCTGATCGCCTGCGCGCTGCTGGTGTGCCTGACGGCTCAGCCCCTCCCGTTCCTCGCGATGGGAGCGACGGCGTCAACCGCCCTCTGCTGCAAAGATAAACAGGTTTGCTGCTGCCGCCGATCGCATAATGCATCGGGCGGTCCGGCTTTGGTCGCCGATCTGGGATGCGGGACTCAGTGCCGGATTCCAGTTCGGAACATCAAGCCGCTGGCGGCGATCCAGCCCCTCACGGTAATGCCCGCAGCGGCGGCCCCGGCCACCCGGCCAGCCGTCCAATCGGTTTCCGGGTTCGCTCGAGCGCATCGCGACGTTTTTCTCTACCAGCGCCCTCCTCCTGCTGAAGCCTAATCGCAGGGGTTCCCTTTCAGTTGTTGCAAGGAGGATGTATGCGCCGGGTCTATCTTCTCTCGGCATCGATCGCTTTCTTATTCTGTGCGGCGGACGCTCGCGCGACGATTTTCGGAAACGTGCGCGGAATCGTGCACGATCCGTCGCACCGGCCCGTACCGGGTGCCGGGGTTACGCTCAAGGCGGCAGCGTCGGAGTGGTCCAACCAGGTGCGGACCGATGGCAGCGGAGAGTTCACCTTCTCGGCCGTCCCCGCGGGCGAATATATCATTCGCGTTAAGCACGAAGGTTTCCGCGAAGAAGAGCAACGCCTGGTGGTGGCTTCCGGCAATGCGCCGGTGTTGCATTTGCAGCTCGGGTTGGCGCCTCAGCAAGAGTCCGTCGAGGTGTCGGAGAAATCGGAGGAAGTGAATCCGCAAGCGTCCGCCGAGACACTGATCAGCCGGGGCCTGATCGAGCAGACGCCGGGCGCGGATCTGACCAACAGCCTCGAGATGATCACCAACTACGTGCCGGGCGCCTACATGACACACGATCAGCTCCACGTTCGCGGCGGCCACCAGGTCACTTGGGCCATCGACGGGATTCCCATACCGAACACGAACATCGCGAGCAACGTGGGGCCGCAGATCGATCCCAAGGACATCGACTATCTGGAAGTGCAGCGCGGCGGGTATTCGTCCGAGTACGGCGATCGCACCTACGGCGTGTTCAATGTCGTTCCGCGAACCGGCTTCGAAAAAGATCGCGAGATGGAAATCAACACCACGCTGGGCACTTTTCATCAGACCAACAATCAGTTCAATTTCGGCGACCACACGCAGCGCTTCGCCTACTTCGGCAGCGTGAACGGGAATCGCAGCGATTACGGGCTGGAGACGCCCGGTCCGGAGTTGCTGCACGACCGCGTATGGGGCCTGGGCGGGTTCGGCTCTCTGATCTTCAACCTCGATCCGGCCAATCAGCTTCGGTTCATCACCTCGCTGCGGCGCGACGATTATCAAGTGCCCAATGACCCGGGGGCGGTCGCGGCCGGCATTCGCGATGTGGAGCGGGAGCGGGATGTGCTGGCGGATTTCACCTGGGCGCATACCTTTTCGCCGGGAGTGTTGTTTACGCTGTCGCCGTTCGCGCATTTCAATCGCGCGAATTACGATGGCGATCCTAACGACACGCCCATCAGCACGCTGCAACATCTGGATTCCACCTATGCGGGTGCGCAGATCGCCTTGAACGCCGTCACCACGCGGCACAACGCGCGCGTGGGCGTGTATGGTTTCGGACAGCGCGATGCTGAGTCGATCCGCCTGCTCGCAAATGACGGCTCGGGTTCGAATGTCGCCGGCGCGATGAACTCGACTGGCCATCTGGAAGCGGGTTTTCTCGAAGATCAATTCAAGCTGGCGAGCTGGCTCACTCTCACCGGAGGCTTGCGGCTGACGCACTTCACCGGCGCGGTCTCCGAGAATGCCGCCAGTCCCCGGGTAGGCGCGGCGATCCGGATTCCGCGCTTGGGTTGGGTGTTGCGTGGATACTTCGGGACTTACTATCAAGCTCCGCCCCTAACCACCGTGCAAGGGCCGCTGCTCGATTTTGCGGTCACGCAGGGACTCGGATTCATTCCGCTGAAGGGCGAGCGCGACCAGGAGAATCAAATCGGACTCACGATTCCGCTGCGGGGCTGGAGCTTCGACGTGAACAATTTCCGGATGCGTTCCCGGAACTACTTCGACCACAATTCGATCGGAAACTCCAACGTGTTCTTTCCGCTCTCGATCGCCGGAGCGCGGATCTGGGGGACCGAGGTCACCATTCGCTCGCCGAGGATTCTGCGGCGTGGAGACGTCGCGATCACGTACTCCTATCAGCACGCCGAGGCCGAGGGGGCGGTCGCAGGCGGGTTGACCGATTTCTCGCCCCCTGATACCGGCTACTTCCTCCTGGATCACGATCAGCGGCACACGCTGCACGCGAACTTCAATGTCGCGCTGCCGCGGCGCGCGTGGGCCTCCGGCGGATTGTACTACGGCTCGGGCTTCACGGACGGCGATAGCGAGATTCCGATGCACTTGGAACCGCACACGACCTTCAATTTGTCGCTAGGGAAAGCGCTCGGCGAGAGCTTGTCGCTTTCGGTGGTCGGATTGAACGTGACCAATCGCAGATTCCTGCTGGACAATAGCGCGACCTTCGGCGGCACGCACTACGGCGAGCCGAGACAGATCTACGTTCAGCTTAGGTATCGATTTCACTTTTGAAACTTCATGCTAGCTCGGTGTTCTTGGTCTCCGGAAGCGTGAAAATGAGGATCGCTCCGGTCAGGAAGAACGCGGAGTTCAGCGCCAAGCCCGCACCAATCCCTCGCCGGTCGGCGATCGCTCCTACAGTGAAAGGAGCCAGCGCGCTGGCGGCGCGTCCGACGTTATAGACGAAGCCCTGGCCGGTTCCGCGGACCGCGGTCGGATAGAGTTCCGCCAGCATCGCGCCGAATAGCGAGAAGAACCCGGTGCCGAAGAAGCCCAGGAACGGCCCGAGAATGAAGAGCCAGGTTTCGGCCGCGGCGCCGCCCCAGCGTGGAGTCAGGCCGTAGACTGGCGTGAGAATCGCCGCGGCGACAACATAAACAAAGAACACCGGACGCCGCCCGAACCGGTCCGCCAACCAGCCGAAGGTGACGTATCCGAGAAATGCGCCGATCTGCATGGTGAAGATCCAGGTGCTGGTCTGCAGGATGTCGAGACCTGCGCCACCTTGCGTCTTGGACGCGGAGAGAAACCCGGGGAGCCACGTGTTGACTCCCCAGTAAGCGAATAACACCGACGTCGCAAGCGCGGTGGCGAGAAACGTGCGCCTCCCAAGCGGCGGGCGAAAGAGAGCTCGAATCGGCACAGCGGCGCTCCGCTTGGTCCAGATTTCGGGTTCCTTTACGTGACGTTGAATCCAGATCGTCAGCAGCGCGGGCAGGACGCCGGCCAGAAACAACACGCGCCAGCCGAATCGCGGAAGCACCAACGCGGTGAGCACCGCCGCCAGCATGTAGCCGATAGCCCACCCCGATTGCATGAGACCAATCGCTTTGGCGCGATGCTCGGCGGGCCAATGTTCGGAGACCAGAACCGCGCCGGCGGACCATTCTCCGCCCAGGCCCAGGCCCACGAACATTCTCCACACCAGTAGCGTCGCGATCCCCGTGGAGGTCGCCGACAGCCCCGACGCGATCGAGTAGGTCAGAATCGTGTAAACCAGCGTGCGGGAGCGGCCGATGCGGTCGGCCAGCATGCCCGCGGCTACTCCGCCGAAGGACGACGCGATCAGAGTCACCGAGCTGACCAGGCCCGCGGTGGCGGCCGACCAGTGAAACTCGGCGCGCAGAGTCTGGATGGCGAACACGTACAGCAGCACGTCCATGGCGTCCAGCATGTAGCCGAGCATGGCGGCCCAGAGCGCCAGCCAACGTTGATCGCGGAACGGCATGGACCTCCCATTATCCGCCACAGGCCCTCTGATCAGGCTTCGGACGTGATATATTTTGTTGCTACTGGCTGAATGCCACGTTAACCCGGAGGTTTCCTGCTGATGCGTGTTCGAGGATCCGTCATCGTTCTGTTGAGTTGTGTGGTTGGTTCGCTGTGGGCCGCTGATCCTGATGGAGCCGCGCTTTACAAGGCGCGTTGCGCCGACTGTCACGAGAACCCCAGCGCGCAGTCCCGGATTCCGAAGCGCGAGGAGATCGCGGCGCGAACTCCGGAGGCCATCGTGAATGCGATGTTCAACGGAGCGATGGTGACCCAATCGGCCGGCTTGAGTCAGGCAGAGGGACGCGCCATCGCGCGCTTCCTGACGGGCAAGGAATTTTCGGCCCGCACCGAAGAGTCGGCCGGAATGTGCACGGCTCCGGCGAAGAAGTTCTCGCTAGCGGCCGGCGACTGGAACGGCTGGGGAGTGGATGCCGACAATTCGCGTTACCAACCCAAGCCTGGCCTAGCGGCCGCGGACATTCCCAAGCTCAAGCTCAAGTGGGCCTTCGGATTCCCTGGCGACAACCGGGCCTTTGCGCAACCCACCGTCGTGGGCGGCCGCATCTTCGTGGGCAGCGCCGCGGGTACCGTGTACTCTCTGGACGCCGCCACGGGATGCACCTACTGGGCTTACAAAGCCGGCGCGGGCGTCCGGACTGCGATTCAGATCGCGCCCGCGAAAACCGGCGGACGCTACATCGCTTACTTCGGCGACCTGCGGGCCTACGCCCACGCCGTTGACGCCGAAACCGGAGCGCCGCTGTGGAAGATTCAATTGGACGATCATCCGGTGGCGCGCATCACGGGAACGCCGATTCTGCATGACGGCCGTCTGTATGTACCGGTCGCTTCGGTTGAAGAAGGATCGGCCCGCGCGCCGCAGTATGAGTGCTGCAAGTTCCGGGGAAGCATGGTGGCGTTGGACGCCGAAACCGGTCGCCAGCTCTGGAAGAGTTACAGCGTGCTCGATCCTCCCAAGGCGTACAAGAAGAGCAAGGTGGGCACGCAGATGTACGGACCCGCGGGCGCGGCCATCTGGTCGGCGCCCACCATCGACACCAAGCGCAAGCTGGTCTATGCGGCCACCGGCGATTCCTATACTGACGTCGACATCAACACCAGCGACGCGATCGTCGCGTTCGATCTCGAGAGCGGAAGGCTCATGTGGGTGAGCCAGGTCACGCCCAAGGACAATTTCATCGTGGGTTGCCCCGCTTCGCCGAATTGCCCGGAAGAACTCGGTCCGGATTTCGACTTCGGTAGCGCGCCGATCCTGCGCTCGATCGGTGGCGGCAAGCAGATTATCGTGGCCGGACAGAAGTCGGGCGTGGTCTGGGGTCTGGATCCCGATCAGAAGGGCAAGATCGTCTGGCAGGTGCGCGTGGGCGCCGGTAGCGCGCTGGGCGGAGTCGAGTGGGGCCATGCGGCTGACGATCAGAATACCTACGTCGCCATCTCCGACGTGATCGTGCGCAATGGCGCGAAGCCCGGCATTTCGGCGCTGAAGCTCGCCACCGGCGAACAAGTCTGGAGCACACCCGCTCCCAAGGTCGCGTGCGAAGGGACGCAAGGTTGCCAGCCGGCTCAATCGGCGGCCGTCTCCGTGATTCCGGGCGCGGTGTTCTCGGGCGCGGTGAACGGGCACTTCCGCGCTTACTCCACCAAGACCGGCGAGATCCTGTGGGATTTCGAAACCTCCAGGCCCTTCGAGACGGTAAACAAGGTCGCGGCCAAGGGCGGCTCCATCAACGGCGCGGGACCGACCATCGCCAATGGCATGGTGTTCACCAATTCCGGTTACGGCGGATTCGGCGGCTCGCCCGGAAACGTGCTGCTGGCTTTTTCGGTAGACGGAAAATAGCTCGTCTTGAGCGCGACCGGCTCGGCGCGCTGCAATCCACGGAACTCAAGCTCCCCTGCGCGCGTTCTCGTTATGATGGGCCAGGGCCCCCTTCATGCGCGGCGGCCCAACCACGCCGGCATCATTACACAAAGGTCGAACACGATAACGATGAAATCATTTCACATTTCGCTGGGTTTGTTTTGCGTTTCCATGCTGCTCGCTACGTCCGCCAGCGCGCAGACTGCCATCCGAATTGAGCCGCCTCCTGCGGGCCGCCTGGGCTGGCTGACCCGTCCTTATGAGCCCAGGACCGTTCCGCCGATCAATCTGACCAACTCGCCGCGCTTGGATACGCTGGTGCGCGCCGGCAATCTTTACCTGTCGGCTGAGGACGTGGTGGCGCTGTCGGTGGAGAACAGCCTGGACGTTGAGGTGCAACGTTACGGGCCGTTACTGGCCAGAGAGGTGCTCAAACGAGCCCAGGCCGGTGGCGCGCTGCGCAGCGTCGGAGTGGGCCTGGCTCCAGGTCCCCAAAGCGTCAGCCTGCAGGGCGTGAGTGTGAACTTCAGCGGCGGCGTAGCGGCAGCCGGAGCGGGCGTCAGTTCGGGCGGCGGGATCGTCACGCAGCTCGGCCCCGTCATTCCGTCTCTCGACCCGACCGTCGCCGCGTTCATGAACTTCCAACACGCCACCATCCCGCAAAACAATACCGTCTTGACCGGCACCACGGCCCTGATTCAGAACACTCGTACGTTTCAGGCTCAGTACCAGCAGAATTGGGATTTCGGTTTGAGCGCGCAGATGGTCTATGCGAGCCAGCACACCAAAGTGAACAGCCTGTTCTTCAGCCTGAATCCGTACACCACGGGAAGCCTGGATTTGACGGTGACGCAGAATCTCCTGCAGGGCTTTGGATCCGCCGTCAACGGCCGGAACATTCGCGTCCAGAAGAACAACCTGAAGGTGACCGATCTGCAGTTCAAACAGCAGGTGATCACGACGGTCGCGGCAGCTTTGAACCTGTATTGGGACCTGGTGAGTTTCAACGAGGACCTGCGCGCGCGCCGGCAGGAAGTAGAAGCGGCGCAGCAACTGCTCGAAGACAACAAGAAGCAGGTGGCCATCGGCGCGCTGGCGGAAATTGAAATCACGCGCGCTGAAGCGCAGCTCTACGCCAGCCAGCAGGACCTGGTGGTTTCACAGACCAATCTGCTGCAGCAGGAAACGGTGCTGAAGAACGCCTTGAGCCGCAACGGCGTTTCCAGTCCCAGCCTGGCGGATGTTCACGTCGTGCCCCTGGATACGATCTCCGTTCCGGATAAAGACGAGATCAGGCCGGTGGACACGCTGGTGGAGGAAGCGCTCGGCAAGCGCGCCGAGATCGAACAGAGCCGGATCAATATCGAGAGCAACCAGTTGAACCTGGTGGGCATCAAGAATTCCTTGAAGCCGACTTTGCAGGCTTTTGCCGAACTCACCAACAACGGCTTGTCGGGCGACCTGACAGCGGCGGGCGCGCTGGATCCGGGGGTCGCGTATCTGGCGGGAGGTTACGGCAACCTGCTGGCGCAGATCGCGCGGCGAAATTATCCGAATTACTCGGCGGGCATTTCGTTGAACATCCCGCTTCGCAACCGCGCGGCGCAATCCGACTATGTCACCAGCCTGCTCGAAATCCGGCAGAACGAATTGACGCTGCAGAAGAGCATCAACCAGGTTCGCGTGGACATCCAGAATGCGGTGATTGGGCTGCAGCAGGCGCGCGCTCGATATGATGCCGCCCTCAAGGCCCGGGATCTTCAGCAGCAGACCCTGGACGCGGATCGGAGAAGGTATCAGCTTGGGGCCGCCACCGCCTTTCAGGTGATCCAGGACCAGCGCGACTTGGCGAACGCCGTCAGCGCGCAGGTGCAAAGCATGGCGAACTACAGCCACGCGCGCATCGCGTTCGATCAGGCCCTGGGCACGACGCTCGATACGAACAACATTTCTCTGAGTGAGGCGCTGGCCGGGCAGGTCTCGCGCAAGTCGGCGCTTCCGGCCAACCTGCCGGTGGGAGTGCAGCGATGACGCGGCGACAAGTTTCCATCGCGCTGCGAAAGGGAGTCGCGGTCGGGTTGTGCTATAGCTGCTCGCTCTCGCTCGCTCCGGCGCAGCAGGCTTCCATCGACCCGGTCCGCCCGTCGGCGCCCGTCATTGTCCGTCCGTATCTGGCTCCCGACGTGCCACCCGTCCGGCTCGGAAACTCCGGACGCCTGAGCGACCTGATCCGTGCGGGGACGTTGTACCTGACTGTTCAGGATGCCATCGCACTGGCGTTAGAGAACAGCATCGACATCGAAGTGGCGCGGTACAACCCGATCCTGTCGGCGTGGCAGCTCGAGCGCTCCGAGGCCGGAGGCGCGTTGCCGGGCGTGCCCAGCGGCGCGGCGCAAGCAGGCTCGGTGGCCAGCGGGCAGGGCGTGGCAGGAAGCCAGGCAGCCGCGGGCGTCAGCGGAACGGGCGGCAGCGCGGCCTCGGGCGGCACCGCCAACGCAACCATTTCGCAGGTCGGCCCAGTCACCCAAAACCTGGATCCGACCATTCAGGAAACCTCTACCTTCAGTCACAGGACCGTGCCCCAGTTCAACATCGTTCAGAGCATCACTCCGGTCTTGATCTCGAATACGCGCGTCTACAGCGGATCGTATCAGCAGGGTTTTCTCAGCGGCGGCGGCATAACCATCAACTACACCGACCACTTCTTGAAAGAGAACGCACCAACCGACCTTCTGAATCCGTCGGTGGCGCCGAACCTGTCGTTTTCCTTCCAGCACAATCTGCTGCGGGGCTTCGGCATCGCGGTCAATGCGCGCACCATTACGGTGGCCAAGATCAACCTCACTACGTCGGACTTGAATTTCAAGACGCAGGTGATCGGCACGGTGGCCCAGGTTCTGAGCTTGTACTATGCTTTGGTTGCCGATTACGAGGACGTAAAGGCCAAAGAGAGCGCAGTGCAACTCGCTCAAACTCTGTACGAAGACAACCAGAAGCAGGTAGAAATCGGATCGCTGATTCCGCTCGACGTCACCAGGGCGGAAGCGCAGCTCGCCGGCACGCAGCGGGACTTGGTGGATTCCCAAACCAGTCTCCAGCAGCAGGAGCTGCAGCTCAAGAATCTGATCAGCCGGACGGGGGTTGCGGATCCCGCGCTGAAGAACGCGCGCATCGTGCCGCTCGACCGCATCGTCATACCTCAACAGGACGATCTGGCGCCGCTTCAGGAGCTGGTGCAGAAGGCACTGGCCAACCGCAGCGACATCGCGGCCGAATTGGCAGGCGTGCACACCGCCGAGGTCTCCGCGCTTGGGACCAGGAACGGGATCCTGCCCAGTGCGCAGGTCTTCGGCGGCGAGAGCCAGGCCGGATTGGCGGGAACACCGCACACCGTGGTTTCGCAACGGGGGACGCAAGCACCCGATCCGTATTTCGCGGGAGGCATGGGTAACGCGCTGGGCCAGATCTTCCGGCGGAATTTCCCGACCGAACGGATCGGCGCTTTCTTGTCCACCCAGCTCGGCAATCACCTGGCACAAGCAGACTATGGAATCGATCAGCTTCAGTTGCGCCAGCGGCAGCTCACCACGCAGAAGGACATCAACCAGGTAGCGGTGGATGTGGCGAATTCCGTCGTAGGTTTGCGGCAGGCCAGGGTTCGCTACGATGCCGCCGTCAAGAATCGGGAACTGGAACAGCAACTGCTCTCGGCCGAACAGAAGAAATACAGTCTGGGCGCGTCCGTTCCGTACAACGTGATTCAGCAGCAAAGGGACCTGACGGCCGCCCAATCGGCGGAGATCGCGGCTTTAGTCAGCTACAGCAATGCGCGCATTTCACTGGACCGGACGCTCGGCACGATCCTGGACACGAACCATGTGTCGATCGGCGAAGCGCGCGCTGGCAAGGTTGGGCGGACTTCGTCACTTCCCGCTGCTTTGCCCCAGCAGCCCTGAGCCGGCGAGCTCCAAAGTCACGATGTGCTGGCCGCGCGGCAGGATGAGCAGGAAGTTCGAGCCGGACTCGGAAGGCTTCTGCTGAGCTGGGGCGCCGTCGATCTCGATATTGAACGGACGTGAGTTCACCAGCGCCAAGGCGCGCGCGTTGCTCTGGTAGGAAAACTCGAGACCAGTTGCCGACGCGTTGGCCGAGCGCAGATTCCCGTTGAAATCCAGGATGCGTAGCGGGGATTCTTTTTGAGCCTGTTCCACTACCACGGATCCCGCCGGAAGCCACAGCGTATCGTCGCTGCGCACCGGCCAAGGCCGCCCATTCACCAGCGCCGGACCTTGCCAGGGGACTCCGACACCGTCACGCGATTCGACCACCAGTCGCGATCCGTTCTGCTCCAGCTTGTCGACGCTGGCCGCGGCTGAGGCGAGCAGCGGCAAATCGGGCGGAAGGATGGAATTCTCGAAGTACAGCGCCACCCGGGGAAAAGCTTTGGCCGCCAGGTGGACGAGCTGGAACAATTCCGTGCCGGTCTGTTGCTTGGTCGGATAGACGTCCTGGTAGCGTTCGACGATGTTGATGTCGATGGCCAGCTTGCCGGTGTGCGTGGTGAGCGGCGCGTACTGGGACGCGATTTTCGGGTAACGCTGCGGCCCCAGGTTCCAGATGGTAGCCGGGTCTTCGATCAGAAAGGTGAAGTCGTGCTGGTCGAGCAGCGGCAGGACGCGCGCGGCATCGGCGCCGATCAGCTCGCGCATGCGCGTGTCGAAGCGATCATCCACGTGCGTGAGCACGAAATCCAGGTCGGGCTTGGAAGCGCGGATGGATTCGATCTGGCCGATCCATTCTTCCTGCTGCCGGCGCGCCAGTCCGGCGCGATAGCCCAGGAACGCGGCCAGTTTCGCGGGATCGGCCTTTCCGGATCGGAACAACTCGAGCGGATCGACGCCCTGCGCGCGGCGGAACTCATCGCGCACCTCGGCATTCATGGGAGTGAAGCGGGCCGGGTTCGCGGCGCCTTCCAGCGATTCGAAATACAGCTCAGCGAGATTGACGCCGTCCCAATCGAAGCGCTGGATCAGATCCTTGACTCCCGTCGCCACCGCACCGAAACACTCGCGATTGGTCAGGTTCATGAGCTTGCGCCAGTCGAGCTGCGCATCCTGCAGCAGCGCGGTTTTCTCGCGCCACTCGGGATGATCGGTCCAGAACTGCTCGCTCACGTGCGGCAATTCGAGCCAGACGTAAACCAGAATGCCCCTGCGATGGCAGGCTTCGATCAAGCGGCGCAAGTAGGCGTCGTTTTCCGGATTTTGTTCGTAATAGTGCCAGCCGGCCACATGCAGCGCGCCGATTCCGGCCGCGCGCCAGCGGCTCGCGAAATAGTCCAAGTCGACGCGCGAGCGGTAGGCGCCGTCGAAGAAAGCCCACAGCCGTTCGCTGCGCAGCGGCGGCCGCACGCCCAGGTCGGTCAGCGCCTGCAGGAGATACGGAAAGCGCTCGTAGCCTTCCTTGCCGGGCGCGGTTGCGATCCACAGTGCGGCGCCCGATCCCCGGCGGACCGCGGCCATCACCGGCGCTCCCTCCCAACGTTCGGACGCGAAGATTCGCGCGTCCTTCGGAACCTCGAACACGGGCGTGTCGGCGGCTGATTCCCAGACGATCGGCAGCTTGGGTGCGCGCTTGTCCACAATGCTACGAATCACGACGCGCTGGTTGGTGGGTTTGAACCCAAGGGCGGCCGCCAGCTCGCTATCGCCCTCCAGCACCGCGATGCCGCCTTGCTCGATGCGCTGAATCCACTGCGGAGCCGAGCCCGGCGCCACTGTGCGGACGATGAAAAGATTGGACGGGCCTCCGGAGGCAGGCGTGAGCCCAATCGAGGAAAGGATCTGCGGCCAGGGGCCCGCATCATCACCGGCAAGATGATAGGTGAACGTCGCCGCCGGTAGCGAAGCCGCCACAAAAAGTATAAGAGACGCAAGCTTAACGCGTGAACGCATACCAGAATCCCGCTCTCAGATCGAAAAAGTTAGGCCGGCGCGGGTTGTCCTCATTGTTGGTGTAGACTCCGCGCAAAATACTCACCGAGAACAGCATCGATTTCGGCATTCCTGGCGCCCGGAATCGCACGCCCGGCCCCGATTCGACAAAGTTGGCCCAGTATTGATGCAGGCGGTCCGTGGTGCCGTTGAAGTTCCAAAAGAACTGCGCCTGGAAACCGCTCTCGGACCGCGGAAACGAGTAGCCGGCGCGATTCTGCGAATACAACAACAGGTCGTTCTGGAAGCGGCTGACAAAAACGGCGTCTTCGTTAGTTTCAAAGAACGGCCCCTTGTTCCCGCCCATCAAATGGCCGAAGCCTTTGCCATACGCGATGCCGCCGCGATAGTCGGGAATCATGGCGCCAACGTCCTTGCGGTCGGTGAGGTACTTCACCGCTTCGCCTGCTTCGAACCAACCTGTGACGCCGTGCCAGGGAATGCTGGCCACTCCCACGCCGAAGATAAACGAGCTCTCGGAAAGATACTGCGGCGCCGGATTGCTCAGCGTCGCACCGGTGGTCCCACGCACGTCGCCGACGAACCGCATGGAGATGTAAGGCTGGAATGGAAGTTTTCCCAGCTTGACGGCGGTCTTCACCTGGCCGTAACCAAAAGCGTCGTGCCAGCGGCTGGAGAAGAACGGATTCGCCCACACGGTGGTCCGAAAGCGGGCAAAGGCAGAAGAGAGATTGCGCGAAGCCTGGCCGGCCTCCTTGGCGATGGCGGGATCCGGGCTTTTGCTGGCCAGGTTGAACCATTTGACAGCCTCGCGGTCATCCTTGAGGATGTTGTACACCCAGCCCAGCTTGAGCATCACACCGAAATCCACCGGATCGTTTTCGTGCGCGATGGTCAGATACTTGAGCGCGTCCTTGAGGTAGCCGGCCTGCATGCTTTTGTCGGCGATGGCTTTGGCTTCCTCGGACGTACGGCGCGGCGAAGGCTCGTGGCGGCGCAACGTTTGGGGGAGCTTCAAGGCGACGCGAACGCGGTCGGCCACCTCCTCGTCGCCTCCTTTCAGTACGCTATCGAGCAGTGGCTGGGCGCCCGCGTAGTCGTGCCGGTTGAGCCGCAGAAACCCTAGCTGCGCCGCGGACAACAGGTCGCCGGGAGCCATCCGGTTCAGGATCTGGAACTGATGCTCGGCCTCGTTCTTCTTGCCCATCTCGAGCAGCAGGTACGAATATTCGCGGCGCAGCTCAAAGTTTTTCGGATCGATTTCGAGCGCCTTCTCGAATTCGTACACGTACGGATAGCGCGATGGCAGAAGCTCGCGCGCCGTCTCGGCCACTCGTGGCTGGCCGCCGCGGGAAGCCGCCAGCAGCATGGAATTGGCTTGTTCCGCGCGTCCCAGCGCTTTCCAGACGCGGCCCAGGTCGAGCATCAGCGACCGTTCCTCGGGCTTGAGCCGCCAGGCTTTCTCATAATGTTCGGCGGCCAATTCGAACTGATCGCGCTGTTCGGCCAGAGTGGCGAGTTCCTGGTGCGCGCTAAAGTTGTCCGGCGACATCTCGAGCGCTTTCTGCCAGCGCTGGATGCCTTCGCGAAGCGGCCGGTCGATATTCTCGAAGGCCTGCTCGGCGGTCGCGTCTCCGGTCTTGCGAATGCGGTCGAAGATCCTGCGGGCGACGGCCTGCTGCCTGGTTTCGTAGCACAAGAATGCGTACTCGAGCGCGACGTGCTGGTCGGACGGGTCGAGCCGCATGGCCTCTGCGAACTGGTCGCGCGCGGTTTCGTTCTCGCCGATTTTCAGCAGCGTGTACGCCAGGTCCTTGCGGATCGATGCGCGGTCCGGCGCCAGCGCGATGGCTTGCTCGAATCCGGCCACGGCCTGGTCGTAGTTCTTCTGGCGAAGCGCGTCGTAGGCCTGCGCGAGCGGCTGGTAGGCGGGATCGGTAGTCTGAGCGGCGGCGGACCCGCAGGCCAGCGCCATGAGAAGCGTGATTCGTAACACCTATGTACCCTCTCGGGATATTGCTGTAGTGGAGTGGTGCGGGAACTTCTCTCAGGGCTGCTTCACGATCAAGCCACAAACCCGATGCGGCGCCGGGCGGGCGGCGGGGCAGGCGTGAGCAGCTCGCGGATCGCCTCAAAGACGGTCTGAAGCTGAGAATCGTGCGCTTGAAACTTTTCTTCCAGCTCATCGATTTTCTTGGCGAGCGCCTTGTGAGCCGCGATCATCTGCCGGAGCCGGACAAAAGCGCGCATGATGGCGATATTCACTTGCACCGCGCGCTCGCTTTTCAAGACGCTCGAAAGCATGGCGACGCCTTGTTCGGTGAATACGTACGGCAGCGTGCGCCTGCCGCCACGTCCCGCGTTTGATATCGCATTTTGCGATGTCAAAAAATCCGCTTCGTGGTCGTTGAGCTGGAACATGAAGTCCGCCGGAAAACGCTTGCGGTTTCTCTTTACCTGCTCATTCAAGCGCGAGGTTGGCACTCGGTACAGCTCCGCCAGATCGGCATCCAGCATGACCTTCCGGCCACGAATTACATAAATCCGTCGCTCGATGGATGCGGTCAGCACCGGGGACGGTCTCACAGCGAGGGATCGTATTCTCTTCGCCATAAGAATCCAAGTTGTCTATGGGTGGCGCTTGTCTCAACCGGCGAAGGCGGCAAATCCGGGCGAAGCATGCTCGTTCCGTCCCGCTTCTCTTCTATCATGGGAGGGGAATGCCCACGGTCCCGAAGAAAAAGCCGCGCGAGCAGCAGCGGGCGCCTTCGCAGCAGAAGGCAAAAGTCGAATCGCCGCCAATTCTTGCGCGGATAGAAGATTTCCTGCAAAAGCGCGCTTTGCTGGTTGTCCTGGGTTTGATCCTGCTTGGCTCGATCCGGATCGCTATCACTTATACCGTCTTCAATCACACCTCCGATGAACCGGCGCACATCGCCTGCGGGATGCAGTGGCTGGATCAGGGCATCTACAACTACGAGGCCCAGCATCCTCCCCTCACCCGGGTCATGGTCGCGCTGGGACCCTACCTTGCCGGAGTCCACGGGAATCGCCAGGGCGACATGACTTTCGAAGGCAACACAATCCTATACGGAGGCGGAGCGAATCAGTACGACTTCCGGCTCGCCCTCTCGCGGGCCGGCAATCTGCCCTTCTTCTGGCTGGCGTCCTGGATGGTGTTCCTGTGGGGCCGCAGGATGCTGGGAGTGAGTGCAGGTGTGGTGGCGGTGTTCATTTTCACTATGATTCCGACCCTGCTCGCCCACGCCGGCCTGTCGACCACCGACATGGGAGTAACGGCGTGCATGGCGGCGGCCATGTATGCCTCGCTGCGGCTGGTCGAGCAACCCGGCCCGAAGACGGCCGCCTGGTTCGGCCTGGCGCTAGGCCTGATGGTGCTTTCGAAGTTCTCGTCCTTGGTTTTTTATCCGGCTGCCATGGGTTTGGCGCTGGCCTTGTGGCTGGTCAAGACGCGGCCTGCGCCCGGCCAGTTGGCGCGCGATCTGTTGCGCCGCCTGCCCTGGGCCGCGCTGTCGGCGATCCTGGCGTTCTTGGTGATCTGGGCGGGCTATCGTTTCTCATTCGGCAAGACCGATTGGGTGCCGTTCCCAGTGCCGTTCCCGGAACTGTATTCGGGAATCCAGGAAGTCAGCCAGCACAACACGGGCGGACATCTCTCCTATCTGATGGGCGACTTGCGAATGGATGGCTGGTGGCAATTCTTTCCGGTGCTGCTGGCCGTGAAGCTTCCGCTGGCGATGCTCGGTCTGCTGGCGCTCGGACTTTGGAAGCTCCCCGCCCGGCCCGCGGATAGCTGGCCGCTCGGATTTGCTATCGCGATCTCGCTCGGAATCCTGACGGTGGCCATGGTGGCCCACATCAACATCGGCCTTCGTCACATCCTCCCGATGTTTCCGTTCCTCGCCGTGATCGCGGCCGGCGGCGCCATGTGGCTGGCCGGGAAAGCCCTGACACAGGGCTGGGCGCGCTGGACGCTGGGCCTTGCGCTGTTGTGGCTGTGCGGCACTTCAATCGCCGCTCATCCCGACTACCTGGCGTACTTCAATGCTCTGGCGGGCGACCATCCCGAGAACATCGTGGTGGATTCGGATCTGGACTGGGGGCAGGACATCAAGCGGCTGGGCCAGAGGCTGAAGGAACTCAACGCGCCGTCGGTCGCCTTCACCCCCACCATCACGATCAGCCTGGCGTCGCATGGTTTCCCGCCTCACGAGCGGACCGCCATCGACGCGCCCTCGGCCGGATGGAACGCGGTCCAAATGACCCAATGGAAACTCTACCGGATGGGTCTGCAAATGCACGAACCGGGCGCGCATTCCTGGCCGGATTTGATCAAGCCTACCGAGCGCATCGGGAAATCAATTCTGCTGTACTACGTTCCTCCGCAGCAGCCCGTAGCGCGTTGAATCGCGACAGTTTAGTGCTTTTTCGGTTTCTTGGCCTTGTACTTCGAGGTGGGATGATTCGGCTTGGGATGCACTCCCGCCGGATGCGGCTTTCGCGACCTTGCGCTCGCGATGGGAGCCAGCAGAAACAGGGTCAGGCAAGGAACGATCCAGCAACGAAGGCGCACGGCGGTTTCTCCTATTAGTACAGTCGGCCCTCGGCGCCCAACTCTTTAGAGAACGATCGGACGAACTTCGGCGCGCGGCCTCTCCGCGAAGCTAACATCCTCCACTCACCAAACAATGCAACCGGAAAAGTTTTTGCGCATCCGCACCACAACAAGGAGGAATTACGCATGGAACAACGGAATGAACTTCTGAGATACCTCAATAACAATCATGTTGAGTATCAGGTACACGCGCACGTGCCGGCTTTTTCGGCACACAATGTGGCAATGGCATCACACGTGG
>JAIQFN010000003.1 GCA_020073265.1 Terriglobia bacterium | reverse complement strand
CCCACCTATTCCTCCTGGATGAACCAGGTCGAAATCTGGTTCTCCAAACTGCAACGCGAAGTGATCGATCGCGGCATCTTCACTTCCGTCGCCGACCTCCGGCGCAAGATCCTGCGCTACATTCGGCTATACGGAAAATCTGCCAAGCCCTTCCGCTGGAAATACTCCGACCCAAGGCGGAGAATTCAGTCGTGGTAAATACTTCTCACAGACAGCCCACTAGTTGCTGCGTCCGGAATCCTTCTTCAATTTGTCCAGCAATTCGGGCGCGATCCATTTCCTGGACCTCCGCGCCTTGTGGACGACTTCCCAGGCCTGGTCGTATCGCCGGTTCTCATCGTCGAGTCCGAACAGCGGATTGTAGGGATCGCACGAGCAGCCATCGGCGCTGGCGCCGGTGTCGATCGATTTCTCGTAGTCCGCGATGGCGGCATCATACTTCTTCTCTTTTTGATTGGAGGACCCGCGCAGGCAGTAGGCGTCAGCCAAGCGCGTCCTGCCCAATGGATTCAGCGCCATCTCTTGCGAGTATTCGCTGATGGCCTGGTCGAGTTCGCCGGTCGTCTCATGGGTCAAGCCGAGCATGTCCCACGCCAGATAGAACCGGCTGTCTCTCTCGAGGCCTTCCTGAAATCGGCGACTGCCGGGGCGAACCAAGCCTTCTGGGCCGCAGCACTGCCCACCAACACGCCGTTCACCACGACCTCCAGGACAGCCCGGTCGTAATAGGTTTGCCCGCGGCTGTAGTAAGCCTCGGCGCTGGGGGGATCGAGCGCTACGGCCTGGTCATGATCCTTGACGGCAAGGCCGAACAAGCGGTCGTATTCATCAGAGGAGATCAGCTTGAATGCCCGGCTATAGCGGGCTTTCTCCGAATAAGCACTGCCTCGCCTTGCATATGCCGCTGCCCGGTGGGCGTTATCGCGAGCGGTCTCGATAGCCCGTGTGGAACTGCTGATGTCGCGATCATAGCTGCTCAGATACCAAGACCGGGCCATACTGTCGCAGCCGGCGAGGAATAGGAGGACGGAAGCGCACAACAGTCCGGCTATTTTTAAAGATGCTTTCATCGGTCCACACCTCGACATGCCGAACCTCGCAGACATTTCGGCGGACAGCCTCGCCAGTAAGAGAATCGGCATGGATGTTGACCTGCATTATGGCCATGATAACTGTTGAAGCCAGGCCTTACCCCTTGGGGCGGCGGGGCGGGGCGGCCATTTCGGGTTAGTGCGCCTGACAAGTTGCGAAGCTCGAAAGGCGCAGAGTGGCGAAGCCGATCGACTGCGCGCCTTGCTGCCCGCGCAATTTGGTTGGTCCCAGTGCAATGAGTCTTTGGGTACTAGTCGGGAGCTAAAACAGTACCATTACCCTGTTAGTACCAGATAATCGAACATCGAGCTGCGGCGATTTCGGAAGGTGATAGTCTGACAACGATGTAAACCCGGAGTAAACTCCTCCGGCTCCGGCACAAACGCAGTTAGAAACGAAGGGGTACGGGGTGGTTTGAATGCAGCGTATGCAATTTCGACCGTCGGCGTCTTTGGTGAAGCATGCGATTGGCGCAAACGGGACCAGGCGGACGCATGACCGGACCCGTCTTCCTCATATTCGGCGGAGTCTCGATGGCTACGAGGCGCTTGTGGCTAACCACTCAGTGGCAACCGGACGGGCAACGTGGGAGTGCGCTGGTACGAGTCGCGCGACCTTGACGGCACACCCGCCATATTCCAGCAGGGCACCTTTCCGCCTTCGGGCTACTTCTGGATGGGTAGCATCGGCATGGATCAAGTCCTACGGCGTTGCGAGCAGCCGCATGTCTCTGTCGATCCGCCTCACGAGGGGTGTCCCGGTCGATTCGCGCGCTCACCCAGGAGTCAGCTGATGAACCAATCAGGAAGAAGCTATGGCGTGGCAGTTCTGCGCGGACTGTATGCGGCCATGCTGCTCTTTGTTTTGGGGACCCCGGCGCAGGCACAGTCCGTGCTGACGCGTCATGTGCGTCAAGCGGTGATTGGTGGCCGGGCGGGGTTGTTGAACCTGCTGCCCGCTACTCAGTCCTTGCGGATCGACATTGTTCTGCCGCTGCGCAATGAGGCAGGGTTGGACGAATTCTTGCGAGAGGTCTACGATCCTCGAAGCCCCTCCTACCGGCACTTCCTTACGGTGTCAGAGTTTACCGCGCGGTTCGGTCCCAGCCAGGAAGATTATGACGCCGTGCTTCAATACGCTACCTCGAACGGCCTTACGGTGGTGGGCGGCTCCCGCGATGGAATGGACGTGCAGATCGAAGCCTCGGTGTCGGATATCGAGAAAGCCTTCAACGTGCACATGGGTACCTACCAGCACCCCACGGAAAACCGCACATTCTACGCTCCAGACCGGGAGCCCACGTTGAGCCTGCCGTTTCCGGTGTGGCATATCTCGGGTCTGGACAACTATTCGATCCCGCGTCCCGCGCTCCTGAACAAGGGGCCGGGCGTGACTGCGCAACCAAATACCACTACGGGATCCTGTCCGTCGGGATCTTATTGCGGCAGCGACTTGAGGGCGGCCTACTACGGTGGGACGGCTCTCACCGGCTCCGGCCAGACGGTCGGGCTGCTGGAGTTCTTCGGATACGATACCGCCGACGTCAACACGTACTTCAGGAACGTGAAGCAAAAGAACAATGTCCCTATCGTGGGCGTTTCCACGGACGGAACCAGCTTGACCTGCCTCTCTTCGAAAGGCTGTGACGATACAGAACAGACCATTGACATCACTCAGGCGGTCTCCATGGCCCCGGGCCTCACAGCGCTCTATGTGTACGTAGGGTCCACCGATACTGCCATCTTGAGTGCCATGTCTACGCATTCTCCGCTGAGTTCACAATTGAGCTCTTCGTGGACTTGGAGTCCGGCGGACCCCAGCACTGACGACCCCTACTTCAAGAAGTTTGCGGCTCAAGGACAAAATGTGTTTCAAGCAGCCGGCGACAGCGGCGCGTATACCTTCTCTTCCGAGGCTGTGTACCCGGCGGACGATGCGTATGTCACGGTGGTCGGCGGCACGGATTTGCAGACTAGCGGCCCGGGAGGCACCTGGGTTTCGGAAACCGTTTGGGTCGACGGTGGCGGCGGCTACTTTACGCCGGGCGCCATTCCGATTCCCTCCTGGCAACAGCTCGCGGGCGTGATCACTTCGTCCAACGGGGGGTCCACGACTTTGCGGAACTCACCGGACGTCGCGGCCGAAGCCAATTTTGACTTTTACGTGTGTGCCAACCAAACCACCTGTACCGCGGGCCAGCTGGGCGGGACCAGTTTTGCGGCGCCCATGTGGGCCGGCTATTTGGCTCTGGCCAATCAACAGCTGGTTGCCAGCGGCAAGTCGACGCTCGGCTTCATTAATCCGACCATTTATGAGTTCGGCCTGGGGTCCGGCTATGCCACCGACTTCCACGACATAACCGGCGGCAGCAACGGCTATCCTGCGGAAATCAGGTACGATTTGGCGACCGGCTGGGGCAGTCCGAATGGGGCCGGCTTGATCAACGCACTAATCGGAGCGCCGACGTCCGCCAGCTTCAACATTTTCGCGGCGCCCACTTCAGTCTCCGTGGTACTGGGTAGCAATGGCACATCGACGATCACTACCGCCGTCTTCAACGGTTTCGACTCGGCTATTGACTTGTCTGCGACTGGCCAGCCGGCAGGCGCAACCGTGACTTTCAGTCCCCCCTCTATCGCCGCGCCGGGCTCTGGCACCTCGACCATGACCATGTCGGTGGCCTCGACCACTACCCCTGGGACGTACACGATTGTGGTCACCGGCGCGTCGGGGAGTTTACAAGACTCGGCGAGCGTCACTCTGGTTGTTCCGCCGATCGCGGTCTCGGTGACACCCTCGGGCGCGACGCTCTATGGAGGCCAGGCACAGCAATTCTTAGCCACCGTCAGCAACACCAGCAATACGGCTGTGACCTGGGCTTTGAGCCCGAGCCCGGGAACCCTTTCTCCCGCGGGCCTGTACACGGCGCCGGCCACGATCAATATGTACCAGGTGGTGACAGTCACGGCGACCAGCGTGGCCGATGCTACGAAGTCGGCATCCGCGACTATTACTCTGGTTCCACCTACTTCTTGGTACAACCCGTCCTGGACAGGCCGGAAGGCCCTCTCGATCGACCATACCAAGGTGTCCGGATCCTCGAACCTGACGAACTTCCCCGTGTTGATTTCGGTGACGGATGCGAACCTGATGTCCGTTGCCAATGGTGGAAATGTCGGAAAGAACGACGGGACTGACATTCTGTTTACCGCCGCCGATGGGATCACTAAGTTTAATCATGAGCTGGAGAGCTACTCTCCCACGACCGGGCAAGTGATCGCCTGGGTGCAAGTGCCGTCGCTGTCTCCGGCCACCAATACGGTGCTTTACATGTATTACGGCAACGCCTCGGCCGCAGACCAACAGAACAAGACCGGAGTTTGGGACAGCACCTACAAAGGAGTGTGGCACCTTCCGAACGGTACAACCCTTTCAGTGACCGATTCCACGTCGAACGCGCTCAGTGCGACCAACCAGGGCGGCACGGCCACGGGAGGAGACATCGGCGGGGGAGCCAGCTTCTCCGGATCGAGTTCGTCGTATTTGTCGGTGGCGAGCTCGCCGGCACTGGATCCGACTGCGGGCACCTGGTCGGGATGGGTCAAGACCAATCAAAGCGTTTTCGGTGTGTATCCTCTGCTTTGGGCTCGGGCGAATGGGTCGGGTTCGGCTTCCGGGATCACGCTGTTCCTTGAGGCGAACACCGGGCATGCCCGGGTGCAGGTGTACGGCTCGGCCCTGGCTCTGGACATCACGGGCGGATCTGCGGCGCTCAACGATGGAAACTGGCATTATCTGGCGTTGACGTTTAATGCCGCTAGCACCGCCACGCTGTATGTGGACGGAGCGGCCATAGCCTCGGACACTCCGAAGCAGAACTGGTCCTTCAATGGACAGGTATTGAGATTTGCAGCGGCGCTGGACAGTTACTGGACTCCGCTGAACGGTTCCGAGGACGAGTTCCGCGTGTCGAATGTCGTGCGGTCGTCCGGCTGGATTGCCACCGAATACAACAGCCAGAACCTGCCGGCGACGTTCCTTAGCTTCGGATCGGCACAGAGCGCCCCAGTAGCGGTTTCCGTGACCCCGCCGGCGGCCACGCTGTACGGTGGCCAGACGCAGCAGTTCACGGCCACCGTGAGCAACACCAGCAATACGGCGGTGACCTGGGCGCTGAGCCCGAATACGGGAACCATTTCTGCCGCGGGCCAGTACATAGCGCCGGCCACGATCACGACGCAGCTGACGGTGACAGTGACGGCGGCCAGTGTGGCGGACGCCACGAAGTCAGCAACGGCGACCATCACTCTGGTTCCGCAGGCGTCTTGGTACAACGGGTCCTGGACCAGCCGGAAGGCGTTCACCATCGACCACACGAAAGTATCGGGATCTTCGAATCTGACGAACTTCCCGGTGTTGATTTCGGTGACGGACGCGAGCCTGAGGTCGCTGGGCAATGGCGGGAATGTCGGAAAGAACGATGGGACAGATATTCTGTTCACCGCCTCCGATGGGTCCACCAAGCTGAATCATGAGCTGGAGACCTACTCTCCCACGACCGGGCAACTGATCGCTTGGGTGCAAATGCCGTCGCTGTCTGCTGCCGACAATACAGTGCTGTACATGTATTCCGGCAATGCTGCCGCGGCAGACCAACAGAACCGGACCGGCGTTTGGGACAGCACCTATAAGGGAGTGTTTCACGTTGCGAACGGTACCACCCTTTCGGTCGCGGATTCTACCTCGAATACGCTCAGCGCGACCAGTAGCGGCGCCACCGCGACGGGAGGAGAGATCGGCGGGGGAGCCAGCTTCTCGGGATCGAGTGGGTCGTACTTGTCGGTGACGAGTTCGCCGGCTCTGGATTCAACGACCGGCACCTGGTCGGGATGGTTCAAGACCAGCCAAAGCGTCTCCGGCGTGTATCCTCTGCTTTGGGCTCGGGCGAATGGGACAAGTTCGCTATCCGGAATCACCCTGTTTCTTGAGGCCAGCACCGGGCACGCGCGCATGCAACTGTACGGCTCGACGGCTCCGGTTGCGCTGGACATCTCGGGGGGTTCGACGGCGCTCAACGACGGAAACTGGCACTACCTGGTCTTGACGTTCAATGCGTCGAGCACCGCGACACTCTACGTCGACGGATCGGCGGTGGCAGCGGGGACCCCGAGCCAGGGCTGGTCGTTCAACGGGCAGGCTTTGAGATTCGCGGCGGCGCTCGACAGCTTCTGGACGCCGCTGAATGGCTCAGAGGACGAGTTCCGCGTGTCCAATGTTGTGCGGACGGCCGACTGGGTTGCAACCGAGTACAACAATCAGAGCTTGCCGGCGACGTTCCTTAACTTCGGATCGGTGCAGGGTGCGCCGGTCACGGTCTCGGTGACCCCGTCGGCGGCCACGCTGTACGGCGGCCAGACGCAGCAGTTCACCGCCACGGTGAGCAACACCAGCAATACGGCGGTCACCTGGACGCTGAGCCCGAATCCGGGAACCATTTCTGCCGCGGGGCTGTACACGGCGCCCGCTACGATCAGCACGCAGCAGACGGTAACCGTCACGGCGACCAGCGTGGCTGACACGACGAAGTCGGCGACAGCGACCATCACTCTCAGCCCGCCGGGTGCTTGGTACAACACCTCTTGGGCAAACCGTCGGGCAGTTACAATCGGCCATTCCAACGTATCTGGTTCCTCGGACCTGACAAATTTCCCGGTGCTGATTTCGGTGACGGACGCGAGCCTGAAGTCGGCGGCGACCGGCGGCGGCGTAGGCAAGACCGACGGGACAGACATTCTGTTCACAGCATCGGACGGAGTGACCAAGCTCAATCACGAGCTGGAGTTGTATAACGCCGCTACCGGGCAACTCATCGCCTGGGTGCAAGTGCCGTCGCTGTCTCCGGTCACCAACACGGCGCTCTACATGTACTACGGCAACGCCGGAGCGGGAGATCAACAGAACAAGACTGGAGTTTGGGACAGCAGCTACAAGGGAGTGTGGCACCTCGGGGACGGCACTGCGCTCGCGGTGGCCGATTCTACATCCAACGCGCTGTCTGCGGCCAACAGCGCCGCCGCCGCCGCGGCAGGGAAGATCGACGGCGCGGCCAGTTTCTCGGGATTGAGTTCGTCGTACTTGTCGGTGGCGAGCTCGCCGGCTTTGGATTCCACGACCGGCACCTGGGCGGGATGGTTTAGGACCAGTCAAAGCGTTTCGGGTGTATATCCTTTGCTTTGGGCTCGGGCGAACGGGACGAGTTCGCATTCCGGAATCACCCTGTTTCTTGAGGCCAGCACCGGACATGCCCGCGTGCAGGTATACGGCACCGGAGCTCCGGCAGCTCTGGATATCACTGGCGGTTCGGCGGCGCTCAACGATGGGAACTGGCATTACCTGGTCCTGACATTCAATGCCTCGAGTACAGCCACACTCTACGTCGACGGATCGGCGGTTGCATCGGGGACTCCGAGCCAGAGTTGGTCGTTCAACGGGCAGGCTCTACGATTCGCGGTGGCGCTGGACAGCTTTTGGACGCCGCTGAATGGCGCCGAAGATGAGTTCCGCGTGTCTAGTGTCGTCCGATCGGCCAATTGGATTCTGACTGAATACAACAATGAGAGTTCTCCCTCGGCATTCTTCAACCTGGGTAATGCAGAAAACTCACCTATCACGGTAACGCCCTCGACGGCGACGCTCTCCGCCGGCCAGACGCAGCAGTTCACCGCCACAGTGAGCAACACAAGCAATACGGCGGTAACTTGGGCGCTGAACCCGAACACGGGAACCATTTCAGCCGCGGGGCTATACGCGGCGCCGGCCACCATCGGCGCACAGCAGACGGTGATCGTAACGGCCACCAGTGTGGCCGACACCACGAAATCGGCGACGGCGACTATCACGCTCAGCCCGGTTCCTTGGTACAACACGTCCTGGACAAATCGAAAAGCCTTCACGGTAGACCACACCAAGATATCGGGATCCTCGAATCTCACGAACTTCCCGGTGTTGATTTCGGTGACGGATGCGAGCCTGAAGTCGCTAGGCAACGGAGGGAACGTCGGAAAGAACGATGGGACAGACATTCTGTTCACTGCTTCCGATGGGGTCACCAAGCTGAATCATGAGCTTGAAACCTATTCGGCCGTAACCGGGAAGCTGATCGCCTGGGTGCAGGCGCCGTCCCTCTCCCCAACAACCGATACCGTCTTTTACGTGTACTACGGCAACACCTCCGCGGCCGATCAACAGAACAAGACCGGGGTTTGGGACAGCAGCTACGCGGGCGTGTGGCATGTGCCGGACGGCGCCAACCTTTCGGTCGCGGATTCAACTTCGAACGCGCTGTCCACGGCCAACAACGGCGCCGCCGCAACGGGAGGGAAGACCGGCGGCGGGGCCAGCTTTTCCGGATCGGGTTCGTCATACCTATCGGTGGCGAGTTCGCCGGCTCTGGATTCCACGACCGGCACCTGGTCGGGATGGTTCAAGACCAGCCAAAGCGTCTCGGGCGTATACCCCGTGCTATGGTCCCGGGCGAATGCGGCGGGATCGCTTTCCGGGATTACCCTGTTTCTTGAAGCCGGCACCGGGCACGCGCGCTTGCAACTGTACGGCTCCGCTGCCCCTGCTGCTCTCGATATCACCGGGGGCTCAGCGGCGCTCAACGATGGGAACTGGCATTACCTGGCTCTGACATTCAACGCCGCAAGCACCGCGACACTCTACGTCGACGGATCGGCGGTAGCATCGGGGACCCCGAGCCGTAGCTGGTCGTTCAACGGGCAGGCTCTACGATTCGCGGTGTCGCTCGACAGCTTCTGGGCGCCGCTGAATGGCGCCGAGGACGAGTTCCGCGTGTCTAGTGCTGTGCGGTCGCCCGGCTGGGTTGCCACCGAGTACAACAACCAAAGTGCGCCAGCGGCGTTCGTCATCTGGCCAATGTAGAGGGAAGTCTACGCTACCCAGTGGCGCGCGGGCCTTCTCATCTACGACAGCAAGACGGTCCGAACGGCGCACATCACTCGCTCGCCTTCCGCCAACGCCGAGCCGCGTCTGGCGCGGTACTCCGGGTGTATGATGACTGCGCAGGGAGGTAGAAATGAGCGCCCGAACTTTCTGTCGAGCCGCTGCCGCACTCAGCATCAGTCTGGCTGTGATGCCGGCTTTCTCGCAAACTGCCGGATCATCCGGCGGCCCGCCAACCGCCACGCTGGCCCCGCGAAACGGTGCCGGTGCCGGAACCGCCTACGCAGGCGCTGAACCTTGCTCCCACTCGCCGATTTGCGGCTGGAGCAAAGGCCGCAACCTGATGGTCCATGAACAGCACACTCCCGATCTGGGCTTCACCATCGCTTATCCGTTCAGCATGCCCGACGGATCGACCGGCGGCGTGGTAGCGGTCGCCATCAATTCGCACCAGCACCTCTTCGCCTTCCAGCGCAACCCCGCGGGCAAACCCCAGCTGTTTGAATTCGATCAGAATCACAAGCTGGTCCGCACCATCGCCGAGGACGTGATTGGCCACCAGAATAAGGCGCACGGCATGGCGATCGATGCCGAAGACAACGTCTGGATTTGCGACGAGCACGGCGACACCGTGATGAAACTGAGTCCGGAAGGCAAGCTGCTCATGACGCTTGGCGTGAAGGGCCAGCGCGGAGATTGGGATGAAGCCAAGGGCCAAAGGCTTCTCTGGCAGCCGCTGCAGGTGGCCTTCGGTAAGAACGGCGACGTCTACATTGCCATGGGTCACGGGAACGAAAGCCCCAACGACACCGACAAATCTCCGACCAATAGCAGCGGCGCCGCCCGCATTTTGCATCTCGACAAGAACGGCAAGTTCATCCAGCAATGGTTTGGCAACAGCCCCGGGCCCGGACATTTCAGCATGGCCCATGCAATCGCGATCAATCCCAACAACGGCAACGTCTACATCGGCGACCGCGAAGAATATCGCATTGTGGTCTACGACCCCAACGGCAAATTCATCCGGACCATCCAAACCAGGAACCTGGTCTGCACTCTGTATGTCGACCCGCACAACCAACTCTGGATGGCGACCGGTCAGGACGGTCAGGTATTCAAGATTGACTGGGACGGCAACGTGCTCGGCGCGATCGGCAACGGGCCCGGCCGAGGCGAAGGCCAGTTCAGCGAATCTGCCTACATGGCCATGGATTCGCAGGGCGACCTCTATGTCGGCGACACCGCCATCCCTCGCATCACGGAAATGGTTGCGCCCAAGCAGTGACGAGCCGTCAATGCACACAGACGCGGGGTTCCGACGCGCCCGCTTATGCGCCTGCACCCACCGGTTCAGCCTGAACCTCCGCGCTCACCTCTTTCGACGCGTCGATCTTCAGCCACAGCACAGCGCCCAGGAATAATAGCGCCGCCATTGGAATAAACGGCGCATCGAAGCTACCGGAGCGATCCACGATATACCCATACGCCACCGACCCCAGCAGGCCTCCGACTTGCGACGCTGTAGCACGCGAGTCCGGAAACGCCGATCGCGCGTCTCAAGCGACACTTGGCCTGCACACAACCGCTGCCTCCCGTCGTCGCGTGAGTTGCGATAGATTCGTCTTGTATCTCTGTGTGAACCGTCATCTTCGAATCAGACGAATGGATCTGCCGAATGCAAGTGCCCCGTTCCCTGGTTGAGCAATTCGAAGCCCAGGCCGGCCGGACTCCTGATCGAGTGGCCGTAAGTGTGATGGGTGAGTCTGACCGGCTTACGTACGGTGAATTGAACGAGCAGTCGAACCGGCTAGCGCGGAGATTGGCTGCTTTGGACGCCGGGCCGGGGAGCATAACCGCCATTGGTCTTGAGCGCACGCCCGGATACCTCATCGCCTTGCTCGCCGTGCTCAAATCGGGCGCCGCCTTTCTACCGCTTGACCCGCGATATCCGCGTGCGCGCCTGGACTTCATGATTCAAGATTCGAGCGCCAGGGTGCTCATAACCAATCGCCGATTGATGGGCAAAGTGCAGAGCGATTTACCGCAAACGGTACTGCTGGAGGAGCCGGAGGTCGAGAGCGAGGTTCGGTACACTCCGGCGATCCCTCCTTCGCCGGACGGCCTGGCGTACGTCGCCTATACGTCTGGATCGACCGGAAAACCAAAGGGGGTCCTGTGCCCGCAGTTGGGACTGCTGAATCGTCTGGAATGGATGTCTAACCAGTTCCCATACCAGCCAGGCGAGATCGCCTGCCAGATCGTCGCTCTCAGCTTTGTGGATGCCATCTACGAAATATTCGGTCCGCTTCTCCAAGGTGTCGAGCTGCGCATAGTTCCCGAGCAGACCGCGCGAGGCTCACTGTCGGAGTTGATGCGCGCGATCGGCCGCAACATGATTACGCGAATTATCGTCGTGCCGTCAGTCCTTACATCCTGGCTGGATTGCATCGTCTCTTTGAACCAGAGCGCATTTCCTCTCAAGTACTGCTTCGTTTCCGGCGAGGTGTTGCCGGCGTCGCTGGCCACGCGCTTCCGCGAGGTTCTTCCCAATACCCGCCTGATCAACTTCTACGGTTCATCGGAACTCTGTCATCATGCCACCTGGTTTGAGATCGCCGATATCAAAGGGAAAACGGTTCCAATCGGGCGTCCGATCGCGGCCACCGAGGCGTATGTCCTTGATGCCCGTGGTCAGCCGGTGCTGAATGGCACTCCCGGCGAACTCTATATGGGCGGACCCGGCATGGCGCGCGGGTATCTGAACCGGCCTGAGTTGACCCTCGAGCGTTTTGTGGAGAATCCGTTCGGCCCTGCTGGAACGAGACTGTTCAAGACCGGAGATCTTTGCCGGCGTTTAGAGGATGGCAATTTAGAGTATTTGGGGCGAATCGACCAACAGGTGAAGATCCGGGGCTGCTTGGTAGAACCAGCCGAAGTCGAAGCGGCATTGAAAAGCCATCCTGGCATCAAGGAGGTCCTGGCAGGCGCTCGAGAGGACAGCGCAGGTGAGAAGCGCTTGGTGGCATGGGTGATCCTGCGACAGCAGGGCGTGTTGACCGCTGCGGATCTCCGGCATTTTTTGGAAGCGAGTGTGCCGCCTCACCTGGTGCCATCGCGCTTCATGTTCCTGACGAATTTCCCACGTCTGCCGAACAACAAGGTTAATCGCCGTGAGCTGCCCAGTCCATTTGACATTCAGAGCGGACGGAGGACATCGGATAGTACGCCGCGCGAGGGGGCAGAAAGGCGTCTTGCTGATATCTGGGAAGTGTTACTCAAGGGCGGAGCGGTAGATCGGGATGACGATTTCTTCGACCTCGGCGGTGATTCATTGCAGGCCGCTCGATTGATCACGATGATCGAGGAGCGGTTCGGGGTGGCGATTCCAATGCATTCGCTGCTGGAGTCTCCGACGGTGGCTCAGCTCGCCCTCGCAATCGAAGAGCAGCGATCATCTATTTATCCTCGACACATTGTGCCGATCCAGCCCTTTGGGTCGCGCGCGCGCTTGTTCTGTTTTGGCGCAGGTCCCGCATTGAAGCCTCTAAGCCGGCAGCTCGGAGCGGACCAGCCGGTTTTTGGCATCGCTCTGGATCAGCGTGACCTCTCCTGGTTGGACCGCCGGACGCCGCTGGAAGAAGTGGTTCGACAGATGCTACCGAGGCTGCGCGAATTTCAACCGGTTGGCCCGTATTATTTGGGCGGCTACTCGATGCACGGGCTATTTGCCTACGAAGCCGCCCTCCAGCTGCGGGCGCAAGGACAGCAAGTAGCGGCGCTCATTCTGATGGATAGTTACTTGCCCCGCCGGATCCGCGATCGCTGTCCCCTCTGGATGCGCGTCGGCTCCCAGCTTGCTTCGCTCGGGCAGCGGGTTGCGAGAGGAGATCTCCGATCAGTCCTGCGGCAGATGCCCAGTCTGGTTCCGCTGGGCCGGGCATATGTACGAAGGAAGTTCCGAAAAGCCAAGCCGTTCGCCGGTTCAACGGACACTCATTCAGAGCCGACGCTGGCCGGATTGTTAAGCGCTGCCGAGGCCGCATACATGCCGGGGGCTTATCGCGGCCGCATCACGCTGATGGAAGCCCGGGACCAGCTTCTGGGAGGACCCGCTGGGGCGAGATTCGGCTGGCAGCACCTGAGCGGCGGGCAAGTTGAAATAAGGAGCATTCCAGGCGACCACAACACGATGCTGTTGCGTCCTAACGTAGACCATCTAGCCCGAGAGATTGCGGCGTGTCTAGAACGCGCGCAGGCCGCCAATGACGGTTTAGAACCGTTTGCGGACCGTAGGGCGCTCTAGTCCCGGATGGTCGACCTAGCTGCTGTGCCAGCCCAACTCGGCGCAGGTGCCCGACGGGAGGCAGGCTGATGATTCACTTTACAAGCGCCGGTGTCAGTGGAAGACTCTTGGACACTGCGATGCGAGATGTCTGAGAAGCTTCGTGAAAAGGTCGCCATGCTTTCCAAGGAGCAGTTGACTGAAGTAAAGAGTGAGTCGATCGAAGCTTTTCGTGGTTACTCCACGGAGCGCGGGATGAGTTTCCCGGCGGAGGTTCTTATCGTCAGCGGAACCAAGAGCCGTCCGGCATAGTTGGTAGCGGACGGCGCGATCGATTGGCCGACTACCCCTTGGTGTGCGGCTTTCCGCTTCCCGTTTCCAGCAAGCCGCGCAGGCTGTCGTTCAGGAAAAACGACCACGCGCTGGTGCAGACGCCCAGGCACTCCTTGAGCCTGAGTCCTGCGTGCGTGAAGCGCAGGCGCGAGCGTCCGCCCGGGATTTCCGACAGGTCGAAGCGGATGCGCGTGCCGATCCAGTCATTCAAATCCACGAAGCCGCTGCTCTCGGGGTGCTTCGAATCGGTCACCTCCCATTCCACGCAGTTGGATGGGTCCAGTTTCAGGATCTTCACCACGGCATGAAAGCCGGAGCTGGGAAACCGGAAGGACGCCTGGCCACCGACGCGCTCCTGCATCTTGCAGAAGATGGTCCACCAGTTCCGGACGCCTTGCTGGGTGGCGAACTGTTCGTATAGCTTCGAGACCGGCGCGGCGAATTCCAGTTGCATCCGGAAGTCTTCGGCGCGGCCCGAGCGTTGTTCGGAAAACTCCGCCAGTTTCTGCGCGATCTGATCCCAGCCGCCGGAGTAGCGCGGCGCCAGGTCGAGCGGAAGGCGCTGATGGGTTAGCGTCAGCTCGCAGCTCTCGCCTGCGTCCGCTAGCTCGACCGTCACCAGGGTGGCCGGGGGCTGGACTCGTCCGTACTCCAGCTAAACGCGAGCTTGGACGGAGGATCGACCGTGAGGTATTCGCCCGTGTGAACGTAGTCTCGGCTGGGGCTCTTCATGACGACGCGGAACTTGCCGCCGACGCGCACGTCCAGGTGGGCCTCGGCGCTGGTCGCGTCGCCCGGGCACATCCAGTGGCGAATGCTTTCAGGATCCGTCCAGGCCGCGAACACCTCGGCGCGGGGAGCGGGAATTCGTCTGCGAATCACAACCGTGTGGTCCGGTTGCATGGAAGCTTCCATGGTCAGGTCCTCTTTTTTGTTTTCAGGTGCTCTTCTAATGCGTCCAGCCGGGCCTGCCAGAACTGGTAGCTGCGCTGCATCCAGGTCACGGCTTCCCCCAACGGCTCGGTGCGGACGCGGCACAGGTGCTGGCGGCCGCGAATCTCGCGCGTAATCAAGCCGGCTCGCTCCAGGGTCATCAGGTGTTTGGAAACGGCATTCAAGGAAACCGGGAAGCGCTTGGCGACTTCGGTTACCGTGGCCGGCTTGCGGCCCAGGGCATCCAGGATGGCCCGGCGGGTCGGGTCGGCGACGGCGGCGAAAACGCGGTCCAGCGAGGGGGATTTAAAGTCAACCACAGGGTTGAATATAGTGGAAACGCCCGGATCGTGTCAATAAGAAATTTGCGCGACGGGTTCACGCTTCAGGCGGCGGCCCAGGCGGCGTTCAAGATGGCCAGCGCGGCCAGCGCCGCGGTCTCGGCTCGAAGGATGGCCTGGCCCAGCGAGACGGCGGTCCAACCGGCGGCGGAGATGGCCGAGCGTTCGCGATCGGTCCAGCCGCCTTCGGGTCCGCACAGCAACGCCACTCGATTTCCGGGATGTCGCGCGCCGGGCAGCCGGGAGAGGATGGGCGGGGCAGCTTCTTCTTCCAGCACATAGCGGCAATCCGCGCCACTTTGAATCGCAGTCGCCAGCGAGATCGGAGCTGCAAGCTCGGGCAGCCGGGCGCGCCGGGACTGCTCGCTCGCCTCCCGCGCGATCCGGTTCCATCGCGCCAGGCGTTTCGCCGCGGCTTGCTCCAATCCTTTTTCGCTGCGTTCGGCTTCCACCGGAATCACCCGCTCGACGCCCAGCTCGGTGGCTTTCTCCAGCATCCATTCGAAGCGCTCGAACTTGATGAGCGACGCCAGCAGAGTGACTCGAACAACTGGCGCGATCGCATCCATCTGCTCCAGGATCGCAAACGAGACCAGATCCTTTCGCGCGCTCGACACCTCGGCCAGGTACACGTTGCGGTTGTCCGAGATCTCGAATCTCTGCCCCGGCTCGACGCGCAAGACGCGGGTGAGATGATGCGCTTCGTCGCCCGAGATCCGAGCCTGCCCGCTGTGCACGGAATCGATGAAGAAACGGCGGCGCGCCATGTAAGTTACTGTACGCCAACGCGCCAGTTTCGCGGAACATCCGCCGGCCGGTTCTCGTACTCAAGAGACAAATGCTTCTCAAAGAGATCCGCCATGCCTTCCGCCTGTTGGCCAAGAACCCTGGGTTCACCGCCATCGCGGCCCTTTCGCTCGCTCTCGGAATCGGAGCGAACAGCGCGATCTTCAGCCTGTCCGACGCCTTGCTGCTGCGCCCGTTGCCGGTCCAGGACCCGGGTGAAGTGGTCACGGTCAGCACCAATACGCCCGACAATCCGTTCGGCGGCGCCTCATTCCCCGACTATCGCGACTTCCGCGACCAGAGCCGCTCGTTCGACGGCCTGGCTGCCTACCGCTTTTACACCTTTGGACTCGCGACTTCGCCGCAGGTACAGCCGCAGATGCGCATGGGTCTTCTGGTCAGCGACAATTTCTTCCGCGTGTTGGGAATCCAGCCTGCGCTCGGCCGAGCTTTCCTGCCGGAAGAGGGCAAAGTCTCGGGTCGCGATGCGATCCTGGTCCTGAGCCACGACTTGTGGCAGAACCAGTTCAGCGCCGATCGCGCCATCATCGGCCGCACCGTCCGGCTGAACGGGATCGACTTCACCGTTGTCGGCGTAGCGCCGGAGCAGTTCACCGGCCTGGACCCGTTCATTCGGCCGGCGCTGTTCGTGCCGCTGGCCATGACGCAGCGGCTGGCCGACGCTTCGAAGGACCCGCTGGAGGATCGCACCAGCCGCGCGCTGCAGTTGAAGGGGCGCCTGAAAGCCGGCATAGCCCGCGAGCAGGCCCAGGCTGAACTTATGGGCATTGCCAAGAATCTGGAAAGAAGCTATCCCGATACCAATCGCGATCACAACGTCGCGGTTCGCACCGAGCTGCAGGCCCGCATGCAGTCCGACCCGTACGACTCCGCGCTGGCGATCATGCTGATGGCGCTGGTGGGGCTGGTGCTGTTGATCGCGTGCGCCAACGTCGCCAACCTGATGCTGGCGCGCTCCCGTTCGCGCTCGCGTGAAATCGCCATTCGCCTGGCCATCGGCGCCAGCCGGACGCGTCTGATCCGGCAGCTTCTGATCGAGAGCCTGGTGCTGGCGTTGTTGGGCGGATCGCTGGGGCTCGGATTTGGGTACGTGGGGATTCGCTTCCTCAAAGGCATTCCGATCCCGACCGATCTGCCGGTGGTGATCGGGGTCCAACTGGATCACCGCGTGCTTTTGTTCAGCCTGTTCGTGGCCATCGCGAGCGCCCTGGCGTTCGGCCTGGTTCCGGCCTGGCAGGCTGGCAGAACGGACCTGGTGAACGCGCTCAAGTCCGCCGGTCTGACGTCCAGCGCGCGGCGCCGCACCGTCGGCCGCAATGTGCTGGTGATCGTGCAGGTGGCGTTTTCCATGGTCTTGCTGGTGGCCGCCAGCATGGTGCTGGACGGTTTCCGCAAGGCGCTGGTGCTCAACCCGGGCTTCCGCACCGACCATGTCATGAGCATGGAGCTGGATACTTCGTTCGCTCGCTACACGGGTGAAAAATCGCGCGAGTTTTTCCGCAACCTCACGGATCGGGCGCGTGCCTTGCCCGGCGTTCAATCGGTCGCCCTGGCGCAGACTGTTCCGCTTGCGCCCGGCCAGTCCAGTCTGAACGTGATCCCCGACGGCTATCAATTGCTCAAAGGTCAGGAGACGGTGACCACATTGGGCGAGTCAGCCGACGAGCACTATTTCGAGACTATGCAGGTTCCGGTGCTGCGGGGCCGCGTCTTCACCGCGCTGGACAAGGCGGATACCCGGCGGGTTGCGATCGTGAACCAGGCTTTCGCGGAGAAATACTGGCCGCGCCAGGACGCCATCGGCAAACGTTTGTGGTTGAAAGATCGCACCCGCCCGGGCCTGGAAATCGTCGGAGTCGCCAAGACCGGACGATACTTGTTTGTCTCCGAACCGCCTATGCCATACGTGTATCTGCCGTATGCGCAGTATCCGAACGCGCAGATGACGCTGTTCGTGGAAACCACGGGCAATCCCGCCGACCTTGCGGCTCCGCTGCGCGACGTGGTCCGCTCGCTGGATGCGAACTTGCCCATCTACAACGCCCGCACGCTCTCGAACTTTTACCAGCAGCGCGCCATCTCGATCGTGCTGCTCATCCTGGAATTGATTTCCACCATGGGACTGCTGGGCCTGTCGCTCGCGCTGGTGGGCCTGTACGGGCTGATCGCGTATTCGGTCAGCCGCCGGACGCAGGAGATCGGCATCCGCATGGCGATGGGCGCGCGCGGTCTGGACGTGCTGGGAATGGTGCTGCGTCAAGGCCTGGCGCTCTCGCTCATCGGAATCGCGATCGGATTTGTCGCCAGCCTGGGTGTGCGCAGGCTCCTGGCGTTTGGGCTGGTGGGCCTCGGCGGTACCAGCCCCGCCGTCCTGGTGATCGTGCCGCTGGCTCTGATTCTGGTGACGATGGCGGCCTGCTATCTGCCGGCCCGCCGCGCGTCTCTGGTGGACCCGATCCGCGCGTTGCGCTACGAGTAGCTGAGCCTCGACCTTATAATGAACGAAGAATGATCGCGTACCTTCGCGGCAAGCTGCTCGAAAAGCATCCCAATCAGATCATCGTCGAAACCGGCGGCGTGGGTTACGACGTGCTCATCCCCATCTCGACGTTTTCGGCGCTGCCGGACTCAGGTTCCGAAGTCAAGCTTCGCATCTACACGCATGTGCGAGAGGACACCCTGGCGCTATTCGGTTTTCTCACCGCCGAAGAGAAGTTCATCTTCGAGAAGCTGATCTCGGTGAGCGGCATTGGGCCATCGCTGGCGGTCAAGGTTCTCTCCGGCATGGCGACTTCCGATCTGATTCCGGCCATTCGCAGCGGCGGCGTCGATCAGCTGGTCCGGATTCCCGGCGTCGGCAAGAAGACCGCCGAGCGGATCGTGCTGGAGTTGAAAGATAAACTGGACGGCCTGGGCATCGGCGCCGCGGCGGGAGTCTCGGAAAAGCCCGCGGCAGCGCTCAGCGCAATCGATCAGGATGTTCTGTCGGCGCTGCTGAATCTGGGTTGCAACCGTCCCGCCGCCGAATCGGCGGTCCGCAACGCCAAGGCCGCCGGCGTCGCGCCGGAATTCGAGCCGCTGTTCCGCAAGGCGCTGGAGCTGGTCCGTTAGTGTGGCCGCTGCTGCGCGCTTGCTAACCTAGAACCAAATGCGCGAGCAAGGAATCGCTTCGGCGGCGGCACTCGAAGGCGAGCGTCAATTTGAAGCCGCGCTCCGGCCCACCAAACTGGCCGACTTCACCGGCCAGCCGAAGCTCAAGGAAAACCTCGCTATCGCCATCGAAGCCGCCAAGAAGCGCGGCGAGGCCATGGATCACGTGCTGCTCTACGGCCCGCCGGGATTGGGCAAGACGACGCTGGCCATCATCATCGCCGCCGAGCTGGGCGTCGGCTTCGAACAAACGTCGGGACCGATACTCCAAAAGAAGCTGGATCTCACGGGCGTGCTCACCAACATCCGGCCGCGCCAGGTTTTCTTCATCGACGAGATTCACCGCCTGCTTCCGGACGTGGAGGAGATTCTTTACGCGGCGCTGGAGGATTTCCGGATGGACATCCTGGTGGGGACCGGACCGGGCGCGCGCACGCACTCGCTGCCCATTCCGCATTTCACCGCCATCGGAGCCACCACGCGGCAGGGACTGGTCAGCGCGCCGCTCAGAGGCCGCTTCGGGCTGGTGTTGCGGCTGAATCACTACGACGTTCCGGAGCTGACCGCGATCGCACTGCGCTCGGCCAAGCTGCTCGGTGTGACCGTCGATCCCGACGGCGCCGAGGAGATCGCGCGCCGCAGCCGCGGAACACCGCGCATCGCCAACCGACTGCTGCGCCGCGTCCGGGACTACGCGCAGGTTCGCGCCGCCGGGCACATCGACCTCGCCGTCGCCACCAGCGCGCTGGACCTGCTCGAAGTGGACCGCTTCGGCCTGGACGAGATCGACCAGAAGATCATGCTGACGCTGCTCGACAAATACAGCGGCGGCCCGGTGGGCGTGAACACCATCGCGGCCTCGATCGACGAAGAAGCCGACACCATCGAAGAAGTGTACGAGCCGTATCTCATGCAGCTTGGCTTTATCGACCGCACGCCGCGCGGCCGCGTCGGCACCGAACGCGCCTTCGAGTATTTTCAGATCCCGCGCAAGATGCGCGGCAGCAGCGTGCAGACTCCGCTGTTTTGAGTAAGCGCGCAAAACGGTGTGCGGCGCGAAGCAGTTCCCCGTCTAATCCGACGGAGCGCGCCGTACCCTTTGCGCTTCTTTGGAAGCCCTCGTGAAAACCGTCTATCTGGCCCTCGGTTCTAATCTCGGCGATCGCGAGGATCGCCTGCGCAAGGCCATCCAGCGCCTGGAAGCCGCCGAGGTCCACATCGTCAAACAATCGCAGGTCTACGAAACCGAGCCTCAGGACGTGCGCGACCAGCCCTGGTTTCTGAACCTGGTGATCGAGGTCGAGACCGCGCTGTTCCCGATGCAGCTGCTGTCGCGCACTCAGAAAATCGAGCGCGACCTCGGCCGGCAACGTCTGCGCGCCGGCGGCCCGCGCACGGTCGACATCGACATTGTGTTTTACGGCCGCTTCGTGATCCAAACGCCGCAACTCCAGATCCCGCATCCGCGCCTGGCCGAGCGCCGCTTCGTGCTGGAACCGCTGGCAGCGATTGCGCCGGACCTGCGCCATCCTGTGACCGGCAGGACGGTGCGGGAGATGCTGGCGGAAACGCAAGCACAGCGAGTGCGCCCGACCGGCGTCATTTTGTAAGCAGCCACTTCTTGTCCTGCGCCGTCATCTTCTCGGCCGCGATTCGAAGCAACAGCCGGGGCGCGGTGGCGCGCCAGTCTGCAAGAAACTCGCAAACGTCGTTGCGTTTGAGCGGATAGGCTTCCTTGAGAACCCAGCCGACGCCTTTCTGGACCATCGCATCGGGGTCACTGCGCAACAGCTCGCAGACCTGCAGAATGCTCGCCGTGTTCCGCCCTGACTTGGCTTCCTGCAGCAGACTGACGATGGCGGCGCGGCGTCTCCAGCGATTCCTGGATCTGGTCCAGGCCGGCAGCTTCCGAATCAACTGAGGACGGTTGCGGATGGCGCCCGCCAGAAGCCAACTGGCCAGGCCGTCGCAGTTGGCCCAGTTGTGGACATAGCGGTCGAGCCACTGATCGAACAGCGCGAACTCGTCGTCGCCGAATTCGTTTGCGAACCGGCGGTACACATGACAGACGATGACGCCCTCTTCGAGCTTGCCGCTCTTCCACAACGCCTCCATGAACCGGTAGCGCTGCGGCTTGGGCCAGGGCTTAATTTCGCGATAGACGTGGCTCGCGATTCGGTGTACGGTGGGGCTTCGGACGCCCCAGGGATCAACCGGCTCGCGGAAGAATCCCCGGACTCCGGCCGCGAATTCCGGGTCGGCCGCCGCCTTCAATTGGCGCCGCGTGGACTGGGCCAATTCCCGCGGTGTCATTGCCACATGGTACTCGCTCTATTGTGACCGCCGGAATGAGACGATCTGTAGCAGGAATGAAGAGCGTGCTCCTGTCCACGGTGTTGCTGGCTTCCGCCGGCCAGGCGCAGGTAACGCCTCTGCGCGTGATCGCGACGCAGCCCAAGGCTCGCTCCATCTCGATCCTCAGCGTGCAGTTCCAGGAATTGAAATTCGGCCATGAAGGACCTGACTATTTCTCGGTCGAGCACGCGCCGTATCGCGGGAAACAGGCGTTTGCGGAGGTGACGTTGTTTGGGCAGGACGCCATACGCAGCGTTCAATTCGAGCTGGTGGATCAGTTCGGCCTCGCGCTCGGCTCTCCGGTCGCTCTTCGCACTGGCAGCGGGGCTGACTCCGACGAATACATGCTCCAGTTTGACGTGCCGGTGCAGCCGTTCCGGTTCGGGATCAAAGGCGAGGATTTCCAAGGCCAGCGCTACGAACGAATCGACAAGCAGCTCTACACGCCCATGGAAGGCAGCGCCCCGCCGATCGAGCTTCCGCCGGGATTACCGGCCAACGAAGAGGCCGCGCTGCGCCACATGCTCGACAACGCCGCGGCCGAAACGGAGGCACGATTCGAAGCGGCCAGGCAAGCGCATCCGAACGGTGTCATCCGGCTGCCGCGCTCTGAAGTTCTGGAAGCCGGCTACGAGCCGCTGCGCTCTCCGGCCGGCCACGAAATCGGGCTGCGCCTGCACCTGGCGGTTCGCTTCGGAGCCGAAGGCGACTACAGCGTCGCTCCAAACATGTTTCCGCAGTACAAAAATAACGACTGGCGCCAGATCACCCTGAAGGTGTTGGACGCGCAGGCCAGCCCGGCTCCAATGAACACGGCCGCGGATAATTTGGACGACGTGCTGCGCTATGGCGGCGCGGCGCACTACCAGGGCGACCAGGTGTACCGTTTCCAGTTCGACTTGACGCCCACGTACATCATCCGCAACCTCGACAAGACGCGATACTGCATCTACAGCGAGCAGTTCCAGATAGGTTCCCGCATGGCGGTCTGGCAGGCCGTCCAGGACAGCACGGCGCCGGTGAAATATCGGGTCGGTATCTCCAGCCTGGATTTTGAGGCCGAGACCGGCGAACTGCCGGCGCAGCGGATGTACCTGGAGAGCTTCCGCCGTGATGGCGCCTCGGATTGCGGCCCTTCGCCGACCAACCGGTTCTAAGAGCCGGCAGGTTGCGCGATCGCAGACGTCTTCGCCGCGCGGCTCCGCCACACGAAATAAACCGGCACGCCGCTCGCGATGAATGCCAAGCCGGCCAAAGCCGGACCGGGCCGAGTCACCAGCGTGTTGATCAGAAACCACGCAGCGACCGCGAGAAACACCAGCGGCGTCACCGGATAACCCCACATGCGATACGGACGCGGCAGGTCCGGACGCCGGCGGCGCAGCACCATCAAGCCCAGGATCATCAGCCCATAAAAGACCCACAGCGAAAACATGGCGTAGTCAGCCAGCGTTTCATACGTGCCGCTGAGCAGCAGGACCACTGCCCAGACGGCCTGGGCCGCGATCGCGAATGCGGGAGTCCTAAAGCGCGGATGAACTTCGCCGAAGCGGCGGAAGAACAAACCGTCGCGAGCCTGTGCGAAATAGATGCGCGGGCTGGTGAGGAAGGCTCCGTTGAGAGTGCCGATCATCGAGAGCAGGATGATGGCCGACACCAGCTTTCCTCCCACCGGCCCCAGAACCCGTTCGGCCGCCGAAGCTCCCACGTGGTCGCTGGCCGCGATCTCGGGAATGGACAGCACGTGCAGGTATGCGCCATTGGCCAGCGTGTAAATCGTAATGCAGATCGCCAGTCCGATCAGCAGCGCGAGCAGCACGTTGCGTTGCGGGTTCTTGATCTCCCCGGCCACGAAACTCACCGAAATCCAACTGTCGTAAGCCAGCAGGCACGCGATCAGCGCCACGCCTGTTTGCGCGAAGGAAAACGGCGCGGGTGTGGTTTGGACCTGCGCCGCGTGGCCGCCCAACAGCAGGCCACTCGCAATAATCACCAGCAGACCAGCGACTTTGGCCAGCGCGAAGCTCTTCTGCACCAGCGCACCGGCACGAACCCCACAATAGTTCACGGTGGCAAGCACCAGAATCGCGCTGGCGCCGATCAGTTTGGATTCCACCGGACCGACCGGCACAAAATACGAAACGTACAGCGAGAGCGTCACCGCCAGCCACGATATCTGCGCGGTCCGGCCGACCAGGAACACGCTCCAGCCATACAGAAATCCCGCCAGCGGTCCGAAGGCTTCCCGCAGAAAAACATACTGGCCTCCCGTTGCGGGGATCGCCGTGCCGAGCTCGGCGCAGGCCAGCGCGCCGCAAAAAGACAAGAGTCCCGCGAACATCCAAAGAGCCAGGATCGAGACGCCGGACCCCATGCTGCGCGCCACCAGGTTGGGCACCACGAAAATCCCGCCGCCGATGATCATGCCCACCACGATGGCGAGAGCGTCGGCGAGCCCCAGTTTGCGAGGCAGATCGGACATCATTCCCGGCAAATCCCCCGCTTGCTCGCCCGGACGAATTCCACTAAATGCCGGGTGTGTTCGGTATTCAGTTCCGCTTCGATGCGCCGCAGCGCGTCTGCGAGCTTGAGCGCCGATCGAAAGAGAATGTTGTAGGCCGTTTTCAGAGCCGCAATGTCTTCCGGCGTGAAGCCGGCGCGCTGGATCCCCACCATGTTCAGACCCTTGGCACGCACCCGGAAATCCGAATAGAGGAAGAAAGGCGGCAGGTCGCTGTTCACGCCCGCGTTCCCGGCGATCAGGGCCAGCCGGCCGATTTTAGAGTACTGGTGAATCCCCACGCCACCGGAGATGAAGACCTGGTCTTCCACTTCGACGTGCCCGGCCACCAGGGCGCAGCTCGCGATCACGCACTGGTTGCCGATTTTGCAATTGTGCGCGATGTGTCCGGAGGTCATGATGTAATTGCCGTCGCCGATTTCAGTTGCGCTCTCCGGCTGCGTGCCGCGCGAAATGGTGTAGTGCTCGCGTATGATGTTGCCGTTTCCGATGCGCAGATAGCTGCGCTCCCCGGTGAAGTTCTTGTCGAGCGGATCGGTCCCCAGCGCGGTCCCGGTCGAGATCTCGTTGCGCTCGCCCAGCGTGGTCCAGCGCTTCACGTACACGTACGGCTCCAGCCGGCAGAATGCGCCGATCGCCACGTCCTGCTCGACGATGGCGTACTCGCCGATCACCACCTGTGGCCCGATTTGCGCGTCCGGATGCACGCTCGCCGTGGAGGCGACGTAGGCCGAAGGATCAACTGGCATAAGTTTGTATGATACAGGGGTGATGAACGGGAAGTGTCGGGAGTCTCGAATTGCGGGTCTCTGAAATAGCGGCTCGCTTGCAGGCGGCCTGGGAAGGCGAGGGCGATCGCGAGATCACCGGCGCCGCGGCCCTCGAATCGGCTTCAGCGCACGAGGTGGCATTCGTCGGGAGCCGCAAAGCCGCGGCCGCTGCCGCCCAATCGCGCGCCGGGTGTCTGCTGGTGACGGAGGCTTTTCCGAAGGGCCCAACGCTGATCCGCGTGAGCGACCCGCGAGCTGCCTTTGCCGCCGTCATCGGGCTGCTCCATCCGCCGATTCCCGTGATACCCGGCATACACCCGACGGCTGTGATCGCCCCTGGTGCGGATGTTCCCCGGTCGGCCGCCATCGGTCCGCACGCCGTCATCGGAGCTGGCACTCGGATCGGAGAGCGCTCCAAAGTGGGCGCCGGCTGCGTCCTCGCGGATCGCATCCAAATCGGATCGGACTGTCTCCTGCATCCCAACGTCACCATCTACAGCGACGTTACCGTGGGCGATCGCGCCGTGCTGCACTCCGGCTGCGTCCTGGGAGCCGACGGCTTCGGGTTCGTCCGCGCCGGCGATCACTACGAGAAATTTCCGCAGATCGGGCGCGTCGCCATCGGCCACGACGTAGAAATTGGCGCCAACTCCTGCGTTGACCGCGCCGCCCTGGGCGTTACCGAGATCGGCGACGGCACCAAGCTCGACAACCTGGTCCACATCGGGCATAACTGCCGCATCGGGCGCCACGTGGTGATCGCGGCGCAGACCGGACTTTCGGGCGGAGTGGTGGTGGAGGATTACGCCGTGATCGGCGGGCAGGTGGGCATCGGCGACAAGGCGCGCATCGAGTCCGGCGCGGTGCTCGGCTCGGGCTGCGGAATTCTCACCTCGAAAATCATCCGCAAGGGCCAGGTGGTGTGGGGCACGCCCGCCCGCCCGCTCAAGGAGCACCTGGAACAACTCGCCAACCTGGCGCGGCTGCCGGAGCTTCGCAAACAGGTCAAGGAACTCGAGCGCCGCACGCGCGAGAACAAAGAAAGCTGAGGCCTTCGGGTGCTGCTACGCGCTTCCCACGTTGGAGGCGGAGGCGGGCGGCTTTCGCACCGTCGAAACCGTGCGCTCCAGGATCAGTTCGGCGCTGCCCACCAGTTGTTGAAGCCGTCGCATGTAGTGCCGGGCTTGCAATTGTTCGGCTGGCAGGGTCATCTCCAGGAAGTAGGCGATGGCTTCAATGGAACTGAGCGGCTGGCGCAACTCGTGAACCAGTTCCCCGATCGCTTCTTTCGCGGCTGGCTCCAGGTTGGGCGCCTCAAAGTAGGCAGGTGTTTCGACTCGTATCGCGGTGGCAGCAGCAGACATTGTTTCGGACAATCCTTCCGCACGCTCGATCATCGACCCGGATGATGAGCATGACATCAACTGGGGGAAAAAGATTTATACCGCCAAACTCATGCGCGCGTCAAGGGAATCACTCAAAAAAATTTCTCTGACCGATATTCGAGCAGCACAGCGTGAAGTGGGCAACGGTTGCATAGCCGCCGGCTTCACGCTAGCTCCGGCTGCCGCTGCCTGTTATCCTAGATTGTTAGGCTCGCAAAAAATCCATCGAGGGCGCTCGAGCCAGAGGTTTTACCATGTCAGGACATTCAAAATGGGCGACCATCAAGCACAAAAAGGCCGCTCTGGACGCCAAGCGCGGGAAAGCGTTCACCCGCATCATCAAGGAGATCATGATTGCCGCCCGGTCCGGCGGCGATCCGGACGCCAATCCCAGGCTGCGTACGGCCGTATTAGCCGCCAAAGCCGTCAGCATGCCGCAGGACAACATCAAGCGCGCCATCATGCGCGGCACCGGCGAGTTGGAAGGCGGGCAGATCGACGAAATCATGTTCGAGGGCTACGGGCCGGGCGGCGCCGCGGTCTTGGTCGCGGTAGCCACCGATAATCGCAATCGCACCGTCAGCGAGATCCGGCACGTGTTCTCGAAGAACGGCGGCAACCTCGGCGAACTCGGCAGCGTGGCTTGGATGTTTGAACGCAAGAGCAACATCCTGGTTGACAAGGACAAGGCCGGCGAAGACCAGCTCATGACCATCGTGCTGGACGCCGGCGCCGAGGATCTGCGCGATGCCGGCGACCAGTGGGAGGTCATCTCGGGCCCGGAAGCGCACGACGCGGTCCTCAATGCCATTCATGCCGCCGGCATCCCCACGCTGTCGGCTGAAATCGGCATGCTCCCCAAAAACCTCATGAAGCTCGAAGGCAAGAACGCGCAAGCCATGCTGCGCTTGAGCGAGGCGCTGGAGGAGCACGACGACGTCCAGAACGTGTATTCCAACTTCGACGTCGACGAGAAGGAACTCGAGGCGATGGTTTAGTTCCCGATGCGCATTCTGGGCATTGACTGCGGCACCGAGCACACCGGCTACGGTTTGATCGAAAGCGACGGCAGGAGTCACCGGATGGTCGCGGCCGGCTCGATCCACACCAGTGCCAGGCTGGCGCTGCAGACGCGATTACTCGATATCGCCAAGGGATTGCGGCAGGTGATTGCGGCACACCAGCCCGATGCGGCCGCGGTGGAAGAAGTTTTCTATGCTCAGAACGTCAAGACCGCGCTGAAGCTGTCGCACGCGCGCGGCGTCGTGCTGGTCACCATCGCGGAGGCCGGGCTGGAGGTGGGCGAATATTCCCCGCTCGAAATCAAAACCAGCGTGGTCGGCTACGGCCGCGCCGAAAAGCAGCAAGTGAAGCGGATGGTGCATTCCCTCCTCGCGCTGGAACAGGAAATCGAATCCGAGGATGCCTGCGATGCCATCGCCGTGGCCATCTGTCACGCTACGCACTCCGTTTTTCGCGCGCGCATCGGAGCCGTGCGATGAGTCGCTGGCTGCTGCCGCTCGTGTTCTGCTGCGGGCTGGCCTCTGCTGCTCCGCGCCTGCTCTACTCCAAGTACTTCAAGGGCAGCGTGCCGGAGTACGTCGCCATCAGCGTGGAGCGCGACGGCAAGGCCACCTACCAGGAGGCCAAGGAGGACGACAATCCCATCCGGATTCAGTTGTCCGCGCCCGACACACAGACGTTGTTTGATCTGGCCGATAAGTTGGACCACTTTCAGCGCCCGCTCGAGGCCGGTTTGAAGGTCGCCAACATGGGCGTCAAGACCTTTACGTTTGTGAATGCCGACGAGCGGCACGAGATCCAGTTCAACTACTCCCAGGACGACAGCGCCAAGACTTTGCTGGACTGGTTCGAGCGCATCACTGAAACCGAGGGACACTTCATCAATCTCGATCGCACCGTGCACTACGACAAGCTGGGCGTCAACGACGTTCTGCTGCAGTTGCAGATCACCTGGGAACGCGGACGCGTGGTAGCGCCCGAGCAGTTCTTGCCGCTGCTCGACCGCATCGTGAAGAACGAAAGCTATCTGCACATCTCGCGCGAGCGCGCCGCCGGTTTGGCCGAAGCCATCCGCGGTCCACAGCCGCCCGACAAGACGCAGCCATGAAAAAGCTCGGCATCTTGCTGGCATTGTCCGCCGCGACCCTGATGGCGCAGGCCGGCCCCGCGCAGGCCGAGCAGGAGAGCCTGCAGCGCGCGCTTGGGGAGGCCGGCAACAGCCCGGTCGAATTCGCGCGCGCCATCGAGCATCATCTGAAGCAATTTCCCGATTCTCCCCAACGCGCCGAACTAGAGCGTGCCTTGGTGAAGACGGCCATCGACTTGAACGACGACCGGCGCGTCATCGAATTCGGAGAACGCATCCTCGAGCGCGAGCCCGACAACGCGCAGTTTCTCGAGCCAGTCACCACGGCATTGCTGCGCAAGGGCGACCCGGCCGGCGCCCAACGCGCCCTCGAACACGCGCATCACCTGGAGCAACTGGTCCAGGCCAATTACAAGAACGACAAGTTCGTCCCGGGCAGCGGACCCTCGGTGGCCAAGCGCAAGGATGAATACGATCGCAGTCAGGCGCGCGTGCGCATCCTCGAAGCGCGCGCCGAGGGTCTGCTGGATCGCAAGGAAGAAGCCATCCGGCTGGCAGAAGCCAGTTACACGATCTTCCCCAGCGTGGAGGGCGCTCGCGAGGCGGCTCGCTGGCTCGCGGCCGCGGGCAAGGACCGCGACGCATTGCAGTACCTTGCCCAGGCCTTCACCATCGGCGGATTGCAGTCGGCTGACCCGGGCGGCGCCAACGATCGCGCGCGCATGAGCGAGCTGTACCGCAAGCTGAACGGTTCCGATAGCGGCCTCGGCGACGTGATTCTGAAAACCTACGACGATACGTCCAAGCTGCTCGCCGGACGCCGCGCCGAGCTGCGGCTGCTGGATCCCAACTCCCAGCTCAAGGAGCCCATGCTGTTCACGCTTTCCGGCCTGGACGGCGACAAGCTGGTGCTTTCTTCGCTCGCGGGCAAAGTGGCGGTGCTGGACTTTTGGGCTACCTGGTGCGGTCCTTGCCGCGCCCAGCACGCGCTCTACGAAGAGGTAAAAGCCAGGTTCAAGGACAACGTCGACGTCGTGTTTCTTTCCATCGACACCGACGAAGATCATTCCCTGGTTCGGCCTTTTCTCGAGTCGCAAAAGTGGACGCAGAAGGTCTACTTCGAAGACGGCCTGCAAAGCCTGCTGCAGGTGGCCAACATTCCCACCACCATCATTTTCGGCAAGCGAGGCGAACTGGCGAGCCGGATGATCGGCTATCTTCCGGATCGCTTCGTGGACATGCTGAGCGAACGGATCAACGAAGCGCTGGGCAAGCCGCTTCCTCCAGCGCCCTTGCAGCCGGCCCTCAGACAATGAGCGCAGCCGTCACGCCATGACTAATCCTCCTGCTTTCGGCCGCGTGATCTGGATCGTGCTCGACAGCGTCGGGATCGGCGAGATGCCGGATGCGGCCGCTTATGGCGACGTGGGCAGCGACACGCTGGGTAACATCGCGCGCCGGCGCACCCTGCACCTGCCCAACATGGCCCGGCTCGGTTTGGGCAACATCAAGCCGCTCGCGCACCTCGATCCCGCGCCGCAGCCGACCGCCGCCTTCGGCCGATGCGCGCTCGCCTCGCCCGGCAAAGACACCACTACCGGACATTGGGAGATGGTCGGCATTCATCTGACGAAGCCGTTCCCGCTCTACCCGCGCGGGTTTCCTCCAGAGATCATGCAGGAGTTCGAGCGCCGCATCGCGCGCGGCACGCTCGGAAACTGCGCCGCTTCCGGGACCGAGATCATCAAGGAGCTGGGCGAAGAACACATGCGCACCGGCCAGCCGATCGTCTACACCTCGGCCGACAGCGTGTTTCAGGTGGCCGCTCACGAAGAAGTGATCCCGCTGTGGGAGCTTTACAAGATCTGCGAAACCGCTCGCGAGCTCCTGCGCGGGCCGTACGAGGTGGGCCGCGTGATCGCGCGCCCCTTCATCGGCAAGCCCGGCAGCTTCACGCGCACACCCAACCGCAAGGATTATGCCGTGCCTCCGCCCAAGGGCATGCTGCTCGATCAGCTTGAAGCCAACCAGGTTCCGGTCTTCAGCGTCGGCAAAATCTTCGACGTTTTTCTCGGGCGCGGCATCGGAGACCACGAGAAGTCCAGGAACAACGCCGACGGCATGGCCAAGACTCTGGAGGCGATGGATCAACTGGAGCGCGGCTTGTTGTTCGTCAACCTGGTGGACTTCGATCAGCTCTACGGCCACCGCAACGATGTGGAAGGCTACGCCCAGGCGCTCGAGGAATTCGACGCCTGGCTGCCGTCGCTGTACGGCAAGCTGACCCCGCGGGATCTGGTCATCCTGACGGCGGATCACGGCTGCGACCCCACCACGCCGTCCACCGATCACAGCCGCGAGTACGTTCCGCTGCTGGCCTACCGCCCGCGCAAGTCCGAAGGCGTCAACCTGGGCCTGCGCAGCACGCTGTCCGACATCGGCCAGACCGTGGCCAATAATTTCGGCACGAAAATTTCGGAAGGAGCAAGTTTCCTGGCGGCGATCGCATAGCTCGCCAGGCAACCCACCATCATGCGTCGGCCTATCATGGCAGGCAATTGGAAGATGTACAAGACGCCCGCCGAGACGTCTGCATTCTTCGAGAAATTCCGGCCGTTGGTCGCCGGCACCAACCATTGTGAAGTTGTGATTTGTCCGCCTTTCGTGGATCTCGCGGCGGCCGTGGAGTCTGCTCGAGGCACCATGATCGAGATCGGAGGACAGAATTTATTTTGGGGGCAGGAAGGCGCCTACACCGGCGAAGTGTCCGGCCAAATGCTCCGCGCGGCCGGCTGCCGATGGGCGCTGGTCGCTCACAGCGAACGCCGCCAGTACTTCGGCGAGACCAATGAAAACGCGGCCAAGAGGATCCTAGGCGCGCTCGAAGTTGGCCTCACGCCGGTCTACTGTGTCGGCGAAATGCTGGACGATCGCCAGTCCGGCAAAACGGAACAAGTACTCGAGACGCAGTTCCAGGGCGGACTGGCGCGCCTCACCGCCGAGCAATTCGACAAGCTCGTCGTCGCTTACGAGCCGGTGTGGGCCATCGGCACCGGCAAAGTGGCGACGCCTGAGATCGCGGCCGACGCGCACCGCTTCATTCGCGATCAGGTGCGCAAGCTGTTCGGCCCCGGCGCAGCGGCGGCCTGCCGGATTTTGTACGGCGGCAGCGTGAAGCCCGACAACATACGCGGGCTGATGGCGCAACCGGAGATCGACGGCGCGCTGGTGGGCGGCGCGAGCCTGGACCCGGTCTCGTTCGCCTCCATCGTGAACTTCTGAGCCATGCGGCTGACGCTTCTACTGATCGCTTGCTGCGCCGTTGCGGCCGAAACGCCGAAACTGCCGGAGCCGTATCAGTCCATCGTCGAGTTATCGCATGCGGCGCCCACTGAGTTCGCAGCCGACGCGCTGCTGCGCCTGGTGGAATCGGGAAAGATCGCCGATCGCGACGCCCGCCGCGATCTGGTGGAGCAAGCTTTCCGGCTGGCGCCAGGCGCGAAATTCGCGGTCCGCATGCGCGGCGTGCCGGGTACGACTCAGGACACGCGCTCGGGTTTCTTGAGCCAGGCCTACGAATTGAAACTCGACGCCCTGTCGCTCCAAAGCCGCGCCGTTGAAGATATGCTGCGCATCGATCCCGCCAAGGCTCGCAAGATGTTTCTGGAAATTCCACCACCGCTGCTGGCGCCGCTCACCTGCGACGACGCACTGGTGTACGATCTGAGCGATTTCTACTTTGCTCTCGGCGCGGTGGTCAACGGCGCGTTCAACCAGCAGGAGCGAGGCAAGGACGAACACCTGAATTTCTTGCTCGACTATGTCGGGCAGGTCAGTTCCCCGGCACAAGTGGCGCCGCTGGCCCAGGCAATCCAGAACGCCGGCTTGAGCAAGGAACAGCGCGAGGCCGTTTGGATCCGATTCAACGGCATGCTCCAGAACCTGCGCTCGGACGACCGCTCGTTCTCGTCGCTCAAATTCGATCCGGCCCTCGGGACCAGCGCGGAAGGCGACGCCCTGCTGCGGAGCATGGAATCCAAGACGCACGGCTGCAAGGACGACGCAGTCCAGGCACGCGGCTCGAACGATGCCAAGACGCCCAAGCTCGAACGCTACTGGCAATCCGCGGAATCGAAGCAAATACTCGAGGACGGACGGAAGCTCCGCTTCGCTCCCCAGGGAACCCTGCTCACCGATGCCGACCGCTCCGCGCCCGAGTGGCAGCAGCAACTGGCGGATTATCAGAGTGCGCTCGCGGCCTGGAGTGCATCGTCGGAAAAATCCGAAGGCGACTACTACAACGAAAAATGCCTGGCCTACATCGCGCTGGTGGAACTGATCCCGCCGGGACCGCAACGCGATAGAACGCTCGGCTTCTTCCTGGATTTCGTCACCAGCTCAGGCCTCCAACAGCAGAGCCCGGTGGAGTGGTACTTCCAGGCGAAATCCATGCTGGAGCGTGCGCGCTCATCCAACAACGGCGACCCGGCCAGCGTGCTGGACGCGTTCGAGCGTTCCGGCAACCCGGTGCTGAGCCTCGAAGTCGCGCTGGAGAAAGCTCTCGGTACGCGGCCTCAGTCCTGAAGCAACGCCTCGGGTTCCGAGATCTTGGCCTTCACTGCTTTCTTGCGCCGTGGGCTGATCTTCGCCAGCGTCTTGCTGACTCGCTCCATGTAGATGTACACCACCGGCGTGATGTACAGCGTAAGCAGTTGCGACACTACCAGTCCGCCCACCACCGCCAAACCCAGCGGCCGGCGAGCTTCGGCTCCGGCGCCCAGGCCGAGCGCGATGGGAAGCGTGCCCATCAGGGCCGCCATGGTGGTCATCATGATCGGACGGAAGCGCACCAGGCACGCTTCGTAGATGGCGTCCGACGCCTCGATGTGCTGCGAGCGCTGCGCTTCCAGCGCGAAATCGATCATCATGATGGCGTTCTTCTTCACGATGCCGATCAGCATGATGATCCCGACAAACGAGTACAGGTTCAGTTCCTCATGGAACAGCAGCAGGGTAGCCAGCGCGCCCAGTCCGGCCGAAGGCAGTCCAGAAAGAATGGTGATGGGATGGATGAAGCTCTCATACAGGATTCCCAGCACCATGTAGATCACCAGGATCGCTAAGACCAGCAGCATCCCCATGCCCTTCAGAGAAGACTGGAACGCGGCGGCCACGCCCTGGAAGGTGGTGCGAATGTCGGCGGGAAGCGTCTCGCGCGCGGCCTGCTCCACCCGTTGGGAGGCGTCTCCCAAGGATGCACCCGGCGCCAGATTGAACGACATGGTGACTGAGGGCATTTGTCCAAAATGCGTCACCGAAAGCGGCCCCACCGTGTTGCGCGGCCTGGTGACGGCATCCAACGGCACCAGCTTTCCGTTGGACGAGCGGATATAGACCAGGTGCAGCGCGCTCGGGTCCATCTGATAGCGCGGCAGCAGCTCCAGCATCACCCAGTAATCGTTGGTGGGCGTGTAGATGTCGGATACCTGCTTGGAGCCGTATGCGTCGTACAGCGCGTTTTCGATTTGATCGGCCGTCACACCCAAGGCCGACGCGCGGTCCCGATCGATGTCCATGACGACCTCTGGGCTGGCGATCTGCAGGTCGCTGTTGACGTCCACCAGTCCCGGTACCTCGCGCAGGCGCTTCTCGAAATCCGCGGCGGACCGGTACAGCTCGTCCAGATCCTGTGCCTCCAGAGTGTACTGATAAACGCTGCGGCTCTGCTGCCCGCCGATACGGATCAGCGGCGGATTCTGCAGGTACGTCCGTATGCCCGGAATCGCGCTCAATTTCGGACGCAGCTCTTCCATGATCTGTTCCGGAGTGAGGCGCCGTTCCGAACGCGGCTTCAAACGAATCTGCAAGCGGCCCGAATTGCCCGAACCACCGCCCGGGCCGCCGCCGCCGGCGCTGATGGCCGAAAAGAATGCGTCCACGTTGGGGTCCGCGGCAACCACCTTGGCCGCTAGTTCCTGCGAGTGCACCATGGCGTCGAAGGAAGCTTCCTGCGGCAGTTCCGTGGTGCCCGATATCTGGCCGGTGTCCTGGTTGGGAATGAAGCCCGTCGGTACCAGCGTGTATAGATACGCGGTGGCCGCCAGAGTTCCGAACGCCACCAGCAGCGTGGCGAAGCGATGACGAATCACGCCGCGTAGCGTCCAGCGGTAGGCGTCGCGCATGCCATCCAGCGCGCGTTCCGAAGCGCGGTAGAGCGCGTTGTGCCGTTCCGTGGGAGGCCTCAGGAAACGGCTGCACAGCATGGGCGTGAGGCTGAGCGAGACGAAGCCCGAAATCAGGATCGCCACCATGATCACAACCGCGAACTCGTGAAACAGTCGCCCGATGATCCCACCCATGAACAGCACCGGGATGAATACGGCGGCCAGCGAAAGAGTCATGGACAGAATGGTGAAAGCGATTTCCCGGCCGCCCTCGAGCGCGGCCTCCATGCGCGACTTTCCCATTTCCATGTGCCGGACGATGTTCTCCAGCACCACGATGGCGTCGTCCACCACGAATCCGACCGCCAGCGTGAGCGCCATGAGCGAGAGATTGTCCATGGTGTAACCCAGCAGCGACATGGCGGCGAAGGTGCCGATCACCGAGAGCGGCAGAGCCAGGCTGGGAATGATGGTGGCGGACAGGTTTCTGAGGAACAGAAAGATCACCAGCACCACCAGCACCACCGCCAACTTCAACGAGAACTTGACGTCGTCCACCGATTCGCGGATGGATTGAGAACGGTCGTAGACCGTGTCCAGGTTGATGGCCGGCGGAAGCTGCCTGCGGAACTCGGGCAGCAGCGCCTTGATCCGGTCGACAACTTCGACGGTATTGGTTCCCGGCTGGCGCTGCACCACGAACATCACCGAGCGGGTGGTGTTGAACCAGGCGAAGCTCTTGTCGTTCTGAATGCCATCCAGCACGCGTCCGAGTTCTTCCAGGCGCACCGGCGATCCGTTGCGATAGGTCACGATCAAGGGCCGGTAGGCGGCGGCATTCATCACCTGCCCGTCGGCTTGAATGGTAAAGGCCTGATGCGGCCCCCACAGCGTGCCGGTCGGAATATTGGCGTTCTGCTTGGCGATGGATTGTTCCACTTCATCGATTCCGATGCCGCGCGCCGCCAGCTTGCTGGGGTCCACCTGCACTCGAACGGCGTACTTGGTCGAGCCGAAGACATTCACCTGCGCCACTCCGTTAATGGTCGAGATCTGCGGAGCGATGAAGGATTCCGCGTACTCGTCCACCAGCTGCCCGGAGAGCACCTGGGAGTTGAGCGACATGAACATGATGGGCTGGTCGGCCGGGTTCACCTTTTGAACCGTCGGCGGCGCCGGCATGTTGGGCGGCAGCCTTCGGAGCACGGCTGCCACGGCGGCTTGCACGTCCTGACCAGCGGCGTCGATATTGCGATCCAGCCCGAACTGCAGCGTGATGCTGGTGCTGCCGCGGACGCTCGAGGAAGTCATCGAATCCAGGCCCGGAACGGTGGAGAACTGGCGCTCTAAAGGAGTGGCTACCGACGCAGCCATCGACTCGGGACTGGCGCCCGGCAGGCTCGCGCTCACCTGGAGGGTGGGGAAGTCGATGATAGGCAGATCGTTGACCGGGAGCGTTCGATACCCCACGATCCCGAACAACAGGATCCCCATCATGACCAGCGCCGTCATGACCGGTCGCCGGATGAATAGCTCAGTTAAATTCATGCTGACTTCGGCCGCCGCCTATGCCCTAACCTGAATAGGCGAGAGGCGGGAGGCTGGCGTTACTTCGTTCAGTGTTTTCCTCGATTTACTTTGGGATCAGGCCCCAAGGCGAGTATACAACGAGGCGGCCCCGCCGAGCGCGAGCGCAGTCAGGGACGCGGCTTGACGGACGCAAACTCGATCCAGTTGCCGTCCGGATCGGAAACCATCATGATACGGGCGATGGCGCCGAAGTCCCGCGGTTCGAGCACGATCTTGGCCCCGGCGCTCTTGAGCCGGGCCGCGGTGGCGTCTAAGTCGTTCACCATGAAGGTGAAATACCGGAAGCCCAGGGCGTCGGTGATGTTGCCCGTGTGACTGGGCAGGTTGTCGCCCGATCCCGGCCAGAACTTGATCTGGGTCTTTCCGGCCATGAAGCGGTACTCTTTGGCGCCGCTCAGGGCGACAGGCTCGTCTTCGGACAGGCCCAGAACCTTGCCATAGAACTCGCGCGACCGCTCGACATTGGACACCGTCAAACCGACGGCAATCTTGTCCAGGCCGGCGACGTCGATGTCGGGTGGCATACCCACCAGTTCGAACTGGTTGCCATCGGGGTCCGCGAGAAACGCCACCTGAGAACCCTTGGTGAGACCAGTGCTGCGGCGTGGCTCGGCGCCGCCCGCCGCCGCCCAGCGCTGGAGGATAGGGCCGAGATCGCTGAAGTATAGAGTCAGCAGACGGAAACCAACAGCGGTGCGGATTCCCCCCGGGTATTTCGGCGCTTTGGGAAAAGCCCGAAGTTTTATCGTGGCCGTGCCGGAGAGGTAGCGAATCATGCTGGTGCCGTCGGGCATCGGCAGCGGCGCGGTTTCCTTCAGCCCCAGCACGCCGCGATAGAAAGCTTTGGCTTGGTCCATGTCGCTGACGATGATTCCGACGTCCAGCGTGGGCTTGGTAGTCGCAATGGGAGCGTTCTCGGCGTTGGTCATGAGCGGAATCGCAAGCAGCAGGGGCAGTAGCCTGGTGCGCATCGGTGGCCTCGCAATCCACTGAGTTTAGCGCAGTCCCGGGTCAGAGTTGGCCGGTGCGCCCCGAGGTAAAGACAACGTCATTACAAGCTGCTATACTGAACCAGCAGGAGATCCTATGCGTGTTTCATCCCGGGACACCTCCAGGCGCGAGGCGCTCAACATCCGCATCCAGCCGCAGGTGCGCGAATTAATCGATCGAGCCGCAAAGCTCGCCGGCAAGAACCGCACCGATTTTGTGCTGGACGCCGCCCGTCGCGCCGCCGAGGACACGCTGCTGGACCGCACTGTATTTGCCGTGACTCCTAAGGCGTATCGCGAGTTCCTGGCGCGTCTGGATGCTGCGCCGCGGCCCAATAAGCGCCTCATCAAGAGCCTGCGGACGCCCGCACCCTGGGAGTAAGTTTGGCTCTGTCGCCGCCTGAACCGCTAGGTGACGATCATCAGATTGAAGGCTTCGCCTCGGGTGAAGCTGTCCTGGACGATTGGCTCACGCGCCGGGCGCGGGCGAATCAGGCCAGCGGCGCTTCCAGGACCTACGTCCTGTGTGAAGGCAAGCGCGTGGTCGGCTACTACTCGCTCGCCTCCGGCGCCATCGCGCAGGCCACCGTTCCCGGGAAGTTCCGGCGAAATATGCCGGATCCAATCCCGGTGGTAGTGCTGGCGCGGCTGGCGGTGGATCGCAGCCTACAAGGGCGGGGATTGGGACGCGCCATGTTTCGAGATGCGGCGCGGCGAGTCGCTCAGGCCGCCGACACCATTGGGATTCGGGGGATGGTTGTCCACGCGATCTCCGAAGATGCACGAAGATTCTATATCGCACTGGGATTCGATCCGTGTCCCGCCGAAAGCATGACGCTGGTGGTGACGCTCAAGGACATTCGCGCGACGCTGGACGCGGGGCGCGCGTGAAGTCGGAATCTGTTTCAAGCCGTGGCCGCGGCTAGCGCGTTCCCTGCGCCGCGCGTTTCAGATCCTTGATGTCCAGAGCGTTGATGTCGGTGATGATTTTCGCGTATGCGCGCGTGGTAGCCGCCAGTTCGGTGGGCGGGATGATCTCCGCGGTCTCGTGGTCGGAGTGCCAGTAAAGGCCCGTGTCGATCACCTGCAACGACGACGCGGCATGCTGGTAGTAGCGGCCGATTTCACCGGCCGGCGTCCGCTCCGGCGTGTCATACGTGGCCACTCCGAACGAATCGTAGGCTTTCACCACGATCTGCTCCAGCTTCGGACTGCCGCCCACGAACCACATCAGCGGCGTAGCCTCGTTGGATTTTCGAATTACGCCGTTGTAGGAAACCAGCTGCGTCGCCGCGGTGTGCTCGCAATTGATGAGCAGCGCGGTCTTCGCGAAAGCCTCCTGGTGGTCGGCCAGCCAGCGCCCGCTCATGGCGGCGTTGTCGTGATGGCCGCTGGTGCCGAGCAATATAATGCTCCGACGGCGCTGCTCCTTGGGGATCTTGGCGAAATATTCCGCCAGGCCGAGCATGGTCGCCACGCCGGTCCCGTTGTCGTTGGCGCCTTCGAACCATCCGTCGCGATGCGCGACGATCATGATGTTCTCGTCGCTGGTTCCTGGAAGCGTGCCCCAGATGGTGGCGGTCTTGAGCCCCGGAACGGTCTTGACGTCCAGCCGCAGCTTCACGTGGGGCGCCTCAGCGCCTCGCGCGCGTCCGATCATTTCCCGAACCGCCAGGCCGTCCTGAAGGCCGAGGGCGAAGGTCGGAGCCGTGCTGCCGACCGGATAAAACTGGAAGCGCAGGTTGCCCGGGATCAGCAACGTCACGAAAATCGCGGCGGCGCTGCGGTCCGTGATCTTCTTGATGGCCCCGCCCGAGATGGTGCTGTGGCGCGACATGTAGTCGGTGCTGTAGAAGAACACAGCCTTGCCGCGGAGATCGCGGCCCTCCAGATCGCCGTCGGTCGCAAAGCCGGCGTCGACCGCCTCGAGATCCAGTCCTTCGGCGGGCGTCGCGGGCGTCAGATAGGTGGGCTGGGCGGTGCTCAGATCGAGCGTCTTGCCGCCGCCCGCCACTGAGACGCTCCAGGACTGCGGCATCCACTGCGGCGGTAAGTCGAAGGACTGCTCGCGCACGTCGGAGAGACCGATTTTTCGAAATTTGTCCGTCAGCCAGCGGGCATTCTCGGCGTCGGCTTCGGTTCCGATGATGCGTCCCCAGAACTGGTGCCCGCTATCGCGGTAGCGGCGCGAGATGGCGGTCTGGTCGCTGACGTATTCCTTGAGATGCGTGCCGTCGATGGCCGCGTAGGCCTGCTCGGCCGGCAGCAAGCGCCACTTCAGATAGGAATCTTCGAGAACGTAGAGCGGCTTCATCGGCTCCTGCGGCGCCCGCCGGGCGGGAGGCTGGCCGGGTGTTTGCGCCAGCACGGCGCAGGTTGTCACGAGCAGCAAAGTTGTCTTCAACATGGGCATCTCCTGGTGACTCTGACTAGAAAGCATAGCGCACGCCAATGAGCGCCGTTTTCAGTTTGCGTCCCGCACCCTGATGGACTATGATCCTTTTAAGCGGGCAGCCCTTTGGGGTGTTGCTCGCTATTCCCGGAGTCCGCAGATTTCTGCTCACTGCGGCTCCGGGAATCCTCTGGTCCCCGCACTTCGGCCTACATCTCGCGGCGGTTCTCTAAGGACTTGCCCATGGTCACTTCGTCGGCGAATTCCAGGTCGCTGCCTACCGGGATGCCCATGGCGATGCGAGTCACCTTCACGCCCAGCGGCTTCGTCAGGCGGGAAAGATAGACCGCGGTGGCTTCGCCTTCCACGGTCGGATTGGTCGCCAGGATCAGCTCTTTCACCTCGCCGGATTGAATTCGTTGCACCAGGTTGGCGATGCGCAGTTGCTCCGGACCGATGCCGCGCAACGGCGAGAGCGCGCCGTGCAACACGTGATAGAGGCCATGGAACTGGCGCGTGGTTTCGATGGGCAGAATGTTGTGCGGTTCTTCAACCACGCAGATGACCGTGCGATCCCGGTGCGCATCGCGGCAGAAGTTGCACTGCTCGCCGTCGCTGATGTTGTTGCAGGCTTCGCAAATGCCGAGCTGGTCCTTTACATCCACCAGCGCCTGCGCCAGGTGCTGGGCGTCCTCGCGGGGGGCGCGTAAAACATGGAATGCCAGGCGCTGCGCGGACTTCTGGCCGATGCCGGGCAGGCGTTTGAATTCCTGGATCAGGCGCGCGAGCGGTTCGGCGAAGTCGGGCATGGTCGGAGCGCCGGCTAAAGGCCGGCTGCAGCCAGGATTGGCTGCCCCACGTCAGAACATCCCCGGCGGCAGGCCCAAGCCGCCCAGCAGGCCGCCCATCTTTTCCTGGGCTGCTTCATCAACTTTTTTCGAGGCCTCGTTGAAGGCCGCCATCACCATGTCCTGCAGCATCTCGACATCGCCGGCCACTTCGGGGTCGATCTTGACGGCGGTGACGTTCTTCTTGCCGTCCATGTGCACCGTCACCATGCCGCCGCCGGAAGAGGCCTCCACGCGGATCAGCGCGATCTCCTCCTGCAGCTTCTTCTGCATCTGCTCGGCCTGCTTCATCATGGCCTGCATGTTTCCGGGAAGTTTCATGTTCCTATTCCTTTAGATTGCGCACCACGCGCACCTGAGCGTCCGGGAAGGTCTCTTGAAACCGGCGCACTTCAGGATGCGCCAGCGCGCGCTCGGAGACGTCGTCCGCGGGCGGGGCGACCGCCGCAGTCGGGCCCGGCTGCGGGGTTCCCAGCGTAATCTTGATTCGCATCGGCCGTCCGGCGATTTTTTGCACCGCTTTCAGGATATCTTTTTCGTTCATCGCCAGCTTGAATTCTTCGGGCGTGGTGAAGTGCAGCTCGCCCTTCGCCTCGGTGACGGTGGAATGCTCAACGGCGTCGGCGGTGAATTGCATGCCCAGTTCCAGCAGCGTGGCGTGCAGGCGGTCCCTCCAGGGCGCGTCGCCGGAGGATTGAACCGGTGCGGGCGGAGGCGCCGCTGGCGGCGCAGGTTTCTTGGGCGCCGATGGCTTGGGGGGGCTCGGGTTGCCGGCGCCGCCCAGGCTCGCCAACGCTTCTTCGATCGGCAGGAGCCGTCCGGCCTGCACCAGCCGCAGCAGCCCGATCTCCAGATGCAAACGCGGTTGCAGCGAGAACTGCAGGTCCTTGAACAGGTCGAGCGTGAGCTGCAGATAGCGCGTGAGGTCTTCTTCGGAGAACCCTGCGGCGATCTCGGCCAGCCGCTCCTGCTCGCGCGGCGAGGCGGCAATCAGCGGCGTGTTGGCGCCGGCCAGTTTGGCCACCAGCAGATTGCGGAAGTAGCGCGCCAGTTCCCGGCAGAAGTGCTGCAGGTTGCGGCCGTTGCGATCGAGTTCCAGCACCAGGTCGAGCATGCGGCGCGAATCGTCGGCTGAGAGCGCTTTAGTCACCTCATGCAGCGAGTCGAGCGAGAACAAACCCAACAGGCCGCGCACCTCGGTGGCGTCCAGCTTGGAGCCGCAGCAGGCGATGGCCTGATCGAGCGCCGACAAGGAATCCCGCACGCTGCCCTCGCCCACCTGCGCCAGCACGCTCAGCACTTCGGGATCCGCCTGGACGCCTTCCTGAGCGCAGATCTCGGCCATGCGCTTGACCACTTCTTCGAAATCCACCGAACGAAAACTGAACTGCTGGCAGCGCGAAGCAATGGTGGTCGGAATCTTGTGGACCTCGGTGGTGCACAGCACGAACACCACCCACTCGGGCGGTTCTTCCAGCGTCTTCAGCAGCGCGTTAAAAGCCTCGTTGGTGATCTGATGCGCTTCGTCGATGATGAAGACCTTGTAGCGGTCGCGCGCCGGCCGGTAGCGGATGTTCTCGCGCAGCTCGCGCATTTCGTTGATCCCGCGGTTGGAGGCGGCGTCGATTTCGATAACGTCCAGCGCGTTGCCGCCGGTGATTTCCTGGCAGCTCGCGCACACCCCGCAGGGGGTGGCCGTAGGACCCTGAATGCAGTTCAGACAGCGCGCCAGAATCCGCGCCACGGTGGTTTTTCCGGTGCCGCGCTGGCCCGAAAAAATGTATCCGTGGGCGATGCGCTGCTGCGCGATGGCGTTTTCGAGCGTGGTCCGGACGTGCTCCTGGCCGATCAGCTCACCGAAAGACTGGGGCCGGTATTTCCTGGCGATGACCTGGTACATGAACGCGCTGGGTGGAGAAATAATGCCAGACCCCGGGTAATCCGCGGCACACGGGCTAAACTGCTACCGTTGCTTCCTTCCGGACCTGGCGGGGTTCACAGCCGTCCGTTGCACGAAGCCCGGAGCCTGACAACCAACCATGCTAGCATGCGTTGCGCGAATCGCCACCCCCGGTTCGGCCGCTGTGTGCTATGATCCCGTTTCCGGGCTTGAAAAAGTTGGTTCGTACTGGGCGGACTGTTGTTGGAGTTCGTACGGTTTTAGCCGATCTATGAGGCATGGTTATTGGACCGTCTGCGAGGCGTGTTGCAGGTGTGTCCACAAGATGAACCGTCCAATGAGATTTGTGCCCCAAATGGCTGAAAGAACAAAGCTTATCTGGAGTGTTATGGCGCTGGCGGGGTTGCTGGCCTGGCCCGGGCTGGCGACTGCCGCCGAGATGCACCTGAGCTTGGAGCAGGCGGCTGCGCGCGTGGGGCGCGACTTCACTCCCGCAAACGAAGCCAAGGAAGTGGTGGTCGGCGGGCAGGTTTCCTCAGCGCCCATCCTGATATCCACCTCCTACTACCTCCCGATTCAGGACGCATCGGCTTACGGGTTGTTGCTGGAAGGCGCGGAATGGCGCTTCAAGGGACTCGCGCCGGGCGACTGGGTGGAAGTGCATGGAACCATGGCCACGCGTGGAGGCCGCCCGGTCCTGTTGCCGCGCGACATCCACCGGGTGGACCACACGGATCCGCCCGCGCCCAAAGTAGTCAAGGTATCGGAGCTGGCTTCGTTTCGTTACCTGGGCGTTTTGGTGACTACCGAGGCCCTGGTGGCCAGCGAGGATCAAAACGCGGGCGGAGACATGCTCCTGCTCGAGAACGCCAGGGATCTGGCGGTGTTTCTGCCTCGGACGCGGCGCGATTCCGGGCCTCAACTGAGCGGATACCGGGTGGGCGACCGCATTCGGGTGACCGGCATCGGCAACCAATACTGCACGCTGCCACCGTACAACCAGTTTTTTCAAATCCTGATCGCCAGTCCTCAATCCATAACCATACTGGAGCGGGGCTGGATCCTGGAGCCGCCGGTGCTGCTGGCATCCCTGATCGTGGGAGCGGTGCTGCTGGCCATCTGGTGGTTCCGCGAGCGCCGCATGGCTGCGCTGCGCAAGCAGATCCGGCTGCTCAACACGCTGGGCGAAGAGGTGGTGCGGGCCACTTCTCCGGTGGAGATCCTGCGGCGGCTGTCGCTCACGCTGCCCGCGCTTTCCAAAGCTACCGCGGTGGGCCTGTACATTCAGAATCGCGGGACCAAGGTGCTGGAGAGCGTGCATTCGACCGATGCCGCGGTTCAGACCATCGATCCGGAGGCGCCGGAAGGGTCCATCGCGTCGGCGGTCGCGGCTTGCTTCCGGAGCCGCGCGCCCATCGCCATCCCGGATACGCGCCGCAGCCCGTTTTTCCGCAAAGAGGAGGGCGTGGCCGCGACGCGCTCGCTGCTCCTGGTTCCGATGCTGGCGCAAAGCGAGCCGGTGGGCGTACTGGAGGTGCGTCACGCCGAGAACTTCCATTACTTCAGCCAGGCCGAGCAGGCGGCCATGCAGCACCTGGCCAACCAGGTGGCCACCGCCCTAACGCTGCAGGAACAGCACTCCATCCGCGAGCAGCTCTTCCGCAGCGAAAAGCTGGCGGCCGCCGGACAGTTGATTTCCGACGTGGCCGACGAGTTGCGCTCGCCGCTCGAGTCCATCGTGGTGCTGGCTTCTGAGCTGCAGTCGCGCCAGTTGGAGCAGCCCAATCAGGAGCTGGAGTCCATTCGAAACGAGGCGCGGCGCGCGTCCGAGATCGTGGCGCAACTGGTTTCGTTCGGCAAAGTGGAACAGGCCGAGGTGGCTCCGGTGGAGCTGAACGCGATTCTTTCGGGCCTGTTGAGATTCCGGACGCCGGAGCGGAAGGGCAAGGGAGTCGAAATCCAATCCCAACTGGCGCCGAAACGCGCCATCGTGATGGGGTCGGCGGCCCAGTTGGAACAGGTGCTGCTGAATCTGCTGGTGGACGCCGAGAAATCCGCCGCCGAAGCGACCGACAAGACCATTACCGTTTCCACCAGCCTGCTGGCCAAGCGGGTGCTGGTGGAAATTACGTATCCCACGCGCTCGCCGGAGCTCCACCGCACCGAATCGCTGGACGGCGATCCGGCCGGCTCGGGAGCCCTGGGTCTGGGGGTTTGCCGCGGCATCATACAGAACCACGGCGGCGAATTCCGCGTAGTGCGTATGTCGCCGACACAAGTCCGGTTCGATGTGGAGTTGCCTCTCACCGAATCCGCCCAGGGTTCTCTCGACGGGGCGGGCGAGCTGGTCCATGCAGACCGCCAGCTCACCGTGCTGATCGTCGAACCCGACACCAAGGTGCAGCGGCAACTGGTGCAGTTGCTCGGAAATCGCGGGGACCGCGTGGTCCCGGTCTCGAGCGCCGAGGAAGCCGCCGACATCGTCGAGCGGGTGCGCTTTGACATGGTGATCTGCGCGGTGCGTCTACCGGGCCTGAATTGGGTCGAGTTTTTCGAGCGGGTCCGCCGGCACGTAGGCGGCCTGGTGTTGTTGACCGATGGGTTCAACAACGACCTGGCGCAGTCGTTCCGGGGCGGCGAAGTTCTGGTGCTGACCAAACCCATCGAGGAGGCCGAGTTGCACAGGATCTGCCGTAGCATCGAGGAGCGGGCGGCGGTGAACAACTAGTGCCTCGCGGAATTCCTCTATAATCAGAGCAAGGTTTCTCTATGTGCTCGCGGGTTCTTCTGAGCGTTCTTTTTGCTTCGGTGTTGTCGGCCCAGTCGCAGGCTCCGGCGAAGACCAATCCTCCGCCGGCTCCGGCCGCTTCTTCTGAGAACCCGGCCCAGACTCAAGGGCCCTCTATCAAGGTCCTGGTCAACGAGGTCATCGTGCCCGTCACGGTGACCGATGATAAGGGCCGCTTCGTGACCGATCTCGACCAGAAGGATTTTCGCGTCTTCGACGAGGGCAAGGAGCAGAGAATCCAGTTCTTCACGCGCGAGCGCAGCCAGCCGGTGGTGGTCGGTTTCCTGATGGACGTCTCCAACGCCAGCCGTTTGCACTGGAAGAACTATCAGGACGCGGCCATCGAGCTGGTGCAGAACCTGGTTCCGGGCGACAATCCCAAGTTCAGCGGTTATCTGATCTCTTATTCCAACGACGCCGAGCTGCAGGTGAACACCACCACCGATCCCGAGCCGATGGTGCAGAAGCTGGAAAAGCTGAAGCCCAGCGGAGGCGCGGCGCTGTACGACGCGATTTACATGGCGTGCACCAGCCGCAAGCTGATCAATGGGGAGCCCATCGAGCCGCGCCGCATTCTGGTGATCATCGGCGATGGACACGACAACGCCAGCAAGAAAACGCTGGATGAGGCGCTCGAAATCGCGCAGCGCAACCTGGTTACGATTTACGGCGTGAGCACGGTCGCGTTCGGATTCAACAACGAGGATGAGAAGAACCTGATCCGGCTGGCGGAGGAGACCGGGGGCAGGGTGGAGTACCCGCTGCAAGGCGTGTACGCCGATGTTTCCGGGTACCTGTCCACTCCGTCCGATGACGGCAACTATGCGTTGAAAGTCGGCACCGGCGCCTACGCGGCGGCGCTCGCCAACGGGATGTACAAGTCGGTGGAAGCGGTGGCCGGCGAAGTCACCACGCAATACATCATTCGCTATATTCCCGATTCGGTGAGCGACAAGAAACAGTTCCGCAACATCAACGTGACGGTGAGCCTGGGGAGCGTGAAGGTACGGGCGAGGAAGGGGTACTATCCGTTCTCCCCGTGAGGCGGCGCGCCCGCGCGCTGCCGATTAAGATGCGGACGGAGTCCGCCGATAAGCACAGTACACCATGCCTGCCTCTGCTGCCATCCCGACACGGCAAGGGCGGTTTTCCATCCTCCAGGCGGAGCTGCCCGGGCACGGGCTGGTGAATCTCGGCGTGCTGCTCGAGGACCCTTCCTCGGATGCGCTGTGGCTGCGGCTGCGCCGCGATCTCGACTCGCTGGTGGAAGAGGAAGAAGACCTGGAGGTGCTCTCCGCGCTGGCGGAAGATCTGGCCCGGAAGGCGGCTGAGATGGGCGCCGCGAAATTATTCGAGTACCTGGAGTCGACGCTGTCGGCGAGCGTGCGCGTCACCGATCGCGAGCCAGTGCTGGTGGAGGAGTTTCCCCGCGCGGTGGAGCGGCTCTACCGGCGGCACGTTTCGAGCAACGTGCTCCAGTTCCGCACGCATGTGCCGCATTACTCGCTGCAAGTGGCCGCCGGGCCGTTTCTCGAGAATCGCGAGGTGGCCGAAGAAGGCTGGGTGGAGGCTCCCGAGGATCTGCGGATCACCCCCGACATGTTTGTCGCGGTGATCGCCGGGCATTCCATGGAGCCGCTGATCCCGGATGGCGCGCTGTGCGTCTTCCGGCGCGGCGTCACCGGGTCGCGCGACGGCCGGCTGGTTCTGGTGGAGAACCTGGAAATCTCAGGCAACAATCGCTACACGGTGAAGCGCTACCGCAGCCGGAAAGCCGCATCCGACGAAGGCTGGCGGCACGAGCGCATTCGCCTGGAATCGGTGAATCCGGAATATCCGTCCTGGGATCTCGATCCCGACGAGGAGAAGTACCGCATCCTGGCCGAGTTCGTGCGCGTCCTCGACTAGCGCCTAGTTGCGTCCCGCCAGTTGCCGCACCACATACGGGAGAATCCCGCCGTTGCGGTAGTATTCGGCTTCCATGGGCGTGTCGATCCGCACCACGGCCTCGAAGCTTTTCTGGGATCCGTCGTCGGCGACGGCGCGCACGCGGGCTCGGGCGCCCGAGGCGATCGCCGCGGGAATGCCTTCGATCGAGTAGCGCTCGAAGCCCGTGAGTCCAAGTGTCTCGCGATTCTGGCCGGGCAGGAACTGGATCGGAAGCACGCCCATGCCCACCAGGTTGGAGCGGTGAATGCGCTCGAAACTTTCGGCGATCACCGCGCTCACGCCCAACAGCAGCGTGCCCTTGGCCGCCCAGTCGCGCGAGGAGCCGGAGCCGTACTCCTTGCCTGCGATGATGAGCAACGGCGTGCCCTCCTGCTGGTAGCGCACCGAGGCGTCGTAGATGAACATCCGCTCGCCGCCGGGGATGTACGTGGTCCAGCCGCCCTCGGTTCCGGGCGCCAGCATGTTGCGCAGGCGGATGTTGGCGAGCGTTCCTCGCACCATCACCTCATGGTTGCCGCGGCGCGCGCCGTAGGAATTGAAATCGGCGGGCTTGACGCCCAACCCGACCAGGTATTTGCCGGCGGGGCTATCGACGGGAATGGATCCGGCGGGCGAAATGTGATCGGTGGTCACCGAATCACCCAGCATCGCCAGCACTCGCAGGCCAGTGAGGTCGCGAACCGAAGTGTTGGGGTCCACCATGTTGTCGAAATAGGGCGGCTTGCGGATGTAGGTGGAGCGATCGCTCCACTCGTACAGGTCTCCGGCCGGCACCTGCACGCTGTTCCAGCGGTCGTCGCCCTGGAAAACCTCCGAGTATTCCTTGCGGAACATCTCGCTGCGCACCGAACGCTTGACCACCGCGCTGACTTCATCCGGCGTCGGCCAGATGTCCTTGAGATAGACGTTGTGGCCGGCTTGATCGGCGCCCAGCGGGTCGTGCTCGAGATCGATATCCACGCGGCCGGCCAGCGCGTACGCCACCACCAGCGGCGGCGAAGCCAGATAGTTGGCGCGTACCAGCGCATTGATGCGCCCCTCGAAGTTGCGGTTGCCGCTCAGCACGGCGGCCACCACCAGTTTTTCCTTCTGCACCGCTTCGGCCACCGGCTCGGGCAGCGGTCCGCTGTTTCCGATGCAGGTGGTGCAGCCATAGCCGACCAGGTGGAATCGCAACTGTTCGAGATAGGGCGTGAGTCCCGCGTCGTTGAGATAGTCGGAGACGACTTTCGAGCCGGGCGCGAGACTGGACTTCACCCACGGCTTGGTTTTGAGACCCTTCTCCACCGCTTTCTTGGCCAGCAACCCGGCCGCGACCATTACCGACGGATTGGAGGTGTTGGTGCAACTGGTGATGGCGGCGATCACCACCGAGCCATCCTGGACGGTAGTTTTCGATCCGTTGGAACTGATCTCTACAGAGCGGGGCGCGGCGCTCAAGGTGGCCAGGAAATTCTTCTTCACGTCCGGAAGATTGATGCGGTCCTGTGGGCGCTTGGGACCGGCCAGCGACGGCACGACAGTCGAAAGATCCAGCTCTAGAGTATCCGAGTACTCCGGCTCCGGTGAATTTTCGGTGAGGAAGAGACCTTGCTCCTTGGCGTACGCTTCCACCAGCGCGATCAGCTCGGGCGGGCGGTTGGAGAGCCGCAGATAATCCAGCGTCTGGTGATCGATGGGGAAGAAGCCGATGGTGGCGCCATATTCGGGCGCCATATTTCCGATGGTGGCGCGGTCGGCCAGCGGGAGAGCCGCCACGCCCGGGCCGTAGAACTCGACGAATTTTCCGACCACGCCCTTCTTGCGCAGCATTTGCGTGACGGTGAGCACCAGGTCGGTGGCGGTGGCGCCCGCGTTGAGGCGGCCTTTCAATTTGAAGCCCACCACTTCGGGCAGCAGCATGGAGATCGGCTGGCCGAGCATGCAGGCTTCGGCCTCGATTCCGCCGACGCCCCATCCCACCACGCCCAGGCCATTGATCATGGTGGTGTGCGAATCGGTGCCCATCAGCGTGTCGGGATAAGCCAGCACGGGCGATTCGCGGCGATCGGTGAACACCACCGAGGCCAGGTATTCCAGGTTGACCTGGTGCACGATGCCGGTATCCGGCGGCACCACGCGAAAATCCTGAAACGCCTTCTGGCCCCAGCGCAGGAACGCGTAGCGCTCCTGGTTGCGTTGGAACTCGAGCAGCGCGTTGACGCTGAAAGAATCCTTGGAACCGAACTTGTCGACCTGCACGGAATGGTCGATCACCAGGTCCACCGGGATCAGCGGATTGGCGCGCTTGGGGTCGGCGCCCATGTCGCGCAGGGCGTCGCGCATCACCGCCAGGTCGACCACGCAGGGCACGCCGGTGAAATCCTGCAGCAGCACGCGGGCCGGGCGGAAGTTGATCTCTTGCGCCTGAGCGCCGATCTGCCATTTCGCGACGTATTCGATGTCGGACTTTTTGACCGTGCGGCCGTCTTCGGACCGCAGCAGATTTTCGAGCAGGATCTTGATGGAATAGGGAATGCGCGAGATCTTCGCGGCACCGGATTTTTCGAGCGCTGCGAGCGAGTAGATCTGGTACTTGCTGCCGCCGGCCGTGAGCGTGGAAGCGGCTCCGAAACTGTTCAACGTGGGCATCGATTTCATTGTAAATGGTTCAGTGCGTTCACACGAGTGTGAACGCGGCACGCAGGAGTGCGTGCGCCACGCTACATGTAGTCGGGGACGAAGATACCGAGGACGCTAAGCGTCTGCTCGAGCTGCGCGCGGAAGTAGTCGGTCATCCATAGCAGGAAGATTCGCTTCTCGCGATTCTCCTCGGTCAGGACCGGATAGCCGTGATAGAAATTGTTGAACGCCTGCGCCAGTTGAAACGCGTACTTGGCGACATGCGCCGGTTCGCCTGACGAGATGGCGCGGTCGACCGCGGAGTCGGCCTTGGAGGCGATCAGCAGCAGTTGCCAGAAATCTTCGGATGCAAGCTGGCGCTGGAGCGCGGCTGCATCCAGCTCGCGCGCGAAGTCGGGAAGCTGCTCACCTCGCTCGGCGAGTTTGCGCAGGATGTTGCGCGCGCGCACGGCGGTGTACTGCACGTACGGTCCGGTCTCGCCTTCGAAGCTGAGCGCCTCCTGGAAATCGAAAGCGATCACGGAATTGCGCGTGTACTTGAGCATGAAATAGCGCAGCGCGCCGACCGCGATTTGAGTTGCTACCGTGCGGCGCTCGGCGGCGGGCGCTTCCGGATGGCGCGCGTCCACTTCTTCGAGAGCCTTCTCGATCAGCTTGTCGATCAGGTCGTCGGCTTTCACCCCCAGGCCTTTGCGGCCGGAGACCTCGACGTAGGGACGTTTCTTGTCCTCTTCCGACAGCTCGATGCCCAGTTCGACGCAGGTGCGCGGCGATAGCGCCACCATCTCGTAGGAAAAGTGAATCGATCGATTCGCCTGTTGGTCGTAACCCAGCGCCCGCAGGCCCGCGACGACGACGTCCTGCAGATAAGATTGGCGCGAATCGATCACGTTGTAGACCGAGTCCCCGTGTCCAAAGGACGGGGCGCCGGCCGGCTGCGGATCGGAAGTGCTGACGTACACCGTGTGGCCGTCGACCTGCTTCCAGGGCCGGTAGAAGAAATCCTTGCCAAGCAGGCCGAACTTCCAGAGCTGATACGCGATGTCCTTGCCGACGTAGGTGACGGTGTTGTTGGACCGCACGATGACCTTGCTGTCCTCGGTGTCTTCGCGGGTCTGTTCCTTGAAGGCGCTGGCCGGCATCACCCAGCAGCCTTTGTTCTTGCCCTCGGTTTCGAAATAAATCGCCTGGCGCGCCTTGAGTTGCTCGAAGGCGGTTTCCCAGAACTTCAGGTGCAGGATCTCGCTCTCGCGCGGCAGCACGTCATATTGGATGCCGAGCCGCTGCATGGTCGCAAGGTGATAGCCGACGATCGCGTTCGAGACGATCGCCGCCAGGTGCGCCCGGTCCCCGGTGCGGTGCTCAATCTCGTGCAGCGTGTTCAGCCGCCAGGCCAGATCCTCGGGATGCCCGTTGAAATGCGTCGACACGCGGGCGTACAGGTCCCAGCAGTAGTAATCGAAACGCACGGCCGGATCGCGCAGGAGCTGTTCGACGTCCGCCGCGGATTTTGTCTCGAGGAAGTGAAAGCCCGCCACGACATCCGCCACTTGCACGCCGGTGTTGTCGATGTAGTTCTGGACTTCAACGTTGCAACCGCCGCGCCGCAACATGCGTACGAAGGTGTCGCCCAGGATCGCGTTGCGCAGGTGGCCGATGTGGGCGGCCTTGTTGGGATTGATGTTGGTGTGTTCGACGATGATCTTGCCGGGGACCTTTTCGCGGGACTCGCCGGTCCCTTTGAGGACGCCGTCGGCGTAGCGTCCGCGATCGAGCCGGACATTGATGTAGCCATTGCCCGCTACTTCGAGCGCCGAGACGCCTTCGAGAGCGCCGAGGTCGGCGACAATCTGGCCGGCGATGGCGCGCGGCGCCTGCTTGAGCTGCCGCGCCAGGTGAAACGCCACCGGGATAGCCAGCTCGCCGAAGGAGGCCTGCTTGGGCTGCTCGAGCGCGGCCACGTTCTCGACGTTGTAGCGCGCCCGAACGTGTTCGGCCACGCGCTCCGAAATTTGCTTCTCGATGAGATGGAACACTTCCTACCAGTATGCAGTAGGGCGCGCGCGGCTCGCACGATATAATGAGACTTGCCCAAAGTCACAATCGACGGAAAGACGGTGGAATTCGAATCCGGCCAGCTTCCTTATCAGGAGCACGGGAAACCGGAATCCCTTCTGGACGTCTGCTTGAACAACGGAATCCACCTGGAGCACGCCTGCGGCGGCAACTGCGCCTGCACTACCTGTCACGTCATCGTCACCAAAGGCATGGAAAATCTTTCGGAAATGGACGACGATGAGGCCGACCGTCTGGACATGGCCGCCGGGTTGACGCTGCGCTCGCGCCTGGGCTGCCAGTGCATCGTGGAAGGCGACGTGGAAGTGGAGATTCCGTCCTGGAATCGCAACTACGTCAGCGAAGGCGGCGGCTCCATGAACCTCGGCGACGCCATCCCCGCCGCGAAGCGATAGGGTCCGCCTTGGCTCGAGAGGGCACATTCGAACCATACGCGCTCTCGCTGCTGAGAATCGCGGCGGGATTTACCTTCTCACTCCACGGGTTTCAAAAACTGTTCGGATACTTCGGCGGCCTGGGGCACGGAACCACGGCGCGGCTGTTCTCGCTGCTGGGAGCAGCCGGGGTGCTGGAGACTTTTGGTGGTCTGCTGATTCTGGCTGGCCTATTCACCCGGCCGGTGGCGTTCATTCTGTGCGGCGAAATGGCGGTGGCCTATTTCAAGCAACATGCGCCGCACGGATTCTGGCCGATCGCGAACGGCGGAGAGCTGGCGGTGCTGTATTGTTTCATTTTCTTGATGCTCGTGAGTGCGGGCGCCGGGCCTTGGAGTTTGGATCGGGTGATTCGGAAAAAATAGGCTGGCGTTCACACGAGTGTGAACGCGGCACGCACGAGTGCGTGCGCCACGCCTGCTTAGCCGCGCAGGAGGCGTACGGCGTCCGATAGCACGTTGGAGCCGGCGCCCTGCGCTCTGGGACCGTTGGCGGCCGCCTCCGCCGCGGCCTGCTCTTCGCCTTCGCCGGGCGCCAAGAACAGGTTGGCTTCCAGGCCGTGTTGCTTGGTGTAGAGATCCCAGTAGCGGCCCTGCGCGCCATACAACTCCTGGTGAGTCCCGCGCTCGACGATGCTTCCGGCCTCCACCACCAGGATCTGGTCGGCGCGCCGGATAGTGGAGAGCCGGTGCGCGATCACGAACGTGGTGCGGCCCTGCATCAGGTATTTCAAGCCCTCCTGGATCATCGCTTCGGACTCGGAATCCAGGCTGGACGTGGCTTCGTCCAGAATCAGGATGCGCGGATCGGCCAGAATCGCCCGCGCGATCGAAACGCGCTGGCGCTGGCCGCCGGAAAGCTTGACACCGCGCTCGCCGACGATGGTGTCGTACTTTTTCTCGAAGCCCTCGGCGAACTCATCCACGCGCGCGATCCGGCAGGCCTCCATGATCTGCTGCTCGGTGGCGGCGGGCCGGGCGAACGCGACATTTTCGCGAATCGTTCCGTCGAACAGGAACGTTTCCTGCAACACCACGCCGAGCTGAGTCCGGAACGAATCCAGGCGCACCGTGGACAGGTCGACGCCGTCGACGAAGATGGTTCCGGATTCGGGCGTGTGAAACGCCGAAATCAAGCCGATGATGGTCGATTTGCCGGAGCCGGAGGGGCCCACCAGCGCGGTTACTGTGTCCGGCTCGGAGCGGAAGGAGACGTCATGGAGTATTGTCTTGCCCGCGTCGTAGGCGAAGTTGACGTGATCGAACACCACCTGGCCATTGATCAAGGGCAGCGAAATTGCGCGGCGCGGATCCTGGTCCTCGGGCCGCTCATGCAGGACCTCGCGCGTGCGTTCGAGTCCCGCCAGCGCTTCGGTGAGCTGCGTTCCAATTCCCACAATCTGGAACATAGGCGCGATCAGGAACGCGAGCAGCGCGGTGAACGTCATGAAGTCGCCCAGGGTCATTGCGCCAGCGGTGATCTGTCGCGCCCCGACGTACATGATCACCGCGCCAACTACGCCCATCAGCACGGTGGCCGCGAGGCTCATGAACGAGGTTGCAGTCAGGCTCTTCAAAACGTTGTTGAGCAGCCGCTGCACGCCTTGGCCGAAAACTTCCTCTTCCCTCTCCTCGGCGTGATAGCCCTTGATGACCCGCACGCCGCCCAGCGACTCGGTCAGACGGCCGGTAACTTCGGCATTGATCTTGCCGCGTTCGCGGAAAATCGGCCGGATGGTAGTGAAGGCCCGTAGCAGCGCGAACGCAAACACGACGACGATGACCAGCGCGATGCTGGTGAGAAGCCAACTGATGCGCAGCAGAAATCCGAGCACCAGGAAGGCTGTGAGCAAGCCGCCCAGGAATTCGATCAGCCCGGTGCCCAGCAGGTTCCGGATTCCGTCCACATCCGTCATGATGCGCGCCACCAGCGTTCCGGACTTGTTGGAATCGTAGTAGGACACCGGCAGGTGGCCGATGTGCGCCTGAACCTTGCGGCGCATTTCGGCGATCAATCGCTGCGCAGCCTTGGAGACCAGTTGCGTAATGGCGAATCCCGTTATGCCTTGAATGATTGTGGCAGCCATGACGGCCAGCACCAGCGGCATCAGCAGATCGAGCTGCTTCTTGCCGATGACATTGTCCACCAGGTACTTGGTCGAGGTCGGAAGAACCAGCCCGCAGACGCGGCTGATGATCATCAGCACGAATCCCACGGCCAGAATGCGCCGGCGCGGACGCATCAATTCGCGGATGTCCGGCCAAAGCGTTCGAAGCCGCTCCGACGCGGGTTTTTTGGGCTTTTGCGGTAGCACTGGTACTTGAACTATTGTATGGGATGCGCCGCTGGCGCCGTTGGATGCGAGGTTAAACGATGGCCCATCTCTACTGCGGAACTTCCGGATTCGCCTACGCGGGCTGGAAGCCGGATTTCTATCCCGAGAAACTGCCTGCTAGGAAATTCCTCAATTATTACGCCCAGCGGTTGAACGCGGTCGAGATCAATTACACGTTTCGGAGGCTCCCAGCGGCCTCCACGCTCGAAAACTGGGTCAACGAGACGCGGCCCGGGTTTGTGTTTCCGCTGAAGGCGCACATGCGCATCACGCACATCCAGCGGCTGAAGCCGTCGGAGTTCACGGACGTTTTCTTTCGCGCCATCGATCCGTTGCGAACGGCGCGGCGGCTGGGGCCGGTGCTGTTCCAACTGCCTCCGGCGATGAAGTGCGACGAAGCCTTGCTGGGGGATTTTCTGGCCACGCTGCCGCGCGAGATCCGTTACGCGTTCGAGTTCCGGCATACGTCCTGGCTCGAGGATCCGGTGTACCGGCTGCTCGAGAGACACGGCGTGGCGTTGTGCCTGGCCGAGTCCGAGAAATTGGTGATCCCGGAAGTGGTGACGGCGGATTTCGTTTACTCGCGGCTGCGGATGCCGGAATATTCAGCGGAAGACCGCAAGGAGATCGCCGGGCGCGTGGAGCAACTTCTGGGCGCGGGCAGGGACGTGTATGTTTTCTTCAAGCACGAGGAAACGCCGGCTGGGGCGTTGTACGCCGAAGAATTGCTGACGCGGTTTCCGGAGCAGGCGAAGGCGGGGGCGTAGGACCCGGGCGTCGGCACGAGTGCCGGCGCGGCACGCAGGAGTGCGTGCGCCACACCTACCCGCGGGCGCTCTTTTTCTTGCCGGCGGTCTTCTGCTTGGGCGCCTCGGCTTCCAGCACTTCCACCGAGGCCGGCGGCTTCTTGGCGATGGCCAGGCTCTGCTTGAGCGCCTCCATGATGTCGATCACCTTGGCGGGCTCGGCGTGCGGAGGCGTCACCACCTCCTGCCCCTTGATCTTGGCGTCGATCAGCGCTTTCAGATTCTCGCGATACGTGTCCTTGTATTTCTCCGGCTCGAAAGGGGCGGCCAGCGACTGCACCAGCATCTCGGCCAGCTTCACCTCCTGGTCCTTCACCAGGCTGGTGTCGGTGCGAAACTCCTCCACCTTGCGGACTTCGTGCGCGAAATACATGGTGTGCATCATCAGCCCGAAATTGCCCGGCCGGAAGATGACGATGTGCTCGCGATTGTGCATCGCGATCTTGGCCACGCCCACGTAGCCGGTCCGCTTGAGGGTGTCGTACAGCAGTGCGTAGGGTTTCTCGCCCGCGTCGTCCGGCGCCATATAAAACGAGCTTTCGAAGTAGATCGGGTCCACTTCCGTGGTCTTGACGAACTCGAGGATCTCCATGATCCTGGCCGTCGCAGGCGCCATCTTCTTGATTTCCTCGTCCTCCACCACCACGTAGCGGTCCTTTTCGTACTCGTAGCCCTTCACGATTTCGCTGCGCGGGACGGGCTTGTCCTCGGCCTGGCAGTAGATCACCTGCTTGATGCGCGAGTTATCGGATTTGTGGAGCTGGTTGAAGCTGATGCTGTCGCTGCGCGCGGCAGTGAACAGCTTTACGGGAAAAGAAACGAGGCCGAAGGTGAGATGCCCCTTCCAGACGGTGCTAGCCATGGCGACAACCTCCCAATCTATATATCCATAACATGAATGTCAAACATTTTCAATAGGGAACGTTTCTACGTTGGCCGGCGCCGGACGCTCCCTGCTGATACGACGCCGCGACCTGAGATAATGAAACAGCTATGTCAGCTACCAAACTTGGACCCTTGCCCAGTGTGAATCGTCAGTTTAAGCTTGCGGCGCGGCCGGTAGGCCTCCCGAAAGAATCGGATTTTTCACTCGTCGACTCGCCCATGCCCGCGGCGCGAGATGGACAGGTGCTGGTGAAGAGCGCGTATCTGTCGGTGGACCCCTACATGCGCGGGCGCATCACCGGCATACGAACCTACGCGGAGCCGGTGAACATCGGCGACGTCATGCAGGGCGGAACGGTCGGACAGGTGGTGGAGTCGAAGGCGTCCGGGTTCGTCCCCGGAGATTTTGTCACAGGAATGTGGGGCTGGCAGGAGTTCGCGGCGGCGGATGCCACGACGCTGCGGAAACTGGACGCGAAGCTGGCGCCTGTGTCGACTGCTCTCGGTGTGCTAGGGATGCCGGGCATGACGGCTTACTTCGGCTTCCTGGATATCTGCAAGCCGAAGCCGGGCGAGACCGTGGTGGTGTCGGGCGCGGCCGGGGCGGTGGGTTCGCTGGTGGGCCAGATCGCGAAAATCAAGGGCTGCCGCACGGTGGGAATCGCCGGCGCCGATTCCAAGATCGACTGGATGAAGAAGGAACTGGGCTTCGACGCGGCCTTCAACTACAAATCCACGTCCGACTACTCGACCAAGCTGAAGGAACTCTGCCCCAACGGAATCGACTGCTACTTCGACAACGTGGGCGGCGCGATTACCGACGCGGTGTTTCCTCTGATGAACGTGTACGGGCGCATCTCGATCTGCGGCCAGATCTCGCAATACAACCTGGAGAAGCCGGAGCCGGGACCGAGGCTGTTGAGCTTCATGCTGGTGAAGCAGCTCAAGGTGGAAGGCTTCATCGTGTTCCGCTTCGCAGACCGCTATCCGGAGGGCATTACCCAGATGGCGCAGTGGCTGCGCGAAGGTAAGCTGAAGCATCGCGAAGAGGTGGTGGAAGGATTCCAGAACACCGTGAAGGCGTTCATCGGAATGCTGCAGGGCGACAACACCGGCAAGATGCTGGTGAAGATGTAACCATCTCAGGAGCGGATGCTGACATTTCTGTTTTGGAACGTCAACGGGAAGCCGCTCTCCGATGCGATCGCGGCGATCGCGCATGATGAAGCGATCGATGTTCTAATCCTTGCTGAATGCGGGCTTGAGCCTGCTGCTCTGCTGCGGGCGTTGAACCGCGAAGAGCGTGCGTTCCATTTCGCGCCCGGGCAGAGCCGGCGAATCAACATTTTCAGCCGATTCCCTGGCCGTTATCTTAGGCCTGCCTATGAGAGCGACCGCATCTCCATTCGGAGACTGGCCTTGCCGGTATCCGAAGAAGTCCTGCTGGTGGCCGTCCACTTTCCGAGCAAGCTCCATTGGAGCAACGAGAGTCAGACGATGGAGTGCGCCGTCCTGAGCAGAACGATAGCTGACGAGGAGCGTCGGGCCGGCCACAGCAGGACGGTTTTGGTCGGCGATTTGAATATGAATCCATTCGAATCGGGCGTGGTGGGTGCGAGCGGTCTTCATGCGGTCATGGCGCGGAAAGTGGCGGAGCGAGTCGAGAGGACCGTTCAGGGGGTCGCTTATCCGTTCTTCTCCAACCCGATGTGGGGACATCTCGGCGATTGGGCCGATCGGCCGCCAGGTTCTTACTACTACGAGCGTGCGGAACACGTGAACTATTTCTGGAATACTTTCGATCAGGTTTTGGTTAGGCCGCAATTGATGGAGCGGTTCCGGAGTGATCAGGTGAGACTCCTAAGCCGCGCCGGCGCAACGTCTCTGAGGACCGAAGATGGCCGCCCGAATACTGTTGATGGCTCCGATCACTTCCCGTTGTTGTTCAAGCTCGATCTGTAGGAGGATAGAGGTATGACTGAGGAAGCCGTCGACCTTTGGCCGGATCTTGGATCAGCCAAAGTGCGGACGCCGCTGGCCATTCTCAAGCAGCAGGCCGCATTGTTGGGAAAGCACACGAATAATCTCTTGGAGGGCCAAGTCACTACGCAAACCTTCGGCGGGGAGTTTCACCACCGATTCTTAATTGAGGCTACCGCGCTAGATTATCGATACGAGCTGTTTGTGGTGAGTCATGGTGTGAAGCTATATCCGGTTCGCTTGGAGTCAGGTCCCCATCAGGCTTACTATGGGAGCAACAAGCCCAAATTTGACTCGGAGCAAGCCTTTGTCAATTGGTTGAAGGGCGTGCTCAATTCCGAAGATACTAAGCGGGTGCTCAGCAGTCTTCTGTCGCAAGCGGAGTCCTGAGCCTATCTGGTACGTTCGGCGGCTACTCGTCACCCAGATGGCGCAGTGGCTGCGCGAAGGTAAGCTGAAGCATCGCGAAGAGGTGGTGGAAGGATTCCAGAACACCGTGAAGGCGTTCATCGGAATGCTGCAGGGCGACAACACCGGCAAGATGCTGGTGAAGGTGGCGTAGACTACGCCGTGGCTTGCTGCTCGCGCAACAGATGAGCGGCGGGCCGCAGGAATGTGAACGCCAGGTTGGCGGCGAAGAGAGTTACCGCGGTGAGCTCGATCACGGCCGAAACCGGCAGCACCGACCAGGCTTGCCTCAGATAGCCTTCGTACGCCGGGATTTCCGACCCGACGCGCAGAGCGCATCCGAGATTCAGCAACGTCAGAGATGCCAACATCAGTTGCTTGCTGAATAGAACTCGCGCGCCACAAAACGCGGGCAGGATCTTCTGGCCGATCGCGAAGACCATCGTGGAAAGAAACCCGACCGTCAGAGCGTGCCGGGAAGCGCCCCAGATTCCGCCCTCGCGGTCCGCCAGGGCGGCTGCGATTGACAGGCCCGCTGCCACCAGCAACCACACATACGCGCCGCGTACGAAGATCGGGAAGCTGGCATGGACGCCGTTGAGCTTGGGCGGCTGAGTGGCCGGTTTGAAAACGTGGAGCGCTGACACCGCCAGCAGCGCGGCGACAGGAAGCAGAGCGGCCGAGAAGACGGCGAATCCGAACGGCATCGCGATCGCGGCCGTCCAGGCGACCAGCAACGCCGCGTAGAGACGCCGTGCGCCCGGGGCTTCGAGACCTAAGAACACCGGCAGCCAGCGGGCGTTGAATCCCCAGACCGCGGGAACCAGAAATCCCCAGGTAGGCAGCATGAGCAGATGCTGATCGAGCGGCGACGGTATGGCCGGACTGCCGCCGCGCAGCGCCGCGTAACTGGTGACGCCGAAGTTGACCACGAGTATGACCAGAAATCCGATCGTCGAGCCGACCACCACCAGCATCCAGGGTTGCTTGGGTCGCGGTGTAGCGCTCGGTTGTTCCGGCCGGTGGTGCGCGACGGTTCGGAAAAACGTGAGGAAGGCCGCGAGTTCCAACACGGCCGAGAGTGGCAGCAGGAACCGCCATTGCCAAGCGGTCACGTTGACCGTCCAGCGCATTGAGACGCCCGCCGCCCACAGAACGAAGCAGGTCCATCCGCGCGATATCGCGAACGCCGGCAGATTGCCCATCTTCGACAGAGAATAGAAGCCGATGCCCAGAATGAACGTTCCCAGCCAACCGAAGATCTGGGCGTGCCCATGCGCCTGCAGCCAGGCCGGTGAAAGCGTGGCTGCGGTGTGAGTGCTGCTGATGGACAGCAGGTTCCAGACGCCCAGAAACGTGCCGGGCAGGAGCATGAAGAGCAGTCCCGCGAGAATGTACGCGGTCACCAGGCGTTGCAAGCCTGTTTCCCGGCGCACGATCTCGGAACGGTTCTCATCCACGGCTGTGTTGTGTGCGGTCATGACGCGGCCTCCGGCTATGCGCGCTCTAATTCCACGGCGCGCGGAAAGAGAATGTTGTTTTCCAGGTGGATGTGGCGATGCAGATCGCGCTCGAACTCTTGCAGGCCGTGATAGAGACCGCGAAAACTGGGGCAGGCATCCTCGGGCGGCTGAAAGTCTCCGGCCAGCGTGCGGATTTGGGCGAGCAGTTCACCGGCGTCGTCGTGTTCGGCCAGCATCCGCGCGATCGGCATCTCCACCGATCCGAAGCAAGCGCCTGGAAGCTGGCTCCCGCCGCGCGACGCTGCTTCCAACTTCTGGATATAGGGAAACAGAACCTGCTCCTCTTTGAACATGTGCGCCATCAATTCCTGCGACAGCGCGGAGAAGAGTTCCTGAATCGATCGCAGCTCGGGGCGCGTGTCCCCATGCTTGTTGCCGACTTTGGCCAGCAGCGGCTCCAGCCTGGACACTTCCTGACGCACGAAGCCGTGATGCCGCGTGACAATGTGCTCGATCAGGCTCGCGAGCGTTGCGTCAGCCCACTCGTCCTTGCCGGACGGTTGACTGTCGGGCTGCGTCTTGGCGATCAGTTCGAGAACCTGCGTCACGGGGACGTTGGCGCGCTCGCAAGCCTCGCTCAAAGGGCGGCGTCCGCCGCAGCAGTAGTCTATTCCCAGCGACTCGAACACCCGGACCGTGGCGGGATTTTCGATCGCGATCTCTCGAACCGTCTTCTCGGTGGTCAGTGTCATTTTGTTCCTCTGAGATCAGGTTAAGGCGGGGAGAGGCTGGGCGCAGTGACTTAAGTCACCGGACCTGCGCGAAAGGACGGGAGCTAGATGACCGAGGCGAGATCCGCCTCCAGGCCTTCGAGATCGAGAATCACGACTTCGCGGCCGTTCATCTCAATGAAGCCCTGGGCCTGCAGGCGAGCCATGTTGCGCGACACCAGCTCGCGCACGGTTCCGATCTGGGCCGCCAGTTCTTGATGGCTGGCGCCGAGCGAAAACGCGGGACCTCGGTCCGTGGGCCGGCCTTCGGTCTTGGCTTGACGCAACAGCCAGGAAATGAGGCGGTGGCGCACGGTAGTGAACGACAGTTCCTCGATGATCCCGACCAGGCGGCGCAGGCGGCCGCCCACCACTTGCAGAACCTTCAGCGCGACCTCGGGATGCTCCAGGCAAATAGCGCGGAAGTCCGCGCGGGATACGAACACCAGGTCGGATTTCTCCAGCGCCGCCGCCGAGGCCGGGTAGTTGCCGCCATCGAAAACCGGGAGCTCGGCGATGGAACTGCCGGGGCCTTCTATGGCGAGCACGTGTTCGCGGCCGTTCGCGGATGTTTTGAAGATTCGCACGCGCCCGGTTGCCACCACGAAGAGACCGCTGCAGGGGTCGCCTTCTGAAAACAGCAGCTCACCCGGCCCGTAGGATTTTAATCCGGCGCGAGCAGCCAGAAACTGAATCTCGGACGCGTCTAGCGGCGCGAACAAGGCCACGGATTTTAGGACTGAGGCGACGTCAGGTCGTTGAGGTGGCAAAATGAATCGTCCGTGACGCACGCACTCGCGTGAACGCCGGCTGGGATCTCAGGAACCATGCGTCGCGATGAGTCGCGACTCGGCACGCACGAGTGCCTGCGCCACACTCTCCTAATTCGCGCGTTCGAACAGGCCGGCTGCGCCTTGGCCGCCGCCGATGCACATGGTGACCACGCCCAGCTTGGACTTGCGGCGCGCCATTTCATTCGCGATGGTGCCCACCATGCGGGAACCGGTCATGCCGAACGGATGCCCGATCGAGATCGAGCCGCCGTTGACGTTCAGTATTTCCGGATTCAGGCCCAGGCGGTCACGGCAGTACACCACCTGAACGGCGAAAGCTTCGTTGAGTTCCCAGAGATCGATGTCGTCCACTTTCAGGCCATGACGCTTCAATAGCTTGGGCACGGCGAACACCGGCCCGATGCCCATTTCATCGGGCTCACAGCCCGCCACCGCGAAGCCGCGGAAGATCAGCTTGTAGGGAATGCCCAGCGCGTCGGCTCGCTCGCGCGACATCAGCAGAGTGGCCGAGGCTCCGTCGGAAAGCTGCGAGGTATTACCGGCAGTCACGGTTCCTTGCCCGCTGGTCTGGTCGAAATGCGGCTTGAGCGAGAGCAGACCTTCGAGCGTCGTGTCGGGGCGATTGCATTCGTCTTTGGCGGCGCAGACCTCTTCGGTCTTCTCCACCTGGCCGGTTTTCTTGTCGAGGATCGCGCGCGTGACTTTCATGGGCGCGATCTCGCCTTCGAAGAATCCTTCGTTCTGCGCGCGCGCGGTCCGCTGCTGGCTGAGCAGCGAGTACTCGTCCTGCACCTGCCGGGGAATCTTGTAGCGCTTGGCGACCACTTCCGCGGTGTCGCCCATCACCATGTAGATGCCCGGGTAGTGTTGCTGAATCCACGGATTCGGGTTGGTGCTGCGCTCGGTCATGCTGATGCTTTCGACGCCGCCGCCGATGGCCGCATCCGCGCCTTCCTGCAAAATCTGGTGCGCCGCCATGGCGATGGCCTGTAGGCCCGAAGAGCAGAAGCGGTTCACGGTGGTGGCGGCCACCGACACCGGCAACCCCGCGAGAATCGCGGCCACGCGCGCGACGTTGGAACCTTGCGCGCCGTGCGGCTGTCCGCAGCCCAGAATCACATCGCCGACCTCGGCGGGACCGAGCGCCGGAGTCTTGCGCAGAACGTCGCGAATACAGTGCGCGGCGAGATCGTCCGGGCGCGTCATGTTGAAGGAACCGCGATAGGACTTGGCGAGCGCGGTGCGCGAGCTGGCTACAACCACTGCTTCTCTCATCGATTAGCTCCTTGCCTCGGTGGCGCTGGCGGCGCTCTGCCCGACTTGCTTGTCGAAATCGGCGAAGGTCTTGCCCTCCTCCGCCAGGCGTTTCAACAGCGGCGCCGGCGCCCACAGGCTGCCGTGCTGTTTTTCGAAATCCTGGATGCGCTGGTAAACCTTCTTCAACCCCACCGTGTCGGCGTACCACATCGGCCCGCCGCGATAGGCGGGGAAGCCGTAGCCGTTGATATAGATGATGTCGATGTCCACCGCGCGCAGCGCCAGGCCCTCTTCCAGGATGCGCGCGCCCTCGTTCACCAGCGCGTAGATGATGCGCTCGACGATCTCGTCGGCGCCGATGGAGCGCGGCGTGAAGCCGGCCTGCTTGCGAGCCTGCTCGATGATTTCGTCGGCCACGGCGCTGTGCTCGGGCTTGCGATTTTCATCGTACTTGTACCAGCCGCTCGAGGTCTTTTGACCGTAGTGGCCGGCCTCGCACAGACGGTCTTCGATGAGCGGCTGGCGGATGCTGGTGTTGCGCGTGTCGCCGAATTCCTTTCGAATGCGCCAGCCGACGTCCAGGCCGGCCAGGTCGCCGGTGGCCAGCGGTCCCATGGCCATCCCGTAGTTGTACAGCGCGTGATCGACGGCTTCCACCGTGGCGCCTTCCTCCACCAGGAACTGCGCCTCGCGACGGTAAGGATGGAACATGCGGTTGCCGACGAAGCCGCGGCAGTTGCCCACCAGCACGCCCACTTTCGCGATTTTCTTCGACAGCGCCATGCAGGTGGCGATGACTTCCTTGGACGTCGCTTTTCCGCGCACGATCTCGAGCAGCCGCATTACGTTGGCCGGGCTGAAGAAGTGCGTGCCGATCACCATTTCCGGCCGCGAAGTGACGGAAGCGATCTCGTCGATGTTGAGCGTGGAAGTGTTGGACGCCAGGATGGCCCCCTGCTTCATGACCTTGTCCAGCTCGCCGAAGATCTGCTTCTTGAGCGCCATGCCTTCGAAGACCGCTTCCACCACCATGTCGCGCTCGCCGAATCCGTCGTAGCTGAGCGTCGGCTGGATGCGCGCGATGCGCTCGTCCATCTGCTGCTGGGTGAAGCGGCCCTTCTTGACGGAATTGGCGTAGTTCTTTTTGATGGTGGCGAGACCGCGGTCGAGCGCGGCCTGGTCGGTTTCCTTCATCAGCACCGGAATGCCCGCATTGGCGAACACCATGGCGATTCCGCCGCCCATGGTTCCGGCGCCGATCACCGCGACCTTGTTCACCGGGATCTGCGCGACATCCTTTCCGATGCCCGGAATTTTTGCCACTTCGCGCTCGCCGAAGAAAACGTGAATCAGCGCCTTGGACTGGTCCGAGAACAGGCACTGCTGGAACAGCTCGCGCTCGCGCTCCAGACCCTGGTCGAACGGCAGTTTGGTGGCGGCTTCCACGGCGTCGATGGCGGCCAGCGGCGCGATCAGGTTGCGCTGGCGCTTGCGCGCCGTGTCCCGCGCGGCAGCCAGGATGGGCGCGTTGGTCTTTTCGTCCACCAGCTTGTCGTTCAAGTCTCGCGTGCGGCGGGTCGCGCCGTTTTTCTCGCGTGCGAAGGCGATCGCGCCCTGGAGTAAATCGCCTTCGACGAGCCGATCGATGATGCCGTGCTTCAAAGCTTCGGCCGCGCTGATGGGATCGCCACCGGCGCACATGTCGACAGCTTTGCCGACGCCCGCCAGACGCGGCAACCGCTGTGTTCCGGCGGCGCCTGGAATAATTCCTAGCTTGACCTCGGGCTGGCCGACCTGCGCCGAGGGCACCGCCACGCGATAATGGCACGCCATCGCGGTTTCCAGGCCTCCGCCCAGCGCCGTCCCGTGAATCGCGGCGATGACCGGCTTGGTGGCGGACTCGATGCGGTTCAGAATGATGTTGAAGCCGGGCCCGCGCTTCCGGTCGCCGCCCGAAGTCATTTTTCCGAATTCGCGAATGTCCGCTCCCGCGATAAACGTGCGGCCGCCGCCGATCAGTACGATGGCTTTGACCGTGTCGTCGTTTTCGAACTGCTCCACCCCGGCCAGGATGCCTTCCGGCACTCCCGGGCTCAATGCGTTGACGGGAGGGTTGTTTACCGTGAGGATTCCGATGTCGCCATCTTTGCTGGTTTGCACTAGATCGTTCATCGGTACGATTCTAGCGCATGGGGAACAGGTTGGGCAGCGTGCGAAACCGTTTCTTTCACCGCCGGGCGCGCGGCTTAGTCGTAGTCGAACGGCTTGCGAGGCGGCGGTGCGTCGGGTTTCTCTTTGGCCTGCTTGAGCAGCTCGTCGAATTTCCGCTCCAGCACCTTGCCGTGGCTCTTGTGGTCCTCGAAGGATTTTTGAAACACTTCGGCGCGGCGCGCTTCTTCGCCCTTGAGTTTCTGAACTGCGGCGCCGATGTCTTCGATCGAGCGCGGCTTCTGGTGCTCCTCGTAACTGATGACCGCTTTCAGCTGAGGATCGATTTGAAGCTTTGCTTCGCAACACGGGCAGCGCACTTCAATCAGCTCGTGTTTGCCTGTCGCCATACGCAAATCTTAGCGCAACCGCGCCGCGGGCAGGGAACGAGCCTGGATCGCAGGGCGAGCGTTGTGGCTATTTGTTGAAAGGTATTTCGCGCGGGCCGCTGTCCAGGCCTTCGATCCGGATGACTTTATTCTCCGGCTTCTCCGGCGCAGGCGCCGCGTCGGATTTTATGACCGGCTTGATTTCGGCCAGGCCGGCGGGCATTTGCTTGCGCGAAGCCGCGAAAATCTGCGCGTTCTTCTCCAGCTCCTGCGGCGTCATGTGCATCGCGAGCTTCACCAGCGTTCCCTGCGCGGTGAACTTCAGCCGTTTCTCGAGATCCAGCATGGCCGGCTCGCCCAGCTTGTCCTTGACGGAAAGCTTGACGACTCTGGACAGCTCGGTAGCCATCTTCTTGGCCGCGCCTTCCGAATCGAACAGCACCGCGATCTCGATCGCCAGCCCGTTCCGCATCGACATACCGAACTGCATGCCTTGAGCCTGCGCGTCCAGCGCCCCGCCGCTGAGAAACGCGTTCAACCGGTCGCTCTTGACGACATCCGTTCCGGTCAGGATCGCCCAGGCTTCGTAGTTGGCTTCCATCTCGGCGGCGCGCGCGAGCACCGAATTGGGCTCGGGAGCGGGGCTGGGGAACGCGGCTCGCTCCAGACTGGCGAAGATCGAGCGCGAATCGCCGATCAGGATGGTCTGCGCGTCGAACAGAACGAAAGCCAGGTCCCTCGAGTCCTTGCCCTGCGGCCGGTAGACCTGGAAGGAATTGAACTGCTGCGCTTTGGCTCCGTGCCGGACCAGCACGCTGCGTACCTTGGCCAGATCGAAATGCCCGCCGACCACCACCAACATAGGCGCGTCGGCTGACGAGTCGTCCGGTTTCCGTCCGGGAGAGGAAACAATGAAGCGGTCCGTGCTGTCCAGAAACTCGATGCCCGGGATCGTGAGGCCCGGGTTCGGGGTCACGAACTTCTCGCGAATCATGGTGCCGAGGTGCGACGTCCGCATGCGGCTCCAATCGATGCTGATGACCGCCTTGGCGTCAGGATGGACGAAGCGCCACAGACCGGGCGCGGTCTGTGCGTTGCCGGCGGCCGAAGCGAGGCCCAGAAACAGGAGCGCAAGTTTGGAATTGAGGCGGGGCATAGGCTGCCTATCTATCGGCGGAATCGGGCCGCGACTGCAGCCGAAAACCGGGTCGGCCGGCGGCGCGAAGATGTTATATTAGAAGGGCTTCCGCTGTATCGCGGGCCCGTAGCTCAGTTGGTTAGAGCGCTACCTTGACACGGTAGAGGTCACAGATTCGAGTTCTGTCGGGCCCACCACCTCCTTTCGCTGTAGATTCCAAACAGAGGCGCTTCAGAGGTTTATAATCCCAACAAAGCTGGTATGCCGGACTTTGATACTGCCCGCCGTCTCGCGGCCGCCGCTCTCGGGTCCGAGCCCGCCGAGATTCGCCGGTTCAACACAGGATCGGCTCATTATGTGTTCGAGGTTTTGTTCAGGGATCGTGCGCCGGTTGTCATTCGAATTGCCATTAGCCAGAACCGCGGGGCTTTGGCCGGAGCGCTGGCGCTGTCCCACATTCTTCGTCCGCTTGGTGTACCACTTCCGCAAATTCTCGCGGAAGGATTGGACCACGAATTCCCGTACCTGATTCTTGAGAGGCTCCCCGGGGTTGATTTGGGTAATGCCATCGGTGATCTTCCCCGCTCCAGTCTTGACGCCATCGCCGCTAGCGTCGCGGCGGCGCAGTCGGTTGTCGCCAGACTGCCCTCCGCCGGCCGCTACGGATACGGGGTGAAGCCGCAAGAGGCGCCCCACACACAGTGGCATTGTGTCCTCAACGACAATCTGAATAGATCGCGCGAACGGATTAAATCAGCGAGACTCTTCGACACCACTCCGGTGGACCGAGTCATGGCCCTCGTCAGCGCCGCGCAGGCCGCGCTTGACTGCCTGCCGTCAACGGCTTTCCTGCACGACACCACGACAAAAAACGTCATCGTATCTCCGGAAGGAAGGTTCTCCGGCATCGTTGATGTGGATGATCTTTGTTTTGGTGACCCGCGTTACGTTGTCGCACTGACTCTGGCCGCACTCCTGGCAAGCGGCGGCCCGATCGATTATGTCGACGCCTGGATGCGGCTTGCAAGCTTTCGGGACGATTACATTTTCCGTTTATATGTCGCAATGTTCATCGTCGATCTGATGTCCGAACACGGCCAGGTCTTCAACGGTAACCAGACCCGCTCGAACCCCGGCGACCGCCAGCGACTGATGCACGTTTTCACCGAGTGCTTGAAACGGCTAGACGCCGTCGGTCGATGAACCGCGCCCTCGCGCGATGGTATCTGTCCACCTCGCTGGCCAGGCGCGTGAGTCCAAACCGCGCCCCTGCGGTCCATTTGAGGTCCAAATCGCCGACGCCGAAGCCTTTCGTTCTCATTAACGGTGCCGTGCAAACGCTTGATCTGACTGCCTTGACACGGTAGAGCCGCAAGATCTGCAGCCTAGCGACATTTGGCGCTATAATGAACGACAGAATGGTCAACGAACTCCAGGCCGTTGTCGAGGAGCTGGGTGGCACGCCCGTCTTGGGCCGTTCGCTTCGCACCCAGACTGACCTCCAGAAGGCCATTCGCGAGGGCTTCCCTCAGACCGTGGTCGAGGAAGTCATGCACGCCGCCGGACTCACTCTCAAGGAACTGGCCACCAGTCTGGATCTATCCGCTCGAAGCCTGCAACGGCGACGCCGCCAGGGGAGGCTGGCGCGGTATGAATCGGATCGTCTGTACCGGTTGGCGCGCATCGTCGCGCTGGCGAAACACTATCTCGGCGAGGACGCGAAGGCTTCCCGCTGGCTGAGACGTCCCAACCGGGCGCTGGGCGGGAGCGCGCCGCTGGAGTTGATTGATACCGAGCCCGGCGCCCGAGCGGTGGAGAACGTTCTCGGCCGCATCGCATACGGCGGGGTCAGTTGACCCGGGTCTACCGGATTCTGCGCAAACCTTATTCGAAGCAGCCCCTCAACGGCGAGGGTGCGTACCGTTTTGGCGGACGCTGGTCCAGCCCGGGGACGCGGCTGGCATATACGGCCGAGCATCTCTCACTGGCCATGATCGAATACTTCGTCCACATCGACCCGGACGATGCGCCCGAGGATCTCGTCGTGGTCACTGCGGAGATTCCGGCAAGTGTTTCCCGGACTTCGATTCATGTGCGGCAGTTGCCCGCCAACTGGCTCCAGAGTCCAGCGCCGCCGGAACTCACGGCTATCGGCGACCGGTTCGTTCGCGACCGCCGCGCTGCTATTCTCATCGTTCCGTCGGCGCTTGCTCCCAGCGAGTCGAACTGGCTGGTCAACCCCGGACATCCGGAGTTCTCGAAGATACGGCTGCATTCGGTCGAAGCATTCCGGTACGATTCACGGTTTGTCAAATGACCGACGAGGATCGTCGCCTCGCAAGGCTGCGGAGTACAATCGAAGCACGCAATGCTTCGCAGGCACGCGGTCTCGATGTTGTTCGGTGTCCTGGCCCGCGCTCGCGCCGGTTCGTTCGCCAGCCTCGACCGCTTTTTCGACTCCGCCGGGGGCGCAGCGCTGTTGATCGACGTTCGCACGCGCCGGCCGATCGCGGTTAGCGGCGGCGCTCTGGCGACCAGGTCGTTGACGCCACCCGGCTCAACCTTGAAACCCTTCGTGCTTTCCGCTTTGATCAAGAGCGGAAAGCTCAGTGCGAGCTTTTCGTTGCCGTGTCCTGGGCGGCTCACGATCGGCAACCGCACGCTCGATTGCTCGCATCCGCCGCTCGCCGCTCCGGTTCGCATCGACACCGCGATCGCGTACTCCTGCAACTGCTTCGTCGCGCAGGTCGCCGCGCGGTTCGAACCCGGTGAACTGGCTCGTGTATTGGATAGCTACGGCTTCGGCTCGCCGTCTGGATTGATCGCGGGCGATGAAGCTTCCGGCCGCGTTCTGGCCGCGCGCAGCATGGATGCGCAGCGGCTTCAAGCCCTCGGTGAAGACGGCATCGTCATCACTGCGGCCGAGCTGGCGTTGGCCTACCGGTCGCTCGCGCTTCAAGTAGCACGCCCGGAAATTCAGCCCATCCTGGATGGACTCGAAGGCGCGGTGGAGTTCGGCACCGCGCAACACGCACGAGTGCCTGGCGCAAAGTTCGCCGGCAAAACCGGAAGCGTGCTCACCGCCGCGGGAGAACCCATCGCGTGGTTCGCGGGCTTTCTGCCCAGCCGTGCGCCGGAAGTGGTGGTGGTAGTCATGTTGCCGGGACGTTCTGGGGGCGCGGATGCCGCCCCGGTCGCTGGAAGAATCCTCGCGGCTCATCGTGCGGGGCGGCTTTGAAGCGCATCGTGCTACTGCTGCTGGTGGCTTGGACGCTGGTCGCAGCGCCGCCGACGGTGCAGGTCCAGTTACGCGCGGGCGGAGGAACGAAAATTGTCGAGCTCCCGCTCGAGCGTTACGTGGCCGCGGTGCTGGCGGGCGAAAGCGGCGGGTTTCAATCCGAAGAAGCGTTGAAAGCCATGGCCGTGGCCGCGCGCACGTACGCCGTGAAAATGCGCAACCGCCATCGAGCCGAAGGTTTCGATTTCTGCGACACCACGCACTGCCAGCGTCTGGACCTGAACGCTGTGAACGCGCGCCTGGAATCCGCCGCCCAGGCGACCGCCGGCGAGTTGCTCTGGTTCGAAGGCAAGCTGGCCCTCACCCCCTACACGCGCGACTGCGGCGGGCGCACCGAAGATGCCGCCGCGGTCTGGCCCGACCAGGCCGCGCCCTATCTCAAGAGCCACGCCGACGACTACTGCTCGCGCGCGGGAAGGTCCGCGTGGCGATGGAGCGGCGACCCGCGCGAGATCCTGGACGCGCTACGCCGCTCGGGCCTGCGCGCGCCGAGCCGGCTCGACCAAGTTTCGATTCTGGATCGGACTCCCTCGGGCCGCGCCGCCACGCTGGTTCTGGCCGGCGCCGGTGATTCGGTGCGCATCAGCGCCGGATCGTTTCGCTTCGCCATCGGACGCGAGATCGGCTGGAACACCATCCGCAGCGACCACTACACGGTTCAATCCTCGAACGGTCGAGTGAGCTTCGAAGGCACCGGCTCCGGACACGGCGTCGGCCTCTGTCAGGTCGGCGCGGAGCAGCAAGGGCTGGCCGGGCGCTCGTATCGCGAAATCCTGGCGTTTTACTACCCCGGGACCGTGCCCGGGCTCACCGGTCGTGGACTGACATGGCAGCGCCTCAGCGGCGAGAGCATCGCGCTGCTCACCACCCGGCCGGACCAGGACCGCATCGCGCTCGACACCGCCGAGCGCTTGGCCAAGCGCTCGGTCGAGCGAACAGGCTGGCCGATGCCTCGCAACATCGAGATTCGCGCCTATCCCGACCTCGACACGTTTCGCAACGCCACCGGCGAGCCCGGCTGGGTGGCGGCGCACACGCAGGGTCGCCGCATCGAGCTACAGCCCATCGCCGTGTTACGCAGCCGCGGCGCGCTCGAATCCACGTTGTCGCACGAGTTGCTGCACATCCTGGTGGAATCGCAGGCTGCGCCCGATCTGCCGCTGTGGTTCCGCGAAGGCCTGGTGAGTTATCTCGCGGCCGGCCGCGGATCGGGCGCGCCTCGCATCCCCACCGATTCGGAGCTGCGCGAGACCGGCTCACCAGCGCGAGCGCGACAGGCTTATGCGGATGCCACGGCGTCGGTGGCAAACCTGGTCGCGCGCTACGGCGAAGCCACCGTCTCGGCTTGGGTGAAGCGCGGCTTGCCCGCCGAAGTTATAAAAGCGAGCAGCAGCCAGGCCGTCACGAAGAGCAAGTAAGCGACGCCCGCGCGCAGTACGAAGCTCGCGGTCTGCATTCCGAAGCCGCCCACCTGCGGAACCCAGCCCAATAGTTTCAGCGGAAGAGCCAGCGCGCCCAGCAGAAGCAGCGGCGCTTCGATCCAGTACAGCCATTTTCGAGTGAATGCGCCGAACGCACGAAAGCCTCGCCAGCCATCGCCCGCGATCGCGGACAGCATCGGCAGCAGAGACACCGGCAGAATCACCCAGCGCACCAGCCACAGCACGACGTTGAACGCGCGCAGTATCGACGACGGCTTCACCGGCTTGCGGAACGTGAGCGTCAGATACGACGCGAATTTCGTGGCGAGCGTGGTACTGTAATCCGCCCAGCGCGCCAGCAAGTAATAGATGGCGATCGCCGCCAGCGCAGCGACGGCGAGCGGCAGCAGATTTCGCAAAGCAGTGCGCCACGCCGCCACCACGCGCTGGGTCGCTTCCGGCCGGAAATAAACCAACGCCGCTCCGTAAGCGCAGCAGCCGACGCTCACCACCACCACCGCGACCAATGCGCTCCACGCCAGCGTCGACGCGCGGCTCTCGCCGAGTCCCAGCCAGTAGTAACCGAACCACAGCAGCAGCGCGTTCGTCACGAGATGAACCAAGGCGAGCCAGCGCAGCGAGCGCGTCATTTCGCCTCCAGCCGGCGGCTCTCGCTGGTCGCCATAACGTCGGTCTGATACATCGGCCCGACGCGCGCGGGACTCACCTGGAACACACCCGGATTTACGACCTTCAGCAGGTAGAAATACTGCTGCTGACCTTGCGGGAAATAAGTCTGGAAAATCGCCATGCGATCGTCGTGCAGCTCGCGGCGCGTGAACAGGAATCTCCACCACGGCGGACGATTGCGCAGCTCATACAAGTTGTCGCGCTCGATGAATTCCGTTCCCGCCGGAATGGGATCTTCCAGCATCAGGTACTTCCATTCCGAGCCCGTTACCGTCAGCCGAACCGCGATGATGTCTCCGGCCGACACGGGTCCTTCGAGCGGCGCCGTGTCGTACACGATGCGGTCGCCCACCTTGGCGGGCGCCAGGCGGAAATAGTCGCGCAGCAGGTTCAAGGACACCGAACCGGTCTTTTGAAAACGCTGCTCGGTGGAGTAATACTCGGCCCGCGTCGAATAGTACAGCCGGCCTTGACCGCTGGTCGCAACGCGAATGTGATTGACGCCCGCCGCCAGCTTGCTTTCATCCAGCACCAGGTCCGGCAGATTGAGGCTTGCGGCCTGATCGATCTTGCGCGTCAGCACCGGCTGGTCATTGACGAACACCGTCGCGGTCAGGTTGGGCTTCAGCTCGTTGGTGGTCTTCAAATAATCGATCAGCCCGTAGATCACCATCGCGGTCTGCTTGGTGGACGACCACCAGTAGCCTTCGTCGCGATGATTCATCAACCACTGCGCGGCCTTGGGAAGCAGCGCGCTGTCCTTGCGCTGATGCGCCAGGAATTTCGCTACGTATGCGGTGGCTTCCGGCGTTAGGTCCTCGGAGAAGTCCAGCATCTGATCGCGCGTCGCCGTCCACCAAGCCTGCTCCTGGTCCTGGTGCGCTTGCTGCTCGAGCGCCGCAGCCATCTCGCCCGCGCGCGCATCCTTGGCTTGCTCGAGCGCCAAGCCGAGCAGCGCCAGGCCGTAGGGCGAAAGATTGGACCGCTTGTCGTAAACCTGTCCGAGCGCGATCGCATCCGCCTGCCCCGCAACGACTAGCGCGTACTGCATGTAGGCGCGCAGATCGGAGGCCAGCTTCGGATCGGCGGCGAAATCTTTCTTCAGCCACGCGACGCCCTTGGTGATCGCGTCCGGGTTGATCTTCGTTCCCGCCGATTGCGCCTGCACCAGCCCCGCCACCACGTAAGCCGTCATGAACGGATGGCTCTCGTCGGTTTCCCACCAGCCCCATCCCCCGTCTTCGTGCTGGAAACTGTAGAGCCGGTCCAGTCCCGCGCGGATTTTTTCCTGCAGAGCCGCTTCGTCCAGATCCACTTTCAAGCCCAGACTGCGGACGGCATCCTCGACGACGATGTTGGGCAGGAAGCTCGACATGATCTGCTCGACGCAGCCATACGGAAACGAGGTGAGGTAATCCAGAGCTCCGAACAGCGATCCAACCAGCGACGGAGACACGCGGACCGAGATCGATCGCGACCCCGGCTGGATTCGATCCGGGAACGTCAGGTCGAACGCAGCCGATGCACCGGGCGCTAGCGATCCACCGCGCGCCTGCGACAGCTTCACGCCCGGGATGTCCACCGGAAGCTGCAGCTCCAGCGCATCCGACTCTTCGTTGGTGAGCGCCTTGCCGGTGATGGTGACGCTGCGCACCTGGCCGGCGCGGACCTTCCAGTCCACCTTGGCCTCGCCCCGGCTGGGAATCTTGACGTCCTTGGTCGCGCCTTCCAGGACTTCCAGCCCCTGAACATCCAGCGACACCCGCGCCGTTTTTTCGTCCGTCAGGTAATTGTGGACCAGCGCCGAGATCAACACCTCGTCGCCTTGAACAAAGAACCGCGGCACCGCCAGACGCAGGATCAGATTCTTGCGCACGATGGTCTTGAGGACCGCGCCCCCCACTTTCGTTTCGGGCGTGACGGCGCGCGCGGTGGCCCGCCAGGTGGTGAGCGAATCGGGAAATTCGACTTTGGCCCGCGCGTGTCCGGACGCATCGGTCGTCACATCCGCGGCCCAAAACGCCGTATCCGGAAAAGCCTTGCGGATTTTCGCCTGAACCAGCCGCTCCGGCTTCAGTTGCGCCAGGCGCGAAGGCGGACGCAGCTCGGCCAGACGCATCCGCCGCTTGCCCGCCTCGCCGTTGAAATAATATTCGAGCGAGCTGTCGGTGTACACGCGATTGTAATCGTGACCGTAGAAGAACGTGAGGATGTCCTCAGTCATGTCGCGGCGGATTCCATAGATCGCTTCGTCCACTACGCCCAGGCTCAAATCCGCGCGCGGCACGGGTTTCCCATCCGCGCCGGAAACGTCGATGCTGTACTCGGCCGTCTGGCCGGGCAGGTATTGCGGCTTGTCCGTGGTGAGCTTCACGTTCAACTGGTGTTGCGCCGGAGGAACCTTGAGGTACTTCGACCCGCTGTGAAAGACGCCGTTGCGCACGAATGCGGCCGTGACACTAATACCCGGCTCGTCGCTCGCGGCAATGGGGACGTCGAACGAAACGGTGGCGTCCTGCGAGCGAAGCAGCTTGTGCTGGCGGATGTCCAGCCCTTCCACCGCGACCAGCACCGGCGTGTTCGCCTGGCCGGTGACGATCAGAAGCTTGGCCGTATCGCCGGCGCGATAAACTTTTTGATCCGGGATGATCTGCACGGCCTCGTTCGCGCCCTGATCCACGTTCCACCCACCGCTGCCGGAGACCCACAGATATGAGCTCGCTTCCGGATCGCGGCCTTCCGGCGAGTGCGCGCTCACTCGCACCAGGTAGGTTCCACCTTGCGCGGGAATGTCCAAGCTCGCATCGGCCGAGCCCTCGGCGCCCAGCGTGACGTCCGTCGCGCCCTTCACCTGCGACTTGCGCGTGTCCTTGAAATTCCATTGCAGCAATTCGACGTGGACGCGCGTGCTCACCGGCTTGTTGTCGTAGTCGCGCGCCTGAACGGTGAACGCCGCTTTGCTTCCGGGCGCGTAGAGATACTGCTTCGGCGAGACGTTCAGCGCGAAGCTGCCATAAGTGGCCAGAACCCAGCCCGAGCCGGTGATCTCGCGATTGGCCGCATCGGTAACGCGCGCGTCCACGCGATAAACGTAGTCGAACTTGTGGTCGGAAACCGAGGTTGGGATGTTGACGGTCAGCTTGCCGTCGGCATCGAGCTGGCCGTCCTGTTCGCCCACCTGATCGCCGGCGTCGTCGGAATCATCGGGCGTGGACGGTTGGAACGACTCGTCCGAGTCGTACCACAAGGGAAACCAGTAACGCTGGCGGTACACGGTGTACTTCACCTTGGCCCCGCTCACCGGCTCTCCGAAGTAGTAGCGCGCGTCGACAATGGCTTGCACGTTTTCTCCCTGGAGCACGCGCGGCTTGGCGGGCGTGACGCGAACTTCGTACTCCGGCTTCTTGTACTCCTGGACCTCGAAGTTGCCGCTCATGAAGCCATCGCCCGATTTCGCTTGAATGTAGTAGTTGCCCAGCGTGGCGGATGGCGCCAGCGTGATGTCGTCGTGGATGGTGCCGTTCGCGCTCACCGTGAGCGTTTTCTGGTACACCGGCTTCTGATCGGAGTCGTTCACTTCGACGTTGACGCTGCGACCGGCCGGAATCAGGTAGCCGTCGGGCTTGCGCAAACGCAGCACTCCCTTGAAGTGCACGGTGTGGCCGGGACGGTACACCGGGCGGTCGGTGTAGATGTAGCCGTTCCACTGGTCGGCATTGGGGCCGGAGGATCCGGTGGGAATAATATTGACCGCGACATCGCGGGTGTTGCGCGCCACCAGGCGCAGGCCGCCTTCCTTCACCGCCGACCAGCGCAGCTCGGCGATTCCGTCGCCGTTGGTCTGCGCGCTGCCGGCCTCGCCGTCCTTGGTGAGCATCGCGATGCTCACCCCTTCGAGCGGTTGTCCCGTGTTGCGGTCCACCACCAGGTTGACGATCCGGCCGTCGCCGGTCTTGCTGATCATCACCAGGTCGGAAACGATCAGCAGCGTGTAGGCGCGCAGGTCCTTCCGCACGGCCTCCACCAGGTACACGCCTTTGTCGCGGACGTTCAGGTCCACGTTTTGACGATCCCAGCGAGTGCGGCTGCGGACCGGCTGCACGAACGACAACACCAGTTGCTGCGAGTTCAACACCGGCGCTTCGGCGTATTGCGTTTCCTTGCTGGCCGGGCCCGGCTTGGACTGGCGCGGGAACAAGCTCTCAAAATGCGCGCTGGGCGGTTCGTTAAATTGCGCGCGCAGCGATCGCCGGATGTCCGTCCGCAGAGCGTGCTTCCAGATGTGGATTCGCTCCAGCAGTGTTCGCTCGCGAGGCGGCTGCGGCGCGCGCCCGCCGAACTGGTGCGGGTCCTCGATCTGCTGAAAGAACTTCAGCGGGTCCTGGATGCGATACAGGCGGAACTCCAGCGAATCCACGTTCCACGCGCTGAGTCCCACTTGCGGCTTCCCGTTCGAGCCGAAGGTGCGGAAGCTGGAGAGCGAGAAGTACGGCTCGTTCTCGCTTTGGCTCAACCCGGCGGCGGCCGCGGCGAACAGCACCAGTAATCGAAACAGCTTAGTTCTCGTGAGCATCCGCCTCCTCGGTCCCCGTTCGCAGAATGTTCCAGCGAGCCACGCCTAGAAAATTCGGGTTGCTAGCCAGCGGCCGCCACTCGGGCTGCGGGAATCGCATCAGCTCTTCCACCGTCAGGCGCCGGATCTCGCCCGGGTTCGATCCCTCGCGCCCGGTATGGTAGAGAACGTAGCGCCGGCCGTCCCTTTGTAACTGGCTTTCGCCCAGATAGATCATGCTGTGAAACGTGACGTGCTCGGTCTGCTGGCGGTAAAAGAGCAAGTCGCCCGGGACCGCGCGAACCAGATCGCGGCTGACCGGATGCGTGTTGAAGCGCCACAGCGTCCGGGCGTCGGCGAACTGGAGGAACGTTCCGTTGGACACGTCCGGCGCGGCGAAGATCCCCGAGTGCGTGCGAAACAGCGCGGGACCCAGCGGCGTGTAGGGATACTGATATTTCTCCACCGAATCGAAGGCCGGAATCACCGGCAATCTGGCGGATTCCGTCCAGGCGCTGTCGTGCGCGTGCAGCGCCTCGCGATACGCATAGCGGATCAACGCGGCGCAGTCGTTGATTTCGGCCGGCCGGGCAGCCACGGACAGGAAATATTGCGACTCCGCAACGAAGCTGAACCAGCGGCGAAACTCCTGGCGGTCGTGCCCGGTGTCCAGCCGCAGAAAGTCGGGCGTGCCGTCGCTGGCGCTGTCGCGCGTGTCGAGATCGAGATTCAGCTCCGTGGCCGACGCCCGATGTCCCGGCGTCTCCACCCGCAAACCGATGCGCCCCGGCACGACGCCCGCCCGGATGCGCGCCCGCCATTTCCCGTCGTGTTTGGCAATCTCTTCAACCGCGACGCCGTGCGCGCTGTCGGAAAAAGAAATGCGCGGGGGCTTCAACGCGTCGCTCTCGATCGCGAGAATCGCGGAATCGTAACCGTCCGCCGCGATCCGGGCCGGCCGAATCGAGATCCGCACCGGCGGCCGTTCGCGATCGAGCAACGATCCACTCCCGATCAAGCCGGCGGCGACTGCCGCGCCCGACGCTAAAACCAACACAGCAACGCGCGCGCGAGTGGTCAAAGTGACCTGATTATAACCAAGCTGGACCGTTCCCGTCCGCTCCGCCGTACACGCGCGCTCCGAACGGAAGTATGCTGAAGGTTAACGGCCCGTCTCACTCCGCAGGCTCGATTCGTGATCGACAAACGCGCGCCCCGATTCTGGTTCTCGATCTACGCCTTCACCGCCGTCATCATGTGCATCGCGGTGGGAGTTTTTGCGTGGCTGGCCTCGGAATCGCGCAAAGAAGCCGGCGAGGGCCGGACCGCCAATGCACGCCCGCCGGCACATCAGCGCATCCCCGCAGAACGCTTGCAGCTACTGGCCCAATTCGAGGCACCCCCCTACTCGCCATCCCCAAGCGAGCAGGCCGCCGCTAGCCCCCGCTTCCGCAAAGCCCTGGACAGTTACTCGACGCGCGACTACACCAAGGCCATATCGGAACTGCAGGCGCTGGCCGCGTCGCAGCCCGATTTCGTTCCGGCGCGATTCTACCTGGGGATCTGCCTGCTGCTCACCAACGACCGGGCGGCCGGCATGCAACAACTCCGCGCCGTCATCGCCGCTCCGGCTTCCCCGTACCGGGAACCGGCCCATTTCTACCTGGCCAAAGCGCTGCTGGGCGCGGGCGATTTGAACGCCGCCTCCGAACAGCTCGAGGCCGCGATCGCCATGCACGGAGAGCTGGAAAAACAGGCCCAAGTGCTGCTGGCTCAGGTCCGTTAGGTACCTGAATGGCCGTCGGCGCGATGAACCGGCTCAGCCGGGCCAGCCGCCCGTTACAAAACTCCCCGCTGTGCTATGCTGGCTGAAGCTTTTGAGATACTTGAACGTCCTTTGAAAACAGTTACAGGGGCTTCCAACTAGGACCGCTCGCCAGACTGCCCTCAATCCAGACGTCAGGAACACAGCTAGAAAGAGAGAATTAGAACAGCAACATGAAAGAGACAGGTACGGTGAAGTGGTTTAACGCCGGTAAGGGATTTGGATTTATCCAGCGCGAGAACGGCGAGGACGTTTTCGTCCACTATTCGGCGATCGAGGCTAGCGGTTATCGCACTCTGGACGAAGGCGCGCGCGTTACGTTCGTCGTAAAGCGCGGTCCCAAAGGCCTGCAAGCCGAGCAAGTCAGCTTGGCCTAAAGCGGTAAGGCCGGCCCTTTTCGCAGAAACGCCGGCGGACTCGGGGGGGAGTTGTCTGCGGCCCGGCCGAGTCGTTGCTTCCGATCCGGCGCGTCCACCGTTGGGGGGGATGCGCCCGGTAGCGCCGCCCGAAGGTGCGGCAGTGTATGCAGTTCCTCTACATGGGCTTCAGCCAGCGGGCCAATGTCCGCAGTTATCGGTTCCAGGGCGTGGTTCCCAAAGAGCGTCCCAGTAAGCTGGCCAAAAACCACGAGTTTCTTCTTATCGCCGACATGTCGCTCCTGGCCGAGCATCGCATCCGGGTTCAGGACGGACCCAATCTGTGCCTGCGGATTTTGACGATAGGCTTATCGGGCGACGATCCCGACGCCGTTCAATTCTCAAGCTATGCGATCACGCCGGCAGACGTGTCCGCGTTCGCCGGCGCGCGCGACGCGGTGGAGCAAACCAGGGCTGCCCGCCGCAAGCACCGCGCCCCCTTCAAGCCCGCTCCCTCGTCGCAATTGAAGTGGCCCAGGTTTAAGTAACGCCCGCGTAACTTTACAACATCGGTCCGATTCGCCACGGCACGAATTCCTGGTGTCCCAACCGCTCGCTCGAAGTTTTCTCGCCCGAAGCCACGCGCAGCAGCATCTCGAAGATCTCGCGGCCCACTCCCTCTACCGTCGATTCGCCGTCCGCGATGCGGCCCGCGTTGATATCCATGTTGTCCTGCATGCGGCGGTACATGGGCGTGTTGGTTGCGATCTTGATCACCGGGATGGTGGGGAACCCGATGGCGCTGCCGCGGCCGGTGGTGAACGCGATCAGATTGACGCCACCCGCCGCCAGCCCCGTCAGCGATACCGGATCGTAGCCCGGCGTGTTCATGAACACGAACCCGGGCGATTGGATTCGCTCGGCATAATCCACCACGTCCATTAACGGCGATGTTCCCGCCTTGGCCACCGCGCCCAGCGACTTCTCGACGATGTTCGTCAACCCACCTTCCTTGTTTCCAGGTGTCGGATTGTCGTTGAAGCTTCCGCCGAAGCGCTTCAGATAACTCTTGTAGCCGGTCACGAACCCGAGCAGCTTCTCGGCCACCTGGCGATTGCGCGCCCGCTTGGTGAGCAGGTGCTCGGCGCCGAAAATCTCGGTGGTCTCGGCCAGCACCGCCGTTGCGCCCACCGCCGCCAGCATATCGCTGCAGACTCCCAGGGCTGGATTGGCGGTGATTCCGGAAAAAGAATCCGATCCGCCGCAGTTGAGGCCCAGAACAATCTTGGACGCGGGCGTCTGGACGCGCTTCTCCGCCGAAGCGCGCTCCATCAGCCCGGCGATCGCCTTCCGGGCCGCCTCCACCGTGGCGCGCGTTCCGCCGCTCGATTGCAGCGTCATGCCCACCAGCCGATCGCTCGGCGGCGCACCTTTTCCCAGGTAATGATCGATCTGGTTTACTTCGCAGCCCAGCCCCAGAATAATGGCGGCCGCGACGTTGGGATGATCCAGCACGCCCGCGAGCGTCCGCTGAAGCTGCTCGGTGTCGGGTCCGATGGCGTGGCCGCAGCCCTCGCCGTGCGGAAAAGCCGCCACGCCGTCCACATTGGGCGGCAGCCGCTCGCCGGCGTAACTCGAGGCGATCAGCTCGGCTGTGTGCGCGGCGCAGTTGCTGGCCGCGACCACCGCGATGTAGTTCCGCGTCCCTACACGCCCGTCCTCGCGGCGGTAGCCCAGAAACACCGGCGCGTTCTTGGAAGGCTCCGTCTGCGTCAGGTCGCCTTCCGGAAACTCGTAAGCGAACGCCAGCTCCTCGTACGACAGGTTGTGCGTGTGGACATGCCGGCCCGGTTCAATGCGCGTGCGCGCCCGGCCGATCACCTGCCCGTAGCGCAGGATGTTTTCTCCCGCCGCAATCGGCGTGACCGCCACTTTGTGCCCCGCCGGAATCGGATCCTCGACGCTGAAGGCGCGGCCGTTCACGCGCAGCTCCTGCCCCGGCGCCAGTGGAACGCGCGCGATCGCCACGTTGTCGGCGGCGTTCAGATGAATCACCGCGTTCTCAGCGGTCGGGAGCTTTGTGATTTCGAGCAGGCCCATGGATTACCTCTCCAATATACTAGGACTTGCTCACGCGATCTTCCTGGAGCCGCTGGCAGTTCATCATTCTCAGCGGCTGCGCGCTCTTCGTGCTCTACTTTTTCGGCCTGACGCGGACCGGTCTGCTCGGACCCGACGAACCGCGCTATGCAGCCATCGGCCGCGCCATGGCCCAGACCGGCGATTGGATCACGCCCCGGCTGTGGGGCCAGCCCTGGTTCGAAAAATCCACGCTGCTCTACTGGATGACCGCGGCCGGATTCAAGCTGGGACTCGGCCAGGATCTGGCGCCGCGCCTGCCCGTCGCGCTTGCGAGCGTCGCATTCCTGGTGTACTTTTTCCTGGTTCTGCGGCGCGAGTTCGGCGACCAAGCCGCGCTCTACGCCACCGGGGTTCTGGCAACCTCGGCCGGATGGCTGGCCTATAGTCACGTGGCGGTTCCGGATCTTCCGCTGTCCGCATCCTTCGCGGCCGCCATGCTCAGCATCATGCGAGGCCGTGGATCAATCGCCGCGGGGGCGCTGCTCGGAATCGCGATCCTCGCCAAGGGCCTGGTCCCTGTGGTGCTGTTCGTTCCGGCGTTGTGGTTCCTGCGCCGCCAGGTTCGCGACGTGTTCCTGATGCTCGCTGCAGCGCTCGTGGTCGCCGCGCCCTGGTACATCCTGGTCACCCTGCGCAACGGCGCGCCGTTCCTGGAGGACTTTTTCTGGAAACAGCAATTCACTCGCTTCGTCAGCGGGGAACTTCTGCACGACCGGCCGTTCTGGTTCTATCCGCCGGTGCTGCTGGCCGGGCTTTTCCCCTGGAGCCCGCTGGTCCTCCTGCTTTTTTCCAAACGCCTCTATCAGGACCGCCGCGCGCAATTCCTGCTGGCGTGGTTCGCATTTGGCTTCGTTTTCTTCTCCCTCTCGCGCGGCAAGCTGCCGGGTTATCTGCTTCCGTTGCTCCCTCCGGTGGCGGCGCTTTTGGGTATCGCTCTCCAGCAGGCGCGCGAACGTAGCGCCGGCACGATGTGTCTGGTGGCGGTCTGCGCCGGCCTGCCTTGGCTGGTTCCCAGCATCCAGGAACTCTTGCCCCAGGCGCTTGTCTCCGGGCTGACACGCTCCCACTTCCATCTGGCGGCCGAGTGGCTGGTACCGGCATTCCTTGCGATCCTGGCGTGCGCCTGGCTCGAGCGCGCCGGGCGCCGCGCTACCGCCTTCGCCTTCGTCACCCTGCTGACCACCGCCTCGGTCTTCCAATTGGTCTGGCGGGGCTACCCCTTGCTCGACCGCCAGGCCTCGGCCCGGGTCCGATGGCTTTCCAGCGCCGGATCAATCACTTGTATCTCCGAAGCCAATGCCTCCTGGCGCTACGGCCTGGACTACTACACCGGCCAAGAGCTGCCCGATTGTAATTAGCCCTCAAATCTAGTAATCTCTATAGAGATAGAGGTATTGCATGGCGACCGCGGAAACGGTACAAGCTTTCGAACCTAATCTCGCCTCCCTCACCGAAGCCGAGTACGACGCCACCGTTCGGGCCGACATCGAACTGTTCCGCGCGCATTCCGAGAAATGGGTGGCGGGCGAGATCAACGACGATCAGTTCCGGGCCCAGCGACTCCGCCGCGGCATCTATACCCAGCGCCAGGCCGGCGTCCACATGATCCGGACCAAGATTCCGGGCGGCCTGCTGACGGCGGCCCAGATGGATCAGCTCGCCTTGGTCGCCGATGAGTTCGGCGGCGGCAAGGGACATCTGACCACGCGCCAGAACATGCAGTATCATTTCGTTCCGCTGGCGCAGGTTCCCGATCTGCTGCACCGTCTGGCCGATGTCCGCATGACGACGCGCGAGGCCTGCTACAACACGGTCCGCAACGTGACCGCGTGCCCGTTGAGCGGGCTGCTGGAGGACGAAGTCTTCGACGTGCATCCGTACGCCCAGCGCGTCGCGTTCGCGTTCCTGCACAAGGAGCTCACCGACAGCCTGCCGCGCAAGTTCAAGATCGCTTTTTCGGGTTGCAAGGACGACTGCATGCTGGGTGCGATCCACGACATCGGGCTGCGCGCCGTGATTCGCGACGGCCGGCGGGGATTCCGCATGCTGGTCGGCGGCGGCCTGGGCCCGCTGCCGGTCGAGGCCAACCTGCTCGACGAGTTTGTTCCCGAAGAACGGCTGGTCGCCAGGTGCGAAGCCGTGATCCGCGTGTTCAACCAGCACGGCAACCGGAAAAACAAGAACATGGCGCGGCTCAAGTTTGTCGTGCGCGCGCGCGGCTTTGAGTGGGTTAAGGAACAGATCGAGAAAGAATATCAGGACATCCTGGCCAATGGCGGCATTCCGACGCCTGAGGTGGTCCCGGACGGCTTTGGTGGTTTTCAAGCAGCACCACCACCGCTGGGCTCCGGCGACCTGCTGCCGGTGCTGGGTCCCAACGGGCATTCCAATCCCGCTTACGAACACTGGCTCGAGACCAATATCCGCGAGCAGAAACAGCGCGGTTACGCCATGGTCACGGTCAAGGTTCCGCAAGGCAACCTGAACGGCCAGCAGATGCGTGGGCTGGCTCACATTGCCAGGAACGCCGGTGACGGCCTGCTGCGCGTGACGGTCGACCAGAACCTTGTGCTGGCTTACATTCCCCTGCGGCATATGCCCCAAGTTTACGCAGCGCTTCTAGACATCGGGCTGGCGGACGCTGGAGCCCACGAGATAGAGGATGTAACCACGTGTCCGGGCGCTTACAGTTGCAACCTGGCGCTCACGAAATCCATGACGCTGGGCGCTGCACTGGCTGAAGAGGTCCGCGAGCATCCCGATCCGCTGGTGCGCCGGCTGTCTATCAAGATCAGTGGCTGTCCCAATTCCTGTGGGCAGCATTGGATCGCCGACCTCGGCTTCTATGGCAATGCCCGCAAGATCGAGGGCAGGGAAGTACCGTATTATCAGATGCTCCTGGGCGGGGGTTACGATCAGGACGGCATCATGCGCTTCGGCGTTGCCATCCAGAGCATTCCTGCCAGGCTGGCTCCGGTGGCGGTTCGAAGGGTGCTGGAACACTACACTGCCAACCGCCAGGCGGGGGAAACTTTCCGCGCCTACGTACTACGCCACAAGGTTGAGACATTTCGGCTCATGACGACCGATTTGTCCAAGCCGGCCGAAATGTTCCCTGAGATGTACAGGGACTGGGGCGACGAAATGGAGTACTCGCTGCAGCTTGGCCGCGGTGAGTGCGCCAGCTAGTTTCTAGGCTCGCTTTGACGAGCGCGCGCTCTGCGTTTTTGCGGCCTCGATGAAAGCGCCGTTGGCGAGGGCGAAAGCCGGAATCGAGATGGACCGGTCCACCAGATCCGCCATGGCGTTCACCGCCAATCCCTCGGCTTCCTTGACGAACGTGAGTCCTTTGGCTTCCGCGTCGAAGTCCACGACGATGCAGTCTCCGCCGCGCACCTGATCGGTGGCAATCAGGTTGGACATGGGCTGAACCAGCAGCCGCTCGATGGCACGCTTCAAGTGGCGCGCGCCATATTTAAGATCGGTTCCTTCTTTCAGCAGGAACTCCTTGGCTTCGTCGCTGGCCTTGAACACGAACGACTTCTCGGGCGAAGTATTGAAGATCCGCTGCTGAACCATGTTCAGCTCGATGTCGAGGATCTTCTTGAGTTCCGGCGTGCCGAGCGGCCGGAAAGTGACGATCTTGTCCAATCGGTTGATGAACTCGGGGGTGAACTTGCGCCGGGCCGCATCCACGCCGGTGCGCGTGATCTTGGTGTTCAATTTCTCGTCAACAGTCCCATTTTGGGCCTCGCGCGCCGTTTCCGCGGCACGGAACCCCAGCCGTGGATTCATCAGCGAGCTCATTTCCGTCGCACCCAGATTGCTGGTCATGAAGATCAAGGCGCGCGAGAAATCCACCTTGCGGTTGTCGCCCAACGTCAGCGTGCCTTTGTCCAGGATGCCGAGCAACAGGTTCCACAGGGCGTCCGACGCCTTCTCGATTTCGTCGAACAGCACGAAGCTCAATTTGATGGCTTCCGTGTGGTACTGATTCAGCACTTCCTGGCTCAACAGCGGATGCGTTTCGCGATGTCCCAGGTATCCGGGAGGCGAACCGATCAGCTTGGCAATCTCGTGACTGTGCTGGAATTCAGCGCAATCGATCTTGATCACCGCGCGCGGATTCTTCACCAGCGCCTCGGCCGTCGCCTCGACGATGCGCGTCTTTCCGGATCCGGTGGGCCCGAGGAAGAGGAAGTTGCCGATCGGCCGGCCAGGAGGCGTCATGCCCGTCAGATTCATCTGATAGATGTTCACGATCTGCTGGATGGCTTCGTCTTGACCGACAATCATTCGGCGCAAGTTGGCCTCGAGAGCTTCAGCCTCTCTTCCGGTTCTCGTCGGATCTAAAGGAACGTTAACCCGTAACATTTTCTGGGCCCCTTTCACTTCGACTCCCGATATTCTGTGAGCAAATCGCATGCCATACCAGATGACCTAGGACAAAACCTTTACTTTCTTGGCCTTGACGGCCTGACTTCCACTCGGCTCACCAGCGTCCTTTCTGGCATCCTCAAAACCGCTAACGCGATCTCCGCTACATCCTCGGGAGAAATTTTCCAGTCCGTCTTAGCTGATCCCGGACTAAACTCCGTATCGACGCTCCCTGGCATAATGTGAGTCACTCGCACGTTGTCATATCGATGATCCAGCATCATCGCTTCACTGAATCCGTTCAACCCAAACTTCGAAGCATTGTAAGCTGCCCCACCAGCAAAAGCGTTCTTGCCGGCCAGGCTACTTATGTTGATGATGTACCCGCCCCCACGATTCTTCAGGCGCCCGAGCGCTTCCCGGCAACAATAGAAAACTCCCGACAGGTTGGTCTCCAGCGTCATTTGCCACTCTGCTATAGACAGGTCCGCCGTGCTCTTGAATATTCCGACTCCTGCGTTGTTCACCAGGATGTCCACGCCGCCCAGCTCCCGATCGACAAACGCAAACAAATCTGCTACCTCTGTGCTGCTCCTTACATCGGCAATTTTTCCCACCACTTTACGCGCCGGCGGCTTGGTGAGCTGTCTTACGGCGTGGTCCACTCCGGCCTGGCTGCGGCCGCAGATCGCCACTGCGGCGCCCGCTCCGGCCAGCGCTTCGGCGATCGCGAAGCCGATGCCGCGCGTTCCTCCGGTCACTACTGCATTTCGTCCCGTCAAGAATGTGTTGTGCATGCTTCCATACTACGTTCGATGGCGTCGGCCACGCTGCGCATCCCGGTGAGTTCCGACCAGACCGCCCGCGGCACCGGGATCGCGCGCGTGCGGCCGTTCTTTCCGAACACCGTGACCCGGCCCGCATCGCCGCGGGCGTGCAGATTGCGCCAGCGGAGGTTGCACGCCTCCGACACCCGCAGTCCCGCAAAATAAAGCAAGCTCAGCAGGATGCGGTCGCGTGGCTCGACTTCGGCGGTAAGGAGGCTCTGGACGTCGTCCTCGGACAGGACCCGCTCTGCCAGGCAGTTCTCGTAGCGCGGCAGCGGCAACTCGAGGGCTGGATTCGCCCTAACGTAACCGATCCGTCGGCAAAATCCGAACAGGCTCTTGATCGCGGCGATGGTCCGGGCGCGCGAGATGGGGGCCAGGCCGGCCGCGATGAGCGTTTGCGCGAAGCGCTGCAAGTCGCCGAGGCCGATTCGAGCCAGCGGCTTGCCGGTGTGCGCCAGCAGCCGGTTCGCGTCGCGTTCGTAACAGCTACGAGTTAGCGCGCTCGGCTGGCATTCCAGCCACTGGTTGATAATCTGATGGTCTCTGTAAGTACATGACATAAGTGTCCTTATGGGGTGTTTCTCGTCAGTCATGTCTTGCCTCAGGGGCGCGGTGAAAGCGACAGCAGATGACGCGGGAGTGGCTCCTCAAGATCGATAGGATTCTGAAGGCGGACGCTAGCGACGTAGGCGAGCAAGAGTGCCGCCATCAAGGTATGCTTGCCGCGAAAGAGTGAACTGCAATTGCGATTGGCTTCTGCGGCGGCTAGGCGGGAACGGTGTATGTGCGAGGCACAATGGGTCCACAGAGCCTTTCTTGAATAGGGCCGGACAAAACCATCGTGGACGCACCGAAACATTGCGGCCCTCCTCTCCGCCCGGGATTTGGCAGGGGAATTGTTTTATGTCATGGATTGGCCCCGGCATGACAGTTTACGGAGACTTCTTGCGCAATGCGTGGTGAATGGCTACTATGCAGTCCTACGTCGAGAAAAGATGGAGCGAAAAAATGCGGCCCAATGATGTGTTTAGACTGAGCGTCCTGATCCTGATTGGATTGTTGGCTGTTCCGGCGCTGTTTGGAACGGACTATACGTACACAAAGATCACGGATGACGCGCCAGGTTCGACACTTGGGCTGACCTCGTTCTTGGGCCCCTTTTTGATCAACAGCAGTGGCGCCGTGGCGTTTACGGCGAGTGGTGCGAGAGGTACTGGAGGAGTCGGGGTCTATACCGGCTCCGGTAATGGTGTCAGCACGGTGTACGTGGGTGGCCTTACTTTTGGTTCGCCTGTGGTGTTCGTGGCCACCGGCTTCAACGATTCCGGCACGGTGGTTTACTTGACCGAGGCACGGGCGGTTTATACAGCAACACCGGGAGGAACACCGTTCTTGGTTAGTACTTCGACCCCGACTGGAGGTTCTGGCATTTTTCCCGGAATCAACAATGCTGGAACGGTCGCTTACGGAGGCGATCAGTCGAATACCAGCATACTGACGCGCACCGGAACGGCCGGTGCCCAAACGCTGGTGAGCAATACGGCTCTGCCCGGATCGAACGCGCTAGCCCCTCCAACGCTGTACGGCCTCTCCATCAACAATTCCGGCACAGTCGCCTTCTACGCCCTCGGTGTAGCCAGCGGCGCGAGTTGCCGTTGCGGGATTTACACCGCAGGTCCAGGAGCGCCAACACCCGTAGCGCCGCTTCAGGAAAACCTTTCTGGCAGTGTTGTTCCCCAGCTAAACGATAACGGGGCGATCGCGTTTCTAGGAACTTACCAGAGCGTTAAAGGTGTATTCGTGGCCAGCAACGGCCAGATAGCGGCGGCCGTGGACCTCGGAACTCAAGTGGTTTCGCTGGGGAGTGCTAACAACGTAAGTGTGAACCGCAAGGGCGAGGTCGCCTATTGGGCGAAGTTCGGCATCTCGCCTTTCGTCGAGGGCATATTTACGGGCCCGGACAAGGTTGCGGACAAGGTGATCGGCACGGGAGATCCGCTGTTTGGATCGGTGGTTTCGGGGATTACTGAATCTCAAGTTGCTGGCCGGTTCCTGAACGACAACGGCCAGGTGGCGTTCTCTTACAAGCTGTCGAATGGACTCTCGGGCATCGCGGTTGCGACACCCATTGCGTCCGGAACCCCGCCCCCGAGTCTGAACGCCAACGGGATTGTGAATGGGGCGTCCTTTGACGGCAAGGCGCCCGCCGCGGCCGGCGCGATCGTCTCGATTTTCGGAAGTAACTTCATTTCGCAATTGGCCGTGCCATCGGGCGATCCGCTTCCGACTGATCTGCAAGGCGTGAGCGTAACCTTCAACGGCACCAAAGCGCCGCTGTTCTTCGTCGCACCGGCGCAGATCAATGCACAGGTGCCTTATGAAATAACCGGAACGTCGGCTACCGTGCAAGTGACCACTCCAGCCGGAACCAGCAATAGTGAAACGATCAGTCTAGCTGCGGCATCTCCCGCTATTTTCACCGCCAGCCAGAATGGCTCGGGCCAGGCAGTAGTGGTGTTCGCGAATACCGCGACCATCGTGGGTCCCATCAAATCGGGCACCGATTGGAGACCGGCAAAAACCGGCGACACCATCACGATCTACACGAACGGGCTCGGCGCGGTAACTCCCCCGGTCAACGACGGCTGGAATTCGTGCGATCAATCGATTTGCGCTCCCGATTTTTCCAACCTCACACTGCGGAACACCACGGTTCGCCCGGTGGTTAAGATTGGCGGTGTGACGGTCCCGGACAATTTGATCCTGTTCTCCGGACTTACGCCGGCGTTTGCGGGCTTATATCAAATCAACGTGACCATTCCGGACGGGATCACTCCGAGCAATCAAGTGCCGGTGGTGATTCAGATGGGCAGCACGTCGAGCCCGGCTAACGTTTCTATCGCCATGCAATAAAAATCCAATGAAAGAGCCAATGAAAAACCATTTAGCCCGCAGCGAGCTCACGCTTACCCGTGTCTCCATCTCAAGCCGCTCCGCGTCACAGTGTCAAGTTCTGTTGTGCCTTTTGTTGACCTTCGCGTGTAGCCTGCGCGCGCAAACCCCGGTTTACGTGGGCGTGAACTACGGGCTCCTCAAGAGCACCGACGCCGGCGCCGCGTTGGCGTCAGGCTCGGCCGGCTTGTACTAGATCGCGATAACGATACCGGCTTCCCTCACCGATGGCGACTGGCCCGTTCAAGCCATGATCGGCGGCGCCGCGGCGCCTGCTGGAACAATCCTGACGGTACATCACTAATGCGGACGTGGGGAACTTTTCATGACGAGGGGCGGCTGCGGTGCCCATATCGGCGTAACCGCCCGTGGCCAACGCTACACTAGCATCGGACTGCCTAGCACGGGCGTTTCCTGGCGCGAGTACCAGAAACCGGCGGTGCCCCAAGCGCGATGTGAGTTGTGCGCACCGGGCCACGTCCATTTTCCCGCCTGGCTAGCATTGGTCATCGTGCTAGCTGTCGTGATTGCGGTGATCGCTTCCAACGGCCGGTAGACTCCGGACGTCCGAGCGTCGTCGAGCAGGTTAAGATCTGATTGTTCAGCCTTCACGATGTCGACTCCCGATCGCCGCGAGCCGCGCAGTGCGGTGTAGCTGTCGAGGACAACAAGATGAAGCTGACGAGCGCCAACTTGTCCTTCAAGCCACTGCAGAAACTCGAGTCCAAATGAGAATCTCACGCGGGGCACAAGATAAAATGGGATTCCCTCCGTATCCATCTTCGATCGCTGTAAAATCGTCTTCACGCTGCTGGCGCCCGCCGGATCGTCCTGCTCAACGATCAGTGTCGGCCCTGGTTCTAGAACGCGGTAATGGTCGAACAATCGTGTTCCGCTCGCGACCGCCAACGCACATTGCACTGCGAGCAACGTTTTACCGCTCTTGGGAGCCCCAACCAAGAGAATGGCTGCCTTCGCGTAACCAGGGATCGCCGGCTAGGCGGGGCGCGGTATCATGGATGTTTTGAAGGGAGTTTGTTAATGCAGAATTCTGTCCTGGTGCCGATGGTGGTCGAACAGACCTCGCGAGGCGAACGCGCGTTCGATATCTACTCGCGCCTGCTCAAGGAGAACATCATTTTCCTGGGCACGCCCATCGACGATAATGTGGCGAACCTGGTCATCGCGCAGATGCTGTTCCTGGCGGCGGAAGATCCGGAGAAGGACATCTCGCTGTATATCAATTCTCCGGGCGGCTCCATCACCGCCGGCCTCGCTATTCTCGACACCATGAACCTGATCGAGCCCGACATCGTGACTTACTGCGTGGGGCAGGCCGCCTCCATGGCCGCGGTGCTGCTCGCCTGCGGCACCAAGGGCAAGCGCTACAGCCTGCCGCACTCGCGCATCCTGATCCACCAGCCTTCCATGAGCGGCCTGGGCGGGCAGGCCACCGACATCGACATCTATGCGCGCGAAATCCTGCGTATGCGCGAATCGCTCAACCAGATCCTCGCGAACGCCACCGGCCAGCCGGCGGACCGCATCGCGCGCGACGTGGATCGCGATTATATTCTCGAACCGGATCAGGCGCTCGAGTACGGCATCATCGATCGCATCATCGAGAGCCGCGCCCTGCAGCCGGTTCCTACGCGTTAAGCTGTGGCGCACGCTCTCGCGCGTGCCGCGTTCCCAATCACGCGAACGCCTGGAGTAAGTCGATAAGGCGCATGATCCTTGCACGCGGTATCGGCGCGCTCCTGTTGGCCGGCTCTGCCTGCCCGCAGTTGATTCCTCCGGCCGCTCCGCTGCCGCGTACTTCCAAGCCTCCGGTTGTGTTTATCAACGGGCATCAGAACCTGTGCCCCTCTTCCTTTTCCGACACGTTCGGCGTGGCCGATCAGGTTTTGCAGAGCAACGGCGAAGTCAGCCTCTTCTTCAACACCTGCAGCGTCCCGTCCACGGCCTCCATTGAGGACTTGGGCGCGGCTTTCGCGGGCTTTCTCGCCGGCCTGCGCTACCAGGACGGCCAGGCCGTCGAACTGGTGGACGTGGTGGTCCACAGCATGGGCGGGCTGGTCCTGCGCAGCTACCTGAGCGGAAAGCAGAACAGCGCGGGCGCGTTCCATCCGCCCGGCGACACGCACGTTCGCAAAGCGGTCTTCCTGGCAACTCCGCACTTCGGGACCGGCCTGGGGTCGTTGGCCGACTTCACCGCGCAGCTCAAGGAGCTGGCCAGCGGCAGCCGCTTCCTGTTTGACCTGGCAACCTGGAATCAAGGAACCGATGACCTGCGCGGAGTGGATGCCATTGCCGCGATCGGTGACGGCGGCACCGGCCTGGCCGTGATGCCCGGTTTCGACGACGGCGTGGTTGCGCTCTCCAGCGCGTCCCTGGGCTTCTACTTGCCCGGCCGCACGCGCGTGCTGCCCTTCTGCCATGTGGATCCGGGGGGCCTGGTCGGATTCACCCGGCTCTGCCCGCCCGACGCGCACGGCATCGCGAACATCACATCCGCCTCGCATCCCGCCGCGCAAATCATTCAGTCCTTTCTCAATGGAACGAACCAATGGATGAGTGTCGGCGCCGCCGCGGAAGACGATCCGTTTCTGTCAGTCAACGGAGGGCTGAACGTTACCGCGCGCACGGCCGAGGATGCCAGCCTCACCCTTACCTCCGTCACCGGCGCGGCCGACCGGCCAGCGTACTCCAAGGAGCTGAACATTCCTTCCGGCGACGTCGCTTATACGGATCTGTTTCCGGCTGGCCCGCTCACGCTGACCGCGGTCTCTCCGGCGCTCACGGTCGGCGACAACCGAAGAACGCTCGCTGCCGGCGGAACCCAGGTCTTCACCCTCAAAGCGGGACCGTCGATCGCAAGAGTGCTCCCGGCGGCCCCGAAGGTGTTTCCTCTGAGCGTCGCGCCCGAGATGTTCGTGGCCATTTATGGAACAGCCCTCTCGAGCCAAACGGCTCAAGCCGCCCTTCCTTACCCGCTAGACCTGGGCGGCACTCAGGTGCTGATAAACGATTCGGCCATCCCGCTCTACTACGTGGCGGCCACGCAAATCGACGCCGTGATTCCCGACACCCTGAGTGGACTCGTGAAGCTCACGGTCCGCAACAGTAGCGGCTCGCACACGGTCAATCTGTTGGTCGAAGCAGCAGTACCGGCCATCTTCACACTGGACGCATCGGGAAGCGGCGCGGCAGCGGCATTGAGCGGCGTGAACCACAACGTCGTGTCGGCGGACAATCCGCTGCACGCCGGCGATTCCGTCGAGCTCTTCGCTACCGGTCTGGGACACCTCACGCCCCGCGGCGGCCTTTTCTACGCCGACCAGCAACCGTCGGTGACCATCGCGGGCCAGGACTGCGCCGTTACTTTCGCCGGCCGGGCGCCCGGCTTCCGGGGCTTGGATCAGATCAATTGCATCGTGCCCGGCGGGATCGGCGCTAATCCGCAGGCGCCGGTTGTGATCGCTTCCGGCAGCCGAGCCAGCAACGTGGCGACGCTAGCCGTGCGATAGCCTGTGTTAGATTTCTGGTGTGGCTTCAACTCTGAGTCAAACCCTGGCCGGCATCGCCTTGCCCGACTCCTATGGAGCCAGCATCCGCCTCGGCTCGCTGTGGGAAGCAACTCCCGCGGTGATCGTTTTCCTGCGCCACTACGGGTGACTCTTCTGCCGCGAGCACATCGCGCAGTTGCGCGAGCACCAAGCGGATTTTGAGGCGCGCGGCGCCAAAGTCGCGGCCATCGGTCTGGGCGATGCACGCTACGCCGCTCAGTTCCGCGAAGAGACTGGCATCCAGTTCCCGCTGCTGATCGATGCGCACCGCCAGGCCTATCGCAGCGTGGGCCTGAAATCCGCCAATCTGCTCCACCTATTCCGCTCCGACAACGGCGTGGCCCGCAAGCGCGCGCAGAAAGGCGGATTCCGCCAGCATCGTACCGGCAAGAATCCGTTTCAGCTCGGCGGTAGTTTTGTATTCGGCCCGGGCAACCTGGACCGCTACGCGCACATCAGCCAGACTTTCGGCGACAACGCGCCCGTTGAAGCCTTGCTGGCGGCACTGCCGTAACTCACGCGGTCGCGGCCGCTACACCAGCATACCGGCCGGCTGGCGGATCTCCATGCAGCCTTTGCCGGTGGGAAGCATCTTGCCCGGATTCAGCCGGCAGGCCGGATCGAACAGCGTCTTGAAGCGCCGGATCATCCCCAGGCTGTCGTCGGAGAACTGTTCGCCGATCAGCTCCTTCTTCTCCAGTCCCACGCCGTGCTCGCCGGTGATGGAGCCTCCCTCGGCGATGCAGAACCGGAGGATGTCGTCGCCGGCCGCCCGCGCGCGGTCGAGTTCTCCCGGCTTGCGCGCATCAAACAGGATGATGGGATGCATGTTGCCGTCGCCGGCGTGGAAAATGTTGCTGATCGTCAGGCCGTACTGCTCCGAGATCCTGCCGATCTCGCGCAGCGTGGGCGCGATCTTGGTGCGAGGCACCACGCCGTCCTGCACGTAGTAGGAAGGGCTCACACGGCCCACCGCACCGAAGGCGTTCTTGCGTCCCTTCCACAGCAGCTCGCGCTCGGCGGCCGAACGCGCGATGCGGACCTCACGCGCGCGGCAGGTTTTGCAGGCGTCCTCGATCTGCGCCACCTGCTCTTCCACGGCTTCCCGCAGCCCTTCGAGCTCGATCAACAGCACCGCGGAGGCGTCCATGGGGTAGCCGGCGTGCGTGTCTTCCTCCACCATGCGCAGCATCACGCCATCCAGCATCTCGATGGCGGCCGGCGTGATGGCGCGCGAGGTGATCTCGGCCACCGAATCCGCGCAATCGTCCACGCGATCGTAGATGGCCAGCAGCGTCTTCACCAGCTCGGGCTGGCGCATCAGCCGCGCCGTGATGCGCGTGACCAGCGCCAGCGTGCCTTCCGAACCGGTGAGCAGGCCGGTCAGGTCGTAACCCGCCAGATCGGGCGCATTCCCGCCGGTGGCGATCAGGGTGCCATCCGGCAGCACCGCCTCCAGCCCCAGCACGTGATTGGTGGTGACACCGTAGGCCAGCGTATGAGGCCCGCCCGAGTTCTCCGCCACGTTGCCGCCGATGGTGCAAGCCCGCTGGCTGGAAGGATCGGGCGCGTAGAAATAGCCCTGCCGCTCCACCGCCTGCGTGATTTCGAGGTTCACCACGCCCGGCTCGAGCAGCGCGCGCTCATCGTAGAGATCGGTAGCCACGATGCGATTCATGCGCGCGAACGAAATAACGATGCCGCCGGATTGCGGGATCGCGCCGCCGCTCAGACCGGTACCGGCACCGCGGCCGACGATCGGGATTTCTTCTTCGGCCGCGATCCTGACGATGGCGGCGACGTCCTGAGTGGATTGCGGAAAAACCACCAGGTCCGGCCGCGCCTTATCCACCCCGCCGTCGTACTCATACAGCGTCAGGTCCTCGGGCCGATGCAGATACCCGCGAGCTCCCAGCACCTTGTGGACGGCCTCGAGCACGGCGGAGGGAATCATGGCCGTCAACTTAAGCTACGACCGCTCGCGGCCTTGGGGTCCGTGTCCGAATACCAGGCGTGCTTCCGCATCAGGACCCCAGCGACTTGACGTAGCTCATCAGCTCCGGATCGGTCCACGGGATGGTCCGGCCGTCGCGATCCGGCAGGCCCGGGAACTTGCGCACCACCTTGCCGTTGCGATCGATGATGTAGCTTTCCGGAAACTGGAAGGTCCCGTACTTGTAGCTCAGGTTCTCCTCGGGATCGCGCACCGTCTGGAAGGCCACCTGGAACTTCTTGATGAAGGCCTGATACTGGCTCTGGTTCTGGTCGACGCTGACCGCCAGAACCACCACGCCCGACGGCGCGAGTTCCTTGGCGAACTCGTTCAGCGAGGGAGCCTCCTGCACGCAGGGCGGGCACCAGCTCGCCCAGAAGTTCAGCACCAGAACCTTGCCGCCGAAATCCCGGGGCGTGATTTGCTGGCCCTTGTCGGTGGTGATGCTGAAACTGGGTGCGCTTTCCCCCACTCCCACAATGTGGTTCTGCATGGTGGAAACAACCACGAAGGCCAGCGCCACGAGGCCCGCTCCGATAGCCAGCTTGATTGCCTGATCTACTTTGGAATGAGTCATTTTCGTGTCGGTCCCCACACCTTCTCTTATAATATTAGAGTATCCCAACCCCAAGAGGGAGCATCACATAATAGGACCAATGCTGATCACTCGCAGAGCCGAATTTTCTGCGTCGCACGTTTGCTGCCAGCCGTCCCTGACGGCCGAGCAGAATCGTGAACTCTACGGCGCGGCCGCCAATCCGAACGGGCACGGGCACAATTACGTGCTCGAAGTGACGCTGGAAGGCGACCCCGATCCGGAAACCGGCATGATCTTCGACCTCAAGCGGCTGAAGGAGATCCTGCAGGAGGTGGTGATCGAGCCGATGGATCACCGCTTCCTCAACTACGAGGTGCCGCCCTTCGATCGGGTGGTGCCCACCACGGAAAACGTCGCGGCTGAAATCTGGAACCGCCTGACGCCCTTCTTCGACGGCGCCCGCACGCGCCTGAACAACGTCCGGCTGTACGAGACCGAGGATCTGTACGTCGATTACGCAGGGGGTCGCCGATGATGCGCGTGACACGCCGCTACCGTTTCGCCGCCTCGCACCGGCTCAATGCCGCTCGGCTTTCGGAAGAGGAAAACCGCGAGCTGTACGGCAAGTGCAACAATCCTCACGGCCATGGGCACGACTATGTCCTGGAAGTAACCGCCGCCGGTCCGCTCGATCCCGCCACCGGGCAGGCGGTGAATGTTCCCGCGTTGGACCGCCTGGTGGCCGATCACGTGGTGCATGACTTCGATCACAAGTACCTGAACGCCGACCTGGCGGATTTCAAAAAACTGGTCCCCACCTCTGAGAACATCATCAGCGTGATCGAGGACCGGTTGAAACAGCATTGGCGCGCCGCTTTCCCTGGTGAGTGGCCGCGCCTGGAAGCCATCCGGCTGCGCGAGACGCGCCGCAACCTGTTCGAATCGCGAGTGAGTTAAATGAAGCCGAAGAAAGCGCTGGTCAAAGTGATGCAGCCCAAGCTGGACGAGGAGTCCATCGCGGCGCTGATGAAGAAGCTATTGGTCAAGATTGGCGAGGACACGTCGCGCGAAGGATTGGTTCGCACTCCGGATCGCGCGGAGAAAGCGCTGCGCTTCCTGACCAGCGGCTACCAGACCGACGTCCAGAGCATCATCAACGGCGCACTGTTCTCGGAGAAGTGCGACGAGATGGTGGTGGTGAAGGACATCGAGTTCTACAGCATGTGCGAGCACCACTTGCTGCCGTTCTTCGGGACCATGCACGTGGCCTATCTGCCCAAGGACCGGGTGATCGGCCTGAGCAAAATCCCGCGCATCGTGGACATGTTCGCCCGCCGGCTGCAGGTTCAGGAACGGCTCACTCACGACGTCGCGGCCACGCTGGCCGAAGTGCTGCAGCCGCGGGGTGTGGGAGTGATCTGCGAGGCCCGGCACTTCTGCATGATGATGCGAGGCGTCGAAAAGCAGCACTCCGGCACGGTGACCAGCGCGATGCTGGGCGCCTTCCGCAAGCGCAAGGAGACCCGCGACGAGTTTCTCTCGCTGGTGTCGCAGAGGAACCACGCCTTCGTGTAGTGGCACCGGCGCGCGCGCCTGTGGTTCAATCAACCTAGATGCTCGACAACTTCCGTCAGTTCCAAGTCGGCCCCGATCCTTTCGGGCGCACCTGGCAGGTTCATTTCGCGTGGCTTCAGACCGCCATTTCCATCCGGCACGCCGACACGGTGGACGTCAAATTCGGAATCTCCACCGGCGGCGAACCTTTCGATGAGCGCGTGGTCGCGCTGCCTCATCCGGCGCTGCTGGCCGTCAGCAAGAAGGTGGGCCACCCGCTCACCGACGCCTGGTGTCTGAAGATCGCCGCGCTGCACTTGCAGCACATGCTCGAAACCGCGGAAGATTTCGAGAAGACGCTGGTCACGGTCCAGCCCGGGGAGATCGAGCACTACGCGCGCGAGCTGCAGGACGCGCTAGCGGTCCGCAAGTAGTCCGGCTCCGCCGTGCCCCCTCACTCGAACTCCCAGGCGGCACGCTATTGACAGTTATTGTCAATAACTGGCAACCTAGCAGTGGGTCCGGTTGGCATGGCTTCCTTAAACGTCTCGCTCCCCAAGAGTCTCAGAGAATACGTCGAAAGACAGGTCGAGACCGAAGGCTACAGCACGCCGAGCGAATATGTCCGCGCGCTGATTCGAGAAGATCACAAGCGGATGCTAGCAGAGAAAATCGAAGCACTGTTGCTCGAAGGCATCGCTTCCGGCCAGACTGTCGAGCTGAACCGGGCCTATTGGAAGAAGAAGCGCTCTCGGTTGATTTCCAACGGCCGCAAGCCGCCCAAGTGACCCGCGGGATTCTTATACGCCCCGCTGCCAGCCGGGATCTCGACGAACACGCTCGCTACATTGCCAGGGACTCAGGCCTCGAAGTCGCTCTGCGGTTCTACGACGCCGCCGAGGAGACCTTCACGCTTTTGCGGCTGCATCCCCTGATCGGCCGGCGCACGCCCCTGCGAAATCCGTTCTTGGCCCACACCCGCATGCCTGCAGTGAAGAATTTCGGCAACTACGTCGTCTTTTATCGACCGGTTTCGAAAGGCATTGAGATCGTCCGGGTGATTCACGGCTCTCGAGACTTTGAATCTATGGTTGAAGAGTAGGCAATTCGTGGAACTCGCGCAGCTCTTCGTGTATGGCACCCTCCGCCGCGGATCGGACCACCGCTTCGCCCGGCTGCTTCGGGATCGCGCGCGGTTCCTCGGCAACGCTCGCCTGCAAGGACGCCTCTACAACCTGGGCCAGCTACCCTGGCGCGACGCCTTCGAATGGTCCGAACGATTGGGTCCGCGGCGAGGTGTTTCGCTTGAATCAGCCCGCCAAGACACTCGCGGCGCTGGACGCGTATGAGGGGCCTCAATTTGGGCGGGCGCCCCAGCGAGTTTACCTCGCGTCAGGCATGACGCTGGCCTGGGTGTATTTGTATCGCGGAAATCCGACCGGCACCCGGATCATCTCCGGCGCGTGGCCTGTCCGCCGCGCTTAGTTCAGAAAATACGTCCGGTACAACGTATCGCGCTGCTTGGGAATGAAACCGGCGTCGCGGATCAGCCGCCGCAGCTCTTCTTCGCTGGCGCGGTTGTGCGCTCCGGCCGCCGACACCACGTTCTCCTCGATCATGATGCTGCCGACGTCGTTACCGCCGAAGCGCAGCCCCACCTGGCAGGTCTTCAGCCCCGGCGTCACCCACGACGACTGGATGTTCAGGATATTCTCCAGGTACAGCCGCGATAGCGCCAGCGTCTTCAGATACTCCACCCCGGTGGCTTCTTCCTTCACGAACCGGCCGAGCGACGTGTTCTCGCGCTGGAACGACCACGGGATGAACGCCGTGAACCCGCCGGTGTCCTCCTGGATCTGGCGCACGATGTCGAAATGATTCATGCGCTGCTCGATGGTCTCGCCGCAGCCGAACATCATGGTGGCGGTGGTCCTGAGGCCCAGGGCGTGCGCGGTGCGGTGCACGTCGATCCAGTCCTGCGTGGACGACTTCAGGCGGCTGATCCTGCGCCGCACGTCGTTGTCCAGAATCTCGGCGCCGCCGCCCGGAATCGACTCCAGGCCCGCGTCGCGCAGCCGCGCAATCGTGTCGCGCAACGGCAGCCCGCTCACTTCGGCGATGTTGACGATCTCAGGCGCCGAAAAGCAATGGTTCCAGATCCGGTCGCCAAAGCGCGCCTTGATCGACCGCAACAGGTCCTCGTACCACTCGATCTTCAGGTCCGGATGCAGCCCGCCTTGCATCAGGATGCCGGTGCCGCCCAGATCGATGGTCTCCTGGATCTTGTCGAAGATCACTTCCTTGGGATGCAGGTAACCCTCGGCGTGCCCCATCGGCCGGTAGAACGCGCAGAAGCTGCAATATTCGGTGCAGAAATTCGTGTAGTTGATGTTGCGATCGATGATGTAGCTCACCACGCCGTGCGGATGCAGTTTGCGCCGCACCGCGTCGGCCGCCATACCGATCCCCACCAGGTCGTCGCTGCGGAACAGGTCGATCGCTTCTGCGCGCGTCATCATGCCGTCACCTTCCTCAGCTCCTCGGGCCGCCCCAGCTCCGAAGCATATTGTAGAAAAGTCGTGAGGCCCGCGTATTCCGGCTCGCCCAGCTCGAAAATGATGTTGCGCGTCAGGTAATCGCGTGCCAGCGCTTCGGTAATGCCTAGCTTGGAATGCTCCTGGCGCACGATATCATCGATGTGCTGCATCCCGTAGCGCAGCGACGCGGTGAACAGCGCCGCATCCTGCGCGGGCAGCCCGGCGCGCGCGGCCCAAACCGCGAACACCATCGGAAGCCCGGTCATCCCGGTCCACTCGCTGCCGAGATCCAGCACGTGGAACGGAAGCTCGGCCGGATCGAGCACCAGCGCCGCATCGCCGATGATCAGCGCCGCATCGTTATGTTCCAGCATCGAACCCAGGTGCGGCCGTTCGGAGGAAAGCCGAGGCTCGACGCCGTACTTCCGCGCCAGCACGATCCGGCTCAGCGCCACCGAAGTGCGCGAACTGGAATCGGTGGCCAGCGTCCGGATTTCGCCGATCGGAACCTTCGAGATCAGCAGGATGCTGCGCACGGCTCCGCGGCAGGCGATGCCGGTGTCCGGAATGATCTCCAGCTTCTGCCGGTTCAGCTCCACCGAGGGCACGATCCCGATGTCGGCGAGGCCTTTGGCAAGCCGGTCGGCGCACTCCGACGGGATCGCGAACGACAGATCGAAGAGATCGCGCTGCTCGCCATGCAGCATGCCCCACACCAGCGGCACGGTGTTCAGATAGCTGACGACAGAAACGCGGGGTTTTGATTCGAGGGTCAAGAACCAGTTTACAAGAGGACGCCTCCAGGCGTCATTTCTGCAAGTGGCCGCTTGTCCTTGACCGGCCTGACGCGATTCCGTGTGGATCAGCTCGCCCCAGCTACGGCTGAGCGTCCTCGATGTTCACCCAGTCCGTCGAATCGTCCGCGCATCGGCTGGCGCTCTTGCAGATCTGAAACTGCGTCACCGGATGCAGCTCCCAGATGCTCGCGCGCCAGCAACTGGTCTGGTTGGCCCCCGGATAGGAGCAGTTGTCCTTGGTGTTGTTGTGCTCGTTGTCGGCCATCAACTGGCCGGTCACCCGCACCTGCTGGCCCACATTGGCCTTCACCAGGTCCAGTGTCCAATCCTGCTTGAACTGGGCGCGATAATGCGGCGTCATCTCCACGATGATGCTGGTCTGCGTCAGCCCGGCCTTCTCGTCCTCGCTCAACTTGGCCTTGGCTGTCCCCGGCTTCTTGACCAGCTTCGCGGCCAGCGCGCCGTCGAATCCGATCCCGATGTGAAAATCGATATCGTCGATGTCGGAAAGCTGACAGTTGGAGCTCTCGCTGGTTCCGCCTTTCTGCGCATAGTACAGATAACCGTTCACGGCGAACACTTGTCCTTCACCCAGCTTGCCGAGCGCGTCCTTCATGTCGGCATGGTTGCCGCGAGTGAGATCCTTGGGCGTGTTCCGGTCCAGGTTGGCGAAGTCGCTCTTGGCCAGGAAGCCCACTGGCGCGGTCTTGGGCGGGATCAACTGGTTCTTGAAGAGGTTCAGATAGGCGTCGTACTTGCCGGCCTTGGTGCAGCCGGTGGGATACTCACTGTGACACCCCCGGAAGCCTTCGATATCGTCGGCGCACACGGCCGCTTCCTCGCCGTGCTCCACCTCTTCGCCCGACCCGCCGCCTCCCGGGATCACCGCGCGCTGCAGCAGCAAGGCCAGAGCCAGCGGTGCGAACGGTGCAACTCTGCGGCTAACGGTTCCGCGATTCCCACTGCCCGATGTCGGCATAACTCAACCCTTTTTCTCTTCCGCTTGCGGCTCCGTCGCGGGATTGGTCGCAGGCGGCTGAACGCCCTCCGGCCTGCTGAATTGAATGCCCTTGCTCACCGCATAGGTGCTGGCGCTGATCCCTAAGAGCGTGAGAACGTCGGCCGGGATAGCGGGAAACTTGGGCGGCTTGGTGCCGGCGATGATCAGGAAAATGCTCAAACCGATCACGAAGGTGAAAATCAGCAACTGGAAGCGGGACACGCTGGCGTGCCCGGTGGGTTCGCTGATCAGGTACTTCAAGTCGATGGTGCCACGCGCCATGCCGATGAGCACCATCAGCCCGAAGAAGAAGACCAGGATCAGAATCACGTACCCGGTTACTACCTTGAGGCGGTCCATGGCGTCCCCTGGAACCGTGAAATATACGATCAGCACGGCAACGAGCGAAAGCAGAAGCGATACGATCGGGACCCAGTCGAAGGCCTTGGGGCTGGGATTGGTTGGTTGCATGACTTACCTCCGCGTGAGATTTCTCAAGAACGGTTCAATGAGCAGGGCGTACCACTTGGCGCCCAGATAGATGGCCTGGCTGCCGCCCAGCGCCGCGATGACTTCTTTCGACAATGAGGGCAGGGAACTGCGCTGGGGTGAGATCCAGACCTGATGGACGTAGTCGGCGGCCACGGCCAACGTGATGATCAGCAATTGCAGGCGGGCCGGGCTGAAGGAGCGCTCCCCGGTGGCATCCTTGCTGTCGAGCAGCCCATCCAGCAGGATGTCCCCGCGCCACATCTTGCCGGCGATGACGGCGGCGAACGCGGCCAGCAGCAGGAACGCCGCTCCGAGCGAGATGCGGAACAACAGGACGTCGGCCGTCATCGAAGACCTGCCACAAATGTGTGCGGTTCTCGCGATACTAAATCAGTTTTAGCTAAAAAGCAATAGGGAAAAAGCTAATTCGCAATTGTTACGAATTTCTTTTCCATTGTGTACCTGTAACTTACGGCATCGATAGCGGCGAAAGCCCGGCGGCCGAGCCGTAACCTGATCGTAGGAATATCCGGATCGGCCACCGGCCGCCACCCGAAGCACTGGTTCTTCCCCATGATCAAAATTCTCGCCATCGACGGAGGCGGCATCCGCGGAATCATTCCCGCCCTGCTGCTGGCCGAGCTCGAGCGACGCACCGGCCAGCCCATCGCCCGCCTGTTCGACCTGGTGGCCGGCACCTCCACCGGCGGCATTCTGGCGCTTGGCCTGACCATTCCGAAGACCCCGGCCGCGCCGCTCTATCGCGCCCAGCAGTTTGTCGAAATGTACGCGCGCGAAGGTCCCCGCATTTTTTCGCGATCCCTGTGGCACCGCCTGACGGCCTGCGACCACTTGATCCAACCCAAATATTCCGCCGGCGGCATCCAGCAGGTGCTGGAGGAATACTTCGGAGACGCCCGCCTGCGCGACGCCGCCACCCAGGTTCTGATCACCAGCTACGAGATCGAGCAGAGTTTTCCGTTCTTTTTCCGAAGTTCCATGGCCCGCGAGCGCATGGACTACGACTTCCCCGCGCGCGACGTCGCACGCGCAACCTCCGCTGCCCCCACCTACTTCGAACCTATGAAACTACTAACCGGTACCGTGCCCGATCATTACACGCTCATCGATGGCGGCGTTTTTGCTAACAATCCCGCTGCGTGCGCGCTGGTGGAAGCCCGCACCACTCATCCCGGCGCCCGCGACTTTCTGGTGGTCTCTTTGGGAACCGGAGAACTGAATCGCAGCCTGCCCTACGACGGCACGCGGAATTGGGGCGTGGCCCGCTGGGCCATGCCGATGCTCGACACGGTGTTCGATGGCGTCAGCCGAACGGTCGATTACCAGCTCCGGCAACTGTTGCCCGGCGCCGCGGGCGAGCCCAAGCGTTACTACCGCTTCCAGACTACGCTCGACGCCGGCAACCATCGTCTCGACAACGCCAGCCCGGAGAACATCACGGCCTTGAAAGGCCTGGCGTTGCGGCTGATCGAAAACGAATCGGAGGAGCTCGACGAGTTGTGTGAGGCGCTGGCGCAGCCGAAGCTCGGCTGAAAGCCGTCACATCTCGGTGGCAAATGGTGGTACCTGAAGACCGGGGTCCGTTCGGCCAACTCCCAAGTGTAGCCGCGAGCCCCGCGCCCTTAGTAGCGCGACAGATTGGTCACTCGGCCACCGCTGCGACTGATCGAGAGAATCCCATTGGTTAAGCTGATGGCTCCGTCTAAACCAACTTGCCCGCCGAACTTAGCCACCAGGCGGCCGTTCTGAACCGAATAGCTGCCGGTCTTCGAGAGGAACCGAACCATCAACAGACCCTTCGCATCGGCTCCGAAGATCCAGTGCACCAGCACCTTTTGTCCGTCCATGTCCCGCGTGCCGGTCCACTCACCCAGCAACGGGTTCTGCGGGTCATTCTGGACTCCCAGCCGGGCGTAGTCTTCGCTTCCCGCACCGTTCACGGTGAGTCGCAGACGGTCGGCGCCGTTCCAGGACAGCGAGTAACGAATCCCGTCCGGCGGCTCGAAGATGAGCCGATCGCCCACCACACGATATTGCATAGGCACGATGGCGCCGGGGCTGAAGTGCACCGTTCCGTCAGCGTCGAAATCGTACATCGCGCCGATTCCGCCCTTGGATGTTTCTACCGATCGCCAGCGGCCCACCAGTTGGCTTGCCTCCTGCGCGGCGGCGCAGTATGCCAAAACACAGAATAATCCGACGGCCTTCTTCACCATCATCCTATCGGCTTGTAAGCGGATGGACTTCATAACGGCGCTCCCCGCAAGAACGCCCGCGCCACCAGCTAGAATAGAAAAAATGCCCGGCGAAGAAAAGCCCGCTCCCAGTTTCGAGTCGAGCCTGCAGGAGCTCGAGTCCGTCGTCAAAGAGATGGAATCGAGCGATTTGCCGCTGGAGCGCGCGCTCGAGCTGTTTGAGAAGGGCATGCGCCTGAGCGAAACCTGCCGCAAGCAGTTGGAAGAGGCGGAAACTCGGATTGAGATCCTGGTCCGGAAAGGCGACAAGGTCCAGCCGGAGCCGTTCCGGTCCGACAAGGCATGACGCTCGCCGAATACGTTGCACAGCAGCAGCTCAGGATCGACGAAGCGCTCCGGCGGCTGGTTCCATCTGAGACGACGACGCCTGAATCCATTCATCGGGCCATGCGCTACAGCCTGTTCGCGGGCGGCAAGCGGGTTCGCCCCATTCTTTGCATGGCCGCTGCCGAAGCGGTTTCCGATTCGCCGGACGGAATCGAGTCGCCCGCCTCGACGCTCGAACTTATCCATACTTATTCGCTGATCCACGACGATCTGCCCGCGCTCGACAACGACGACCTGCGCCGCGGCGTCCCCACCTGTCACAAGAAATTCGGTGAGGCCATCGCCATCCTGGCCGGCGACGCTCTGTTGACGCTGGCTTTCCAGGTGCTGGCGCAACTGGCCTGCGATCCGGAGTGCAAATCGAGGCTCATCGAGGAACTTGCGGTCGCTTCCGGAACGGTGGGCGGGATGATCGGCGGTCAGGTGAACGACCTGGAAGGCGAAGGCAAGCATCCGACCGCGGCGTTGCTGGAGGCCATCCATCGCGCCAAGACCGGCGCGCTGCTACGGGCCAGCCTGCGCATGGGCGCCATCTACGCCGGAGCCGACGATGAACAGTTGGCCGCACTGTCCTGTTACGGCGAGCACGTGGGCCTGGCATTCCAGATTGTCGACGATGTGCTGGACGTCGAACAGCCCTCCGAAAAGCTCGGCAAAACGGCCGGCAAGGACGAAAAGCAGAAGAAGATCACTTTCCCGGCGGTGTATGGGCTGGAGCGCTCGCGCGAAATGGCCGAGCACGAGCGGCTGGCCGCGCATGTTGCGCTGAGGCCGTTCGACGAGCGCGCCGAAAGACTGCGCGAGCTGGCCGACTTCATCGTGCAGCGCAAGGCTTAGCCGCTCGCCTATGCCTGGCCGCCGGCTCGATCAGATTCTCGTGGAGCGCGGTCTGGTGGAATCCCGTGAGAAAGCGCGCGCGCTGATTCTGGCGGGTCAGGTGCTGGTGAACGGCCAGAAGATCGACAAGGCCGGCCGCAGCGTGGCGCCGGACAGCCGCGTCGAAGTGCTCGAGCAGCCGCGTTACGTCGGCCGCGGCGGCCTGAAGCTCGAAGCCGCGCTGAAGCACTTCGGTATCCAGGCCGCCGGCAAGACCTGCGCCGATATCGGTTCCTCCACCGGCGGATTCACGGACTGCCTGCTGCAGCACGGCGCCGCGCGCGTCTATGCCGTGGACGTCGGAACCAGCCAGCTCGACTGGAAACTCCGCAACGATCCCCGCGTGGTGGTCCGCGAGCAGGTGAACGCCCGCTACCTCAGCCGAGCCGAAGTGCCGGAGCCCGTCCACCTGGCGGTTTGCGATGTGAGCTTCATCTCCATCACAATGATTCTGCCGGCGCTCGCCAAGCTTCTGGCCGGCAACGCGGAAATGGTTATCCTGGTAAAGCCGCAATTCGAACTGGAAAGGCACCAGGTGGGTAAAGGAGGAATTATTCGCGACCCGGCGTTGCACCGCGAGGCCTGCCAGCGCGTGGAAGACGCTGTGCGCCGGCTCGGCTTCAACACCAGCCTGATCCCCAGCCCGATTCTGGGCGCGGAAGGCAACCAGGAATTTCTCTTATATGCCAGACATTAAAGTCGTCGGCATCATGGCCAAGCCCGGGATTCCGCACGCTTCGGCGATCCTGCCGGAACTGGTCGCGTGGCTCAAAGCGCACGGCGTCGAAGCGCGCCTGGATGAGGAAGCGGCGGTCTATCTCAATCGCGCCGGAGTGCCGCGCGCCGAAGTGCCCGATGGCACGCAACTGGTCATCGTCCTGGGAGGCGACGGCACGCTGCTGTCGGCTGCCCGAGCCGTGGCCGGACGTGAGATCCCGCTGTTTCCGGTGAACCTGGGCGGGCTTGGATTCCTCACCGCCATCACGCTGGACCAGCTTTATCCCGAACTCGAACGGGCGCTGAAGGGCGAGCAGCGCGTGGTCCCGCGCCGGATGCTGCACGGCGACCTGGTGCGCGGCGGCGAGATCGTGAAGTCCTACGAAGCGCTGAACGACGTGGTCATCGCCAAGACGCAAATCGCGCGCATGATCGACCTGGACACCTACGTCGATTCTCAATACGTCAGCACCTTCAAGGCTGACGGACTGATCGTCGCGACGCCCACCGGATCCACCGCCTACTCGCTCTCGGCCGGCGGTCCCATCGTGTTTCCGGCCGTGGAAGCGCTCTGCATCACGCCGGTCTGCCCGCACACGCTGACCAACCGGCCGGTGCTGGTTCCCGAAACCAGCCGGATCGAAATCATCTGCCGCGCCTCGCACAACGAGGCCTTCCTGACCGTGGACGGCCAGATCGGCGAGCCTTTGCGGCAGGACGACCACGTAGTCTGCCGGAGCTCCCAGCATAAAGTCCACCTAGTCCGCCCGCCCAAAATGTTCTTCTTCGATGTGCTGCGGCAAAAGCTGAAATGGGGAGAACGGTGAAGCGGCTGTCGCTGACGGCCTGGATCTTCATCGCCATGCTGGCGGGCGTCGCGGTTGGCGCGGTTTTCCCCGAGCTGGGCAAAGCCGACTGGATGCAAGCCATCGCCAACGTGTTCCTGCGCCTGATCCGGTCCATCATCGCGCCGTTGATCTTCGGCACTTTGGTGTACGGCATCGCGAGCACGGGCAGCGTGAAGGCCATGGGCCGCATCGGTCTCAAGGCCATCGTCTACTTCGAAGCGCTGACCACCGTCGCGCTCTTTCTGGGACTCGGCGCGGTGAACCTGGTCCGGCCCGGCCAGGGGATGACGCTCGAAAAGAACGCCGCCGAGACAGGTTTGCCTCAGGCCGCTCCCAGCTTGAGCGGAACGCTCGAGCATACTTTCCCGGCCAGCGTGGTGGATGCGATGGCCAAGGGCGACGTGCTGCAGATCGTGGTCTTCTCCTTCCTGTTCGGTGCGGCCTGCGCGGCCATCGGCGCGAAGGCCCGAATCGTCGTGGACTTCTGCAAATCGCTTTCGGAAGTCATGTTCCGCTACACCAAGTACGTGATGTACCTGGCGCCGGTCGGAGTCGGCGCGGCAATGGCGCACACCATCGGCAGTAAAGGCATCGGCGTATTGCTGGGACTCGGAAAGCTGGTGCTGACGCTCTACGCCACGCTGCTGATCTTCGTCTTCGTCGTCTTGGGCGCGGTGGCCATCCTGGCGCGAGTGCCATTGCGGCGATTCTTCCGCGCGGTTCGCGAGCCGTTCATCCTGGCATTCTCCACCGCATCGAGCGAGTCGGCGCTGCCGCTGGCGCTGGAGAATCTGGAACTGATGGGCGTGCCCGCGCACATCGTCGCGTTCGTGCTTCCCACCGGATACAGTTTCAACCTGGACGGCAGCACGCTGTATCTGTCGATGGCCTCGCTGTTCGTCGCGCAGGCGGCGGGCGTGCACATGCCGTTCTCGCAGCAGATCCTCATGATGCTGACGCTGATGCTCACCAGCAAAGGCGTGGCCGCGGTGCCGCGCGCGGCGCTGGTGATCCTGGCCGGAACGCTGACCACGTTCAACCTCCCGGTGGCGGGCGTCGCTCTGATCCTGGGGGCGGACGCCTTGATGGACATGGCGCGCACGTCGGTCAACCTGCTCGGCAATTGCATGGCGACCGTAGTGGTGGCGCGCTGGGAGGGCGTGGACCTCGACGCAGCGGCTAATCCTGACGCAGCGCCCGCAGAGGATCCACTCGTGCTGCACGCCGCGCCGGGACGTAACAAGCCAGCAAGCTGACGCCCGCGAGCACCGGCGGGACCAGCAGGAACACCATCGGATCGCGCGAGCTGACGCCCACCAGCAAACTGCCCAGCAGCTTCGACGCCGCCAGCGCCAGCACCAGGCCGATCCCGGCGCCCGCCAGTGTGAGCGTCATTCCCTGCCGCAGCACCAGGCGCGCGACACCGCCCGGATCCGCGCCGATCGCCATCCGGATCCCGATCTCGCGAGTCCGCCGGCTCACCGAGTACGCGATCACGCCGTACAGGCCCGTAACGGCGAGCAGCAGTCCGAACGCTCCGATGACCGCAACCACCTGGGTAACGATGCGATTGCTAATGAGAGCGCCCTTGAAAAAGTGATCCAGCGTCTGGATGTCTTGGACGGGTGTTCCCGAATCCAGCCGGCGAATCTCGGCCAGGACCGGGGCGGCCAGCGCGGCCGGATCGCCGGTGCTCTCGACGTGCAGCATCATTATGGACGCGAACTGTTGCGCGAAGGGCAAATACAGGAATGGCTGCGGAGTCTCCCCGATATCGCGATACTTGATAGTCTTGGCGATGCCCACCACTTCCAGCGTCTGATCGCGCATCCGAATCCGGCCTCCGATGGCGCTCCGGTTGGGCCAATATTTCGCGGCCATGATTTCGTTCACGATCGCAACCGGGGGCGACGACGCAGTGTCGCGGCTGTCGAAGTTGCGCCCGCGCACGATCGGGATCTGCATCAGCGGCAGGTAACGCTCATCCACCGTGTCGGACCCGACGGGGAAACTCTGCTGATCCCGCGCCATCTCGAATCCCTCAACCATGACGGACTTCATGGAGCTGCTCACTCCCAGCGGGATGTTCTGGCCGAGCGCCACGGATCGAACACCGGGGAGCGTGCTGAGCCTTGCGATGAGCTGCTGGTAGAACGAACGAGCCTGTGGTTCCTGGTAGCCCGCGGCGGTGGGGTCCAAGCCCAGCACCAATACATGGTCAGTGCGAAAGCCCGGCCGGGTATGAACCAGGTTGGAAAAATCCTTGATGAGCAGACCCGCGGCGAGCAGCAGCAGCATGGAAATCGCGATCTGCGCAACGGCCAGAACATCGCGCGCCTGGAACCGGCGGCCCTTCCCGGCAGGTGAAGCGTCGCCGGCTTTGAGCGTGGTGTTCAAATCGGACTTTAACGCGTGCAAGGCCGGCGCTACGCCGAAGACCAGGGCGCTCACGATGGAGGACCCCATCGCAACCAGCAGAACCCGAAGGTCCACGCGCGCCACCAGCCAGAGAGGAAGCGAGGTGGGGAGCCGCAGCGAGGCGAAAAAGTCGATGCTGAAAAGCGCCAGCAGCAGCCCCGCGCCGCCGCCCGCCAAGGCCAGCAGCAGGCTCTCGGTGAGCAGTTGCTGGAACAGGCGCCGGCGGCTGGCCCCGATCGCGAGACGCACGGCGATTTCGCGCGATCGCGCACCGGCGCGCGACAGCAAAAGGTTGGCGACATTGGCGCAGGCAATCAGCAGAACCAATCCCGCGATCGCCAGCAACATGGCCACCGGCAGCACGTCTTCTGAGTTGTAGGTCCGGGCGCGAAGCTCGGAGATAGCCACCACGCTGCGTCCGCGATTCGTTTCCGGATAAGCGCGCTCCAGGTTGCGCGCGACGGCCTGCAACTCAGCTTGTGCCTGGCGGGCCGTGCGTCCGGGCGCCAGCCGGCCGAAAACCTCCAGGTAGAGGTGGTCGCGATGCCCCAGCGGATCCTTGTCCGAGAGCGGAAGCCGCGGCAGCATGCCGAACGGAATGTACATGCTCTCGTGAACGAAAAGGTCCAGGCTGGGAAACGTGGCGGGCGCGACACCGATGATGGTGAAGTCGACTTTGCTCAGCTTCACGGTGCGGCCGACGACGGCGCGATCGCGCGCGAACTGCGATTGCCACAGCGCATCGCTCAGAACTACGACCGGGCTGCGATCCTCGTCCGGACGGAACGCGCGGCCCAGCGCCGGCTTCACGCCCAGCACGTCGAAAAAATCGGTGTCTACCGCCAGGCCCAGCTTGAGTTGGGTAGCGGATTGGGGATCGGGCTGCAGGCCCAGCCCGGTTTGCTCGTAAGCCACCAGGCCGGAAAGCGTCTTGGACTGCGCGCGAAAATCGAGGTAGTCGGGATACGAAATCCCGCCGAATTGCTGGGTGCGCGAGGTGCTTAGGACGCGAACTATCTCGCTCGGGCGCTCCACCGGCAGCGGACGCAGCAGCAGGGCATCGGCCAGGCTGAAGGTGGATGTGTTCGCGCCGATGCCGATGGCGAGCGACAGGATCGCGACGGCCGTGAAGCCGGGATTCGCGGCCAGCATTCGCAGGCCGTAGCGGATGTCATACCAAAGTGTGCGCAAACGTCACCTCGGGGCGGACTAGAGTCGAGAGCACTTGGCGTGCCAGCCGCAGAGAGCTTAGCTTCATGGATTTCCGAAGCAACGCCGCCGCCACACCTGTCGCCGGCTGGGATTAAGGTGTGCGGAAGCGAACACGCGCCACCGGGCGTTCACACGAATGTGAACGCGGCACGCATGAGCGCGTGCGCCCACGTCTACGCGAGGGCTGGCTGGGGGATGCCCGCTTTCAAATACCAGGGTTTCGCGGTTTTGATGGCGGCGTTGACGGCGTTGATGTTCTTGACGCCTTCGCCGGCGAGCCAATCCTCCAGCGCTTTGGCGCCCTGCTTGGCGTAAACCGGGATTCCTTCTTTCCAGGTGGCGCGCCCGCACAGAACGCCCGAATAATCGGTGCCCGCTTCGGCGGCCATGTTCAACTCCTCGACGAACTGCGCGTTCCCCACGCCCGCGCTCAGATAGATGAACGGCTTCTTGGCTGCTTCGGCGCCGCGGCGGAAATGTTCCAGCGCCTCCTGGCGCGAATAAGCTTTCTGGCCCTTGTAGACGCTGCTGCCTTCCACGAAGTTCGCGTTGATGGGAACTTCCACCTTGAGCACGTCCACTTTATATTGCGGCTTGGAGAACTCCTGCATGCTCTTGATGACCACCTGCGGCTTGATCTTGGCGAATTCCAGGCCCTTCTCGTCGCCGCCCTTGGGGTCGTAGCCGACGAACTCCAGGAAGAACGGGATATCGAGCGACTCGCACTCGGAACCGATTCGCTCGATGAAGGCGTGCTTGATGTCGTTGACCTGCGCGTCGTCGAAAGGCGAATAGTACAGCAGGATCTTCACCGCGTTGGCGCCCCAATCGGCGATGCGCTTAGCGGAGACGTGCGGCAGCAAATCGGGCAGGCGCCCCGGCTTGGTGTTGTCGTAGCCGCTCTCTTCATAGGCCAGCAACAGGCCCGCGTTCTTCGAGCGCGCCTTGGCGGCCGGGAGTCCGTACTCGGGATCCAGCAGGATGGCGCTGGCATGCGGCGTCAGCACCTTGCTGACCGCAATCTTGAACTCGCTCATCATGTCGGTGGTCACCTGATCGGTGGAAATGCCTCGCGCGCCGGCGATGGCTTTCTGAAGACTGCCGCGCTGATCCATGGCGGCAGCCGCGATGACGCCCGCCTGGTTCGAGAGCGCCTGCATGTGACGGATTTTGCCTGCGGATAGACTCATAACATTTCTCCCCTTAAGAATACTGTTTCATGTGTGGTGCCTGGGCGGCCCGCCCGCGCAGCCGCCGGAAGTAAGCCTGGGCGCGGCCCACATCGCGAAGGATCTGAGCCTTGAGCGCTTCCGGATTCTCGAACTTCTTCTCCTCGCGCACCCAGCGTAGAAACTCGACCGAAATCTCGCCAGGCGCCGGGCCATCCAGGCCCGCGAGCAGGTACGTCTCAATGGTAAGCCCGTGGCCGTTGAAAGTGGGCCGATACCCGACGTTGGTGATGGAGGGCCACTCGCGCTCGCCGCCGGTTTCGCGCGTGCGCGTCACGTAGACGCCGGTCTTGGGCAAAACCTCAGCATCGGTCTGCAGGTTAAGCGTCGGCACCGTCTGCTTCGATCCGACGCCGGCGCCTGGCACCACCTTGCCCCGGAGCGCGTACGGCCGGCCCAGCATCCGGCAGGCCAGCGAGACGTCGCCGGAATCGATCAAGCGCCGGATCTCGCTGCTCGAGATGACGCGGCCCCGCCAGGTGACGCCCGGAAGTATGTCGGTTTCGAAACCGTACTTGCGGCCCAACTCCGCCAGCGTGCGGACATCGCCCGCGGCGCGGTGCCCGAAGCGAAAGTTCGCGCCCACCAGCACGGCGCGCGCTTTGAGTTTGTCCACCAGGATGTCGCGCACGAATTTTTCAGGTGAGAGCGCGGCGATCTCGGCGTTGAACGGCAAAATCAGCACGCGATCGATGCCGGACGGCTGCATCAGTGAAACACGCTCCTCGGGAGTCGTGAGCAGAAGCGGCGCGCGCGCCGGTGCCACCAGTTTCGTCGGGTGCGGATCGAAGGTGAGAACGGCCGAGTGCCAGCCGCCTTGGCGAGCGAGCGCGACCAGACGCCGCAGGATCACCCAATGTCCCAAATGGACGCCGTCGAAATTGCCGATGGTGATGGCGCACGGTCCGAAATCCGCCGGAACAGCGGCCAGGCTGCGGAAGATCATTCGCGGACTCCCCGGACCGCGATCTCCAGACCGTCGTACGCCAGCCGGACGTGCCCGGGCAGCGCTGCTTCGGTGGCCGCGTGCGCCAGGTCGTGACAGATGTGCGTGAAAAACGCCCGCTTGGGCGCGAGCTTTTCGACCGATTGCAGCGAGCGCTCGACAGTCGAGTGCGTGGGGTGCGGCCGGTGCCGCAACGCGTCCAGGAACAGCACGTCCAGCGACTCCAGCTGGCTCATGGATTCTTCCGGGATGTCGCTGTGATCGGTGAGGTAGGCGGCTTGGCCGAAGCGGAAGCCGTGCACCGTGCCCTTGCCGTGGCACAGGCGGATGGGCGTGAATTCCAGGCCGAACAGATCGATGGGCGCTGTGTCGAACACGTGCGCCATCAGGCGCGGCACCGACGATTCCGTCTTGTGGTTCGAAAAAATGTAATGAAAGCAGCGCTGGATGTTCTCGATGTGCTCGGCCGCGCCGTAGATCGGGATCACGCCGCCCTGCCGGAAATTGAACGGCCGCACGTCGTCCAGGCCCATGATGTGGTCGGCGTGCGAATGCGTGTACAGGATGGCGTCCACCCGCTCGATGCCGGCGCGCAGGGCCTGCTGGCGGAAATCGGGCGTGCTGTCGATGAGCACGCCGTGCTCGCCGTATTTGACGTAAATGGAAGGACGCAGCCGCTTGTCGCGCGGATCGTCGGAGCGGCACACCGCGCAATGACAGCCGATGGTGGGTACCCCGACGCTGGTGCCGGAACCGAGCACCGTGATGCTGAGCGTATCGACGGGCATTTAGGCGCCGGCCTGCCCTTCTGACTTGGGCGCTTCGCCAGATTGACCCGCGGCAGCCGTCTTCTTCTGATGTTCTTCCATGGCCTGCACGAAACGGAAGCGCAGCTCGGTGACCGCGTTTTCGATGAGGCGCTGCTCTTCGAGCGTGGTGTTACCGCGGGTTTTCTCCTGCAGCATGGCCAGCAGGTCGATGCTATGCCTCGCGATGCGGAAATCGGGCTCCGGGCGGTCCTTTTCTTCGCCGAAGAACAGCAGGCCGAGGTGCATTTCGGTCTGGGTCTTGAGCGAAAGAACCAGGAACTCGAAGGTAGCGGGGGGCAGCGGATATTCCTGGTCGCTCATTGCATTCTCTATTTTAGAGGTGTCGGGTGCCAGGTGTCAGGTGTCAGGTGCTGCGTAGGTGGTAGGATTGCAAAAAAGTGGATCCTCAGCAGATTGCGCACTACCGCATCACCGCTAAGCTGGGCGAAGGCGGGATGGGCGAGGTGTATCGCGCGGTCGACACCAAGCTCGATCGCGAAGTCGCGCTGAAGATTCTGCCGGCGGCTTTTGCGGCGGACGCCGACCGCATGGCGCGGTTCGAGCGCGAAGCCAAGGTGCTGGCGTCGCTGAACCATCCCAACATCGCGCAGATCTACGGCGTCGAAGAACGCGCGCTGGTCATGGAGCTCGTCGAGGGCGAAACGCTCAAAGGCCCGCTGCCGCTCGACACCGCGCTCAACTACGCCCGTCAGATTGCCGACGCGCTCGAAGCCGCGCACGACAAAGGCATCATCCATCGCGATCTCAAGCCCGCCAACGTCAAGGTGACGCCGCAGGGTGTCGTGAAGGTGCTCGACTTCGGACTCGCCAAGGCGGCCGACGAGCGATTGGCCGATCCGCAGAACTCGCCGACCCTAACCATTTCGCCGACTCAAGCCGGTGTGATCCTCGGGACGGCGGCCTACATGAGCCCCGAACAAGCGCGTGGCAAACCGGTCGACCAGCGCGCCGACATCTGGGCCTTTGGCTGCGTTCTGTTTGAGATGCTCACCGGCAGGCAGGCATTCTCAGGCGAGACCGTGTCGGACATCCTGGCGGGCGTTCTGGTGAAGGAACCAAATCTCGATGCCACGCCGGCCAAAGTTCGACCGCTCCTTGAGAAGTGCCTGGCGAAAGATCCCAAGCAACGGCTGCGAGCGATCGGGGATTGGCCGCTGCTGCTCGACGAGCCGGTCGCGGCAACCGCGCCGGCACAATCGCGGACAGGCTGGTTGTGGCCCACTGTTGCGGCTCTGCTGCTGCTCGTGACGCTCGCGCTGGCCTACGTGGCTTACCGGCACGTCACTGAGGAAGCCCGCGTTCTCCGATTCCCCGTGCTGCCTCCCGAAAAAGCATCGTTCACAGGTCCGCCGGCCATTTCGCCCGACGGGCGACGGATCGCTTTCATCGCCAGACTGGATGGCAAGGACAGCCTCTGGGTGCGCGACCTGGATTCGCTGGCGGCTCGCGCTTTTCCAGACACGGACGGCGCGAGTTATCCCTTCTGGTCGCCCGATAGCCGCGCCATCGGTTTCTTCGCGAGCGGAAAGCTGAAAAGGATCGATGCCACGGGTGGTCCGGGCTTTACCTTGGCCGATGCCCCCAGCCCGCGGGGCGGATCGTGGAGCCGGAATGGCGTGATTCTTTTTGCGCCGACTATCCTGAGCGGCCTGCGGCGCGTCACGGCTGCGGGCGGGTCCGTTACACCTGTCACCGAACTCGACCACGCCCTTTCAGAGAACGCTCATCGCACGCCCTGGTTCCTCCCGGATGGCCGCCACTTCCTGTTTACGGCCAGAAGCAACGATCCCGAGAAGAACGCCATATACGTCGGCGACTTGGACTCGAAGAGCCGCACGCGCGTCCTGTCTGAAAGCTCCAACGCGGTCTTCGTGCAGGCGGGGTATCTGATCTTTATGCGAGCAGGGACGTTGATGGCGCAACCCTTCGATCCCGGCAAAGCTCAGACCACCGGCGATGCCGTCCCCGTCGCGGAACAGGTGGCTTACGATAGCCTGAACCTGGTAGGCCGCTTCGCGGTGTCCCAGAACAATATACTTGTGTATGCTTCGGGCGGAGCTTCTTTTGGCGACGCCCAGCTTACCTGGTTCGATCGATCGGGGAAGGTGACCGGGACTGTCGGCATTCCAGGGATTTCACAGTGGGCCGCCATCTCGCCGGACGGCAATACCGTCGTAGCCGACCGCCTCGATCCGCAAACGGGATTCTTCGACCTCTGGCTGCACGATTTGACTCGCGGCACCGCTTCCCGCTTCACTTTCAACTCCAAGACCAACCAGTTTCCGGTCTGGTCTCCGGATGGCAGCCATATCGCCTTCCACTCAACCCGCGAGGGCGTCGGGCATGTGTATCGAAAGGCTGTCGGCCGCGCTGCCCAGGATGAGGCGTTGGACAAAAACGCGTCCGGCAAACGTCCGGACGATTGGTCCCGCGATGGGCGCTACATCATCGAGGAGACTCCTCCCAGCACTCCCAAGACCGGCGACGATATCTGGGTGCTGCCGCTGTTCGGCGATCTAAAGCCGTTTCCGTATCTGCAGACCGAGTTCAACGAGCACTTCGCCAAACTGTCGCCGAACGGCCGCTGGCTGGCTTACGCCTCCGACGAGACCAAGCGCAACGAGATTTACGTCCAGACTTTCCCGGCGCCCGGCGGGAAGTGGCAGGTTTCCACGAATGGCGGCGCTCGGCCCGTGTGGAGCCGGGATGGAAAAGAGCTGTTTTACATCGGGGCGGACCAGAAGATGATGGTGGTGGAGGTGACGGGTGGCGCGAAGTTCGAAGCCAGCGTGCCGAGTCCTCTCTTTGACACACGCCTGACGTCAGGCAACACGTGGTTCGATGTGAGCAAAGACGGCCGGTTCCTGATCCCTGCTTCAGTGGAGCAGTCGACCAGCGTGCCCATGACTGTGGTGGTCAACTGGACCGCGGGGTTGAAGAAATGAAGAAATCCAGGTCTGACCTGATCCCGCAGCACGTCCGTCGCGTGCGGCGGATTTGCATGGCCTTGCCCGAGACGCTTGAAAAACTCTCGCACGGCGAGCCGACCTTCTTCGCCGGCGGCAAGCGCGTATTCGCCATGTTCGCCGGCGATCACCACCGCGATGGGCATGTCGCCGTCTGGGTGCCCGCGCCGCCAGGATTGCAAGAGGCGCTGGTCCACGAAGCTCCCGAGACCTACTACCGGCCACCTTACGTCGGCCCCAGCGGCTGGGTCGGCATCGAGCTGGATCGCATCGGCGACGACCAGCTGGCCGCCCACATTCTGCAAGCCTGGAAAATGGTTGCGCCGAAAAAATTGCAGTCGCGCCGTGATAGACTCGACTGACATGGAACACGCGATTTCGCGCCGCAGTCTGCTGCTTTCACTTCCGGCCGCGGGCCTGGCATCTCGAGCGCTGGGGCAATCGACCAAGCCAACCATCCCCGTCAAGGGCTTCAGCCACATGACGCTCAGCGTCACCGATCCCCAGCGGTCGCTGGAGTTTTACCAGGGACTCTTCGGCATGCCGATTCAGGCGCGCCAGGGTCCCTTACCATCTTTGCGAATCGGCTCCGGACCGCAGTTCATCTTCCTAAGCAAAGTCGCGGCGGGCGGCAAGCCGGGCTTCAATCACTGGTGCGTGACGACCGAGAATTTCAATGTGGATCGCGTCATTGCCACGCTGGCCGAGCACGGAATCGAGAAGGGCGACACCAAGGAGCCGATGAAGGTTCGCGTCCGCATGCGTGGACCTGAGAACGGCGGCGCGAAAGATGGAACGCCGGAGCTGTACGTCAGCGATCCGGACGGAATCCTGATGCAGATCCAGGATGTCAGCTATTGCGGCGGTGCAGGCAAGATGGGTGAAGTTTGCCTGGCCAAACCTGAGCCGGCTCCGGGCAAAGGCGTACTCGCAATGGAGGACATCAGTCACTTCACGATTTTCGTTTCCGACTCGGCGCGCGCGTTCGAATTTTATCAGTCCGTGTTCGCGATGCCGGTGGAAGCGCACCAGGGTCCCACGCCTCTGCTCGCGGTCGGCCCAGGCGGCCCGTTCCTCACCATCGCTGGCGGCGGTGGCCGCGGGCCCGGCCCGATGCCCAGCATCAATCACGCCAGTTTCCGCATGCGCGGCTTCGAAACCGACAAGGTCATGAAGGCGCTGGAATCGTACGGCATCAAGCCGCGACCCTCGGACGCGCGTGGACCCGCCGGCCCGCTCGTCTCCTACATCACCCTGCGCATGCCCAATCGCGGCGGCGCGCCCGACGGCACACCCGAACTCTACTTCACCGATCCCGATGGCATCCTGCTTCAGATCCAGGACACCACCTATTGCGGCGGCGCAGGCAAGCTCGGCGAAATCTGCGTCCCTTAGTGGGGCAGCCAATCCTGGCTGCAGCCGGCTTTAGCCGGCCTCTTGCCTTCGCCCGATATATCTTAAGGAGGCCGCAATGAACAGGTATTCCTGGGGATGCAACGCCCCAGGTGGTGGTGGCGCTTGGGGTTACGCGCCGTGGGCCAGGCGCGGCCGATTCTTCGAAGCCGGCGAGGTCCGCATCGCGATCCTCTCCCTTATCTCCGAAGGCCCAAAGCACGGCTACGAACTGATGAAGGTGCTCGAAGCCCGCTCCGGCGGCATTTACAAAGTCAGCGCCGGCACCATGTATCCGGCGCTCGCGCAACTGGAAGACGAAGGCATGATCGTCTCCGAGCAGAAGGACGGCCGCCGCGTTTATCAGCTCACCGATCTCGGCAAGAAAGAGCTGGAGCGCGAGCGCGCCACCGCCGACGAAATCTGGCGGCGCGCCTCGCAATGGGGCGACTGGGGACAATGGATGGGTCCCGGCGTCGCGATGATCTCTGGACCGCTCGGCGCGTTGCTCAAGTCCGCCTTCCGCGCCATGAAGCACAGCGGCGGCGATCCCGAACACAGACGGCGCGTCGAAGAGATCCTGGAGCGCGCGCGCCGCGAACTGGAAGCTCTCTGAGCCATGACGCTCGAAGAACACCGGCGCTTTTACGCCGAAGAGATCGCCGCGGTGGCCGGTCTTAAGTCTGCCGCGCTGGCGGACGCATTCGCCAGCGTTCCCCGCGAGCGCTTCTTTCCTCCCGGCCCCTGGCGCATCGCGCGCGCCGACATGCTTACCGCCACGTCATCCTACCGCACCAGCGAGGACGCCGATCCGCGGCGCCTGTATCACAACATCCTGATTTCCATCGACGCCGAGCGCAATCTCAACAACGGCCATCCCAGCACGCTGGCAACCTGGATCGACGCTGTGGAAATCGCGGAAGGCGATCGCGTGTTCCATCTGGGCTGCGGCACCGGATACTACACCGCGATCATGGCCGAATTGGCCGGCTCTCGCGGTCATGTCGAAGCCGCCGAAGTGGACGAAAATCTCGCGGCGCGCGCCCGCGACAACCTCGCGCCCTGGAACAATGTCGAAGTCTTCGCGGGCGATGGCGGCGCGTTCGACCCGGGCCCCGTCGACGTCGCGTTCATCAACGCCGGTGTGACCCATCCGTCGGCGCTCTGGTTCGATCGGCTCGCGGACGGCGGCCGCCTGTTGTTCCCGCTGACGTTCACCACCGGCGATGGCGCCGGCAAAGGCTTCATGATCCTGGTTCGTCGCACTGGCGCGAACTTCACCGCGAGCTTTGTCGGCTACGTGATGATCTACTCGTGTACTAGCCTTCGCGACCCCGAGCTGAACGCGAAAATCCTCAAGCAGATCAGCACCGGAAAACCGCCCGCGCTAAAGTCCCTGCGCCGGGACACACACGAACCCGGCGACACCTGCTGGCTGCACGGCGCGGATTTCTGTCTGTCATCGCGCGAAGCGTCCGAGTCCGCCTCAGCTTGACAGCTCCTACCTGGACGTGACCGGTTCGCCCTCGGTCGGAAATTCGAAAATCTCGCCGCCCGTGTGGACCACCACCGTCCCGGGACCGAACGGTTTCCCGGTGCTGGGAAAAAACACCGCCCCGTCGGTGGACTCGCCCGACGCCAGCTTGGTGGGGATCAGCGCGATCGCCGATGCCGCTGCCCCGGCCTTCAGCTTCGTCGACACCCCATCGGCCAGCGCGCTTTGCCGCCGCGTTTCATAGCCGTTGGTGGTGTGCATATTAATGTTGCCGTAGATGCCATCCTCGTACGTGGTCACCAGCTTGATCACATCGCGCCGGCCCGCCTTGGCCAGCAGCGTGTACACCACCGAAAGGGCGGGCGAGGCTTGCGCAACGCCGCCGTCCTGCCGCCGGTAGCTGAAATCCTCCGGCTTCACCGTCCACGCGACCGGCGATCCGTTGGAAATCGAAACCTGCAGGATCGAATATTCTTTCAGATGCGCGGGCAGATAAGCGAACATCACCGTGACGCGCCCCTTGGTCAGGGTCTTGTAGTGCATCCCGTTCGACTCGAAGTCGATGATTTGTGCCTGCAGCCCCGCAACGGTGAGCAGGAACAGCAGCGGACCAAGCCTCATAGTTAGATGATACGGCGCGCTCTAGACATCCTAATGTTACATCGTTGCCATGCTTTCCGCGACCGCGGGGTAGGGGCTTGACACCGCCCGCCATTAGAATCACAATGTGATAGTAATCATGCTGGGCGAGTTCGAATACCTGTTGCTCACCGCGGCCGCGCAGCTCGGCGAAGACGCTTACGGCGCCGCCATCCGGCAGGAGATCGAGGACGCCACCAGGGGCCGTTGCTCCATCGGCGCGCTCTATACCACCCTGGATCGCCTCGAGACCAAGGGGCTGGTCCGGACCTGGATGGGCGACCCTACCCCGCAACGAGGCGGCCGCCCCAAACGCATGGTGCGCGTAACGGCCAAGGGCGTCCGCGCGGCGCGCGATTTTCATGCTGCCGTGATGCGAGCCAGCCGCGGCGTCTCCTGGGCATCCAACCGCGTAGGCACACAGCCATGAACCGGATCTGCTGGAAGCTGGTCGACATTGTGTCCCGGGCGTTGGAGCCCGGCGAGCGCGACATCGTGCGCGGCGATTTTGCCGAGTCGCAGCAGACCGGTCCGCAAGCGCTGCGCGATGTGCTGGGCCTGGTAGCCCGTCGCCAGATGGCACCGTGGCACAACTGGCGGCCATGGCTGATTCTCGCCGGGCTGGTGGTCCCCCTCGGCCTGCTGCTAAGTCTGCTCTCCAATCACGTCGCCAGCATGAACTCCGTTTATTCCTGGATGTACTTCAACAACTGGGACTGGTCCCTCCTGCAACATCGCGCATTCTGGATTGTTCTCGCCCAGACCATCGTCCTGGTCTTCCCGGACATCCTGGCGCTGATTTGCCTGTCATGGGCGATCGGCTTCACGCTCGGAGACCTGTCGCGCCGCACCATTCCTGTCAACGGAGTTTTGTTTTGCCTGGTGCTGCTGTTCGGGGCGCTCGTGGCAGCCCCGCAGTACATGCGGCTACAGGTTCATTTCATGACGCTCGGTTTCCACCCGCGCAACACCGGCCCGGACCCGGTATCTTCGCTGACGCTTTACCGGGTGCTGTTCCCGGTGCTAGTACAAATCATCCTGGTTCTTTTGCCATCCCTGCTAGGAATGTACAAAGGCGCCCGCAGCCACCGGCTCTCACTCCCCTTACGAATGATCCTCTGGGTCCTCGCGCTAGGAAGCATGGCCGTGCTCGCAGCCATGCAGGGAATCTGGTGGGTCGCGCTGGTGACCCAAAGCCGGCCTTGGTTCCATCCCATCTGGCAGAAGCCGCCGTGGCTCTTAGCCATCGCCGGCCCGGTTATGTACTGGCTCGCAACCGCGGCCCGCAAGCGGCACAGTGGGGCAGGCAATCCTGCCTGCAGCCGGCTTTAGCCGGCTCAACGCTCCACTACTCCTCCCGCAACGCGATCAACGGATCGATCTTCACCGATCTTCGCGCCGGCACATAACAGGCCAGCATCGCCAGTGCGCCAAGCAGCAGCGGAGCACCCAGCAGCAACCGCGGATCCCGGCTCCCCGCCGCGAAGGACGGCCCGAAGATGCTGCTAGCCGCTCCCAGCGCGCGTGAGACTGCGATCGCCCCCAGGAACCCGAGTAACGTTCCGGCCATCACCAGCGTTCCCCCCTCCCGCATCACCAGGCGCAACACCTGCCCCTTACGCGCGCCCAGCGCCATGCGAATCCCGATCTCCTTGCGCCGCCGCGCCACCGAGTACGCCGTCACTCCCGCCAGCCCGATCGCCGCCAGAATCAGTCCGAAGCTCCCGATCGCCCCATAGAAGAACGTGTCCAGGTGCATCACAGCGGTGGCTTCATCCACCTGCTCGGCCAGCGTCCGGACATTGAACATCACCAGGTTCGGATCCAGCGACGCGATTTCCCGGCGCACGCCTTCCAGGGTGTCCGCGCCTCGCGTGGCGCGCACCATCACGGTCATTCCGCCCACCGGCGAATGCGCGAAATCGCTCCGGGTGAGCGGGAAGTAAACAGTCGGGATCTGGCTGGTGAGTTCCGCTGTGTCGCCACTCCCGCTCAGTGGAGCCGACAGGTCCTTCACCACGCCGGCTACGTCGTAAGCGCGCGAGCCCTCCGCAATGCGCCGGCCGAGCGGGTCGCGGTTTCCGAAAAATTCGCGCGCGGCTGTTTCGTTCAACACCACCGGCAGCAGCTGGTTTTTCGAGCTGTCGATTCTCTGATCGCTTGGCGAGAATTCGCGGCCTTCCAGCATGTTCACGCTCAGTGCGGCGAAATAACCAGCGCCGATGGTCTGCTTGGCGACCTTCTGCACCACCTGGTCCGGCGCTCCCGCATCGGAACGGGCGGCCAGCGTGGAAGTTGCCATCAGCGGGCTGAACGGCGGCGCTTCCGCCAGCACGATTTGCTGCGCACCCGGCGCGCGCTGCAGCCGCTCCGGAAGCTTGTCGAAAAGATTCGCCGCCTTCTCCGCCGAATAGCCGTCCCGAACCGGGTCCAGCGAGAGCAGGTACATCTTCATCGGATCGAATGCGATGTCGACGCGGTTGCCCTTGTCGAATCCGATGATCAGAAAGCCCGTGATGAGTAGCAGCATCAGGGATCCGGCCACTTGCGACACCATCAGCAGGTTGCGCATTCCGAACCGGCGGTAGCCGCGCACCTGCGCCAGCGCGCCTTCCTTCAGCATGAAGGCTAGGTCGGCTCGCGTGCTGGCCAGCGCCGGCGCCAGGCCAAACCCGATGCCCGCCGCCAGCGAAACCGCGCAGGTAAACAGCACCGCGCGCCAATCCGGTGTCAGATCGATGGTGATCGGAAAAGCCACCGGCAGCTTGATTCTCTTGAATACCGCGGCCGCCAAATAGGCACACAGGATTCCGGCGACGCCGCCCGCGCACGCCAACAGCACGCTTTCGGTCAGCAACTGCCGGATCAGCCGGAAGCGGCTCGCGCCCACCGATAGCCGGATGGCCACTTCGCGCCGCCGCGTGGTGGCGCGCGCCAGCTGCATGTTCGCCAGGTTCATGCAGGCGATACCGACAATCAAGCCGTCCAGCAGCAGCGCCAATCCAAAAATCAGCGGAATCACTTCCCGCGGCACCGGCACCAGTTTTCCACCCGGCACCAGCGTGACGCGCCGCCCCTGGACATTCCGCGCCGGATCCAGCGATTCCTCATCCAAATGCCGCGTGATCGTGTCCAGACCCGCTTCGGCCGACTTCAGTGTCACTCCCGGCGCCAGCCGGAACAGCGCTTCGAAAAACTTCGCATCGCGCTTGTGAAGCACATCGCCCGCCAGCTCCGGTACCATGGCCGCCGGGGAAGTTGTCGGCACGAAGATCTCGGCGGGCCGGATAGGAGTAACGCCCAGAAAATCCCTGGGCCCGATGCCGACGATGGTCGCTTCCTGCCCGTTCACCTGAATCGCGCGGCCCACCGCATCCGGATCCGAATCCATCCGGTTCCGCCAGAACCGGTCGCTGATGAACACCACCGGCGCGGAGCCAGGCCTGTCCACTTGCGCGTCGAAGGTGCGCCCGCGCGCCGCCCGCACGCCCAGTACGGAGAAATATTCAGGCGAAACCAGGTGGCCGAAAACGCGCTCGGCTTTGCTGTTCACCGCCCCTCCCAGCGGGGAATTGAGCGAGACGTTGAACGGCACCGGCCCTTGATACGCTGCCGCGCCGGCGAACAAATCGCGCTGATCGCGATAGTGTTCGAAATACGGATAAGATGTCCCCATCTCGATCGCCAGCCGGCCAGGGTCCTTGACGCCGGGCGCGTCCGGAAGAATCAGATTGAAGAATTCGCTAGCCGAAAACGTCGCGATCCCGATGCCCATCCCCAGCGAAAGAACGCCCACGGCCGCAAATCCGCGCGACTTCGCCAGCGTGCGTAGCGCGTACGCCAGGTCGCGCCGCATCTCAGACAGATATTCGATCGGCAAGCGCATTGCGATATCGGCCAGCAACCGCGCCAGCCCGAAGAATCCGTGCTGCTCCCAGATGTCGTCCATGGCGTCCTCGCCGAGCTGGATCACGTCCGCGCCATAGACCATCTGAAACTCGTGCGGGAAGGCCCACGCCAGCCTCCGGTAGATCCGCATCGCCAGCGATTTCATTCCAACACCTCCAGGCCGCGCTTCACTTGCAGGATCCGGACCAGCTCCTGCAGGCGTACGCTCTCGGCGTCGAGCACCCGGCGGCCCAGGCGCGTCAGGCGGTAATAGCGCCGCCTCGGATCGTCGAATTTTCGCGCCGGGCGCTCGCCGGATTCCTCGATCAGCCCGGCTTCGATCAGCCGCTTCAGCGATCCGTACAGCGTGGCCGGCCACAACCGCACTTTGCCGCCGGTGCGGTCCAGAACCTCCTGCATGATGCCGTAGCCGTGCTGGTCCTCACCCGCGAGCGAGAGCAGAATGTGGAACCAGTTGGTTTTCAGCGGCAGGAACGCGTCCGGCTTAGGCATCACTCACTATATATACCAAAGTATACATAGTTGTCAAGCGGGTCCGGACCCGATTCCGACATTCACGTGGTGCAGGCTGCCTCAGTCCAGCGGTTCCAGCTTCACAATGGATGCGCCATGATTGTTCCCCACCCAGAACGTAACCGGCGTGGTGGAGTTGTCCACGAACACCCTGCGGATGTTCGTGAACCGCGGCAGCAGATACTCAACGAACTCGCCGGTCTTCGGATTCAGGCGCTGCACCGTATCGGTGAATTCTCCCCCGGACCATGCTTCGCCGTTCTTGTCGGCGGTTACATCGTATGGCCACGACCCGGGCGTCGGCGGCGCCCACTCTTTGAATCGCCCGCTCTGGGTGTCCAGCATCCCGATGCGATCGCCGCGGTTTTCGCCGAACCACAGGCGGCCCTGCCGGTCCATCATCCCGCGGCGCGGCCCCGAGCCGGCCGTCGGAGTCTGGAGCAACGTAATCTTCCCGGTTCTGGCATCGATCCTGCCGATGTGCTCTTTCCCCATCACGGTAAAGTAGGCGTTGTTCGCGGCATCGGAGATCACATCATAAATATTCGGCCGCGGAATCGCGAAAGGCGTGAAGACCTCGAACTTGCCGGATTTCAGATCCAGCCGCAACACCGTGTAGGTGCCCGCGTCCTGCAACCAGACCTTGCCGTCCACCTGCGCGTGATCCGCGCTCACCTGGTTGATCTGCACATGGTCCCCGTTCAACTCCGGCGGAAGGCTCCAGGTTTGGAATTTCCCGGTCTTCCGGTCGAATTTCGCGATGCCGCCCTGAAACTGCATTCCCATCCAAAGGTTCTCATCCTGGTCGAAGCGCAATGCCAGGATGCCGGTGGGAAGCTTCGCCTTCAAGCGGGGAATCTGGTATTCGGTGGCTTGCCCGGTTTTGGGATCGATCTTGCCGAGGATCTGCTCGCCGAAGCTGGCATACCAGGCCATGCCGTCGGAATCCACCACCACATCGTGCGGCTGCCGCGTGCGCTTCGGCAGATCGTATTCGGTGTAGACGACCCGCGTGGCTCGGCCTTTGGGACGGGGATGCGTCTTGAACGCATACTTCCATTGGTCCGTCGAACTCAGGTCGACGGTGCTCAGATACTGCGCCTGCCGCCGCCATCCTGCCAGCCGGTGCTCCAGCGGATCCTCGCCGCCGCCAATGCGCGCCGCCACCAGCTTCTGCGGCATCAACGGGAACGCTAGCTGCGGATACGTGGACATTCGTTCGATTATCTTCGCCATGCCGTCCGCGTCGGCCCGCGACCGCAGGATGCGCTCCATGGTGTGGCAGTGCGTGCAGTTTCGTACCGAAGCCTTTTGCTGCTCCGTTCCGGGCAGGCTGGCGAACCACTCCGCGTTCGAGAGTTGCGAGGCAAGATCGGCGGCCTTGCGCAGCTTCAGGTCTGCGCTGGCGGAATGTCCCGCGCCTACTTCCACCGTGCTGGGTCCGTCCAGGTCGTATCCCACGGCGCGAATGCGCAGTGCATACCGGCCCGGCGGCAGCTTCGCGGCAGGGAACCGGTAGCGCCCGTGCTCATCGCTGACCACCGTGACGGTGATCGTGGAACCCTCCCGCTTGGCGCTGACCAGGACGCCTTCCATCGGCCCTTCCTCTGCGGAGCTGACCCGGCCCGAAAGCGCGATCGAGGCGGCAGTCTGCGCGCGTCCGGGCGCCGCTTGGAAACACGCCAGCGCGGAGAAAACGGTGATTGCCACCAAGCAAGCCCGCAGGTTCATTGATCCTCTATTGCACCGCCATCCTACTGGCGCCGATATTCGGAATGCGGCCAGACTCGCTGGATCCTGACGGTACCAGGCCGCGGTAGGACTCACCGCAAGGTCTCGCAACTTGGCTGGATCAACTTGCATCCGCCTTATCGTATCAACTTGGGTGCAAGCGGCGAGAAGACGCCCAGCAGCGGCCCTCGGATGCCCCGAAACCGCTCGACGCACTCCTCATGCTGTGCGGGGATGGCAACGATCGGGCAGGTGTCCACGAATACCTGGGCCTTCAAAAGTCACCGAATCCAGCAAATCGTCTTGGATTCGTGCTGAGATCACGTCTTGCTCCCCGCACAACTCCGATCAGCCCAGCCTTCTTGGCCCGCGCGTATGCGGTGACCTCGACGTCCTCTGCTGCGAGTTGGCGATCCACCGCTTCCCGAATCAAATCGGACTCCCGGGTTCCACTGCGCTCGGCAGCGGCCTTCAGCCGTCGCCGCAGTTCAGCAGGGAACCGGACGGTAATTCGATCTTTCATCCTGTCCGACATTTTAACGATTTGTCGGACATCAAGGTATCTGGCCTGCGTATCCTTCCGTTCGCTCCGCCGCCACAATTCTTTCTCCTTCCCCAACTTCGCTTTGCGCCGCCTCCGCGATCGAACACGCACCTCCGCCGGTTAGTCTGGAACCGAACGGCTCTCGCGCCGCGCTCCGCCGCCGCATGGCTTCGTTTGTCAGAATTTCAGAGTCCAGGCCTGCGAAAAAAATAATCGCCGCGCGCGCAAAATACCGCGACTTGCCCACCAGCCGCGGCCGGGTAGCGTAACCCAATTGACAAATCCCGCCGCGCGCTGCCAACATGGTGGGCTCACGCGGAGGTTGCCTTGGGAAAAATCTGTTTAGCTCTGCTCGCTAGCACGCTGGCCTGCCTGCCGGTCGCCGCGCAGGATGCCGCCGATTGGCCCGCTTACGGCCGCGATCCGGGCGGCACAAAATATTCTCCCCTCGATCAGATCAACCCCCGCAACGTCGGAAAACTCGCCGTCGCCTGGACCTATCACACCGGCGACCCCGGCGGCACCTGGGAAGAAACCCCCATCGTCATCGGCAACGTCATGTACTTCGCCTCGCAGAAGAATCGCGTCATCGCTCTGCAGGCCGACACCGGCAAGGAACTCTGGACCTACGATCCGAAAACTCCGCGCGTCTCCGAGCATCGCGGCGTCTCTTTCTGGGTCGGCGACAAACAACATCCGCCGCGCATCGTCCTCGCCACCGCCGCGCGCCTCATCGAGCTGGAGGCGAAAACCGGAAAGCCCGCGCCTGACTTCGGCGACAACGGCGAGGTGAATCTCCGCGCCGGCGTGGCCGACGATTACCCGCGCGCGCATTACGCCATCACCTCGCCGCCCGCGATCTACAAGAACCTGATCATCCTCGGGCCTTCCACGCAGGAAGGTCCTACCAAAGGTCCCAGCGGCGATCCGCGCACCTTCAACGCTCTCACCGGCAAGCTGGTCTGGCGCTTCCATGCCGTGCCTCAACCCGGCGAGCCTGGCAATGAAACCTGGGGACCCAACGGTTGGAAGGATCGCGCCGGCCCCAGCGCTTGGGGCGGCGTCACTGTCGACGTCGAACACGGCCTGGCGTTCCTCCCGCTGGGAAATCCGGCCGACAGCTTCTATGGCGCCGACCGCAAGGGGCAGAACCTGTACGCCAACAGCGTTGTCGCCCTGGACGCCGCCACCGGAAAATTGCGCTGGCATTTCCAGATGGTCCACCACGATGTTTTCGACCTGGACGCCTCGGCGCCGCCCGCCCTGGTCGAAGCAACGCTCAACGGCAAGCGCGTCGCCGCCATCGCCGAGTTTTCCAAGAACGGACTCCTGTACGTTCTCGATCGCACCACCGGCAAACCAATCTGGGGCGTCGAAGAGCGTCCGGTCCCCAAGAGCGACGTTCCCGGTGAGGAAACCTGGCCCACGCAGCCCTTCCCGTTGAAGCCTCCGCTGCTTTCGCGCATGAACCTCACCAAGGACGAGCTTTCCAACATCTCGCCCGAGTCGCACGCCTACTGCGTCGAGCAGTTTGAAAAATACAAAACGCTCGGTCCCTTTACGCCCTTCAGCGACAAGGAGCCGCGTCTGACGTTCCCCAGCTCCATCGGCGGCGCCAACTGGGCCGGTGTGTCTTACGATCCGAAGCTCGGCTACATCATCGTGAACTTTTCGAACCTCGGCCAGATGGGGCAAATGGTGCCCACGCCTCCCGGATCGCCCATGCCCTACCGGAACACTTTCGCTTATTCGCGCTTCGTCGACAAAGACGGCTATCCGTGCAATCAACCGCCCTGGGGAGAACTGGCCGCCATCGATACCAAGACCGGCGACATCGCCTGGCGGGTTCCGCTGGGTTCCTATGAAGAGCTGGAAGCCAAGGGCTTGAAGAACACCGGCGCGACGAATCTCGGCGGCGGCATTTCTACGGCGGGCGGCGTCATCTTCATCGGCGCTTCCAACGATCAACACTTCCGCGCCTTCGATTCACGCTCCGGCAAAATGCTCTGGGAAACCAAACTGGACGCCGACGGCAACGCCACTCCCATCACCTACCAGGGCCGCAATGGTAAACAATATGTAGTGATCGTCGCGGGCGGTCCGGGCCACTTGCGGCGCGGACCATCGAGCGACGGCGTGATCGCGTTCGCACTGCCATGAAACGTGTGGTACTGATTCTGGTTTTCGCGGCCTCCGCTGCGTGCGCCGCCGATACCAGCGCGCCTGGCGTTCCCAACTTCCACCGCGTGAACGAACACATTTATCGAGGCGGACAACCTGCGCCGGCCGGATGGACCAGTCTTGCCGGTTTGGGGATCAAGCTGGTTATCGACCTCCGGCCGGCGACCGAACATCCAACCGCTGCGGCACCGTGATCGCCTGCTATCGCATCACGCACGATCACTGGCGGAATCAGCAAGCGTTGCAGGAGGCAAAATCCTACGGACTCAGTCGGGCTGAACGCGGCATGCTGCACTACATCATGAATTACAAACTGTCTTTCGATCCCGCCGCCGGCTCGCGCTGAGCCGGCTACTTCATGTCGTTGCGCACAACCTGTCCGCCCTTCATGACGAACTTGATGCGCGACATCTCGGTGATGTCCGCGAGCGGATCGGCGGACACCGCCACCAGATCGGCGAACTTGCCTTTTTCGACGCTGCCCACCTGGTCCTGCCAGCCGATCAGATTCGCGGCCACGCTGGTCGCCGCCTGCAACGCGCGCGCCGGCGGCATGCCCCACTTCACGAAGTAGGCGAACTGGTTCACTTGCGTGCCGTGCGGGAAAGGTCCGGCGCCGCTTCCGAACGGCAGCGTCACTCCCGCGGCCAGCGCTTTCTTCCAGCTCTTCTCCATCATGCGCCAGCGGCTGTTGTTCCAGCGCCGAAATTCGCGCGCGTCTTCGATGCTGAGATCGAAGAACGTCGAGGTGAGCGGCAGATGCTTCTGGAGCAGCAGCTTCAGCGCGTCGTCGTCCAGATCCACGGCGTGCGTCGGAACATCCACGCCCGCGGCGATGCAGTTGTGCAGACCTTCGCCGCCATACGCGTGGCAAGCCACCTTCAGGCCTTTGCGATGCGCCTCATCCACGATGGCTTGCGTTTCTTCGAGCGAGAACGACGGAGTATTCACCATCGTGCCGTCGGGTTTGAAATAGTATTCTTCGGTGCTGTAGATCTTGATCCAATCGACGCCGTAGTGGGCCTGCTCGCGGACCGCTTCTCGCACGGCCTCAGTGCCATTCGCCACCTGTGCGCCAACGTTGGCGATGGGCGCGCCCGGGCTGAACGGCACGTTTCCTTTGTTGGTATTCACGATGCCCGGCCCGGCCACCTGCATGCGCGGGCCCTGCACCAGGCCGTTGTTGATGGCGTTGCGAAGATCGACCGTGCCGTACCAGCCGCCGTGCGACATCAGGTCCACGATGGTGGTGAAGCCCGCGGTCAGGTCGCGCTGTGCATTGATGAGCGCCACCAGTTCGCGATACTGCAGCGTCTGCGCGGCGGGTCCTTGCGGCGCTGCGCCGGGAGCGATCCCGGGACCGCCCGGCGCGGTCAAGGGGTTCCCATCCATCACGTGCAGATGCGTGTCGATCAATCCCGGAAGCACGGTGGCGCGGCTCAAGTCGATCACTCGCACGCCGGATGGAATCTGCGCCGAGGGGCCGACGTCGGTGATGCGGTCGCCGCGAATGACGATGACCTGGTTCGCGAGCAGCGTTCCCGATTTCGGATCGAAGAGCCGGCCGGCGCGCACCGCGATCACTTGATCGGGCGCCGGCTGAGCGGGCGGCGGCAGGACCCAGGCCGAGGGCAGCGCGGCCACCGCCGGTTGCGTCTGCGCGTGCAGAGACGCAGCGATCAACGCGCCGAACAGAGCTGCTTTACTTGGCGACATAACCGGCCGGGAGAACTTTGTGAGGATCCATTCGCGTGACGACGTACACAATCTGGTCCGAGGTGATTTCGCTGAACCCGTGCGGAGTGCCGGGCGGAATGATGATCACATCGCCCGGTCCTACCTTGCGGCTGACACCGCCTTCGATGACGCCGGTGAGTCCCGGGCCGGCCAGAACTTTCACGATCTCGCCGTCGGGCGGCGACTCCTTCGCGTTCTTCAGCGTGCCCCCGGTCACCAGCGTGCCGCTTCCTTCGATGACGTGATAGATCTCGGTGATCCTGCTGTGCGTCAGGCCCGCTACCGACGCCGTGGCTGCTAGCCTGGCGCGATGTAGCGCGCCGACGGCGACGTTATACTCGCCGTCAATGTCGACCACGCGCAGTTGCTGATCGCTCACCACCGCTGAAGCTGTTTTCTTCAAGGCCTTCTGAATGTCGGCGTTGGTCACATCGGTTGCGGGCTGATTTGCGGCGTGTACCTGAAGCGTCAGAGCCAGGGCGCCGGTCAGTATCTTCAACATCAGTCCTCCTTTGGTCTGGAGCAGTTGCCAGTATATACCGGAATCGGCGGAACTCAGAGCGCCGAGTCGGGCGGGAATGCCGGTTTGCGTTTTTCAAGGTGCGCCGCGAGTCCTTCCTTAACGTCCGATCCGGAGAAGCCAAGGAACTCGAGAGCGAGCGAAGTGTCGAAGACCGGGCCGGCTTGGCGGAGCCAGTTGTTGAGGGCGTACTTGGTCCAGCGGATAGCGCTCTGCGCGCCTTCGGCCAGGCGCGTCGCGACTTCCAACGCCTTCGCGTCCAGCTCGCTGTCATCCACTGCGAGGCTGATGAGTCCGATGCGCTCGGCCTCGTCGCCCAAAAGCTGATCGCACAGCAGCAAGTAATATTTCGCTTTTGCCATACCGCAAAGTAGAGGCCAGACGATGGCGGCGTGGTCGCCGGCCGCGACTCCGAGCCGTGTGTGTCCATCGATGATGCGGCAGTCTTTGGCTGCGATGGAGACGTCGGCCAGCAGGCCGCAGACCAGGCCCGCGCCCACCGCGACGCCGCGCATGGAGCTAACCACGGGTTTCGAGCAGTTGATCAGGTTGTAGACCAGGTCGCGCGCTTCTTTCCAGACCCGCGTGCGGGTGTCGAAGTCGCGCATGATTTCCTGGATCATTCCGAAGTCGCCGCCGGCCGAAAACATTTTTCCGGCGCCGGTCAGGATCGCGGCGTTGACGGTGGGGTCGGCGTCGATGTCGCGCCAGATTTGAGTGAGCTCGGCGTGCATGGCGCGGTCGGCCGAATTCATTTTGCCGTTGTCCATGGTGATGCGGAGCACTTTGGGATGCGGCCGGTCGAATTTGAGTCGCGTGTAGTCCATGTCTGTCAGCTCATTGTAAGGCCGCCGGAGACGCTGATGGTCTGGCCGGTGATGAAGGCCGCGTCGTCGCTCAACAGGAAGGCGATCAGGCCGGCGTAGTCGTCGGGTTTGCCGAGGCGGCCCATCGGAATCGCGCGGGCGAGCGCTTCAGTGAGTTTGGGTGTCGCGTGCGCGATGGAGGCGAGCAGCGGCGTGTCGGTTGGCCCGGGACAGAGCACGTTGAGGGTGACGCCGCGGCGGGCCAGCTCGCGCGCCAGCGTTTTGGTGAACGCGATGATTCCGCCCTTGCAGGCTGAGTAGACGGATTCGCCGGACGATCCTACGCGTCCGGCGTCGGAGGAGACATTCACGACACGGCCGAAGCCGCGCTCGGCCATCCCGCGCACTACGATGTGATGCAGGTTGAGGGGGCCGTAGAGATTGATGCGGATCACTTTGTCCCAGAAGTCGACGGTGGTGTCGAGGAAGTTCAAGGCCTGGTCCCAGCCGGCGATGTTGGCGAGCAGCGCGGTGGGGCCGGCGGTGGATTCGAAGGTGCTGACTGCTTCGCGGATTTGATCGTAGTCTGCGATGTCCACGCTGTAGGGGAGCGCTTTGCCGGGACCGTTCGAGCAGAGGCGCACGGTTTCGCTGGCGCCGGTCTCGTTGAGATCGAAGATTCCGACGATGCAGCCTTCTTCGACCAGGCGGATGGCGGCGGCGCGGCCGATGCCGCTTGCACCGCCGGTCAGGATTGCGGGTTTGCCGGTTAGTCCGCGCATGTTTCACCGGGCGTCGGCAGGAGTGCCGACGCGGCACGCACGAGTGCGTGCGCCACGAGTGCGTCACTGGGTTTTTCAAAAGGCATGCATTGCATAGCTAGAATCCGGTGGGGCGGACCCAGAAACTGTCGGTCCATTTTGCGCCGGGGGCGATGGACGGGAGATCGTGATACGCGCCGGCGTGGGCCAGGTTAAAGGCGTTGGTGATGGCGGTCATCGGCTCGAAGCATACTACGTTTCGGGTCTCGGGCGCGTAGGCGATCGCGATGGGAAACTTGGGTCCGAAGCGTACGGAGACTCGTTGTCCCTTCGCTTCCACCCAGAACTCGTCGTCCGAGTTCACGCCGCCGAAGACGTCGTCGATCTGGCGGCCGCGCAGTGAGATGACCTCGGGCAGATTCGCTGGACTCTTTTCTCCGGTCGGTACCAGCTTGTTCGATAGCGCGTAGTGATCGCGCACGGCGAGATGCACGGTCCATTCGTCGCGAGGGCAGTCGGGAATCTGGAACCAGGGATGGAAGCCGATCGCGAGGGGCATTGGATCATGCGAGTGGTTCTCGATACTGGTGCGGACTTCGAGCACGCCGCCGGAGAGCAGGTGTGTCATTTGGATGGTGTGGGCGAATGGAAATTGCGCCATCCACTCCGGGTGTCTCCAGAATTCCAAACGGCTGGTTGCTTCGGCTCCGTCGTCACTGGCGCGCACTTCGGCGATGTGCCAGGCGGATGCGAACAAGAGCAGGCCGTGGATTGCCAGGCCGTTCGCGTCGCGGCGGAGATGGACCGCGCCCGGATTGAGAAAGTACTGTTTGCCGTTCGCCCAAAACGAATCGGGATCCATGCGATTGGCCCAAGGGGCGAGGAAGGGGATGCCGGCTTGCGCAGATTTGGTCTTCCATTCGGCGAGCGTTCCATCCGGCGGCATCAGGATGGGCTTGCCGTTGACGCGCATGTCGTAAGCGATGTTGCCGATGGACGGGCAAATCGAAACCTCGATGTGGTGCGCGGCGTCGGTGAGGCGGACAATTCCGGTGGAGTCCGCGGTCAGCTTCTCAGCCGAGTAGTTCGCGACGTGTGCCACTACTGGTCGTCGTCGTGCTCGCGCAAATCGAGATCGGTGTACTTCTGGCAACAAACGCAGTTGCCGGGCGCGTAGGTTCGAATGGAACAGACGTCGCACCAGTAGGTGATCAGGAGGCGCTGGCCGTCTTTGTGCACGTACATGGCGCGCGCGTAGATGCCGTCGATCTCGAAGTGATCCGGGGAGGTGAAGTGGCCGATGGCTTCGAAGTCGGCGCCGGCGAGGCGCTTGTCGTTGAGAACCAGCATCGTGTCCTCGTCGCCTGCGAGAGCGATCAGCTTGTGGTTGACCTCGAGCGCTGGTTTGTCGTCAGCGGAACGCGTCAGTTTGCCGCGGATTGAGATGCCGGGGACGCCAGCGGCTTGAAGGCGCAGAAGTGGGACGGCGGCGGCGAGGAGGATGCGTCTGCGCGTCACGTTTTTATTCTACATCGCGGTGCGCTGGTCGGGGTTTGCCAAAAGACCCGGGGGACAGACGGATCTGTCCACGCGCGAAGGGATCGCATCGCTTCCAAGAGAGAATATTGGCGCTTGGGACAGATTCGTCTGTCCCCCTACCAGCTCACGTTAATAGCGGCGCCAGGCGCCTTCGACGCGCTGTTGGGAGACGCCGGGGCGGGTGTAGTCGCAGACGCCTTGCGGGAAGGCGGCTTTGAGTCGCGCCATTTGGTCTGGCGTCAAAGGCTGGGTGTAGTCTTTGGCGGTGACTGGCTTCAGCTCGCACTTCAGGACTTCGTCGGTGAGCGGCGAACCGGCCACGATGCGGGCGTCGGCGTGGGCCGGATACAACTGGTTGCAGCGGCCTTTGCCGTCGTAGGTGAGCGGCTCGGTGATTTTTTCGCCCTGCTCGGTCCAGCACGCGTCCGCAAGATCGGCGGGCTTGTCGTGCGCGACCTTGGCGGCGGTGGTGGAGCTGGAGGTGTCCGCGCCGATGTGGTCGAGCCACTGGTTCATGAGCTCCAGCAGCTCGCCGGGGCGCTGCGGAGCCGGACCGCTGGGGGGAAACATGAGAGTGGCCTGGTTGTCGGAAGATCCGTTGGCTTCCTTGAGACGCGCGCGCGTGACCATGGAGCGGAAACGGTCGTGCAGGTTGCCCGACATGTCGAAGTAGCCGCGGGTATCCAGGATGGGGACGATGCCGAGGCTGCCGCCGCCGGTGTTGACGCGTCCGGTCTGATAGGCGAGCTTGAGGCCTACCGGGTCGGCGACATCGCGCGCGGAGACGATGTTGCCGTCGACGTCGTGCCCGCCGATCACTTCGTTCAGGTCGACGAATTGCTCGAAGCTGATTTGTTTCGCGTTGAAGGCTGCTAGTCCATATTGCACGCCGACGTTGTCGAGCGGCCTGCGGGCGGCGCCGGTTTTGTGATCCTTGCCATAGACGTTGACCATGTCGTCGAAATAGTCGCAGCGAGCGCCGGCTGGATTGGTGGCGGGATCGAAAGCCAGCGCTTTGGGGATGGCGGGATTGCAGGCGGCGGCCTTAACCTGATTGTTCGCCAGACTAGTGGCGGAGCCGCGGGCCATCCAACCTTCCGAGCACGTTTTCCAAGTGGCGTAACCGGAGACCAGCGCTTTCTGATCGTCGTTCCAGGACGTTTTCGTGGAGTTGAAGGCGTGATCGAGGAGCGAACAATCGATGACGCTTTCGAAGATGGCGTTATCGGGGAAGCTGATCTGGGGCATGAGTCCGTCGAGCAGGCCGGGATAATTCTGGGCCATCATGTACTGCTGGATGGCGCCGCCCGAGCCGCCGGTGCCGATGGTGTGGACGGGAACGCCGAACTCGCCGATGAAGTGCTCCTTCACCATCATCATGGTTTCGGATGAAATCACGTCGTCGCAGTTGTTGCCGAAGACATTCAGCGAGGATGCGGCGATGGCGTAGCCTTTGGAGAGAAAGTCGTCGGTGAGCGCGCCGCCGGGGAGACCCTGGCGATAACCGGCCGCGCATCCGCCGCCGAAGGAATAAACCAGGCGTCCGTTCCAGCCGGTGCTGGCGGTCCAGGGATCGGGCGCGGCCTCGGCGGGGTCGTGGAGCATGGTGATTTCGTAGATGGCGCGGTTGATGGTGCCGCGCTCGCGGCGCACGATGTAGTCGACGGTTTTGCCGTCGCTGGTGGTGGTTTTGGCGAGGTCGGCGGGGCGGGGCGCGGAGGGATCGAACGGTTTGAAGCCGGTGGGAAGCGCGCCGGGGCCGCGTCCGCCGCGACCAGCGCCTCGACCTGCGCCGGGCGGTGGAGCTTCGGTCGACTTGTAGACGTAAGTGACGACGGCCTTGACGCTGCAGTCCTCATCGAGCGGCGCACCGAGGCCGGCTTGTTCGGTCTGGCAGACGAAAGGCTTCTGATGCGGGCCGGAGAAGACCGGGCCGGTGATTGGGTAATTGGTGAGTTCGAGTTTCGCGGAGCCTTTGGAGGATTTGATTTCGAGCGTGTTCTTGCCGAGCTTGAGGCCGTCGATGTGGGCCAGCAGAGATCCGCGCGTTTTGCCGGGGCGGAACGACCTGGTGACATCCTGGCCGTTGAGGGTGGCGCTGAATTTTTCCTGAGGGGCGTTGGTTTCGATCAGTGCTTCGCCGCCGGTGAGCATGTCGGGCCGGCCGGAGAGGGCGCGAAGTTCGACGGCTGCGAGCGCGGCAGGGGTGGCGGAGACGAACAGGGTCAGGAGCGCGGCGGCGGAGAGCACAGCGCGGTGCGAGAGTGGCATGCGGAAGTCCTCCATTTGGGTTGGCGACTATTCAGCATATCAAGCGGGAAACGGGGAGAGCATCGTGGGGGCGGACGATTGGGTTCCGCTATAAGAGTTGAAGGGCCAAATCCGTGTCCCGACAGACTATTTTCAAACCTTGAGTATTTATAAGAACTCCGTCCAGATGCAGCAATGCATTGTCTGTCGAGACGAGAAGGTCGGCATCGAATGCAATCGCGCTGGCCGCGTGAAGTGCATCGGCGGCCCGAATTCCGCGTGTCTGCAATTCCAGTTGCTGAAGCTGAAGGCGGACCGTTCCAGACGTTAGGTCAAGCACTGAAACGTTGAATAGCTCAACCACCATCTGAACCTGGGTGGTTATCGATCGGGCCGCTGGAATCAACAGTGTCTCGGCACGAGAAACACCCTTCGCAGACTGCGCAAGAAGCCGATAGAGGGCTTCTTCAACTTCGTAGTATGTCAGACACGAGGTTGCGCCGGCGTGTGTGCGGCTGACTTTTTCGAACAACCGTTCGGCATCGACGGCCATCTCTGCGGGTGTGCGTCCTCGTCGCTCTGACGATCTCAGAATCGCGTTCGTGTTTCCCCGCGTACTGAGGTAGTCAAGGAATACCCCGGTATCGAGGTAGACGCGCACTAGGCGGCTCGGAGATGGGCAACGAGTTCCTCAGGAGTAACTACCTGAGGTTTCTCTGCCATCACCAAGCTCTTGAAGTCAACGTCGCTGGTGACAAGGAAGTCGCATTCATCGGCGCTGCTGAGGATAAGAATGTCGTTCGAGTGCGCCATGCGATTCCTCACAGCTCGTACCCTTGGGAGCAACGCTTCAGCTTTGGCGAAATCCACCGGCAGCACTCGCAAATGATCTCTAATGAGTTGGAACTCAGGACGGCCCGCGGTATCTACCGCGAGAAGCAATTCCTGAAGCACAATCGCGTTAACGGCGAAGCGAATACGGCCAGCTGCCTCGGCAGTAAACAGCTGTGCCGCCGCTGGATCACCCCTGAGGTATTCAATGATCACGTTTGTGTCGAGGAACACGAGTGGCTGGTTTGCGTCGGCGCGCTCACCGTGTTTGACCTGATCGGGCTTGGCCAGTTGTTCCACTTCTTCATTGTAATCCACGAGGTCTTCGAATCAGAATGTCAACGGGCCTCGTAGTTGGCATTTGCTCTTGATGCGCGACCGTCTCGACTAAACCGTTCTAAGGATACGGGCTCGCCTGCCTTGAGAGAAGAGTATAGTGCGAGGCGCGCATCTTAGGGGAGAGCCAAAACTCAAGAGATTGAGCGTTGGACACACGGGTCCGCTAGCGCCCGGTGGTTCCCCTGTCCTGTTTGCTTGCGCCGCCGAGGATGTCTTCCATGGCGTAGTTGCCTTCGTGACAGGCGTATTCGTAGAGCGGTCCGGGCACGGAGCTAAAAGCCAATTCAATGGACCAGGGCTTGGTCCACGTGGAGGGATCTTCCATGGTGGCCCGATACTCAATGGTCTTGTCGCTCACGCGCGTGAAGCGCTCGTTGACCTTCAGATTCATTGAGGAACCACGGTAGTGAGTCTGGTCGTTGAAGTTGGTGGTTTCGACCACCAGTGTGTCGCCTTCCCAGTGTCCAATGGAGTCGCCGAACCACTGGAGGACAGTCGGGGGCTGGTGTTTCGCGTTGATGTGGACAATGCGGGCGTCGTGAACCATTTCCACCTCGATCAGGATGGAATCGCGGGACTGCACGATCTCGAGGTTGTTGTTGTAGAGGGCGGGCACCAGGGGTACGGAGGGCGTGTTGCCGACGAGACAGCGGGTGTCGTTGGAAAGGCTCTTGTAATCGCCGGGGATATTGCTGCGGCGCCGCGCTCGATCGCGTGCTCCCGGGGCGAGCGGAGGAACGTGGCCGTCAGGGGGATCGACCACCATCGAGGTCCGTTTCTGACCGCCGATACGCGCCAGTTCAGATCCATTGTCGTAGAAGAGGACGTTGTAGGCGCCGCCTTGGATTGAGACCGGGCGACCGCCGTCAGTTGTCGACCCTTCCTCCCAGCGCTCTTTTTCTCTGGCTTCCCACTTGCGGGCTTCGTCATCGGAGATGGTCGCTTTTCCGGCAAAGACGGCGGGACGCTCGAAGGGTGTGCGAGTGGCATTGGACCAGATGCCCGAGAGATCGGGATGCCCGTCGGCGGCGCGGGGGATTGCGCCTGCTTTGGGAGCCGGCGCGCGAGCAGGGGCGCTCTGCGCCGAAACAGACGCGACCGCCAAAAGGGAAACAACGCTGGATTCGATCAGGCTGCGGAATTTCATGGTCTATCCTCAGCTAGCGATTATACAGCGACGCGACGTGCTCTAGCCGGCGGTTCCAGCAGTATCCAACGACAGGCCAGAGGCTGGCGGGAAGGCGGGGTTTCACAGTTCGCCCGGAAGTCGCCTGCGGGGAGCTTGCTGAAAAACCTTTGTAACAACCCGCTCCCTAACGGTCACGGCTCAGCCGGCAGGCGACGGTCCGCTAGCGGCGGGTGGGTCCGCTGTCCTGTTTGCTCGCGCCGCCGAGGATGTCTTCCATGGCGTAGTTGCCCTCGTGGCAGGCGTATTCGTAGATGGGTCCCTTGGCCGCCACGAACGGATACTCCATGGTCCAGGGCTTGGTCCAGGTGCTGGGATCGTCGAGGGTGACGCGATACAGGATGGTGTTCTGATCCACGCGCTGGAACCGCTCGATGATATGCAGGTTCTGGCCGGAGCCGTAAAATCCGGCCTGGCCGCTGAAATTCGTGGTGTCGACCACCAGGGTGTCGCCTTCCCAGTGCCCGATGGAATCGCCCAGCCACTGCCGGATCTCGGGCGGCTTGTGCGTTCCGCCGATGCGGACCACGCGCACGTCATGGATCATCTCGACCATGATCATGACCGTGTTGGGAGTCTCGACGATTTGATAGTTGTTGTTGTAGAGCACCGGCAGCATGGGCGGCCCGGAAGTGGATCCGAACCCGAGGATGCAGCGCTCGGAGATGGGGCGGTTCTTTACGTTGGCGGGTCCTCCGGGCGCAGCGCCTCCGCGTCCGAAACGGCCGCCGCTGCCTGGAACGCGAGGAGGGACCTTGCCATCGGAAGGATCGATGATCAGCGAGCTGCGTTTTTTTCCGTCCACGCGCGCGAGCTCATTGCCGCGATCGATGAACAGCGCGTTATAGCCGGCATTGGCGCCCGAAAATCTGACGCCGCCGAGGATGACGCCGTCTTTTCCCGGTTCCTCTTCGGAGTCCTGGTGGTCCTTGGCTTCGAACGCGGCGGCCTCGGCATCGGTGAGGTCGAGCTTGCCGTTGAACTCGGGCAGGCGTTCCATGCGTGTGATGGTGGCGTTGGTCCAGATGCCTTGGAGATCGGGATGCCCGCCGGAGGTACGCGGGGTGGTCCAGGCCCTCTTCGGGGCGGGCTTGGCAGCCGGCTTGGCGGCGGGAGCTTGCGCGTGAAGCAGAATTGGCGCCGCGAGGAGAGCGGCAGCGCTGAACGGAACGAAGAATCGCGACGTCATGGCGATCCTAATTGTAGCCCTCGGCCTGGTGCTTCGGCGAGGGCATGAGATGAAAATGGCTACGCGGCTCGAAACCGGAGCAGATCCAGACTGAAGGTCAGTCGCATCGCCTGGACCGGCTGGACCCGCATCGGGCGATAAATCGAAACCAGGACGTCGTGAACGGCGGCAGCGTCGAGATCGGCAGCGGTGACGACGCGGCGCCGGTCGACGAGGGTGAATTCAGGCGCGAAGGTCTGGATGGTCCGGGCCACTCGATCGCGGCCCGCGCCGCGAAGCTCCACCAGGTCCTCGGGCGCCGGAATGGCGACCAGCAGGCCTCCGCCGTCGCGGAGGACACGACGGAATTCGCCCGCATTCATGCGCGCCGTGATGGACAGGACGATGGAGAACGAGCGGTCGGCGTAGGGCAGGAAGCGATCGGCATTGGCCACGATCCACTCGCATTCGGGGTAGCGCCGCGCCGCGGCATCCACGGCGGGAGTTGAGATGTCGACGCCATGCGCATCGAAGCCGGTCTGGCGAGCCAGGGAGCCGAGGTAGAAACCGTCGCCGCAGCCGGCATCGAGGACGATGTCGCTGGGGCGCGCGGCCAGCATCTCGGCGATGGCGCGCAGCAGTGGCTCGGTCACGCCGCGGTCCTGCAATCGCCGCCGCGCCGCGACGGCAGCCGCAGTGTCGCCGGGGTGCTTGGATCGCCGCTCCTGCGGCTGGAGCAGGTTGATGTATCCGCTACGCGCGACGTCGAACGAATGTCCGCGTGGACAGAGCAGTCGCCGCTCCGCGCGCCGCAGCGGCATGTGGCAATTGCGGACGGGGCAGAGCAGCATAGATGGATTGCAGCGGCTGGTGCGAGGTTAACCTCGGCATGGATGCGCCGGCCGCGCGGGTCAAGTGGGAGCGCCGGATACGGGTCAGGTTTCGTCCCGGCCTGCGTCCCGCCACCCGAGGTTATTTTGTGGCGTTATTTGGTAATGACGCCGCAAGCGATGCGATCGCCCGCGTTGCCCGCCGGATCGCTCTTCAAGTCGTCCGCCTTGGCATGGATGACCAGCGCGGTGCCGCCATTGGCGAACACGGAGTGATTGTCATCGCCCAGGTTTACGCGGGGATCGAGTATGGTCGCCTTGGACGTGCCGTCGGCTTTAACGGTGAAGTTGGGCATGTCTCCGGCGTGCGGTCCCTCGGGATTCTGCAATCCATGCTTCTTCTGGTCGGGATTGAAGTGCGGTCCCGCCGAAGCGAAGGGCGGTTCGCACTTGGCCACCTGGTGGACGTGCAAGGCATGCTCGCCGGCCGGCAGGTTCTTGAGGTTGAGTTTAATGGCCACGCCGGCGCCTTTCTTGGACAGCGTGGCAGTGCCTACGCTTTGGCCTTTAGCGTCCTTCAGATCCACTGTGACGGATTTGCTCGCGGCGTAGAGTGCGGCTCCGGACAACACCGCGATGGCAACAGCAGCAACGTGTTTGGTCATGTAAGGTCTCCACAAAAGATCATTACACGATTCAGGAGCCTCGTGCGAGACCGCCGGGGGCGGGCAGTGGTCCAGGGCCGGTGGGGTCAGGCCTTCGAGGGCCGTAGCAGCGCGATGATGTCCCGAAACATGAAATTCGAAACGGGGTAGATATAATGTGAGTGCCACTCAATGGAACTGAAACTACTTCTCACTGGGAGCTTGCGGAAAGAGCCGCGCAACCGCTCCCTGACGGTCGCGGCTCGGAATCGGCGTTGTGCGCCTGGCGTGGGTTTGATACTGATCTTGTTGGCGGCTTGCGCGTTCGGCCAAGAGCCGGCTGTGCGGGAATCCAGTGAGATTGCATCCGTCGAGAGTCCGGACGAGGATCAGTCCGGCGCCGCCAGCGATCCGAAGGCGGTACCGGCGAAGCCCAGCGACCAGGCTGAAACCCCGCGCCCGCAACCGAAGCGCATTCTGGGCGTAATGCCCAATTTCCGCGCGGTCAGCGCCGGGGAGATCCCGCCGCCGCCCACTCCCAAACAAGCCTTCAAGATCGCCACCCAGAACAGCTTCGACTACTCGTCGTTTCTCTTTCTGGGGTTCACGTCGCTGATGGCCGAGGGAACCGACACGCACCCGCAGCTCGGCAAAGGCGTGGCCGGCTTTGGGAGATACTACTGGCGCGGATTCGTCGACAAGACGGATGGCAACTACCTGGTCATTTTTGCCTTGCCCACGATTTTCCATCAAGACGAACGCTACTATGCCTTAGGCAAGGGGAGTTTCTGGAAGCGGTTCGGCTATTCGGTTTCCCGCGTAGCCGTCACGCCGAACTATGAAGGACACGCCAGCTTCAATGCGTCCGAACTGCTGGGCCGGGGAATCGCGCAAGGCATCTCGATAGCGTATTACCCGAGCAAGACGCGAACCGTCGACGCGATCGCCAGCAAATATGCCTACGCGATTCTGCGCGACGCGCTGACGAACGCCTTCCGCGAATTCTGGCCGGACATAGCGGCGCACGTATTGCATCGACATCCGTAACGCGAAGTCTTCTCTGACCCAGTACGCCGTGTCTCTCAAGGCTGCCTGATAGGCTCCGATTGACGCAGCGCTTTTGTTGATACGCGCAGTCAGCCCAAGAAAACCTCGTCAGCACCTCGCACCCAAAACATCTTCGACGACCGACCTTATTCCCGATGATTGCGCGGGATATTTCCTTGCGGACTAGTGTCGCTCCGAGTGGCTGGCGCGTGATGGTCGCGCGGTTTCTCACACCGTGGCGTGCCGTGCCGAGAAGGGACGTATGCCACTCATCAAGTCCCTTCTTGCAATCGCGCTGCTGTGCGCGATGTCTCCGTTTGGGTCGGCGGATTCTGGCTCCGACGGCGCCGAGCCGAAGCCGGACGCGGCCAAGGATTCCGATTCGCCTGCTGCGCCTGAGGTAGCGAAAGCTTCTTCGGCCCAGGAGGCTGAACCGAAACCGTTGCTGCCCGCTTGGCTGAAGCTGAGCGCGGTGCTGCGAGGACGTTATGAAGCTCCTTCGGGGACCTCGGTTGCGAACGCGACGCTGGACGAATATTACCTGAGCCGGCTGCGGCTGGAAGTGCAGATCAAGCCGACGCCGTGGCTGCGGTTGGTGGCGCAAGGTCAGGATGCGCGCGCGTTCGGCTACAACGCGGTGACGCAGCCGAACACGATCTACAATCCGCTGGACCTGCGGCTGGCCTACGCGGAGGCGAGTTACGAAGCGTCTACCAGCGTCAAGTTCCGGGCGGGGCGGCAGGAACTGAACTTCGGAGGCGGACGCCTGGTGGGGACGCCCGATTGGGGCACGCCAGCGAAATCCTACGATGCGATGGATGTTACGTTGTCGCGCGGCGGGGCCAAACTGGATCTGTTCGCGGGCTCGATTGTGTGGATCGATCCGAGCAGGTTCGACAGGCACAAGACGGGCGAGCATCTTTACGGCGCATACGGATCGGTGAAGGGCTGGGCGCCGGGTGCGATCGTCGAGCCGTATGTGCTCTTCAAGCAGGCGCTCAAAGTGACGGGTGAGCAGGGCGGGATGGGAGACGCGCTGCTGGTAACGCCGGGTGTTCGTGTGGCGGGGCAGGCGCCGAATCGGATCGACTATACCGCCGAGTTTGCGATCCAGCGCGGTTCGTATTCGGCCGATCCGGTATCGGCGATGGCGGGCAGCTACGTGGCCGGGTGGACGCTGAACGATTCGAAGATCAAGCCGCGGGTGAGCCTCGAGTACAACCACGCCTCGGGCGACAAGTCGGCGAAGGACGGCGCGCGGGGAACGTTCGATCAGCTTTACGCGAGCAACCATCAGTATTACGGGATCGCCGACCAGGTGGGTTGGAAGAACCTGCGCAATCCGAGAATCGGCTTCGACTTCGTGGCGACCAAGCGGGTGAAGCTGCGGGCGGATTTCAACGAGTTTTACCTCGCGACCACCCAGGACGGGCTGTACAACGCCAGCGGCACACGCACGGTTTTGAATACGCACGCTTCCAGCCGTCACGTTGGCTCGGAGGCGGATTTCCAGGTGCAATACCAGTGGTCGGAGGGATTGCAGTTTGGGATCGGCTTCGCGCGCTTGTTCGCGGGAGAGTACCTGAAGCAATCGACCAAGGCGGATGGCTATTCCTATCCGTACGTGTGTTTCACGAAGAAGTTCTGATGAGTGGTCTCACGTCCATTCCGCTGGAGATTTTGGCGATGCTCGGTGCGCCGTTCGCGCTGCTCGGGGCGGTGAAGTTGATGTCGATGGTCCTGCGGCGGCGCACTCACGCTCTCGAGCATTCGGTTCGGCAATGCGGAGCGTCCTCTACGGGTCCGTCGGCGTTGTAGAGCGGCGCGAGATGGATTCCGTGCCGCGCGGCAACGGTCTCAATCTCCTCGACGCGATCGGGAGTGATGGACCCTCTTCCCCGAGAGAAGGGCTCGAAGCGGCGCTCCAGAGCGAGCGCCATGCCTTCGAGCAGACATCCGTGGACGACATCGGGGAACGGATGCCGATTCAGGACTCCACGAAAATCCGGCGCGAACTGCAAGCCGCCCGTGATCTGTCCCAGGCCTCCGAAGAAGACGGTGGCGCCAGGCATCTCCGCGCTGGGAGACAGGTTTTTCGGGTAGCCCGCATCGCAAATGAGTGCGTGGGGCGCGACGCGGCCCAGCAGCAGCGAAGGGGACGGCAGGCTGGCCGCGCAGATCACCAGGTCGGCCTCGGCGGAGAAGCGCTGGAGATCCTTCGCGATCTCTACCTGTACGCCGGAGGCTTCCAACTCGGCGGCTAGTTTGCGCAGGCGCTCCAGGTTGCGTGCGCTTAGCAGTACGCGCTTGACGACAGGCGCCAGACAACGGGCGCAGCCGGAACCCACGTCTCCTGTCGCTCCGACAATGAGCAGGGTTGATTTTCGGATGTTTCGGCCCTGCAGCGCGCACATCTTCCGGATGGCCTGAACGATAAAAGCAACCGTCAACGTGTTGCCGGTGGTGAAGACCGTGGCGTGTTTTTCGGGAAGCTGTTCCGTCTTGAGCAGATCCATCTTGAGCAGATCAAGGTTGCCCTCGATCAGAATGGAACTGAATCCGCCGAGGCTGACGATCTTGGCTCCGGCTTTGATTGCGCAGGCCGCCGCTGCGCGAACGCGGGCGAGGTTGTCGTGCGTGTAGACGGCTTCCAGACGGTCGGGAGGAATGAAGGAGTCGATGTAGAGGCCGCGGGCCTTCGCGCCGATGGGAGATCCGACGTCGACATGGCAGACTGGCCGGGGCGGAATCCAGGGAAGGATGTCCGGGATCTCGTCGTCCGGAAGCGGCGCATGCTCGGGTCCGCGCAGTCGAGCGATTACGTCCGCGGCTGTTCTCCAACTCTCCTGATGGCCGACCAGGGCGAAATCGACCTCGATGGTCCGCGCCGGCCCCGCTACATTCGCAGATGAAGTCACACTGGCAACTGAGTCACCCATGCCAGTGTCACCTCGCCGGGCAGCCCCAGCGCGTCCAGAGTCTTCAGGTACTGTTGGAGCGACGCTCCGCGAAGCTCGGCCGCGCTCAAGCTGACATCGGGGAGTGACGGTTTCACACAACTGCCGTGGCACACCTCGCAGTGTCCATCCTTGCACTCCTTGGCCAGCATCTTCGCGAGCGTGGTCATCACATCCAGATGCAGCCGGTGGACCTTGTCGTCGAAGCGCCGAGGGTCCAAGGATCGCTCCGTTCTGAGAATCGCCATGGCGTGATCGACATGCCCTTCTTCCTCGGCAGCGATGGAGGCAAAGGTCTGGCCGAGACTCCCCGGCGCCACTCTCCCGACGCGTTTATAGCTGGCGACGGCAAATGATTCCAGCATGATCTCCTGGACGATCAGGCAGCCGATAAAGTCGCGGTCTTGGATGCAGCGCAGGAATGCAAGGCGGAGCTGCTTCCAATGCTTGGCGCCGACGTTATTGGGGACGTCTATTCCAATCCTGCGGCCCTCGGCAGCAAACCGGGCAGCATGCCCCCGTTCACCCGCGGCGTGCTCCAGTGCGTCGGCTACTTCTTCGGGATCGTCACAGATTTCCGATAAGGAGGCGTAGTTCATCGCGGCGATCAGTTCGCCGGTGATGGCCTGCGCCAGGACGTCCTGCCAGATCGGGGCGCTAGGTGAGAGAGAAGTACATTCAATCGATGGTGAGCCGTTAAGACCGATAGTGGGTTCCATGCGTGCTCCTGAACATCTAATAAACCCCTGCTGCTTAGAGATGTGCCTGTCTTGCTCACATATCGGTACGCAGATAAGATGGATCGGTTCCATGTTTTTTTGCCGGTCTGACCGATCGCGAGGCTTGGATGGACGGTGGACGCTTGGGCGCCGCCGGAAGGGCGGGTGATCAATGGCGGAATGCGGCTGAGATTCTGACGGTCTGGAGAACAGCTACTTCTTCCCGGACGCCGGCGCCGGCTTTTGGGCTTCGGGCTTGGACTCCGCGAATGCTTCTTCCTGCGCGTCCAGGCCTTGATTCCGCACGATGATGGAGATGCGGCGATTGGAGGGATTGGTGGGGTCGTTCTTGAGCAGCAAGCGCTGGTCGGCGAAGCCGCGTACCTGGCTGATGCGGTCTTGGCTGAGGCCGACGTCCGTCAAGATCCTGCGCGCAGCGTTGGCGCGGTCCGCCGACAGCTCCCAATTGGAATAATCCACGCGACCGTAGGGTGTCGAATCGGTGTGCCCCTCGATGGCCACCTTGTTCTGCAGTTTCAGCAGTTCGTTGGCCAGCACTTTCAGCAGCTCGGTGCCCGCCTCGGTGGGTTTAGGATTTCCGGTTTCAAAGAACATTCCGCGTTGCGTTTCGAGCAGATCGATTCGCAGGCCCTCGGCCGTAATGGTCATGCGAATCTGCTTGGCCATATTCTGGAACGCCGGGATCTGGCGCATGGCTTGCTCCAGTTTCTCTTTCAAGCGCTGCAGGTCGTTTTGGTTGAGCGTGAGCGTTTCACCGATGCCGGCGTTGGTTGTGCCGGTTTGGCGGCCCTTGCCAGTGGGATCCTGGAAGTAACCGCCGACGGCCTTTTGGACCTTTTCGCTGGCGCTCAGCAGCCAGAGAACGATGAACAGCGCCATCATTGCCGTCACGAAGTCGGCATAGGCGACCTTCCAGGCTCCGCCATGCTCTTCGCCATGATCGGCGACCACCTTGCGAACGATGATGATTTTCGGATGAGCGGCGCCCTTGGCGCTCATGCGGCCGCCTCCGCCGCTGGAGCGCCCGGTTGTTTCTTGCAGGCTTTATCCATTTCCTGGAAAGTGGGCCGGACATGGTGGGGAATGGTCCGGCGGGCGGCCTCCAGAGCCAGCATGGGTGCGAGGCCTTTCATGTATGCGAGCAGGCCCATGCGAAGGCACAGGAAGTATTCGCCCTCAGCGTCGGTCAGCTTCTTGATATTTGCGGCGATCGGTCCCAGGAAGCCGTAGCACAACAGGATGCCCAGAAATGTTCCCACCAGGGCGGCCGCTACTTTGTGTCCAATCTCTTCAGGCGGCCCGCCGAGCGAACCCATGGTGATCACGACGCCCAGAACCGCCGCCACGATGCCTAGTCCAGGAAGACTGTCCGCCATGGTGGTGAGAGCGCCGGCCGGCAGACGGCTCTGGCGGTGCAGGACCTCCAGGTCGGTTTCCATGACCTGGTCCAGATCGTGGACCTCCACACCTCCGGCGAGCATGGTTCGCATGGTGTCGCAAAAGAAATGCAGCGCTTCCTTGTTGGCGGTGAAAGCCGGGTGGCGTTTGAAGAGCGCGCTTTTGTCCGGCTCGTCCATATCGTTTTCGAGCGCCGTCAAGCCATTCTTCCGCGAAGTCGCGAAGAAGTCGCTCAAGAAACGCAGGGTATCGAGATAGAGGCCAGCTGTATAACGGCTTCCTTTAAACACACCACCGAAGCTGGACGCGATGGCCTTCAAAAGGTGGGGAGGGTTTCCAATCAGCACGGTTCCGATGGCTGCGCCAAGAATGATCAGCAACTCAGCGGGTTGCATCAGGACCAGGAGGTTGCCTTTCTCGATCAGATAACCGCCGGCGATGCAGCCGAGAACGACGACTATGCCCACAATCGGGAACATTTGCTACAAGATTCTCCTAAATCGAACGAATCAGAGCTCCAGGTTGCCTTTTCATCGACATCCTGCGGCCGGTACTGTAGGGTGAACCCAGTATGGGTGCAAGACCAAAAGGGGGGGACCTGGTTGCAAGAGTGAGGGGAAGCGCAGGTTGAGGCGGCCCAGGAAGGGACCCGGGGAGTCGTCAGGGCTCGGTTAACGAGTCGTATGGGTCAGCGTACCAATTCAATTGCGACTGAATCTTGGCGCGCATGTGTTCCTCACCATATTGCCACCGATCCAGAACCTTCCAGTGCTCCCACGCGGCTGGAAGCTGGCGGAGGATATCCCGTATGTGCGCGCGGGGAGCGGCTTCAAGATAGCCGAACCCGATGGAATGCGCCAGCCGGGTTCCGGCGCGAACGGTTGCCACCAGGGTGCGATGCTCGCTCGATGCCTGGTCATGGAATCTGCCCACGATCGCGAGCAGCCAGGGCGGCAGTTTCCAGGTCGCGGCCAGCCAGGCGCCGGCTGCGAAATGGTCGAAACCGAACAGCATGCGCTCATACTCCAGGATGTCGAAGGGCTGCTCGGTGGCGAACATTCTGTCGGCGAGGGCCAGCAGGTTTGAATACTTGTCGGGATAAGCAGCGATGAGCGCCAGGCGTCCGATGTCGTGCAGCAAGCCCGAGGCGTAGGCCAGGATGCCGTGGTCTTCTCCAGGCGGCGCCAGTTCCGCGCAGCAGATCGCGCAAGCCAAGGTGTAGCGCCAGTAGCGACGATCGCCGGAGAAGGTGAAGGCGCGCTTCAGATAGTCACGGATCAGAATGGTAGTAGCAATTTCCGCGAACCTGGCGGGGCTGATCTGTTCGAGCACGGATCGCGGATCGGCGTTCTCGGCGGCGACGACTCCGGATGCCAGAACGACCTGGCTGGCCGAATTCAGGAGCTCGATTCCGAGCGAAGCTTGAAGGTCGCGCACTTCGGCTGGCTCCAGGGGAAGCCGATTGAGGAGCGCTACGGCGATGGCTGGAAGCGGCTCAATTCGTTCGATGGAACTCGGAACTGCCATCGCAGCTCAGCGTAGCAAACGGCCGAGGACGTCGACGGCTACAGGAAGATGGTGCCTTGGAGGAAGCGGACGGCTTGGCCGGCGATGATCACGCGGTCGCCGCGATCCTCGCACCATAGCTCGCCGCCGCGCTTTGAGACCTGGTGGGCGCGCAGCTTTTTCTTGCCGAGCCGTTTGGACCAGTAGGGAATCAGCGTGCAATGCGCCCGGCCGGTGACGGGATCTTCCGGAACACCTTGCGAGGGCGCGAAGAAGCGCGACACAAAATCCACGTGCTTTCCGGGTGCGGTGACGATGACGGCGAAGCGGTCGATGTGCATGAGGGCGTCCATTTTGGGTTGGAGCGCGCGGACTTCGTCTTCCGATCCGTACACCACCAGGTAATCGTGGGACGCGAGCACTTTCTCCGGGCGTCCGCCCAAGGCCGGCACGAGCTGCGGGTAGGGCTGGCATTCCTCAGGCGGCCGGGCGGGGAAGTCGAGCGAGAATTGATCGCCGTCGCGGGTGACGATGAGGGTGCCGCTCTTGCTCTCGAACCGAACCGAGGTGGCCGAGGGCGTCAGCTCGGTCAGGATGACGAACGCCGAAGCCAGCGTGGCGTGGCCGCACAGATCCACTTCCACGGTGGGAGTGAACCAGCGCAGGTGATAGCCGTGGCCGTTCGGCACGAAGAACGCGGTTTCGGCCAGGTTGTTTTCCGCGGCGATGGACTGCATTTGCTGGTCGGGAAGCCATTGCTCGAGCGGGCAGACGGCGGCTGGATTGCCGGAGAAGACCTGGCCCGAGAAGGCATCCACCTGGTACATCGGGAGCCGAACCTGGCTCATGCGGAGACTCCGAGCTCGCGGCCCATCTTGAAACTGGGGCGCTTGCGATTGGCTAGCAGCTTTTTCTGCTCGAGCAGCGCGGACACCAGAATCGGCATGGCGATGGTGGAGTCGGAGTGGCACGTCACCATGGAAGCGTCTTTGGCGATCTTGCCCCAGCTCTGCGCCTCTTCGAAGGTGCATCCGGAGAGTCCGCCCCAGTGCGCCGCGTCGGTGACGCATTGGATGGCGTACTTGTGGCCGGTCACGCCGGTGTTCATGATGATGGCGGTGACTTCGGTCTGCTGGACGAAGTTCTTGGGAGTGCCGCCGCCGAAATAGATCACGCCGGTGGCTTTGGACTCGGCCACGATTTGCGCGGTTTCGACCACGTCGCCGATCACGTCGAAGGTGAAGCGGTTGCCGCCGGCGTAACGATTGGCGGCGATGCCGATGCCGATGGAGCTGTCGGCCACCGCGGGGCAGTACAGCGGGATGCCGGCCTTGGCTGCGGCGGAGACGATGCCGTCCTCTTTGGAGTGCTTGGCGAGCTCGAGGCCCAGCAGGTACAAAAACTCGCGCGTGGTGTAGGGGCGCGTTTGATCGAGCGAAGCGGCGAAGCGTCCGATCCATTGGTCGTGGTCGCGGAATTTCTGCTCGTCCGCCAGCACGTCGTACATGCGGTCGATTAGATTTTCGGCCAGCAGCACGTCGTCGATGGAGGGCGATCCCTGGTAGTGGAAATTGCCCAGCGTCTCGTGCAGATCGTGGAAGAAGTTGGCGCCGGTGGAGACCAGGCAGTCGATGAGGCGGTTCTCGATCATGCGGACCACCAGCCGGCGCATTCCAGCGGGAACCATGGCGCCGGACATGCCCATCATGATGGTGCAGCGATCCCCCAGCATCTTCTTCCAGACTTCGAACGCCAGGCCGAGCTGCTTGCCTTGGAAGGCGGTGCCTTGCATGCGCGTCAGGATTTCGGAAGCGCTGGAGGCGCCCACCGGATCGAAGGGCCGCGTCGGCGTGGAGAGAATGCGTTCTTTGGTTGCGTGCGATTCTTCGGCGCTGGCGCGCGATTCTTCGGCGGGTGGGGTGTGAGTGTGCTTCATCTTCTCTAGTGTAAGGGACGACTGTTACGGTGGCAGAGGGAAATGTGTTGCGGGTGAATTACTGGAGCCGCGCCCGGCTCTTCTCGTTCAGGACCAGCTCATCGAAAATGGCCAGGACTTGCTTGCGGTATTGATAGACGCGCTGGAGGGAGTTGCGGAACGAGACTTCGTAACGGCGCGCATTGCGCCATTTGTCGAGTAGCGGCTTGGGGACGTCGATGTCGCGCCGGAGCGTGTCGGGGGAATGGCCGCGCAAGAACAGACCATAGAACATGGCAGCTTCGCGCTGCGGTGCCAGTGGGTCGAAATCTTCCCGGGGCGTCATGTCAAGTACTCTATCGGCGAAAAAAGCCAGTATAAACAGCTTCGCTCGGTTGAATCAAGGGGGGAGCGGGATGGAACCGCTTGGCCTGATTAGGCAGTCTACTCCGATTTTAGCAGACGGGGGATGATTCGTCTCTCCCGATTTTGTTACAGGTCCGTGATACGGAGTTGGATGTCGGCGCCCTTCCAGGCGGAGTCGAATTCGCGCTGCACCCAGGCGGCGGCATCGGTTTTCTTTTGGGCCTTCAGGCTTTCGAGCAGGCCGAAGAGCATGCGGCCGTTGTTGGGGCTGCGGCGCACGCCTTCGCGGAAGACGGCTTCGGCGCCCGCGGCGTCGCCCGACAAAAGCAGTGACGCGCCCAGCGATTCGCGCAATGGGTAGTACCAGGCCGGAGGCTCGTCGTAGACCAGCGCATCTTGCATCGCGAGGGCTTTCTTCCATAGCGGAACAGCCTTGGCGGGACTGGACTCCAGGCGCGCGGCCAGCGCCGCGGACGCAAAATCCACGACGTCGGCGAGTTTGTTGGTGCTCCAATAGCCGCTGCGGTCCATGGATTTTCTCAGGCGCTCGAACTCGGCCTGTTCCTTGCGGGCTTCGTTGGGTTGCGCCTTTCCGGCGAACGCGAGCGCGCGCGCGGCGTGCCACATCGCGATTGCGCCCGGTACGTTCTTGGGTTGCGGGCTCGCCAGCACGTCGTCGAACAGGCGCGAGCGCACCTGAGCCAGAGTGAGCCAGGAGCTGATAACGTCGGCCATCTCCGCCATCGCCGGCGCCATGTCTTTCAATACTGCCGACATCTCGCGGACGGCCTTCTTCGAGTCGGCTGCGTGTCCCTGCATTCCGCGCGTGTACACGATGAACTGCAGGTTATGCATATAGTACATGCCGTAGGCGCTCGAGACGCCGGTTTGCTCGAAATACTGGCGGTCGACTGCGACGGCGCGCTCGTTCACCGCGATGGTGTTGTTGAAATCGCCCAGCACCAGCCAGATGTGTCCGGGCATGTGCACGATGTGACCGGCGGCGGGCACGATGCCCATCAGGCGTTGCGCGCTGGGGACGGCGCGCTCGGGCGTAGGCGACGACTCGACGGCGTGAATGTAGAAGTGATTCGCTCCGGGATGCTGGGGATAACGGCGCAGCACCGCCTCGAGCGTGCGTTCCGCTTCGGGGACGCCGGCGGCCGGCTTGCCGTCGATGCCGTACCAGTGCCAGCGGACCGGAATCATGAGCGCTTCGGCGTACAGGGTCTGGGCGTCGGGGTCGTCGGGCAGGCGCGCGGCCAGGTCGTGCATGGCGCGAATGTATTTGGACGGGTCGGCGAAATCCGGACAGCGCGTGCCGGCCGCTTCGAGCCAGGCGCGGTCGATGGAGCCGTTCGCGGCCACGCGCAAACCAGCTTGCACGGCAGCGCAGGATTCCTTCAGCTTTACGTCGGAATCGCCGTCCATGTTGATGTAGGGACCCAGGGCCATGGCCATGCCCCAGAACGCCATGGCCGCGTGCGGGTCGAGCTCGGAGGCTTTTCGAAACGATCGCAGGGACTCATACTTGTTGAATCCGTAGAGCAGCGCGAGTCCCTGGTCGAAGAATTTCTGGGCTTCCGGATTGTGAGTGGCGATGGGATGATGCCAGTTTCCCAAGCCCTGCATCAAGGCAACCGGCTTTTCGGAACCGGTTGCCTCATGATGATGCTGGGCCATGGCCAGAGTGGCGGTGGCCAGAATTAGCGATACCCTAATGAGCCGCAACATGGTTTTCATTGTATGTCCGGACTCAGCCGGTGTCAGTTTCCGGTGTAGGTAAGCGTGACGGGATCCGATGTGGCCGAATTGCCTACCGAGTCGGTGACGTGCAGTTGCACGATGTACGTCCCGGGGCCATTGACGAACTGAACCGTTGCCTTGGGATTGTTGGCCGTCTGCAAAATGGCCGGGACTTTGCCGCCGGGCAGCACCGAATAGAGATACGTCAACGCGCCGGCGCCAGTGGATCCGCTGCCGTCCAGAGTGACGGATTTGTCGCTGGTGCTCGACGAGGAGGCTTTCACCACGGCGGTCACCGGAACGCCGGTAGGAGGCGTGGCCATGAAGGGCTGCGTATCGGCGGCGATTCTCTCGGCCATGACTGTGCCATCGAAGTGAAACAAAGCAGCACCGCTGAGATCGAAAGCGTCCAGGCTGACCGTGCCGGTGTAACTATTTCCGCTGGGGTCCAGGGTAATCTTTTCGATGAATGTTCCGACACCAATGACGTTGATGTTGTTCTCGTCGTAGCCCCAGGTGGGGTGTTTGAGAAGGTACGTGTTCGTGCCGGTCTGGGTCCAGACGCCGATGCAAACGTTGCCGGTGGGTGGCGGCGAGATGTCGTTGAGGGTTTCGGTTCCGTCCTGATGCCAGGCATCGAAGCCTTCATCGAATACGTTGGGTCCGGCGGTGAAGTAGCCACCGTTCGGATCTACCAGGAAGACCGTGTGCCAGAGTCCGGCGATGCTGGGGGTGGAACTGGCCCGCGGGGCTTCGCCGCTGAGGCGGGCCGCCCGTGCTTGCTGCCTGGCTTGCATCCCCTGAAACGACTGGACGGCAAGCTGATAGGCCGCCGGGCTCTGATTCGGTTTGGTGCCGCACATGGCGCTGGCGGAGACCGCGCCGAGTGCGGAAAGTACAACGGCCGTAGCCACGGCCCTGCCTTGGGACAAGCTTTTCACTTCTATTCTCCTTGTGCGATGGCGCTCAGTCGGCTGTCGCATGCTGCGAACATAAAGTCTGAGCGGCGCGCAGTTCAAGCGAAACCACACGCAATACACGAGATTTCGCTCTTTTTCGTGCCTCGCGCGGTATACTGACGTGTCAGAAGGCTGATGTCAGACTCACCCCGTCCCATTCCGATCGCCCGGCGGCCCCAGGAGGGGCCAGACCGCCTGGAGTCGTGGAAAGAAATCGCGGGCTACCTGGGCCGGGAGGTGCGGACCGTTCAAGGCTGGGAGAAGAATGAGGGGCTGCCGGTTCACCGTCACCAGCATGCCAAGCAGGGATCGGTGTACGCGTTGAAGGCGGAGCTGGATGCCTGGCGGGAGGCGCGGAAAGGCAGTACGCAGGGTGCGGCGGCCGAGGCCGAGCCCGAGCGGCGGCCGGTCCGACGCTGGACGGTGTGGCTGGTGAGCGCCGGCATTGTCATTGCGATCGTGGCGGGAGTGCTGTGGTGGCGAAATCGTCAAGCCAACGCGTCCGGGCAGGCGCTGTCTTCGGTGGTGGTGCTTCCTTTCGTGGACATGAGTCCGCAGAAGGATCAGGAATATTTCAGCGACGGCCTGACCGAAGAGATCATCGACGCGCTGAGCCGGGTTCCGAACCTGCGGGTGGTGGCGCGAACTTCCGCGTTCGCTTTCAAGGGCAAGGCCGCCGACGTCCGCCAGATCGGCCAGCAGTTGAACGTGGTAGCGGTGCTGGAAGGCAGCGTGCGGAAGGCCGGTGACGAATTGCGGATCACGGCGCAGCTCAATCGCGTGTCCGACGGCACGCACTTGTGGTCGCGGACCTACGATCGCAAGCTGCGCGACGTATTCGCGGTGCAGCAGGAGATCTCGCAAACCATCGCCGACCAGTTGCGGGCCGGCGACGTTCCGAAAGGGCGGAAACAGACCACCAGCAACTTGCAAGCCTACGACCGCTACCAGGAGGGACTCTACTTCTTCAACCAGCACGAGGTGCCGGAGTCCTATTGGAAGGCGATCGAGCGTTACCAGCAAGCCATCCGGCTGGATCCGAATTTCGCGCGAGCCTATGCGGGCATGGCCGACGCGTACGCCTACCTGGCCGAAAATTTCGCGGTGTGGCCCAAGGAAGTGCTGCCGAAAGCCAAGCAGGCCGCCGAGCAGGCCGTGGCGCTGGACGACAACCTGGCTGAGGCGCACACCTCGCGCGGCATCGTGAAAATGGATTTCGAGTGGGACCTGGAGGGAGCGCGGCGCGAGTTCCAGCGGGCGCTCCAACTCGATCCAGGCTCGGGCTGGGTGCATCATTGGGTGGCGCATTCGCTGGAGGCGCAGGGCAGGCTGGACGACGCCACCAAGGAAATGCAAGTGGCGCTGGCGCTCGATCCGCTTTCGATTCCGATCCACTGGGATATCGCCAACGAGCTACTGGCGGCGCGCAAGTTCGACGACGCGGTGAAATTTCTGGAACACGCCGAGGAGCTGTTTCCCGGCTACCCGATCATCGAATGGGAAAGAGCGGCGGCGTACGAGCTCCGAGGCGACCGCCGGAGAGCGGTCGGCATCGTGGAAACGCTCCTGGCTCAGAATCCTGACCTGACCAAAGAGGCGACCTTCTTAGGGTTAAAGGGCATGGCCGCGGCGTGGGCTGGCCGGCCCGCGGAAGCGCGCGCGATTCTGACGGAACTGGAGCAGATTCGCAAGAAGCAATACGTGGAACCGTTGACAACGCTGCTGCTGTGCTCGGCGTTGGGCGACCACGACAGCCTCATGCTGTGGATCAAGCGCGCGTACGAGGACCGGTCCACCATGTATCTGTACGCGCCGATGTCGTGGTTCTTCTACAACGATGACGCCGGGGTGAAGGCGTTTCTCGAAAAGACGCTGCCGAAACGCGGCTCTTAGCGTTCGCGGTACTTGACCACGATGGAGACGCGGCGGTTGGACGCGCTGTCCGGATCCTCCGGCTTGCGCAGCCGCTGATCGGCGTAGCCCCGGACTTCGGCGACCTGGTTGGATTTGAGACCGCTGGACTGCATCAGTTTTCTGGCGGAATTCGCGCGGTCCACCGACAGTTCCCAGTTTGAATAGCCGTTGGCGGATTGATAGGGGCGCGCGTCGGTGTGGCCTTCTAGCAGCAGCTTGTTCTGCATTTTGCCCAGCTCGGCAGCCAGCATGTCCAGCATTTCTTGGCCGGAGCCGGTGGGCTGCGCGCTGCCGCTTTCAAAAAACGTGCCGACTTCCGACTCCAGCAGCTCGATGCGCAATCCCTCGCCGGTGACGGTCATCTGCACCTGGTCTTTCAATTTTTCCAGTTCGGGTGCGTGCTCCATGGCCATTTCCAGCTTCTGCTTGAGCTTGGTCATGTCGTCTTTGCCGACGGCGATGTTCAGCCCGGTGCCGCCCTGGCCATTGCCGCTCTCGGCGGTTTTTCCGGACGGGTCGCGGAAGTAGCCGGCCACGGCTTTTTTGACTGGTTCGCTCGATCCCATCAGCCAGAGCACGATAAAAAGCGCCATCATGGCGGTGACGAAGTCGGCGTAGGCTACTTTCCAGGCGCCGCCGTGATGGCCGGCGTGCACGACTTTTTTCTTGATGATGATGGGAGTGACGGCGATCGAATCCATCTCTTGCTTCGGCATCATGTCGCTGCAGGTTCCTTGCCCTTCAAGGCCTTTTCCAGTTCCTGGAAGGACGGCCGGATGTGCCCCGGCACGGCGCGGCGGCCGAATTCGATGGCCACTAGCGGTGAAGCGCCTTTTAGGAACGCGATGAGCGCCAGGCGCACGACGTGATAGAACTGTCCTTCTTCCTCGGCCGCTTTACCCATCTTGGAGGCCATCGGTCCCAGCAGGCCGTAGCACAGCAGGATTCCGAGGAACGTCCCCACCAGCGCGGCCGCCACCTTGTGACCGATCTCCTCTGGCGGACCGCCCAACGCCTGCATGGTGATCACCACGCCCAGAACGGCGGCGACAATGCCCAGGCCCGGCAGAGAATCGGCCACCGTGTTGAGCGCGTTGACCGGTTGGTTGGAGGTGTGGTGATGAACTTCCATGTCGACCTCCATCATCTGATCCAGCTCGAAGGGCGTCGGCCCGCCGGTCATGGCCATGCGCAGCGTATCGCACACGAAGTTTTGCAGGTGGTGGTCCCACTTGGAGAAAATCTTGCTCTTGGCAGGATTTTCGACGTCGTTTTCCAGTTCGTTCAAGCCTTGCTTGCGCGCGGCCTGCATGAGAAAGTACATCTGCTTCAGCACGTCCTGGTAGAGGGCCTTGCCGAACTTGGAACTTCCGAAGACCGCGCGTAAGCCCTCCAGGATGCCCTTGAGCACCGCGGGAGGATTGGCGACCAGGACGGTGCCGGCGGCGGCTCCGGCGATGATGAGCAGCTCGGCGGGTTGGAGCAGGACCTTCAGGTTGCCGTGCTCCATCAGGTATCCGCCGATGACGGCTCCGAAGACCAGCACGATTCCGACTATGGCAAACATGGCGTCCTTTCCGGCGCGGCGGCGTGAGCTACGGTCGCGCGGTCGCCCGAGCCGGCCTGGCAGCTTTCGAAGACGCCGGCCACGCGCGCTTCTAGCGACTCCAGCGTGTCGCCGGGCTCGGCCCTGCCGGCGCCAATCGAAACCGTCAGGCGCAGCCGGTCCCCCCACCACTCCAGGGCGGAGGCGCGCACCAGGACCACCAGTTTCTCGGCGATCTCGGCCAGCGCGAGCCGGGCGCTGTAGTGAACCTCGACGCGAAACTCCGCTTTCGACCAGCGGGTCAGCACGTCGAACGAACCCAGGTTGCCATCCAGGGTGCCGAAGAGCATCTTCATCGCGGCATCGATCAGGCCGTGGCCGTAACGGCGCTCGAGTCGCTCGGTGGAGTCCAGGCCGATGCGCAGCCATCCGAACGGAATTCCGAATTCGTTCAGGGCCTCCAGCGCCTGCCCGACCCGCATTTCGCCGTAGCGGCGGTTGGCGGCGCCGGTCAGATCGTCGAGACAGCCGAAGACCTGCAGCTCGCGGATGGCGTGACGGGCGGGCGCCAGCGCTTCTTCGAACACCTCGACGGCTCCGACGATCTCGCCGTTGGAATTGTGGATGGGCCGGGAGCGAACATGCACCGGAAGGCGGTGCCCCTGGCGATGCCGGAGGAAGACCGTGCATTCCCGCGGCTTGGAGTCCTGCATCACATGCAGCAAGGGGCAACGCGTGCCGCACAGCACCGCGCCTTCGGCGTCACAATGCATCAGCAAATCGCCGTGGCAGAAGTGTCCGGCCACTTCGTGCGCCAGGTACCCGGTGATTCGCTCGGCGCCGCCATTCCAATAGAGAATGCGGCGGTCCCGGTCCACGATGTAGATGCCGGTGTCGAGTTGATCGAGCAGCGCCTTGTGCAGTTCGCCGTCCTGAAGAGCTTCTTGCACGACGGCCTGGCGGCCTTCCGGATTGGCGCAACCTTCACGCACGCAGTTCTCATCGGCCCGGAGGCGGTAACTTACTTGCGCTGTTGACGATTTGCGCGGGTCGCCGATGCCTGGACAAACTGCCCCGACTGACCCGGTGCCTGGACATTTTGACCAGTCTGGCGTGTTTGTCCCAACTAGCTAAGTCCTTCAACAATCACAACTTGCTGCCCGGCGGCGGCGCGGTCACGAAAGTGCAAATGAAAAGGCGTGCACTCGGAAAGGTGGCCAGATCACATGAAACCCGAACTTCAGAACCTGATGGAAGAGCTGCAGACGGCATTCAACGACTCGGTGTGCGAATCCGACCGGATCGCGGCGGTCTTGGCCGAGATCAAGAGTGTGGGTTACGACGTGTTGCTGGCGCTGGAGGTCACGATCGGAGTGACGGCCGTGAAGCCGGACGCCGAGGTCAATGAGACGGCTCAACCGGTGGCGGTTTCGGCCAACGGCGAGATCCAGCTCACCGAGGACGACGAACAGTTCCTGCGGGCGATGAAGATCGGCGTCGCCTGAGCATCGCAGGCGCCCTTCACGACTTCCCCAGCCGCGCGCCAGAGTGGCGCCAGCCACCGCCGCCGGTTTTTCCGCTACGATAGTGTTTCCCGCACAGAATGCTTCGCTTTGAGACAGCCGGAGAATCCCATGGAGAATGCCTGGTCGCGACCCTGACGGGTTTGCCGGCGGGCATTCCGGTATCGCTCGACGTCATTAACCGCGAGTTGTGGCGGCGCCAGCAGGGATACGGCCGGGGCGGGCGCATGAAGATCGAAGCGGACCGCGTCGAGATCGTGGCCGGCGTGCGGCATTCGAAAACCATCGGATCGCCCATCGCCATGATCATCCAGAACAAGGACTGGAAGAACTGGACCGAAGTGCTTCCGGTGGAGGACGCCGAGGGCGCCGAGGACAAGCGCAAGCCGGTGACGCGCCCGCGCCCGGGGCATGCGGATCTGGCGGGAGCGATCAAGTACAATCTGCCGGAGGCGCGCTACATCCTGGAACGCGCCAGCGCGCGGGAAACCACGGCGCGCGTGGCAGTCGGCGGGCTGGCGAAGATTTTCCTGGGCCAGTTCGGCATTCGCGTGTTGAGTCACGTGATCGGCGTCGGTGAAGTGCGCTTGCAGCGGCAGGCACGCTGGGAAGAACTGGTGGCGCTCAGCGAAAGAGACGACGTGTTCCTGTCCTGCGTCGACCCGGAAACCGAAAAGCAGATGAAGGAAGTGGTGGACCACACCTACCGGACGGGCGACACGGTGGGCGGCGTGTTCGAAGTGGTGGCGCACAACCTGCCGGTCGGTCTCGGGTCGCACATCACTTGGGATTCCCGGCTTGACGGGCGGCTGGCCCAGGCCATCGTTTCGATGCAGGCGGTGAAGGGCGTTGAAGTGGGATTCGCGGCCGAGGGCGCGGCGTCGTTCGGGTCGAAGGTGCAGGACACCATTCACTACAATCGGGAAGAGCGGCGCTTCACGCGAGGGGCCAATCGCGCCGGGGGGTTGGAGGGCGGCATGACCAACGGCCAGGACGTGGTGGTGCGCGGATTTCTGAAGCCGATTTCGACGCTGCGGAGGCCGCTCGAATCGGTGGACCTGGTGACGCGCGAGCCGGCGCTGGCGGCTTACGAACGCAGCGACGTGTGCGTGGTGCCCGCCGCGGCGGTGATCGGCGAAGCCATGGTGGCCATCGTGCTGGCGCAGGCGTTCTTGGAAAAATTCGGAGGCGACTCGCTCGATGAGACCCGCCGCAACTTCGAAGGCTATCAGGAGCAGGTCAAGAACTTCTGATGACGTACGCAATCGTGATGTTTGGCGAGCCGGTGCTCGAAAAGCAAGCTGAAACGGTGACGGACTTCGACTCTCCCGAGCTGCACCGGCTGGTTGACGCCATGTTCGAGTCCATGTATGCGGCCAAAGGCGTGGGATTGGCTGCGCCGCAGATCGGGATTTCGAAACGCATCGCGGTGATTGATCTGTCTGTGGCCGAGGATCCGCAGCAGAAGATTATCCTGATCAACCCGGAGATCATCGGTAAAGAGGAGATGCAGACGGGCGAAGAGGGATGCTTGAGCCTGCCGGGATTTCGCGAGCAGGTGACGCGGCCGCGGAAGGTGACGGTGCGCGCCCAGAACATCAAAGGCGAGACGTTCGAGACCAGCGGCGAGGAACTGCTGGCGCGCGCGTTCTGCCACGAGATCGACCATCTCAACGGGCGATTGTACATCTCGCACGTCAGCGCGCTGAAGCGCGATTTGATCCGGCGCAAGGTACGGAAGCTGGCGAAGGCTGGGGAGTGGGGTTGATCCCCTCCAACCATGAATCTGATCTTTCTCGGCACCCCGTCGTTTGCCGTGCCTACGCTGGAGCGCGTGGTGGCGGCGGGCCATCGCGTGCTGTCGGTCTACACCCAGCCTGACCGGCCCAAAGGGCGCGGGGGGCAACTGGCTGCTTCGCCGGTGAAGGAGACCGCGCTGCGCCTCGGCTTGACGGTGCATCAGCCCGAACGCGTGCGCAGGCCCGAAGTTGTCGAGCAACTGCGCGGCATGCATCCGGAAGCGATGGTGATTGTCGGCTACGGCCAGATCATTCCGCAATCCATCATCGACATCCCGCCGCTGGGCATCATCAATGTGCATGCGTCGCTGCTGCCCAAATACCGGGGCGCCGCGCCGATCCAATGGGCGATTGCGAGCGGCGAGACGCGCACCGGAGTCACCACCATACGCATCGACGCGGGGCTCGACACTGGTGACATGCTGCTCAAGTGGGAAACTGAGATCGGTCCGGAGGAAGATGCCGTCGAACTGGGCGTGCGGATGGCGCGCGCCGGCTCGGATCTGCTGGTGGAAACTCTGGCCGGCCTCGCGGCGGGGTCGATTGTTGCGCAGCCGCAGGATCATTCGCAGGCGTCGCTTGCGCCCATCCTGAAAAAAGAGGACGGCGTCATCGAGTGGAATTGGCAGGCCCGGAAAATCTTCAATCGCGCGCGCGGTTTCTTGCCGTGGCCGGGGGCTTACAGCTATTTCCGCGGGCACCTATTCCACGTCTGGAAGGCGAGGGTGGCGACGGAGGTGCCTGGCGAGCCCGGACAGCTGGTGCCGCAAAAGAAACACTTGCTGGCCGTTTGCGGAGAAGGCACCGCGCTGGAACTCGTGGAAGTGCAGATTGAAGGGCGCAAGCGCATGTCCGGCGAGGCGTTTCTCAACGGGCAGCGTCTGAACGAGAATGAAACTTTGGGAGAGGAGAGCGAGTGAAGCTTCCCGCAGGCTATCGATATTCGTCGGCTTACGCTGGAATCCGGAAAGAGAAGAAGCCCGACCTGGGTCTGATTGTTTCCGATACGCCGGCGTCGGCCGCGGCGGTCTTCACGCAAAACCGCGTGCAAGCCGCGCCGGTGCGGATCGCGCGTTTTAACCTGACGAAATCGCGCGGGCGTGTGAGCGCGGTATTGATCAACGCCGGCAACGCCAATTGCGCGACGCGCACCGGCGACCGCGTGGCTATTGCCTGCTGTGACGCCGTCGCCAAGCACCTGCGGGTGGCGGCCGAGGAGGTTTTTCCGGCGTCCACGGGCGTGATCGGCGTGGAACTCGAGGCGCGGCTCATCACCAACGCACTGCCCGAGCTGGTGGCAGGCCTGGCGCCGGGACGCTTCGACGACGTTGCAAAGGCGATCATGACCACCGACACGCGGATGAAGGCGTCGCATTCGCAAGTGCGGCTGAAGCGTGGAACGGTCCGGATCGCGGGAATGACCAAAGGCGCGGGCATGATGCAGCCCAATATGGCGACCACGCTGGGATTCGTCATGCTGGACGCGGCTGTCCCGCCCGCGGCGTTGTCGTCGATGCTGACCCAGGCCGTGGCGTCGAGTTACAACCGGATGAGCGTGGATGGCGACACGTCCACCAACGACACGGTGCTGGTACTCGCCAACGGGGCCGGCGGCGTGCAGCCGGACGAAAAGGAGCGCAAGAAAATCGGGGCGGCTTTGACGGAGGTGATGGAGGACCTGGCGCGACAGATCGCGCGGGATGGCGAGGGTGCGCGGAAGCTCGTCACCATCGAAGTGAGCGGAGCAGCCGGGGATGACGCGGCGGAACGGATCGCGCGCAGCATCGCGAATTCGCCGCTGGTCAAGACTGCGATCGCGGGGTCGGATCCGAACTGGGGCCGCATTCTCATGGCGGCAGGCAATGCCGGTGTGGCGCTGGATCCCTCCAAGGTGGATATCGATTTGCAAGGCGTGGCGGTTTGCCGCGCGGGATTAGCGGCGGATTTCTCCGAGGCAGAATTGAAGAAGAAGCTGGATGCGGCCGAGTGCCTGATTCGCATCGTCCTGCATGGCAGGGGAACGGGCAGCGCGCGTTTCTGGACTTGTGATCTGACGGAAAAGTACATTGAGATTAATGCCAGCTATCGAACGTAGGCGTTCACCCGCGTGTGAACGCAGCACGCAGGAGTGCGTACGCCACCTGGTGACCCTGCCCATACTGGTTTGTGTCAGCCTGCTGCCGCTTTACGGTGACTCGCAGGCGGACGTACTGGACGTCGTGGCATCCATGGCCGCGGCGCTGACCGCGGTCAATGTTCCCGAGTTCATGGATGCGATTGATAAGGACATGCCGGGTTTCGACACGCTGAGGGACCAGGTGACCGCGCTGGTCAATCAGGCCGAGGTCACATCCTCAATAGAGCCGATTCGCAATGAAGGCGACGATGCCCGGCGCACCCTCGATCTGGACTGGTACCTGGAGGTTCGCAGCCTGCTGCAGGACGGTCCCATTGTGCGGCGCCGCGAGGTGATCCACTGCGAGCTGCGAAAACAGAAAAAGAAGTGGAAGGTGGTCTCTTTGAAGCCGCTCGACTTCTTCGCGCCGGCGAAACTCGGCCAATGATGAAGCTTGCCGCCGCGCTTCTGATCGCCGCCGGTCTCTTCGCGGGGGAACCGGACCTGATGCCGTGGCCGGCGAAGATCTCGACAGGGCAAGGAAGCCTGGCGATCGGCCAGACTTTCCAGGTTGCGCTCACCGGCTACTCGGAGCCGCGCGTGCGCGCCGCTGCCGAACGGTTGATGGCGCGCCTCGCACTGCAGACCGGAATACCGCTCGCCGCAGCGCCCATCGAGGATCCGTCACGGGCTACGCTCCTGATCTATTGCGATCACGCCGGCGAAGCCATCCAGCAACTCGGCGAGGATGAGAGCTACCGGCTGGGCGTCACCGGCCAGCAAGCCCGGCTGGACGCACCCTCGCCGCTCGGCGTTCTGCGCGGCATCGAGACATTCCTGCAACTGGTGGAAGCGACTCCCGAGGGATTCGCCGCCCCCGCCGTGGCTATCGAAGATCATCCGCGCTTCCAGTGGCGCGGACTGCTCCTGGATGTCTCGCGGCACTGGATTCCCATCGAAGTCGTAAAGCGCAACCTGGACGGAATGGCAGCGGTGAAGCTCAATGTCTTCCACTGGCATCTGGCCGACGATCAGGGCTTTCGCATCGAGAGCCAGCGGTTTCCAAAGCTGCAGGGATTCGGCTCCGATGGTCATTACTACACGCAGGAACAAGTGCGCGATCTGATCGGTTATGCGCGTGACCGAGGCATCCGCGTGGTTCCGGAGTTCGATGTTCCCGGCCACACCACCAGTTGGCTGGTTGGATATCCGGCGCTCGCGAGTGCGCCCGGCCCGTACGAAATCGGGCGGCACTGGGGCGTGTTCGATGCCACCATGGACCCCACTCGCGAATCCACGTATGAATTCCTGGACGCGTTCATCGGCGAGATGGCCCCACTGTTTCCCGATCGGTATTTCCACATCGGTGGGGACGAGGTGAACGGCAAGCAGTGGGGATCGAGCGCGCACATCCGCGCCTTCCTGCGCGAGCACAAGCTCAAGGACGATCACGATCTGCAGGCCTACTTCAACCGGCGCGTGCAGTCCATCCTCGCGAAATACGGCAAGCGCATGGAAGGTTGGGACGAGATCCTGGATCCGGATCTGCCGAAGGACATCGCGATGCAGTCCTGGCGCGGTCAGAAATCGCTGGCCGAAGCGGCGCGACTGGGCTACTCGACCATCCTGTCTTCCGGTTACTACCTGGACCACATGGAGCCGGCCTCGGTTCTCTATGCGGTGGATCCGCACGAACGAGAATCCAACGGGCTGACGGGCCAGGAGCAGGCGCGCATTCTGGGCGGCGAAGTTGCGATGTGGGGCGAATACATCAGCGCGGAGAATGTCGATTCGCGCATCTGGCCGCGCACCGCCGCCATCGCCGAGCGGTTCTGGTCGCCCGAGGAGGTGAAGGATGTTGCGTCCATGTACCGGCGGCTGGAGGCGGTGAGCCGCAATCTGGATTGGCTGGGGCTGACGCATCATTCGAGCTACCACACCATGCTGGAACGGCTGGCGGGCGGCCATTCCATCCAGCCGCTCAAGACGCTGGCCGACGTGGTGGAGCCGGCCAATCTGGGGCAACGCACCAGGACGCACAAGTATACGCAGGAGACTCCGCTGAACCGCCTGGTGGATGCAGCGCGTCCGGAGAGCAGGGTGGCTCGCGAATTTGCAGCGCTGGTGGATGGGATGGATCACGCCGGGCTTCGCGCCTGGCTCATTCTCTGGCGCGACAATCCCCAAAGGCTGCAACCGATTCTCGAAGCATCGTTTCTGCTGAAAGAAGACATCCCGTTGTCTCAGGACCTCGGCCGGCTGGGTTCGATCGGGCTGGAAGCGCTGGACTATCTGGATCGCGGCCAGCGCCCGCCCGCCGCCTGGCTGGCCGAACAGCGCAAGTTTTTGGAGAACGCACAGAAACTCCGCTTCGAGCTAAGGTTGGCGGTGGCGCCGCCGGTTCAGAAACTGGTGGAAGCGGCTGCGCGCTGAGAGCTCCGAAAAACACCATTGCAATTTCTCGGCACTGTGCCTATACTTAGGCATCCCACCTGCGTGGAGCCTCCACGCCCGTCGGCATTCGTCCGGGACCCACGAAAAACTCACCACCGTAGCAGGAGGTTTGCAATGACTCATTCCAACCCGATTACCGTCAAGATCGCTTCCGAATCGAACTACCAGCTCAGTTGCGTCGCCAACGGAGATCTTCAACAGCGCGTCACCGTTTCTCAGAACGGGAAAACGCTGGGGACCTTTAGCGGATCAGGCGAAGGCATCCAGATGAAGCAGTCGGACGGCTCGACTACTTTGTCCGGCTCGACGCGGCAACCCACGCAGTTGAGCCTGTTGTTCCAGAACAGCAAGAACGGGTCCAACGGACCCTTCCAGAATTCGACCATCATGCTGGATAGCACGGCGGGGATCGTCACCACTGTGGCGGCCGGAGACTCGACGGACAGCCGTGGCGGCGACACCGTGCTCACCTTAGTCGTCACCAGTGTCTCGGCGGTGGGCGCTGGCCACTGACGCCGAGATCCCGCGGGTGTTCGGCGTTCGGCCCGGCTTCCCATAGTGTATAAGTGAAGCATGACGGGCCGGATCTTTTGCGCTTTGCTGCTGCTTACCGCGTGTAGCGGATCGAAACGGCCGGCTGTCGAGGATCTTTCCAAGCACGAAAACTTGTCGCTCTTCCGGCTGCAGAGCCTGCGAGGAACGCGCGACGGCGATCGGCTGGCGGCGCAGGCCATGTTCAGCGACACTTCGTCGATCTTGACGGTCGACCTGCGCTTCGCGGTCGGCTCGCCCACGCGGCTCGAATCGGGCGCCTGGCACTGGACGCGCGACGGGCGGATTTCGAACGGTGCGGTGTCGGCGCGCTCGGTCACGTTTCTGGGAGGGCAGGACGGGCCGCCCAGCGTCGGAGGCGTCTTCGAGCTGCTCGGCTCCGCCGGCACGCCGCTCTATCGCGTGAACATTCCAGTCACGGAGCTGAAGCGTTAGCGAGCGCCCTGCGCAGGAGCGTAGCCAAGGACTGCAATTCCTCCGCGTTCAGATCAGAGGCCAGCCAGTAGCTCAAGCCCGCTTGCGTCCAGTGGATCAAGTTGTAGCCTTGGCGAGCGGTCGAAGTTGCAGATGCGTCCGGCGCGCCAGGCAAGGGCCAGACGTACAGGTTGATGGAATGCTGGCGGTGCTGGTAGACCAGTGCTGCCACGGTGCGGCCGGAGACTGAATCCAGGCGGCCGCCGATAAGCCGGAAACCTTGCGCGGCGAAGTCTTCCACCGGCGGCGAGAAATCGGTCCGGCCGCTGAACCAGGGCTTCACCGTGTGGCGATCGGACGACTGAACGTCGGTCAGGTGTCCGGGCAGCAGCGAGCGCAGATGGCTGTCCAGAATTTCCTGAGCGACCATGTTGTCCACGGCGGGCTGGACACCGAACGGCCAGCGGCCCACAATGAACGTGGCCAGCAGGACTCCTGCGGCGATTGCGATCCAGGGCCAGCGGCCGCGCTGGGTGCGAGTGTTCGGCGGTGCGGAACTGCGCAACGCAGTTTCGATGCGACCTTCGATAGCCGCGGTCGGCTCGTAACGCAAGGATGAACGTTCGATGGCGAACCGCAGCGTCCTTTGATTTTCCACCGAACGCCGGCAGGCCTCGCAAGCTTCGATGTGCTTCTCGATCTCGAGGCTGTGGATCAGGTCCAGCTCGCCGTCGACGTAGGCGGTAAGCAGCGCCCGCGCTTCTTCGCAATTCATGCGCTACCTCCCGTGAGCAGTTGCAAAAGACGACTGCGCGCCCGCCCCAGCCGCGACATCACGGTGCCTATCGGCGCGCCCGTGATCGCGGCGATTTCCTTGTAAGACAGGCCTTCCATCTCGCGCAGCACGATAGCCTCGCGGAACTCGGGCGGCAGCTTCTCTATCGCCCGGCGGAGCAGCTCGCGGTCCAGGCGTTCGAGCAGCAACGCCTCCGGACTCGGATCGGCAGACTGCGGCTCGGGCAGGCTCTCCTCCAGCGACAGCGACGGCCGGCGATTCTGCTCAAGCCAGGTGTAGCAGGTATTGCGCACAATGGCCAACAGCCAAGCGCGACTGTCGCCGCCGTGAAAGCCGTCGAAAAATCGATACGCGCGCAGAAAAGCCTCCTGAACCACGTCTTCGGCGTCGTGATCGTTGCGGGTCAGCCAGCGCGCCAGGTTGTAGGCAGCCGGCATGTGGGGGACCACCAGATGCTCGAAGTGCGCCAGCCGATCTCGTTCCTGCAAAGAATCCCGCTCTCGTCTCGCCGCAACATCCATCAGGAGAAGACTGGGCGCACAGCGATTTTATTCCCGAAGGTCAGGCCAGGGAATAATCGCGCCGGCGCCGTGGTCCGGACGGCTGAAGGGAGAACTACTATGCTAAACGATGACGGGATCGACCGGCGCGGATTTCTGCGCTGCATGCAGTGGGCGGGCACTGGATTGTTGTGGACCATGGCCGGCGGCGTGCCGGTGTCCAGGGTTTTGGGGCAAACCAGCCGCGCGCCGTCCGGGGACTTCAGCTTCGTCCAAATCAGCGACAGCCATATCGGTTTCAATCGGGACGCCAACAAGGATGTGACCGCCACCTTGCAAGAGGCGATCGCGAGAATCAACGCCGCGCCGGTCGAGCCGGACTTTTTGATCCACACCGGCGACATCACCCACCTGGCCAAGCCGGGCCAATTCGACACGTGCGGCCAGGTGCTTCAAAGTGCCAAAGCAAAACAGGTCTTCTATGTTCCGGGCGAGCACGACGTTTCCGGCGACCAAGGCCAGAGGTACCTGGAGCGCTACGCGAGCAAGGGGCCGGGCTGGTACAGCTTCGATCACCTGGGTGTCCACTTCGTCGGGCTGGTGAACGTTCTGAACCACGGCGAAGGCAACCTGGGGATGCTGGGCGACGAGCAACTCGAATGGCTGGAAAAAGACGCGAAGAGCCGGTCGGCCAGCACGCCGATGGTGGTATTCGCGCACATTCCGCTGTGGTCGGTCTATCCGGAATGGGGCTGGGCGACGTCCGATAGCGAGCGCGCCTTGGGTTGTTTCAGGAAATTCGGTTCGCTCACGGTTCTGAACGGGCACATCCACCAGACCATGCAGAAGGTGGAAGGCAACGTGACGTTCCACACGGCGATGTCCACGGCGTTCCCACAACCGAAGCCGGGCGCGGCGGCTTCGCCCGGTCCGATGAAGGTGCCGGCCGAGCAGTTGCGGTCGGTGCTCGGATTGACCAGCGTCAACTTCGTGCACGGCAAACACTCGCTGGCGATCGTGGATTCGACGCTGGAGGGAGTGACGGCGGGCTAGGCCGGCTCGACCAGCAGCTTCATCCCGGCCACCGCTTTGACGCGCACGCGCGCGCCTGCGGCAATGTTGGCGGACGCGACGGCGTCCCAGTATTCGCCGCGCACCAGCACCTGACCTTCCGGCTCGAGCGCCGTGCGGCTGACGCCGATCTCTCCGATCATGCCGCTCGAGCCGGTGAGCACCTTGTTGTGCCGCGCGCGGATCACGATGGCGACCAGAAACATGGTGATGAGAGCGAAGGGAATCGATGCGCCCAGGGCGGTCAGCAGGTGGATACGGACCACGGGCGGTCCGTTGACCAGCAGCAGCGCCCCCAACACCATGGAGACGGTGCCGCCGATGCCCAGCACGCCGTGCGAAGTGAATTTCGCTTCCAGAACAAACAGCGAGACCGCGAGCGCGAGCAGCGCCACTCCCACCCAATTGATGGGCAGGATGGAAAGCGACGAGAGTCCCAGCAGCACCAGAATTCCGCCGGCGACGCCCGGAAATATGAGTCCCGGCGAAGAGAATTCGACATAAATTCCGAGCGCGCCGAGCACCAGGAGGATGAAGCCGATGTTGGGATCCGCGATGGACGCCATCAGCCGTTCGCGCAGCGTGGTGCGCACCTCGGTCACCACGATCGCGGAGGTATGCAGCACCTGCTTGTGTCCGTCCCAGCGCGTGATTTCGCGCCCATCGAGCTGCCTGAAGAGCTGCTGCTCGTCAACGGCAACGATTTCGATGAGCTTGTTGTCGAGGGCTTCCTTATCGGTGAATGCTTTGGCGTCGCGCACGGTCTGTTCGGCCAGTTGGCTGTTCCGCCCGCGCCGTTCCGTCAAGCTCCGGAGCAGAGCGGCAGCGTCGTTTTCGACTTTCTTCCGCATGACGTCGTCCATCTGGCCGGTGAGGAGCACAGGCGAAGCCGCGCCGGTATTGGTGCCGGTCGACATGGCGGCGATGTCGCCGGCCTGGAGCAGGAAGAAGCCCGCCGACGCCGCGCGCGCTCCGCTGGGCGTAACAAAGGTGATCACCGGGACCGGCGAAGCCGAAAGCTCCTGAATGATCTGACGGGTCGCGTCCAGCAGGCCGCCCGGCGTATCCAGGCGGATCAGGAGCAGCTCGGCGTGTTCGGACTGCGCTTGCGCGATGGCATCCTTGACGATCTCCACGGTGATGGGATGAATGACGCCGTCGATCGGCACATCGATGGCTTTGGGCTGGCCTGCTAGAGAGGGCGCCAGGAAAGCGAGCAGCGCGATAAAAGAAACGAATCGCAAGCACATTCACTATAGCTCGTTTCTATTTGGCGGTCCTGCGTTCGGCGGACGAGGGGACAGACGGATCTGTCCACGCGCGAAGACCGCTCAGTTCCGAAGCGAGGATATTGCCGCTCGGGACAGATTCGTCTGGCCCCGGGTCTTTTCCGCAGCATCTAGGAATGCTTGAACGCCTGGCTCAGCTTTTGATAGGTCACCGTCAGTTCTTCGGGCAGGATCCGCGTTTCGCTCACGGTGGTGATGAAGCTGGTGTCGCCGGTCCAGCGCGGCAATACGTGCAGATGAATGTGGCCCGCGATTCCCGCGCCGGCGCTTTGGCCGAGATTCATCCCCAGGTTCAAGCCATCCGGTTTGTAAATCTCGCGCAGGCGCCGTTCGGATTCCTGGGCCAGAAAAATCAATTCGGCCAGCGTTTCCTGGGAGGCGCCTTCCAAGGAATCCACGTGCTGGTAGGGCACGATCATCAGATGGCCGCTGGTGTAGGGGTAGCGGTTCAGCACAATGAAGTTGTGCCGGCCGCGATACACCACCAGGTTTTCTTCATCGTTCGACGCGGCAGCGGCGCGGCAAAAGATACACTCCGATCCGCCGTGTTCCGTGGTGACGTACTGGTAACGCCACGGACTCCACAGATGGTCCATAACTCAAAAATTGAACGGGCGTGCTACTTAGGACGCCTGGCCGCCGGGAGCGGATTCGGGAGCGGGAGCGGCGGGCGGCTGCGAATCGCCGCTGGAGACGTTCACCAGGTCTTTCAATTCCTTGCTGGGCTTGAAATAGGGGATCCGCTTGGAAGGTACCTCCACCCGCGTGCCGGTCTTGGGATTGCGTCCCACGCGCGGCTGTCGTTGCCGGGTGCGAAAACTTCCGAATCCCCGGATTTCGATCTTGTCCCCACCCCGCAAGGAACGAACGATGCTGTCGAAGATCGCTTCTACGATCACCTCGGAATCCTTGCGGGTCATCTCCACGACCCGGGAGACTTCCTCGATCAACTCGGCCTTCGTCATGTATGCTTTATCTCCCCTTGAAATCGCCTTACCGGCTTTCACCCTTGACTCGGATGTTCATTACCTCTTCAATGGTCATCGTAGCTGCGGCGGCGTGGCGCTGATAATCCTCCAGCCGGGTTCGTTCCTCATCGTCGGACAGCGCACGAATGCTGAGGCCGATCTTTTTTTCAGTCTCGTTCAGCTTCACCACTTTGAAATCCATTTCCTCGCCGATGGGCAGAGCGGCGTCGTCGGCCCGGCGCTCGGAAGCCCCCGGAATCTCGGAGCGATGGCACAGGCCTTCCACGCCCGGCGCCAGTTCCACGAACACGCCGAAGTTGATGGCCCGGCAAACCCGCCCGCGCACCACGTCGCCCACCTGATGAGTGCGGAAGAACGATTCCCAGGCGTCGGGCTGGAGCTGCTTGATCCCGAGCGACAGGCGGCGGTTGGGAGCATCGATGTTCAGGATCACAGCCTGCACCAACTGGCCTTTCTTCAGCGCCTCGGACGGATGCTTGACCCGCTTGGTCCAGGAAAGATCGGAAATGTGCACCAGCCCGTCGATGCCCTCTTCGATTTCGATGAACGCGCCGAAATCGGTGAGCTTGCGGACACGGCCCTCCACCACCGAGCCGATGTCGTAGCGAGCTGCCACGGTAGTCCAGGGATCCGGTTCGAGCTGCTTGATGCCCAGTGAGACGCGGCGTTCGCGGGGCTTGACATCCAGCACCACCGATTCCACCTGGTCGCCGACCTTGACCACTTTGCTGGGATGCTTCATGCGGCGGCTCCAGGTCATCTCGGAAATGTGGATGAGGCCTTCGACGCCCGCCTCCAGCTCCACGAAGGCGCCGTAATCGGTGACGCTGACCACCCGGCCGATGACGCGCGAACCGCCCGGGTAACGCTGCTCGATGCTTTCCCACGGGTCGGGATTCAGTTGCTTCAATCCGAGCGAGATGCGCTCCTTCTCCCGATCAAACTTCAGCACTTTGACGGTGAGAGTGTCGCCGGCGTTCAGAATCTCGGAAGGATGGCTCACCCGTCCGTAGGACATGTCGCTGACGTGCAGCAGTCCGTCGATGCCGCCCAGATCGATGAACGCGCCGTACTCGGTGAGATTCTTGACCACGCCGGTGATGACGCCGCCTTCCTGCAATACTTCGAGCGCGGCGCTTTTGCGCCCCAGCGCCTCTTCTTCGACGGCCATCTTGCGCGAGACCACCACGTTGCCTCGGCGGCGGTTCAGCTTGACCACTTTGACCGGGATGTCCTGTCCCAGGAAGGAATCCAGGTTGTGCGTGGGGCGCGTGTCGATCTGCGATCCGGGCATGAAGGCGGGCACGCCGACGTCCACCGACAAGCCGCCTTTGATGCGGCCCGTCACGCGTCCGGAGATCACCAGCGCTTCGCGGTGCGCTTTTTCGAGATTGTCCCAGGCGCGCAGGCGGCTAGCCTTCTGGTGGGACAGCAGGATGTAGCCTTCCGGCGGCGGGCCCTGGCGGTCGATCATGACGTCGATCAGATCGCCTACCTGGACCGCGATGGTGCCGTCCGGCAAGATGAACTGTTCGATGGGAACCAGGCCTTCGGATTTGTATCCGAAATCAACGATGACGTCGGTGTCGTGCCGCTTCACCACGCGGCCCTGCAGCAACTCGCCTTCGTGCGGCGGAGCGAAATGGCTGTAGTCGTCGATGAGCTGTTCGTAGTCCGTCTCCTCTGGGGACACGGACGGATTTAGATTGCGCTCATCTGCTGTGCTGGCCATAGCCAACTCCCGAGTTCATGCTACTACAACGGCTGGGAGGGGTAACACGAGTGAGTCCCCGAGAATCCCGGAAGGCTGAACTAATGCGCGCTGGAGACGCTCGAAAACAACCCCCAATTCACCCGACAAACCGTTGAAATGTCGGCACTTCAGAACTATAGCGGAGCGGCGAGCGGAAGTCAACCCGACCGTCTGGGGCGGGCGCGGGTGGTACCGGTCTGAGCAGTTCGGGTGCCAGTCGCGGGGCAAGAATCGACGTGCGCGCCGGTGTTGTCAAGTTTGTGGTTTTGAATTGGCGGGGCAGGACGGATTGCCCGCCACATTGCTAGTTGCGGCCGCAGATGTCCGGCGTTTGGCACATGCCGCCGGGGCAAGAGGGGAAATCGGACGCCTTGGTTTTCCCGTTGGCGTGGGCGGCGAACGTCGAGAGCGCGGTCTTCAGGTGGGACTGGCCGCAGCTTGGGCAGGCTCCGGGGTCTTGATCGCGGCGAATCAGCTTCTCGAACTTGTTTCCACAGTCTTCGCAAACGTATTCAAATATGGGCATAGCGCTCTAACTCAATTCTACCCTGTACTCGGGGTTGCGCTGTAGCAGGAAGTTGATCAGAACTTCATACAGCGTTCCGGCCAGGTTCTCGAGCAGCCGGGCCTTCAGCCCGAGGTAGGGTTGTGTCCCGGCGATAAGATCCTGGACGACATCGCGGAAGCGGGGGCTGCGGCGAACGAGCTGGACCATGCGCGCCGGGATGGCGTCGAACAGGAATCGGTCGAGGAACACGTGCTGGGCCAGCGTGGCGCTGAATTCGAGGTCCGCGGCAAAGTCGTGGTCGAGCAGGTTGCGGTACGCCTGGGCTTTTTCGGTGCCGGCGTGCGCTTCGTTCAGCACAACCTGACTGGCCAGATCGGCGGACCGCAATGCGTAGTACAGGCCTTCGCCGGTGATCGGGTCGACCAAGCCGGCGGCATCGCCCACTGCCAGCCATCCGTCTCCGGCCACGCGATTCCTCCGCCAGCCGGCGCTCGCAAGCGAGGGAAGCATGTGGCTGTAGAAAGAAGCGCCCCGCCAGGCGATGCCTTTCTCATCCATGTATCGTTCCAGGCGCGCACGCAGGAATTGGGCCGGTTCGCCTTTGCCGCAAATCCCGACCGACAGATGGCCGCAGCGCGGGAAGACCCAGATGTAGCCTTCCAGATTCGGCAGGAACTGCAGGTCGATGTGATCCTGGCTGGAAGGGACGTAGTAGCCGAGCGCGGACATGGTGTCGGCGGCGGTCCACTCGGTTCCGACATTGCGCAGCGGATTGCGCGCGCCGGTGGCGACGATGCAGTAGCCGGCTTCGACGGAACCGTGGCGGGTCTTGAGTAGCCATCGGCCGCCGGAGCGCGCGATTTCGAGCACGCGCGTTTTTTCGAGCTGTGCGCCGGCATGCTCCGCGCGTTCCAGCAGCATGCGGTTCAGGTCGTGACGCGAATAGATGAGCAGCGGGCGCGTGAGCCTCATCCTGACCGCGCCGGCCCGGTGCGCCGCCAATCGTGTATCGGTAACGATTTTCTTGGGGACGTCGTTCTCGATCAGGAACGGATATTCATGGTAGGCCTTGTAAGTCAGGCCCCCGCCACAAGGTTTTTCCCAGGCCAGCTTCTCGTCGAATACCAAAGTTTCGAGGCCCGCCCGGGCCAGGCGTTCAGCGGCGAATGCTCCCGCGGGGCCGCCGCCAAGCACGGCGATCCTCTTCATGGGAACCTGCTCACTTACTCTGGCCGCTCTTGTCGGAACCGATTGGCGGATGTCCGGGCGGCAAAGTTCCCGACGGCGCGGCGCCGCTGCCGGTGGCTGGATGTCCGGGCGGGAGTGTCTGCGGCATCGCCCCGATGGATCCGGAACCGTTGCCGCCGGGTGCGCTCGGTGAACCCTGGGGCATGCCAGTGTGGGCATCGTTACCGGCCCGCCCCTTCACCACCCATTGGGCGCCTTTGCGCTCCAGCACGTATTGCATGGTCATGCCGGCGCTGGGCGAGCTGTTCCCCTTGGCCTGGAAACGCACCGTGGCGGTGGCCTCGTCCTGCTTGAAGGCGACGTCGGTGATGTTCACGTCCATAGCCAGAAGGTCGGAGCGCTTGGCAAGGTAGGTCATGATTCCTTGCTTGACGGCGTCGTTGTTCTGAATGTCCTTCTTGCAGCCGCTCAGCAGGGCCGCAAACAGGCCGAGAACGGCGGCCAGAATGGTTGAGCGTTTCACAGTTCTGATTATATCGAGAGACGAGTTGGCGGCTGAAACAAGGGGCTTGACAGGAATTCCCGGCCGCGAGCGAACGGCCCTTCTTCCTGGAAGCCTCGCCCGGATTCTTCGAGACCATGCAGATCCGTCTGTTGGCCGGGCGCGAATTCGAAACTCAAGATTCAAAGCCGGAGGCTCCCGCAGCGATAGTGAACATGGCGTTTGCAAAACGGTATTTCTCCGGCGAGAGCCCGCTGGGAAAAGAGTTGATGATCAAAGACGCTGGTGTTCCGGTGCCGCATCAATTGGAAGTGGTGGGCCTGGTGGCTGACGCGAAGTACAACAATCTGCGCGAGGCTGCGGTGCCCACCGTCTACGCGCCGCTTCGTCGCATCACCGGCGTGACGCTGGAAGTGCGCAGCGCCGCGAGTCCGCTGGCTCTCAAGCCCGAGTTGAGCCAGGCTGTCAGACGCGTGCATCCTTCGTTGAAGATCAACGACGTCACGCTGCAGTCCGCGCGGATCGACAGCACCCTGCTCGGCGAGAGGCTGCTGGCGATGCTTTCCGGATTCTTCGGGATGGTGGCGCTGGTGCTCGCGTTCATCGGGTTGTACGGGGTGCTCAGCTACGCGGTGGTGCGACGCACCAAAGAAATCGGCATCCGCATCGCGCTGGGCGCCCGCCAACTCGCGGTAGTCCATCTTGTGATCAACGACATCCTGTTGACCGCGGCCATCGGCTTAGCGGCCGGCATGGCTGGCGGCGTCGCGCTCGCGCGCCTGGTCAAGGCAGTTCTCTTTGAAGTGCGGCCTTCGGATGTCGGAAGCCTGGCGCTGCCGCTGGCGTGTCTTCTGCTCTCCTCAGTTCTGGCCGCTGCGCCGCCTGCCTGGCGCGCCGTTCGCGTCGATCCGATGGTGGCCCTCAGGTACGAATAGACCCGCTAGCATTTTCTCATTGAAGAATGAGCCTGAAGGCGGGAGCGGAGCGACTGCCGCCAGGCCTCCTTTCTGAATTGGGTTTTGAGAGGAAGAGCAGTGAGTGGGAAAGTGGGAAACCTGCTCTTGGTTTTCCACTTTTCCACGTCGAGTAGGGGCGGTGGAAATGTGGGAATCGCGACCAGCGATTTCCAAG
>JAIQFN010000046.1 GCA_020073265.1 Terriglobia bacterium | reverse complement strand
CCGAGCGCCACGCAGCGCCCCGGGCCGAGCGCGCGCACGGCCTGCGCCGCCATCGCGAGGTGGCCGGCGGCGGGGAACACCGGGCTGCCGCCGAGCCGATGGTCGGCCAGGTACGGCAGCTGCTCGATGTCGATCCGGGCTTCCCACACCGGCTCGATGGTCGGCAGCCGGCGACCGAGCAGCTCGTGGTCGCGCTGGCCGAGCCGGACCTGGGCGACGGCCGCGGGCTCGGTCCAGTAGCGATCGCGCTTCCAGGGATAGCCCGGCAGCGGGACGGTCCGGCCCGCCGGATACAGCTCGTCCCACGCGATGTCCAGCCCCGCCGCATGCAGCGCCGCGAGCGACGCCATGACCTCGCGCGGCTCGGGCTCGCCGCGGCGGAGCGACGCCACCACCCTGCCGTCGGCGCCCCGGGCCGCCAGGCAGTCCGCGATCGCGCCGCCGAGCACGGGGTGCGGGCCGAGCTCGAGGAACACGCCGCACCCCGCGTCGATCATGCGGTCGATCGCGGCGCGAAACCGCACCGGATCGCGCACGTTCCGCCACCAGTACGCGGCGTCGAGCTCGGGCCCGCCGGCGGTACCCTCGGCGGCGGTGAGGTAGAGCGGCAGCGCGGCCGGCCGGGGGCGGAGGTCGGCGAGCGAGGCCAGCAGCTCGTCCCGGATCCGGTCCATCGCGGGGCTGTGGCACGCGATCGCGCCCGGCAGCCACTGCGCGGCGACCTGCTCGGCCGCGAGCTGCGCGCGGAGCGCGTCCAGCGCGCCGCGGTCGCCGGACAGCGTGACCGAGCGCGGGCCGTCGATCGCCGCGATCGCGACGCCGGCGACCGCGGCGATCCGCGCCTCCGCGGCGGCCTCCGACAGCCCGACGGCGAGCATCGCGCCGCTGCCGACCAGCGCGTGCATCAGCCGGCTGCGGTGGATCGCGATCCGGAGCGCGTCCTCCAGGCTGTAGACGCCGGCCTCGTGGAACGCCGCGAGCTCCCCCGCGCCGTGGCCGACCACCGCGTCGGGCCGCGCGCCGAGCGAGCGCCACAGCGCGGCGAGGCCGCTTTGGCGTCGGTCGCGGGGGCTGCCGCGCCGCCGTTTCCAACATTTCCTCCACCGCCTGGCAAGCGGCTGGGACCCGTTCCCGTACCGGGAATGCCGCCCCAAATGGGCCCGTTGCCCTGGTTCAGGAGGCCGCCCCCGTTGCGAGCGCCCTGCGGAGTGACTACCAGGGTTGCGGTTCCGGCGATCTGGCTGGGGGCATAGGGTTGGGAGCGCTGGCCGTCCTTGGCGGAAACCAGCAGAAAATCATCCCGGTTTAGCTGCAGGGGCTTGTCGCTGACCGGCCGAAAGCTGAGGCGGACCACCACGATGTCCCCGCCCAGGTCGCTCCCGAGCTCCTGCCGCATCTGGTCTTTGTCCAGCGCGGTCGCCGATATCTCCACCAATTCATTGGAAGTCTGCTCGATGGGCAGCTTCTTGTCGGCGGCCCACGACGCGGAAACCAGGAAAAGAGCCGCCCAGCCAGCCAGTGAAAAGCGCATGTACCGCTCCTACAAGGTCCTAGGGGCATTATACGGCATCCTTACCTAAAGACCTTCGGTACTACGGCCGATGTAATTCATGGTGTCGTCTATGAACCGGTTTTCCCTCCTACTGCTTCTTTCAGTGGCTGCCTGCTGCCTTCAGGCGCAATCGTTTAGCACCATTACGATTTCAACGGTGCCGAACGGGGCGAAGTTTACCGTGGACGGTCAGCTCTACATATCGGCCGCGACCTTGGTGTGGCCGGCGGGCAGCAAACACATCGTGTCGTTCATTACCGATCCGCCTCTGCCCAACCAGGGTACGACTTCGGTTCAAACGGCGCCGGACGGGTCGGCTCAGTATGTTTTCGGCGGGTGGACGGATAACGCCAATCTGCTGATTCCCCAGCCGGACCCGGTTCAGACCATCACCGCCGATCCACGCATCACCACGCTTACGGCCAAGTTGACAGTCGCATATCGTGTGACCGTGTCGTTCTTCAGCACGGGGATCCCGGACGACCCGCTGAGCCCGCCCACGTGCGGATCTCCGGGCGTGAATTCCAGCAACGTACTTCGTCCCGGAGTGGTGTTCGTCGGGTCCACCTGTTACTGGGCAACCGTGAATCTGTTCGTACAAGCCAATGCGGCAGTCAACCTGAATGCCATACCGTACCCCGGATTTGTCTTCCTGGGATGGTCGCTGAATTCCGGACCGGTGAATCCGTTCTTAACCGCCTTGACGGTGAAGGGCGCCATGACGATTGCGCCGCGGTTCTCGCCGGGCAAGCGGGTCCATTTCTTGACGTCTCCGCTGGGTTTCAACCTGCTCATCGACCACTCCACGGTACCGACCCGTTCCATTGCCGATCTGACGACCTGCCCCTCGAACGAGTCGCAGCCGATCGTGCCGCAGGTCGGCGTCCCGGGCCTGTGCTTCGGCGATTTCGATTTCGCGCCGGGTTCACAGCACGTAATCGGAGCTGTTTCTCCGCAGGTGGATCACGCCAGCTTATGGTGGGTCTTCGACTCCTGGAGCAACGGCCAGGGAGCTAACGCCATTTACACCACCGACAACAACGTGTCGACACCGGACACGCTGACCGCCAACTTCGTTCGCGGGGCCCAGGTTTCGTTCGTTACCAACCCGACCGGGTTGAAGCTGGCCGTGGACGGGCGGCAGAACTGGCCGGCTTACAATTTCATCTGGGCGTTGGGATCCAGCCACCAGGTCTCCGCACCGGCCAGCGAGTCCGACTCCAAGGGCCGTCAGTACACCTTCCTGAATTGGTCCAACGGCGCCGGCGCGGACCAGACCGTGACCGTCGACCAGACGGCTGTAAACAACGGATTCCGGATGATCGCGAGCTATAGCGTGCTCAACCGCGTGGTGGTGCAGAGTTCACCGTCGGGCCTGGCAGTCCAGGTGGACGGAACCGCTTGCCAGACGCCCTGCACCATCGACCGGCAGGGCGGCACACAGTTGCACGTGACCGCCCCCATGCAAGTCCCGATGGGCGCCGGCGCGCGACTGGATTTCGCGTCCTGGTCCGATGGCGGGACTTCCGACCATACGTTCAAGATCACGCAGGATTACACCACCGTCACCGCCAACTACACCAACTCCTACCAGTTGAGTCTGGCGTCCAATCCGGCCAATGGAATTTCGCTCCAGGTGACTCCTTCGTCGAGCGACATGTTCTTCTCCGACAGCTCGCAGGTGAACGTCACGGCGACGGCGAACCCTGGGTACAAGTTCCGGCGTTGGAGCGGCGATCTGAGCGGCACTTTCCCGTCCGGTTCCGTGAGCATGTCCGCGCCTCGCAGTGTGACGGCGCAAGCGGATGCGGTTCCCTACATCGCGCCGGCGGGAGTTCGCAACGCGGCCAGCGATACACCTAGCTCGTCGGTAGCTCCGGGGTCCATCATCGCCATCTATGGCCACAGCCTGGCACCAGACGTGGAAGTCGGCCGGGTGAACCCGCTCGCGCAGGCGATCGCGGGTGTTACGGTGACGCTGAACGATCGGATTCTCGGACTGCTGTTTGTTTCGCCGGACCAGATCAACGCCCAGGTCCCCTCGGATCTTCCGGACGGCGACTACACGCTGACGGTCCACGCCGGCGGCCAACCGGATGTTACGGCCACGTTCACCGTGGCGCGGAATGCGCCCGGGATTTTCTTCCAGACCGTGAATGGCCAGCAGTATGTCATCGCGCTGCACGAGGATGGTTCACCGGTCACCTCGGACAATCCCGCATCGGCGGGGGAAACCATTTCCGTGCTCGGCACCGGGTTCGGCCCGTACGCCGGCAAGGTGATCGACGGGTTCTTCCCGCCCGATCCACCGCCAGCCCTGGCAGACTCGCTCAACATTTCAGCGGCGGACCTGTCGCCCGTGCCGGCCTGGACAGGCGCAGCGCCCGGCTATACCGGAGTGGCGGTGACAAAATTCCAGGTCCCCGACGGCATGACTCCGGGCAGCAACGTGCCGCTGAAGGTGACCGTCAACGGCGTCGACAGCAATACGGTGATGCTGCCGCTGCAATAGCAGCGGGTTGATTTCGACGGGTCGGGTGACGGGACAGCGATCGCGATCGCGACGGTCAGATGCTGGCGATGATCAGCGCCACCAGGTTCCAGGCCACCAGCACCGCGAACAGCATGTTGATCCGCGAGAGCAGCCGCTCGCGCCCCATGCGCCAGCAGTACAGCCCGAGCACGAGCGCCAGCAGCTTCACCACGATCAAGACCCCGAGCGGATTCCCCGCCAGCTTTAACGCCATTCGAACCAACGGATTCGCTTCCTGTACACCGTTGATCAGAAAGGCGACAGTTGTCAGGAGGTCCAGCACTTGCAGGTAGGAATAGTTCAGGAGACTCTGATTCACCGCGGTCCTCGAGGGGTTACCCTGGCTTCGGAATCAGCCATTCTGAACAAGCGTACTCGAAAACACCCCTAGTGCAAAGGTACTAGCGATTTAGTACTGCACGCGAAAAGCTCAGTACAAAACCCTAGAGATCGAAGCTCTGGCCGCGTTCCGGGACCACCACCTCCAGGCCGTACCGCTGCCGGATGGCCGCGGCGAAGGCGGTCTGCTGATCCGGCTCGCCATGTACCAGAAACACTTTCTTGAGGCCGCTGGCGATCGGCTGCATCCAAGCCAGCATCTCGTCGCGGTCGGCGTGGCCGCTCAAGGCATCCAACTCGGCGACCTCGGCGCGCAGGCGCATGGGTTCGCCGAAAATCGGCACTTCGCTCCAATGCTGCTCGATCTTTCTTCCCAGCGTGTTTTCGGCCTGATAGCCGGTGAGCAGGATGGTGTTGCGGGGATCGGAAATATTGTTCTTGAGGTGATGGAGGACGCGCCCGCCCTCGCACATACCCGAAGCCGACACGATCATGAAGGGACCGTGCAGGTCGTTCAGCGCCTTGGACTGGTTGACGTCGCGCACATAGGTCAGCCGCTTGAACCCGAACGGGTCCTCGTGGTTGGTCAGGAACGATTGAGCTTCTTCGTCGAACAATTCCGGATGCTTGCGAAAAACTTCCGTGACGTCCACCGCCAGCGGGCTGTCGACGAAGATGGGAAAAGCGGGAATCCTGTTGGCGTTGATCAGTTGATGCAGCAGCAGCACGAGTTGCTGGGTGCGGCCCACCGCGAACGCCGGCACGATCATTTTCCCGCCGCGCTCGTAGGTGCGATTCACGATGTCCGCCAGCCGGTCGGCAACCGACTGGATGGGTTCGTGCACGCGGTCGCCGTAGGTGCTCTCCAGGATCAGGTAGTCGGCTCCGGGCAGCGGCTCCGGGTCGCGGATAATCGGCAACCCGCGCCGGCCCAAATCGCCGGTAAAACCTAACCGCACCTTCCGGCCCGCCGATTCCAGCTCGAGCAGCATCGAGGTGGACCCCAGTATGTGGCCGGCCTCGAACGACTGGTAGCTGAGGCCTGGCCCGATCCCGGTCGGCGTGTGCATCGGCACGGGCCGAAACAGCGGAACCGTGGCCTCGGCGTCCTCCACGGTGTAGAGCGGCTCCACCATTGCTTCGCCGTTGGGCTGCTTGCCGTTGGGTTTCCCGCCGTTGGGCCGGTGCAAGTTGAGCGACTTGCGCCGCAGGTTGCGCTTGTTGAGAAACTCGGCGTCTTTTTCCTGCAGCGAGGCGGAGTCGGCCAGCATGGGCTGGCACAGGTCGGCCGTTCCGGGGCTGGCGTAGATCGGCCCGCGAAACCCGCAGCGCACCAGGCCCGGAAGGTTGCCGCTGTGGTCGATGTGCGCGTGCGAGAGCAGCACGGCCGATATTTCCCGGCAATTGAAGGGGAACTGCTTGTTGCGCTCTTCGGCTTCTTTACGCCTGCCCTGATACAGCCCGCAATCCAGCAGATAGTCCTGGCCTTCGACGGTAAGTTGATGCATGGACCCGGTGACCACCTTGGCCGCGCCCCAGAAAGTCAGTTTCATCCTCTCAAGAATACCTTGACCCTGCCGGATACCGGCACGCGCCGCGCAACGCTGGATTCACCGGCATGACTGTGGCGGTCCTAAGGTGAATCCCCGATTGGTCCGCCTCATGCTGACTGATAAATTCAGGTTAGATGCTGAGAAAGCTGTCCATTCTCGGTGTGTTCCTGCTGGCGCTCGGCCCCTCGGCGTACCTGGCCTGGAGCCTGCGTTCCATGCCGCACCTGGGCTTTTATCATGACGACAGCATCTATTGGGTGTCCGCCAAGAGCCTGGCCGAAGGTCACGGCTACCGCATCGCGAGCCTCCCCGGCGAGCCGTACCAGACCAAGTATCCGCCGGTCTACTCAGCGCTGCTGGCTGGAATTTGGAAGCTGAATCCTGATTTCCCATCGAACCTGCCGCTGGCGACATTGCTCGCCTGGCTGCTGCTGCCGCTCTACCTGGCGGCGCTATGGATTTTTTTCCGCGAATATGGGTTCGGCCTGCGAGAACGATGCGTGCTGATCATGGCGGCGGGCCTGAGCCCGGTCGCGGTGGTGTTCAGCTTCTCATTGATGCCGGAGCTGCTGTTCACTTCGCTGTTGGTGGCGAGCCTGGTTTTGGCTGAACGCGCTTTGGAAGCTGGAGCATCGCGCGGGCTGGTGGTTCTGGCGGGTGTTTGCGGCGCGCTCGCGTACCTGACGAAATCGTCCGCCGCTCCGTTGCTGGTTACCGTTCCGTTGTGTTTCGCATTGCGGCGCCGGTTCGGGCAGGCTGCGCTCTTCCTGGCGACCATGCTGCCGGCCCCGTTAGCCTGGCAGTGGTGGGCCTCGGGGCATGTCTCGCGCTCCTGGGACCTGGTGACGCTCTACTACACCAACTACCTGGGTTTCGAAATCTACAACGTTCCGCTGCGGGACTTGCCGCTGGTGGTGTGGCACAACCTGGACGGCTTCCTGATGGGAGCGGGCAGGCTGCTCACCTTCGACATCCCGTATGGAAACATCTACCTGGAACGAGTGATCGCGGTGGCCGCGATCGGGGGATGCGTGCGACTGGCCAAGCGCACACACAAGCTGCAATTTCCGCTGGCCGCGGCGGGAATCGCGGCGCTGCTGCTGGTGTGGCACTTCACGCCGGATCAGCGTTTCGTCTTCCCGCTTTATCCGCTACTGGCCGCCGGCCTGTGGACCGAACTCGAAAACGTCTGCCGGGTGATGCGCGCGTCATGGAACAAACCTGCCTTCGCGGATCGATGCGCGGCAGCCGCAGGGGCGGGCGTCATCGCCATGCTGGCGATGTTCGTGGTCTTCACCACCGGTTTTGGCCTGTTCCGGTTTCTCCCCGGCCTGTTCGAGGCCTATCGGTCCGACCTGGGATCAAGACGGCCGGCCTACAACTGGATCGCAAGCAATGCCCCGCCCGAAGCGGCGGTGTTCGCCTATGACGATCCGCTGGTGTTCCTCTACACGGGCCGCAAGTCCTGCTCGCTGCCCGTGCCTCCCAAGCTGTACTACCACGACGACCAAGCCGGCATCGACAAGCTGCTGGACTCGATCCCAAACTTCGCGCAACGCTACAATCTCGCGTACGCTCTCATTACTCCGGGCGACTTCTATCGCGACTTACACGCGCGCGGCGCCCGACGCCTGATCGAGGCCGTAAGATCGAGCAACGATTTCCACGCGCTGTTTTCGACTCCCAGCGCAGCCATCTACGGTTTCAAAGGATCGGCGAGCGTAGCCGCGAGCTTCCCGCCGTTCTGACACCTGACACCTGGCACCTGGCACCTGGCACCTGCTGTTACAATCACAGCAAATGCTCTCCCGCTGCACCCTCCTCGCGCTGCTCGGCGCCTTCACGCTCTTCGCGCAGAAGAAGCCCATCACCATCGACACGGTGGTTCAGCAGGAGCGCAGCGGCGGTCACGGAGGACTTGGCGGCGGCGTGGTGTGGTCCCCGGATGGGAAGCGCTTTGCTTATTTCCGCGGCAGCCGGATCCTGATGTACGACGTCGCGGCCAAGTCCGAAAAAGAAGTGCTGTCGGTGGATGCCATGGAAAAGGCCGCGGTCGACGTCCCGGAAGCCGACCAGTTCGATTGGCAGAACCGCCGCGTCAGCGAAAACGATTTTCAATGGTCGCCTTCGGGCAAGGAACTCCTGCTGAGCGTCTCGGGCGATCTGTTCCTGTTCTCGCTCGAGTCCGGAAAATGGGACCAGCTCACCCAAACGCCCGTGGCCGAGCGGGACCCCAAGCTGTCGCCGGACGGCTCCCGCGTGGCGTTCCGCCGAGGGCATGATCTTTACTCTCTCGAAATCGTCACGCGCAAGCTGACACGGCTCACCAGCGACGGCGGCACCACGCTACTCAATGGGGAGCTGGACTGGGTATATCCGGAAGAGCTGAACCTGGGCACGGCCTACTGGTGGTCGCCCGACTCCCAGAGGATCGCGTACATGCAATTCGATACGGCGCGCGAGTTCATGTATCCACAGGCTGACTTTCGCGGACAGCGCGCTATCGCGGAACCCGAGCGCTACCCGCAGGCCGGCACGCCCAACGCCGATGTCCATTTGGGCGTGGTGGCCGCCACCGGAGGCAACACCCGCTGGATGGACTTGGGCAATCCGCGCGATGCTCTCTTCGCGCGCGTCTATTGGACACCCGACTCGTCCCGGCTCGCCGTCAAACGCTTCAACCGCGTCCAGAATCAGCTCGATCTGCTGCTGGCCGACGCCTCGACTGGAACGTCGCGATCGATCCTGCACGAAGCCGATCCTTACTGGATCAACAACCACGACCTGTTTCGCTTCCTCGCCGACGGCCAGTTCATCTGGGGCAGCGAGCGCGACGGCTTCGAGCACCTGTACCTGTACGGACTGGATGGCAAGCTGCACAAGAAGCTGACCGAAGGCAACTGGGAGGTCACCGATATCGCTGGACTGGACGAATCGCGCGAGACGCTCTACTTTGTGTCCACCGAGAAGAGCCCGCTGGAGCGGCAGCTCTACTCGATCAAGCTGAACGGCAAGGATCGCAAGCGCATCTCGAGCGGCGACGGAACGCACGGCATCTCGATGAACCCGGCGGCATCGTTTTACATGGACAGTTTTTCGAGCCTGACGCAGCCCACCGGCCGCACGCTGCGCACCGTGGACGGCGCCGAGTGGGCGGTGTATCGCGCGGCCGATCACTCACTCACCGATGAGTACGAGGTGCTGCCGTCCGAGATCGTCGCGGTGAAGAGCCAGTCCGGGGCCACGCTTTACGCGCGGCTGATCAAGCCGGCCCATTTTCGCGCCGGTGAAAAATATCCGGCGGTGGTGATGGTTTACGGCGGGCCTGGAGCTCAGAGCGTGCGCAACTCCTGGCAGGGCGCCACTTGGGACCAGGTTCTGGCGCACCGCGGTTTCGTGATCTGGCAGTTGGACAATCGCGGCTCGACGGGACGCGGCCATGCTTTCGAAACGCCGCTCTATCATCGCACCGGCAAGACCGAACTGGAAGATCAACTGGAAGGCATCCGCTATCTCATCGCGCAAGGCTTCGTGGATCCGGCGCGCGTCGGCATCTACGGCTGGAGCTACGGCGGCTACATGACGCTGTATTCGCTGCTGAACGCGCCCGGTGTGTTCCGCGCTGGAATCGCGGGGGCGCCCGTCACCAGTTGGCGCAACTACGACACCATCTACACGGAGCGCTACATGGGACTGCCGGAAGAGAACGCCAAAGGCTATCGCGACAGCTCACCGATCGAGTACGCCGATAAGCTCGAGGCCAAGCTTCTCATGTTGCACAACTTCGAGGATGACAACGTGCTGTTCCAGAACACGCTGCAGATGGCCACGGCGTTCGAGCGGGCCGGGAAACTGTTCGATATGGTGGTTTATCCGCAGAAGAGTCACAGCGTCGGAGGACAGCTCCGCCGGCAACTGCTCGAAAAGACCACCGATTTCTTAGAGAAGAATCTGAAGTAGCGCTTAGCGGTGACCGCCGCCACCACCGCCGCCGTGTGCGCCGCCGCCACCGCCACCACCGCCGCTGCTAATCCCACCGCCGCCGCCGCTACCCATTGAAACGCCACCACCGCTGATCGCTCCCCCGGACATCGGGGCAACCGAACCTCGGGAGAACGAAGCGCCGTCATTGAACGCACGGCCGTTATTAGAGGTAGAGAACGTGGACGCCTGGCCGCCGCCGACTGGAGTGCGGCTGGCACCGCCGCCGCCGTAGTAACCTCCGCCGTACGGATAATAGTAGCCGACCGTATAGGGGCTCCACCAGCCGAAACCAAACGGGCTGTAGCCGATTCCGCTGTAGGGCACGAACGTGAACAGGCCAAACAACGGATTGAACTGCCAGCCGCCCAGACCGCCCATGCCGCCGTAGTAACCGCCGCTGTCGCGAAGAGCCGTCGCAGACGACACGTTGGCCTTGGCCAGGTAGCTGGCGCGGCGGACCGACCAGCGATACAACTCGTCGCCGTTGTTCTTGTCGAAGTTTTCCGCCATCAGAGCGCCGCCCAGTCCGGTCTGCCTGCCGCCCTTCAGCGTCAACTGCCCGGACTCGCCCTTCACGATCGCCTCGCCGTCATAAACCTGGAAGCGCGCCGGATCCGAATCGACGCGGTATAGTCCGTGCTTCACCAGCATCATCGTGCTGCCTTTGTACAGCAGCATGATGGAATTGTCTTTCGGGATATCGTCGCATTCCACCATGGCGGACCCGCCCAGCAGTTCCACGCGCGTGTCGGTGAGACGGTTCGACACCATTTGCATCGAGCTGTTCTCGCTGATGCGCAGGAACACGCCCGGCGTCAGCAGGATTTCCGCGCGGCCCTCTTCGGTGCGGAATACCTGGCCCTCCTTGATATCCGGGAACTGGCCGAACTTCGGCGAGACAGCCTTGTCGTTCAGGTAGGCGCTTCCTTCTATCTCCTGAATCACACCGGAATGAGCCGAGATCACGTACTGGCCGTACGCGGAACTAACCGCAAGAAGAGCCAAACCTACAATGAGGCGCATGGCGAAACTCCTTCCTTCATCGTGCTCCTCTATGAAACGCATGTCAAGCGGGGTGGGTTTCGTAAAATGCTCGGCTATAAGGAAGTTAGCGCCGGTCGCAGGTGTTACCATCAGACTGCGGGTGCGCTCCGCGCCCGATCCCATGCCGACACGTTTTGCATTGATTCTGGCCTTCCTGGGATGCCTGTGCAGCTTCCCACAGTCGAAATCGCCCGGATTTACCGTGACGCCGGAGGTCCGCGGCGCGCTGGATAGCATTCGGGCCGATGCGCTGCGCGGCGACCTTTCGTTCCTGGCCTCCGATCTGCTGGAGGGGCGGAACACGCCTTCGCGGGGTCTCGACATCGCGGCCGAATATATCGCCGCTCAGTTCCGCGGGGCCGGACTCGAACTGGGCGGAGACGACGGCTATTTTCAGACTGCTCGCATGGCGGTGCTGGAACCGGATCTCACGGGATTTGAGCTGGCTCTCTCGCATGCCGGCCGCGTTCTGAAAGTAGAACCAAGCGCAGCGGCGCTGAACGTGACTACCGCGCTGGAGCTCGATGGCGCGCCGGTGTTCAAAGTGGACGTGGAGGACGATCAGTTCGTCGAGAGCCTCACGGCTCCGCAGCTCGATGGCAAGGTGGTCTTAGTCGAGATCCGCCGCAGCGCCGGAAGGAACCTGCGGGTTGCGCTCAGGAAACTCGGTGACGCCAAACCAGCGGCCGTCATCCTGCTGGACCCGGCCGGAGCCACTGGGCGTCCGTCGCGCGAAGGGCAACTGATGGATCCGGAGACGCCGCGTAGGGCCACGCCCTGGATCACACTGACCGGCCAATCGGCCGCAGCTTTTTATGGCTCACTGAAGGCGGGCGCGAGCGGAGCGACAGCCACCATTCACGTCGCTGCGCCTCGCCAATCGCCGGTACGGTTACGCAACGTGATCGGCATTCTGCGCGGCTCGGACGCGTCTCTGAAAGACACCTGCATGCTGGTGACGGCGCATTACGACCATCTGGGCGAGGATCCAAACGCGAAAGGCGACCGCATCTACAACGGCGCCAACGACGACGGCAGCGGCGTGGTGACGGTCATCGAGCTGGCCCGCGCGCTGGCCAGCCTCAAAGAACATCCCCGGCGCAGCATTGTGTTCATGACGTTCTTCGGTGAAGAAAAAGGTCTCATGGGATCCCGCTACTACGCGCGGCACCCAGCCTGGCCCCTCGAGAAGACCATCGCGCAGCTTAACTTCGAACAAGTGGGCCGCACGGATTCAACTGAAGGCAAGCAACTTTCAAACGCCACGCTGACGGGATTCGATTATTCCGATCTGAGCAACTATCTGGAACGCGCGGGCGAGCTCACCGGCATCAAGGTGTACAAGAACTCACGCAACAGCGATCTGTATTTTACGGCCAGCGACAACGAACCTCTTGCGGACGTGGGCGTGCCCTCAACCACACTTGCCGTGGCTTTCGATTTTCCTGACTACCATGGCGTCGGCGACGAATGGCAGAAGATCGACTACGACAACATGGCGAAAGTGGATCGCGCCGCCGCCCTTATGCTGATCATGCTGGCATCCAGCGACCAGCCGCCGCACTGGAACGCCGCGAATCCCAAGGCCGCGCCTTTTCTAAAGGCCCGGCAGGCGCATCGTTAGAGAGTTTTCCCTCCGTACCAGCGCAGCGCCACATAGGGGCCCCACAGAGTCGCCTTGTAATATTGGTCCTTCTGCGCCGAGGTGGAGAAGTGAAATATTTTTTCTCCCACCGTCAGCTCAAACCGGCCGTGGTGGTAGCCGAGCGAGGCGCCCGCATCCCAGATGGTGGAGTGGTGCGGGAGGCCAAAGCCGGAACCTTCCACGCTGAAGCGGAAATGTCGCGAAGTATTGTATTCGGCTGCCATACCGAAGGTCGGATAGATAACCATGCGCGACCCTGTAGCTGTGACGGCGAGCGGGTTGCCGGAACTGTCCACCGTCGCTGCGTTGAAGTTGCTCTTCATGTTCACGTATTGAACTTCCCACAGCGTCTTGGTGCGAAACTTCTGTCCCTGTTTGTGCGGAAACGGATAGAAGAGGTCTTCGAGCGAAATCCTGACGTTTTCGATGGTGTATCTGGTGTTGATGAAGTCTCCTGGAATGTACCCCGTGCCGAACACCGCGACGTTCTGCGAGTTCGCGATGCTCCCGGTACCCCTCAGCAAGAAGCCGGAGACGTTGAGCATGCCCGTCCTGGATACCGGGAAGCTCACTTTCAGACCAGGGGAATACTTGGTCGCCTTCGGATAATCGAGGTCGCTAAAATCCGTCGCGGCTGCCCCCCCGCGCAGGTCCGGATGCGTGGATGGCATCCAGTAGACCGCCTCGACAGACCAAGGTCCGTATAAGCCGGTGGACTCCTCCGTACTGGAGGAAGCGGCCGGCGCAGGCTTGGTGGCGGCCGGCGCGGGTGTTGCGGGCGCCGGTGTTTGGGAAGACGCCGCGGGCGCTGCCGGCTCCTGTGGCTCCTTTGGCTGCCCGCTCAACGGTAGCTGCAGCCAGGCCAGCGCCGCGATTGCGATGCACGCCGAAAGCGCCCGGCGGTTCTTCACAAGATAGTTTTCACAACTCATTTCGTATCGTCCCCAGAATTGTTTCTGCTCGTAGACGTGACCACCAAGGAACATGGGTACGCACGGAGCACCAAGCTTTACGCAACTTTACATCCCTCCAGAGCGTGCCCGAATCGCTGTCTTGGGGCATCGGGAGTTGATACACTCCTCGGAGCTCCTCGTGCTACGATGGTCGAGTTCGCAAAAGTATTTTGTAACCGTCGACGAGGCATCCGTCGTCCCAATTTTCCACAGATCGACCGAATATGCAACTTAGAGCTTGCGTCCTTGCCGTGATTTGCAGTGCCGGCCTTCTCCCGGCTCAAAGCCCGACCGCTGCTTCCTCGTCGTCCAGCCAGAAGGGGCAGAACAACGAGGGCAACTTCGTCCGGCGTTTTTCGGTGGGCGTCACGCTCTCGGTTTTGGGACTAAACCAAATCAGCGGCGGCACGAACACTACGACCACCAAGCCGAACTCCGCAACCAATGTAACCGCTGACGCCACTTCGACAGACGCGTCATCACGAATCGGCTATGGGGTCACGGCTCAGGTCGCTATCACCGATCACTTCGCGGTGGCCATCGGCGGATATTTGAGGCGGATGGGCTACGATTTGAGCACCACCCTGACGACGGACACCACCACATTCATCAACGGCGTGAGCAGCACTACCACCACGACGACCAGCACCGACGAGAACACGCGAACCCGCCTGCTGGACATTCCGATTGCACTGCGTTTTTACGGCAAGGGACGGCATACGCCGGGCGCCCGCTGGTTTGTGGAGGGTGGCGGCGCCTGGCGCGACGTGCGCAAGGTCAGCACTTCCCTCTCGTCGACCGACAATGCCGGCACAGTGACTTGTTGCAACAACACCGCGGCGCAGCCCGCACACCGCAATGCTCGAGGTTTTCTGGGCGGCGCGGGCGCGCAGTTCATCGATCCGTTCGGCATCCGCGTCATTCCCGAGGTCCGCTACACGCGCTGGGTAAGTCCGATTTTTGACACGCCGGCCACGCACATGCAGCGGAACCAGGTGGAAGCCACGCTGACGCTGTCGTTCTAGCCGTCCTGCTCGCGTTAGCGCTGCGTCGCGCCAGCCCTCCGTCGCTCGCTTACGTCTTCCCTTAAGATGGGAAGCGAACCGGGCGACGATGAGCGGCGAAAACGCCTATATACGGGAGCTACACAAACTCTGGGCGGCGAACTGGCCAGAATCCGTGCCGCCGCAGCCCGTGTACCCGTTCGGCGAAACGCCGCTCACTGACTATTTGCGCGCATGGTCCCGCCGCCAGCCGGACAAACCGGCCTACGTTTTTTACGGCGCGGAACTCACCTATCGGCAGCTCGAAGAGCAGAGCAATCGTTTCGCGGCGCTGCTCGCACAGCATGGTGTTCAGAGGCGCGATCGCGTGGCCGTCTTCCTCCCCAACTGCCCGCAGTTTGTGATCGCTTTTTTCGGAATCCTGAAGCTCGGTTGCGTGCACGTTCCGGTGAACCCCATGTTCCAGGAGCACGAGCTGCTGTATGAACTGAACGACTCGGGCGCGGTCGCGATCCTGGCCCAGGATCAGTTGTTGAATCTGGTCCGTTCGGTGCAGCCGCGAACCAAGCTGCGCCTGGTGCTGTTCACCAGCTACGCCGATGCCCTGCCCTCGGAGCCGTCCATTCCGGTTCCCGGTTCGATTCGCCAGGCCAAGCTCACTGGCGGAGACGCGATCGATTTGATTCCCGCGCTCGAATCCGCTCCGCGGGAATATCCGGCGCCGGAGGTTTCGCTCGACGATGTCGCGGCCCTGAACTACACCGGCGGCACAACCGGAATGCCGAAAGGCTGCGTACACACGCAACGCGACATGATCTATACGGCGGCGACGACCTGCACCATCGGTCTGATGAAACCGCGGGACGTGAGCCTGTGCTTCCACCCGGTCTTCTGGATCGCCGGCGAGGACATAGCGCTGATCTTCAACATCTTTTCGGGGACCACGTGCGTTTTGCTGGCGCGTTGGGATCCGGCGGCGTGGCTGGCGGCCATCCAGCGGCATCGAGTGACCATCGCCGGAATGCTGGTGGATAACGCGGTGGAGGTGATGGATCATCCGGACGCCGCAAAATGCGACTTCAGCTCGCTGCGGCGCGTCACCGTGTCTTCCTTCGTCAAGAAGCTAAACGTGGAATACCGGCGGCGCTGGCAAGCGCTCACCGGGACGACGCTGATCGAGTCGGCCTGGGGCATGACCGAAACGCATACCTGCGACACGTTCACCGCCGGCATGCAGAATGATGATATGGATCTCAATTCGCAACCGGTGTTCGTCGGACTGCCGATGCCCGGCACCGAGTTCAAGATCTGCAGCTTCGAGACTGGCGAGATTCAGCCGCTCGGCCGGGAGGGCGAGATCTGCGTGCGCTCTCCGTCGATTCTGAAGGGCTATTGGAACAAGCCGGAAGAGACCGTGCAGGCGTTGAAAAACGGATGGCTGCACACCGGCGACATCGGCGTGATCGACCAGCGCGGCTACCTGCATTTCCTCGGACGCCGCAAGGAGATGCTGAAGGTGAACGGCATGAGCGTCTTTCCGGCCGAGATCGAGGGGCTGCTCGGACAGCATCCCGCGGTGACCGGTTCCGGAGTGATCGGGCGGCAGGACAGCGCGCGGGGCGAGACGCCGGTGGCCTTCGTTCGAATCGCGCCGGACCAGCGATCGACCATCACGGAGGCTGAGATTCAAACGTGGTGCCGCAAGAACATGGCGATCTACAAAGTCCCGGAGATCCACTTTGTCGACGAGCTGCCGCTCACCACCACCGGCAAGGTGAAGAAGGGAGACCTCGCCAGGCTGCTCGGGCAGGCCTGAGCGTGGAAGCAGCATGCAAGTCTCGACACTGCTGATCGCCAATCGCGGCGAAATTGCGGTCCGGATCGCGCGCGCGGCCGCGGAGCTGGGGATCCGCACGGTGGCGATTTTCTCGGAAGACGACGCGCTCTCGCTGCACGTCCGCAAGGCCGACGAGGCGCGGCCGCTGGACGGCATCGGCCCGGCCGCCTATCTGGATAGCGAGCAGATCCTGAAGGTAGCGCGCGACTCCGGGTGCGATGCTATTCACCCCGGCTACGGTTTCTTGAGCGAGAACGCCGGGTTTGCGAGGCGTTGTGCGCAGGTGGGCCTCGCTTTTGTCGGACCTCGGCCGGAGATCCTGGAGCTGTTCGGCGATAAGGCGCAGGCACGAGCGCTCGCCGCGCGTTGTGGCGTCCCGCTCTTGGCGGGCACCAATTTTCCAACCAGCGTTGAGGAAGCCAAGGCTTTTCTCGAGTCGCTGGGCGACGGCGGCGCCATCATGATCAAAGCCATCGCCGGCGGTGGCGGCCGCGGCATGCGGGCCGTGTCGAGCCTGGAAGAAATCGAGCCGGCCTTTGCGCGCTGCCGCTCGGAGGCGCTCAAGGCGTTCGGCAACGCCGACCTGTACGTCGAGCAGCTCGCCACCCAGGCCCGGCACATCGAGATTCAGATCATCGGCGACGGCAAGGCCGTTACGCATCTGGGCGAGCGGGATTGCAGTATTCAGCGCCAGCACCAGAAAATTATCGAAATCGCACCCAGCCCGGGGCTCTCGAAGAACGTGCGCGGCAAGCTGACCAGCGCGGCTCTCCGGCTGGCGCAGGAAGCGTGCTACAACAACGCGGGCACCTTCGAGTTTCTGGTATACGAGGGCGGCTTCGCTTTCCTGGAAGCCAATCCGCGCCTGCAGGTGGAGCACACCATAACCGAAGAGCTGACCGGCATCGATCTGGTCAAGACACAGCTCCAGCTCGCGCGCGGTTGCTCGCTGGCGGAGCTCGAATTGCATCAAGCAGACATCGAATTCCGGCGTGGCTTCGCGATGGAGCTGCGCATCAATCTGGAAACCATGGATGCGAGCGGGCGCGCCCGGCCCACCGCCGGGACGCTGACCGCGTTCGAACCGCCATCCGGCCCCGGCATTCGGGTCGACAGCTTTGGCTACGCGGGCTACAGCACCAATCCGAGCTTCGATTCTTTGTTGGCCAAGCTGATCGGCTATTCGCCCTCGCCCGCTTTTGCGGACGCAGTTACCCGCGCGTACCGGGCGCTGTGCGAATTTCGCGTCGAAGGCGTGGCGACCAATATCCCGTTCTTGCAGCACGTGCTGCAGCATCCGGATTTTCGCGCGCAGCAGATTGACACGCGCTTTGTCGACGATCGCATCGCGGATTTGACCGCCGCCGCGGCCGGCTCCCATCAGAAGAAGTTTTTCGCCGGCGCCACGGGCGTCGCGGAACCCGTGCAGAGAAAAGCGGCCCTGAACGAGGGTCCTCCGAACACCGCGCCGATCGCGGCCCACATGCAGGGCACCGTGGTAAGCGTCGACGTAGCCGAAGGCGACGCGGTTCGCCAGGGCCAGCAGGTCGCCGTGCTCGAAGCGATGAAGATGGAGCACATCGTGAAGGCCGACCGCAGCGGCTTCGTCCGGCTGGTCAACGTGGCCAAGGGCGAAGTGGTCTTCGACGGCCATCCTTTGGTCTTTCTCGAAGAAGCCGAAGTCGCCTCTGGCGCGCTGGAAGTGGAACAGCAGGCCGGTCTGGATCACATCCGGCCGGACCTGGCCGAAACGATCGAGCGCCATTCGATCGGCCTGGACGAGCGGCGTCCCGATGCCGTCGCTCGCCGCCGCAAGACGGGTCAGCGGACGGCTCGCGAGAATATCGCCGATCTTTGCGACCCCGGCAGCTTCAGCGAGTATGGATCGCTGGCCATCGCCGCGCAACGCAAGCGGCGGTCGCTCGAGGACCTGATGCGCAACACTCCGGCCGACGGCCTGGTGGCTTGCATCGGCACCATCAATGGCGCGCTGTTCGACCAGGCTCGCGCGCGCGCCATGGTGATGTCCTACGACTACACCGTGCTGGCCGGAACGCAAGGCAGCCTCAACCACAAGAAGACGGACCGGCTGCTGCGGATCGCCGAGCAGTGGCGGCTGCCGCTGGTCCTGTTTGCCGAAGGCGGCGGCGGACGGCCGGGCGACACAGACGCGCTGGCCGGCGCACACCTGGACGTCCCGACCTTTTTCAGTTTCGCGAAGCTCAGCGGGCTGGTGCCGCTGGTCGGCGTTGTGTCCGGGCGCTGCTTCGCCGGCAATGCCTCGCTGCTGGGTTGCTGCGATGTTATCATCGCGACCGAAAATTCCAGCATCGGAATGGCTGGCCCGGCCATGATCGAAGGCGGAGGACTCGGCGTCGTAAAACCGGAAGAGGTCGGCCCCATCGACATGCAGACCGCCAATGGCGTAGTGGATGTCGCGGTGGCGGACGAAGCCGAAGCGGTGGCCGCCGCGAAAAAATACCTGTCGTACTTTCAGGGGCCGCTCGCGAGTTGGGAAGCGGCCGACCAGAGGCTGCTGCGCCAGGCCATTCCCGAGAACCGGCTGCGCGTCTACGATGTCCGCCGCGTCATCGACACCCTGGCCGATACCGGATCGGTGCTGGAACTGCGGCCCACATTTGGAATCGGCATGATCACCGCGTTCATCCGCGTCGAGGGACGGCCGCTCGGCCTGATTGCCAACAACCCGAAGCACCTGGCGGGCGCCATCGATCCGGAAGGCGCCGACAAGGCCGCGCGCCACATGCAGCTCTGCGACGCCTTCGGCATTCCCATCCTGTCGCTGTGCGACACGCCGGGCTTCATGGTGGGACCGGACATCGAGAAGAAGGCGCAGGTGCGGCACACCTCGCGCATGTTCGTCACCGGCGCCAGCCTGACCGTTCCGTACCTGATGGTGGTGTTGCGCAAAGGCTACGGCTTGGGCGCTCAAGCCATGGCGGGCGGCTGCTTCCACGCGCCGTTGCTGAATGTGTCGTGGCCCACCGGCGAGTTCGGCGGAATGGGCTTGGAGGGCGCGGTGAAACTCGGCTACCGCAAGGAGCTCGAGGCCATCCAGGATCCCAAAGAGCGCCAGGAATTCTACGAGAAGCTGGTGGCGAAATATTACGAGACCGGCAAGGCGTTGAACGTCGCGTCATTCCTGGAGTTCGATGACGTCATCGATCCCGCTCAAACCCGGGAGTGTATCCTGCGCGCGTTGAAATCACTGCCCGCTCCGGCGCCGGCCGCGGGAAAACGCCGGCCGTTCATCGACGCGTGGTGAGCTTGTTGAGTTGAAGTAAACATGCTCGAACAGCACAAATTTCCGCTGGCGCATTGCGAGCTTGTGTAGTATATATGTCCTACGAGAATCGCTCGCAGCTGCGTATGAAAAAAACGGGACCCTGGGACTACATCGAAGTGCCGGGGATCACGCACTTCGAGATGTATATCGGCGAGGCATTCGCGCGCAGCTCCAACGCCGCCGCAGATTGGTTTGTGAAATACCTCAAATGAGACTCAGAGCGACAGTAGAGATCATTTTCGGCGCGGCGATCGTTTGTAGCAGTTACGCTCAGCAAGCCGGTGCGCCGTTCTCGCCTCCGGCCGAAATCACGTACCGGGTAGCCGATATCTGGAGCGCGGGCACCCGCATGCACGCCGAGGTGTTCGCTCCTGTGTCCGCACAAGGGAAACTGCCGACCATCCTGATGGCGCATGGCTGGGGTGGCAGCGTGCCGGCGCTGCGGCCGGAGGCAGTGGCCTTCGCCAAGGCCGGATACCTGGTAGTGGCGTTCGACTATCGAGGCTGGGGCGAGAGCGACTCGCGCGTCATTTTGACTGACCCGGCGCCCGCGCAGCGCCCCAACCACCGCTTCACCGCGGAAGTCCAGGAAGTTCGGGAAGTGGTGGACCCTTTGGACCAAACCGCGGACTGGCTGAATGCGCTGCACTGGCTTCAAGCCGAGCCGCAGTGCGACACCACTCGCATCGGACTATGGGGCAGCAGCTTTTCCGGCGGCCTGGTGGTCTACGCGGCCGAGCGCGACCCGCGAGTGAAAGCCATTCACAGCCAGGTCGGCTATATGGACGGCCGCACCCGGCCCATGGACCCGACACCGGAGAACAAGAATCTGATGTACGAAGAAGCCACTCGGCGCGCCCGCGGCGAATTGGGGATTCCGCCGCCGCTCGCTCAGGTGATCGGGAATCTGCGTGGCGCACCCATTCGGGATCGCTTCACGGACTACCATCCGGTGGACGAAGTGGGCATGGCGCCGAATTGCGCGATGCAGTTCGTGGTCGCCGAAAAGGAAGAGCTGTTCGACAATAATGAGCAGGGGATCAAAGCTTATCATCTCGCTAGAGGGCCCAAGAATCTGGTGGTTATACCCAGAATCACACACTACGGTATCTACAGCGAAGCGCGCTCTCAGGCTGAAAAGCTCGCGCTGGATTGGTTCCGCCAGCACCTCAAACCGTGATCTGCCTGTTGTCTCCCGCTGGTGCCGTATTCGCCAGTACTTTGGATCGCTCGAAATTGATGCACTAGTACCTTTGGTGCTCCAGGCTATTTTGTTAACCTAGGGCTGCTAGGGTAGCGAATTATGTGGTTTACCCGCCATCGTGTGCGAACGAAACTCTGGACCGCAGTGTGGTTGGTCGCAACCATCTCTTCCGTCGCGTGCGGGAAGAGCGCCCGCCAGTACGTGGACCGCGGAAACCAACTCTTCGCGGCGGGCAAGTACGAAGATGCGTCTATTAACTACCGCAACGCAATCAAGAAGGATTCCACCTTCGGCGAAGCCCAATACCGTCTAGCGCTCGCCCTGCTCAAGCAGAACAAGGCCGGCGAGGCCTACCAGGCGTTGAACCGCGCCGTGGACCTGAGTCCACAAAACGTCCCCGCCAAGGTTGAGCTGGCGAGCCTCTCGCTGGCCGCTTATGCGCAGGATCCCAGCCGCCCCGCGGCGCTTTACAACCGGGCTGCGACGTTGACCGATCAACTGCTGGCGGCCAACCCGAACTTGGTGGATGGGCTGCGCTTGAAAGGCACCATCGCAATGCTCGACCGGCGGCTTGGTGATGCCATCACAGCATTCCGCCGCGCCCTGGAACTCTCTTCCGGCGCGCCGGAGATCCACACCGCGCTAGTCGAGGCGCTGCTCAGAGACAATCAGCCCGAGGAGGGCGAGCGCGAGGCCAAGCAGATCATTGCGCGGCATCCCCAGTTCGGGCCGGCTTATGACTTGCTGTATGCGCAATACCTGCTCGGAAAGCGTTGGACTGAGGCAGAGTCGCTGCTGAAGCTGCGGATGGCCAATAACCCGAAAGATCCCGCGGCCGTGCTGCAGCTGGCCGGCTTCTATTTCGGCCGCCAAAACCCGGACGAAGCCGAGAAGCTGATCAACTCCCTTCTCGCCCGGCGCGACACCTTTCCTCAAGCCGATCTGCTGGCCGGCGATTTTCACACGCTCACGCGCGCTTGGGACAAAGCTCTGGAGGATTACCAACGCGGCTTATCGCGCGACAAGGCGCGCGAAACCACCTATCGCGAACGGTCCGCCACGGTCCTGGCCATCCTGGGCCGTCGCGACGAAGCATTAAAGACGCTCGACGCCGTTCTGGCCAAAGACCCCAAGGACCAGAACGCCCGCGCGCTCAAAATCTCGGTCCTGATCGAAATGGGCGGCGCCCAAAACCTGAGCAACGCGGCTCTGCTCGCAGCCGATCTGGCCAAGGACGCTCCCGCCAATCCTCGCATCCAGATGCTTACCGGGCAAGCCGCGCTGGCCAAGGGAGAACTCGACGTCGCCACGGCTCGTTTTCAACAAGCGGCGCGAGCCGACCGGCGAACTCCGGCTCCGCATCTGGCTCTGGCCCGCGTCTACTTGCTTCGAAAGAACTATGCGGCCGTGCTGGAGCAGGCCGATGCTGCTCTAGCCATCAACCGCAACGACGAAAACGCGCGCCTGCTGCGCATCACCGCCTTGACACTCACCGCATCCTACGGCCAGGCCAAGAGCGAAGCCGAACAACTGGCGCGCGAGTCCTCTCATCCGCGGCAGGCCCAGATGCAGCTCGGAATCATCGCCCTGGCGCAAAAGCACTACGGGGAAGCAGAAACTTATTTCCAGAAGCTGAACAAGGAAAACAGCGGGGACTTGCATCCTCTGGCCGGACTGGTCAGCACTTACCTGGCCCAGAGTCTTCCCGACCGGGCGCTGGATCTGCTGGAGGCGGAGAAGAAGCGCGCGCCGGAATCGCTCGGCACCGAAGCGCTGATCGTATCCACGGCCGAGGCCTCCGGTAAGTTCGACCTGGCGCTTTCGGAGCTGGCCGAGATGGCCGCCAAATCCCCGAACTCAGCCGAAGTGCAGATTCGGATCGCTGAGTTACAGAAGAAACAGGGCCATGCCGCGGCCGCGCTCGAAGCGCTCCAGCGCGCCCGCCAGCTCGACCCGAAACGTCGCGGCCTGGACGCAGCCATGGCCAACCTCCAGGAAGAGATGGGAAAGAAGACCGAAGCGGTCGCGAGCTACCGCAAGGCTTTGTCCGAGACCCCCGACAATCCCGTGGTTCTCAACAACCTCGCCTATCTGTTGACCGAAACAGGCGGTGACCTGGAGGAGGCCCTTCGATTGGTGACGCAGGGAGTTCGAAAGGCCCCCGGCAACCCCAACCTGCAGGACACCCTGGCCTGGGTTCAACTCAAGAAAGGGAATGCGTCCGCGGCGCTGCCGATTCTCTCTTCCATCACGCAGAAATACCCGGACGACGCCACCTTCCGGTATCATTACGCGGCGGCGCTACTTCGCAGCGGCGACCGGACAGAAGCCAGGCAACAACTCCAGACCGCTCTGTCGAAGCAGCCCGCCCAGCCGCTCGAGCAGGAGATCCGTACGCTGCTGGCGCAGGCCCAGTGATCGCGCCCGGCTGAGTCCGCACGCCTGCCCCGCGCAAAATCGACAATACTAGACTATGCCGCCTCGAAGGCGATGGTTCCTGGCCTTGACCGTCTTAGGCGCTGGGCTTTGTTCCGCACAGGATCCGCCGGCGCTCCTCCGCGACCCCGCCGTCAAAGCCGCGCTGGACGCCGCCACGCGCAATGAACCGAAAACGATCGAGCAGGAGATTCGAATCTGCGAGATTCCCGCACCGCCGTTTCACGAGACCGAGCGCGGACGCGAACTCGCGAGACTGTTCGCCGGCCTGGGCTTGAAAGGCGTCCACACCGACAAGGTTGGCAATGTAATCGGCACGCGGCCGGGCCGGAGCGAGCATCCAAATCTTGTTTTCAGCGCCCATCTCGACACCGTGTTTCCGGAAGGAACCAACGTGAAGGTCACGCGCGAGGGAAACGTGCTGAAGGGCCCAGGCATCGGCGACGACTGCCGCGGCCTGGCGGTCATGCTCGCCGTCATTCAGGCTCTGAACGAAGCGCGCGTGGTGACTCCCGGCACCATCACGTTCGTGGCCGACGTGGGTGAAGAAGGACTGGGCGACCTGCGCGGCGTAAAAAATCTGTTCCAGGAAAGCTTGCGAGGAGGCGTCGATAAATTTGTTTCCGTGGACGGCACCGGCTACGGCACTACCAACGTGGGCGTTGGCAGCCTGCGATACCGCGTCACGTTCAAGGGGCCTGGCGGGCATAGCTACGGCGCGTTCGGCATGGCCAACCCCATTCATGCCATGGGCCGCGCCGTCGCCAGGATCTCGGATTTCGAAGTGCCGTCCGACCCCAAGACCACTTTCAACGTCGGCCGCGTGGGCGGCGGAACGTCCGTCAACGCCATTCCATTTGAGGCCTGGATGGAGATGGACATGCGGTCCGCCGATGTCCAGTCCTTGAAGAAGCTCGACGAGAAGTTCAATGCCGCGGTTCGCGCGGCGGCCGATGAAGAGAACCGGCGCTGGAACAATCGCGGCAAGATCAGCGTGGCGGCTGAACTGGTGGGGGTCCGGCCCGCCGGCCACACGCCGGCCGATTCACCCATCGTCCAAACCGCCCTGGCCGTTTCGCGCGCGCTGGGCGTCGAGGACACGCTGCACGAAGGTTCGACGGATTCGAACGTCCCCATGAATCTGAACATCCCCGCCGTCACCATCAGCGGAGGCGGCCGCGGAACCGGCGCGCACTCTCTCAACGAGACCTTCGACACCACCGACTCCTGGCGCGGCACCCAGCGCGCGCTCCTGCTGGCTATCGCACTGGCAAGATGATGGTGGCGCCCGCGCTCATGAGCTTGCTGAAAAACACGCGCAACCACTCCCTGACGGTCGCGGCTCAGAATCGGCGTTGTAGCGTCCACAGCCACTTACAGTGCCGTGACCGTTAGGGAGCGGGTGTTACATAGGTTTTCCAGCAAGCTCACTCATGCGTGCCGCGTTGGCACTCGCATGAACGCGCGTGGTATTTTGGTTTTTCCCAGCTATGTCCAACCTAGTCCCAGTCACAGTCGCGTATGGCGACGGAATCGGCCCCGAAATCATGGAGGCCTCGCTGCACATCATCAAAGAAGCGGGCGCCCGCATCCAAACCGAAGTCATCGAGATTGGAGAGAAGGTTTACCTGCGCGGCAACACGGCAGGCATCGAGCCGAGCGCGTGGGAGTCCCTGCGCCGCACCAAGGTTTTCTACAAAGCTCCCATCACCACACCGCAGGGCGGGGGTTTCAAGAGCCTGAACGTCACCACGCGCAAGATGCTCGGCCTGTATGCCAACGTGCGGCCCTGCGTGTCCTATCATCCCTTCGTCAAGACCAAGCATCCCAACATGAATCTGGTCATCGTGCGCGAGAACGAAGAGGATTGCTACGCCGGCATGGAGTACCAGCTCAGCGACACCGTGATGGAGTGCCTCAAGATCATCACGCGCCCCGGCTCGGAGCGCATCATGCGCTACGCTTTCGAGTACGCGCTGCAGCACAACCGCAAGAAGGTCACCTGCTTCATGAAGGACAACATCATGAAGATGACCGACGGCCTGTTCCACAAGATCTTCGACGAAATCGGCGCGGAGTATCCCACCATCGAGAAGGAGCATTGGATCGTCGATATTGGCGCCGCCAAAATGGCCGACACGCCCGAAGCGTTCGACGTGATCGTGATGCCGAATCTGTACGGCGACATTCTTTCCGACGTCGCGGCGCAGATCGCCGGCTCGGTGGGCCTGGCGGGCTCGGCCAACATCGGGTCGCAATGCGCGATGTTCGAAGCCATCCACGGTTCGGCGCCCCGGCGCGCCAATCAGAACCTGGCCAATCCCACCGGACTGCTGCTGGGCGGCGTGCTGATGCTGGTCCATCTGAATCAACCGGACATCGCCGAGCGCGTCCACAACGCCTGGATGTGCACCATGGAGGACGGCATCCACACCTACGACATTTATAAGGAAGGCACCAGCAAGCAGAAGGTCGGAACCAAGGAATTCGCGCAGGCCGTGGTGGCGCGGCTTGGCAAAACGCCGCACACCTTGAAGGCAGCGCACTACTCCGCTGCGCCTCAACGGACACGCCAGGAAGCCAAGAGGCCGGCGGTCAAGGTTGCCTTGGAAGGCGTCGACGTCTACGTGGCTTGGCCGTCGCTCGACACCGACAAGCTCGCCGCAGCCGCTCGGAAAGCCATCGGCGACGGCCTGGAACTGATCATGATCGACAACCGCGGCGTGAAGGTCTGGCCGGAAGGGATGCCCGAGACTCTCTGTACCGATGCCTACCGCTGCCGTTTTGCGTCCAAGAACGGAACCTCGTCCAAGCAGGTCGTCGCGCTGCTGAATCGAGTGCTGGACCAGGGCATCGAGATCGTCAAAACAGAAAACCTCCGCACTTTTGACGGACAACCTGGATACACGCTCGCGCAAGGACAATAGTCCGCATGCAGCCGCTGGTTGGCATCATCATGGGCAGCAAGTCCGACTGGGAGACCATGCGCCATGCCGGCGAAACACTAACGCGCTTCGGCGTCCCGCATGAGTCCAAAGTTGTGTCGGCGCATCGCACGCCGGAGTGGATGGCCGAGTACGCGTCCGGCGCCGAAGCACGAGGCTTGCAGGTGATCATCGCCGGAGCGGGCGGCGCGGCGCATCTTCCCGGCATGGTGGCCGCTCACACTTTGCTGCCGGTGCTGGGCGTGCCGGTGGAAAGCCCGGCGCTCAAAGGCCTGGACTCGCTGCTCTCCATCGTGCAGATGCCCGGCGGCGTTCCGGTCGGCACGCTGGCCATCGGCAAGGCGGGCGCTCAGAACGCGGCGCTGCTGGCAGTCGCGATTCTGGCCAACCACGATCCCACGTTACGCGAAAAGCTGCGCGCCTTTCGCGAAGAGCAGGCTGCCAAAGTGCGTTCGGAAGAACTGGCGTGATCCAACCCATCCTTCCGGGAGCCACCATCGGCGTGCTCGGGAGCGGACAACTGGGCCGCATGTTCGCGCTGGCGGCCCGGCGCATGGGCTATCGCGTCCACACTTTTTCGCCGGACCAGGACACCCCCACTGGCCAAATCGCCGACGTCGAAGTGATGGCGCCCTACGATGACCTGGACGCCGTGCGGAAGTTTGCAAGCAACGTCAAGGTGGTCACGTTCGAATTCGAAAACGTCCCGACTGAAACCGCGAAAGCGGCCGCCAGCGCTGCGCCGGTGCGGCCCAGCGGCGCGATTCTTCACACCACCCAGCAGCGCATCCGCGAGAAGGCGTTCCTGCGAAACGCGGGCCTCCCGACCACGCCATATCGCGAGATCCGGACTGTCGAAGATCTCGAAGGAGCGGTCGCCGAACTCGGCTGCCCGTCGATTCTCAAGACCGCCGCCTTCGGCTACGACGGCAAGGGACAAGTGCGCGTCGAGTCACCGGACCGCGCATTGGAAGCCTGGAGCGCAATCGGCCGACAGGAAGCGGTGCTCGAAGCCTTCATCGACTTCGAGCGCGAAATCTCCGTAGTCGCCGTGCGCGCCGATGACGGCTCGTTCGTGCACTACGGCGCCATCGAGAACCAGCACAGCCGGCACATTCTGGATGTCTCCATCGCGCCAGCTCGAGTGCCGGCAGCGGTGGCTAACCAAGCCGTGGAAATGTCGCGCTGCGTGCTCGACCAGCTCGGTGTCGTAGGAGTTTTGTGCGTCGAGTTCTTCGTCACGCGCGACGGCCGGCTCATGATCAACGAACTGGCGCCGCGCCCGCACAACTCCGGACACTTGACCGTGGACGCCTGCGTCACCAGCCAGTTCGAGCAGCAATTGCGCGCCGTGTGCGGCCTTCCGCTGGGATCGACCGCGATGCACCGGCCGGCCACGATGGCCAACATCCTGGGCGATCTGTGGCAAAGCGGCGAACCCGACTGGGCGGCCGCCTGCGCGTTCCCCGACGTAAAGCTCCACCTGTACGGCAAACTCGAGCCGCGCGCCGGCCGCAAGATGGGCCACCTCACGGCGTTGAATCATGACGCCGAAGCGGCGTATCAAACCGTAGTTCGAGCACGGCGGGGCCTCACGCGCAATGACGCCGGCTGATGAGCTCGCGGCTCTTTTCCGCCGAGACTTGACCAGGCTGATTCAACAACTCGAAGCTTTTCCCGATATGCCCACACTCTGGCGCAGCGCTCCCGGCATTTCCAATTCAGCCGGGAATCTGGCCCTTCATCTGGAAGGCAATCTGCGCGAATACATCGGTCGCCAGTTGGGCCAGGTTCCCTATCAGCGCCAGCGAGAACGCGAGTTCATCGACGAAGGACTTGCAGTCGATGACCTTGTGAATCGGATCGAGTCCCTGCTGGAGCTGACGGTCCGCGTGATTTCCTCGCTGTCCCCGCAGCAATTGGAGGCGGCTTATCCCGAAATTGTTTTCGACACAACGCTCTCAACGCGGCAGTACTTGATTCATCTGCATAGTCATCTTAACTATCATCTCGGCCAAATCGACTACCTCCGGCGTTTTCTGACAAACGGCGCAGCATTGACGTTGGCCGGTCTCTAGAGACAGGACGGGGTCAAGCCCCCGAGAATGTAACCGCATCGTTACATTCCAGTGATAATCTACTCAGCATGCGAGCAGGCCATCTGATCCTCTTATGCGCAATCGCTGCGGCGGCACAAACCGCGGATCGTCCCATCCGCGCCGTCACCGACCCGGGCGTAGTCACCACACGGCAAGCCATCACCCCCGCCGGAGTGCCGACCGTTTTCCAAGGCCGCGTGTACGGGGTGGCTTTCGGAAAAAACTCCGCGGATTTGTGGGTAGCCGCGGGCACGCGACTATATCAACTGGATTGGAAATCCAATCGAGTTCAAGCCAATATTTCGCTGGAGGGAACTCCGGGGCTGCAAGGCCTTCGCTTTGACGCGGCCCTCGGCCGTCCGCTGGTGGTGGTGGCCAAGCGCGCCACCGGATCTCGCGCGCAAGTCGGACTGTATGGCGCGGAGGCGGGTGGGATTTCCGCGATCGGCGGGCCGCTCGGCGAACTGCTCGGAGGCTCCGTTGCCGTGGCCGAATCGAACGATGCGTCCGGACGGCGCCTGGCCGTGGTTCCGCTCACGGCCAAGAACCAACTGGCGGTGGTCGACCTGGTGCGGCCGGCTGTGATCGGCATGGCGCCAACCGGAATCGCACCGTTCGCAGCGGTGATTGCGCGGTCCGGAAATATTGCGTTCGTGAGCAACTGGGGCGGACGCACTGCCAAACCCGGCGATCGAACCGCGCCGGCCGGCACCGCCGCCAGCGCCGATCCGGTGGTGATCGACGAACGCGGGATCGCCGCCACCGGCACCGTCACGCGTTTCGATCTGAAGACGCTCCAGCCAACCCACACCATCGCGGCCGGCCTGCATCCGACCGCCATGGTCTGGGACGAAGCCGCACAGCGCTTGTACGTCGCCAACGGGAACAGCGACTCGGTGTCCGTTGTCGATACCTCCAAGATGACCGTGATCCGGACCTTCCCCATCGAGCCGTTCGCCGTGAAGGCGCGTGGCATCGCGCCTACCGCGCTCGCGCTTTCGAGCGACCGCCGCACCCTGTACGTCGCCTGCGGCGGAATCAATGCGATCGCGGTGCTGAACGCACACAGCGGCGAGATTCAGGGCCTGATCCCGACCGCCTGGTATCCGAACGCGCTGGCGGTGAGTCCCGACGGAGACTGGCTCGCAGTAGGTTCGCTGCTCGGCGCCGGATCGGGTTGGCGCGATGCGCCGTCCAAACGATATGTTCACGCCGACCGCGGATCCATCGCCGTGCTGCCGGTGCCGGACCGCGCCCAACTGGCCAGCTACACGGCAGCGGTGGTGGTGAACAACCGCATGCAGGCGTCCGTCGCAGCGCCGGCGCCTTCTGCCGCGATAAAACCCGAACCGGTTCCGGCCCGCTCCGGCGATCCGTCGCCGATCGAGCACGTGGTTTTGATCGTGAAGGAAAACCGAAGCTACGATCAGGTCTTCGGCGATATCCAAAAAGGCAACGGCGACCCGTCGCTGGTCATGTTCGGCCGCGACGTGACGCCCAATCAGCATAAACTGGCGGAAGAATTCGTCCTGCTGGATAATTTTTTTGCGACCGGCGGCAACAGCGCCGACGGCCACCAGTGGATCACACAGGCCAATGAGACCGACTACTGCCTGTGGCCCGGATACGCCGGCCGCAGCTACCCCTACGATGGAAGCGATCCGATCGCGTACTCCAAGGGCGGTTTTCTGTGGGACTACGCTCTCGCGCTCAACAAGTCCGTGCGCGTCTACGGCGAATACGTACCGGGAGCGCGCGTGCCCCCCGAACGCAGGCGCGACTACCTGGAACGCTGGCGCAAGGGCGACGAGTTCCCCAACGAATGGAAAGCCAGCTCGCCGATTCCGCCGCTGGACAAAATTCTCGCCCACAACTTTCCGGCCTTCAGCACCAGCATCCCGGATGTCGCGCGCGCCCGCGTTTTTCTGGCGGACCTTCGCCGCATGGAACAGGAAAACTCGATGCCCAACCTGATCCTGGTGCAGCTCCCTTCCGATCACACTCGCGGCACCAATCCCGGCGACTCTACCGCAAAAGCCATGGTGGCCGACAACGATTATGCGGTCGGCCAGATCGTCGAAGGCCTCAGCAAGTCGAAATTCTGGCCGAAGATGGCGATCTTCATAGAAGAGGATGATGCTCAGAACGGAGTGGATCACGTGGACGGTCATCGCACTGTCGCGCTGGCGGTCAGTCCCTTTGCGCGCCGCGGCTACGTCGATTCGACGTTTTATTCGACGCAGAGCATGGTCAAGACCATCGAGCTGATTCTCGGATTGCCGACCATGTCTCTGTTCGACCTGATCGCCGAAGACATGCGGCAAAGCTTCCAGTCGCAACCCGACCTCAGTTCGTATCATGCGGTCGAGCCGGTGATCTCGCTGTTCGATCAAAACCCGCCGCTCAAGTCCCTCAAGGGAAGCGCGCGGGAAGGCGCCATCGCCTCGTCGCACATGCGCTTCGATATCCCGGATGCCGCACCGGCAGAGAAACTGAATCGCATTCTCTGGCACGACGTCCGCGGCTGGAACGCGCCGTACCCGGCTAGGCGCAGCGCCGTGTTCGCGCCGCTCGCGATCGATCTGGACGACGAAGACCGCGATCGCAAGTAAGACCGCTAAACGAGCTACGCTACGCTCTGCATCATGGCCGAATGGAGCCAGCCATCTTCGTTGCTCCGCCGGGCGCTCCCCATCCTGACGGTCATCATCGGCGTGGCCGTCCTGTATGACGGCTGGATCTTCTACTCGCGCTGGAGCAGCGCACGAAAACTCGAACAGGAGCGCGCCAGAGCCGAGGCGGAGCGAGCCAGCCGGACGATCAAGTTGCTGGGCGGCGACCAACTGAAGATCCTCGGTTTCTACGCGGCCCCAGCAGTGGTCCAGCGCGGCCAGGCCACCAGCATCTGCTTCGGTGTCACCGGAGCCGCCAGAGTCCGCATTGAACCTCCCATTGTCGAAGATCTTCATCCTTCCCTCAGCCGTTGTTTCCAGGTTGCACCGCGCAACGACACGGAATACAAACTGACCGCCGAAGACGCCGCCGGCCACACTATGACACAGAGCATGGTAGTCCGGATCGCGCGCTAAGCCGCGAACAGGCTCACGGCTTTTTCATTCACGATTTCCCGGTATGTGGCCAATCTCCAATTCCAGGGCTACCAGCGAAATACCGACGTCCCGAATGAAGAAGTAGAGAGACCCTAACAGGGCCAGCAGCGACAGGCCGAAACACGGCACCGAGAAGTAGTCCATCCCAATTCCCAGAACCTGCCCGGCGAACAGCGATACAACCGTAACGGCCACAAACAGAATGCTGAGAGAACTCAAGATGATGGCCAGGCGCAGAATACGCGCGCGCCGGTAAATGATTCGCACCTGCTCCACCGACGGCTCTCGCCGCGAAGGCTCCTGAGTGATGTCCAGGTCCTTCACCAGATCTCGCGCGCGGTCAATCACCCGGCTGTAACGGTTGGTCATGCTGAGAAGCAGCAAGGCGACTCCGGAAATCACGATGACCGGCGCAATGGACGCCGACAAAATCCGGATCAGTTGTGCAGGCGAGGTTCCCACGTGGTTCTGCCAATGGAGCGGTCATTAGCAAGCCTAACAAACGCCGCTCAGCCGGAGGCGGCTCGATGGAAGGCGGCCTCGTGCTGGCGGTCGTCGCCGACTCGCGTGCCGACCCACCACCGCAAAGCAGATGCACCGCTGGTACTCTGAATCTAATGGACGCCGCTCGCCAATGGCTGAAAAAGGCCCGATCCGTCGCCGTGCTCACCGGGGCCGGCGTGTCGGCCGAGAGTGGTGTGCCTACCTTTCGCGGCAATGGCGGCCTGTGGAAACAGCATCGCGCCGAGAATCTCGCAACGCCGGAGGCCTTCGCGCGCGATCCTAAGCTGGTTTGGGAATGGTACGACTGGCGCCGCAGCGTGCTGGCGGAAGCCCGGCCGAATCCCGGTCACTGCGCTCTGGTCGAACTGGAAAAACGCGTCCCCGCGTTCACTCTCATCACCCAGAATGTCGACGGACTGCATGAACTCGCCGGCAGCCGCAACGTTCTCCGCCTGCATGGCAGCATCTGGATTCTGCGATGCCTGGCGTGCGGCCGCGAGCGGGAGGATCGCACCACGCGCCTTCCGGAAATCCCGCCGCGCTGCGAATGCGGCGGCCTCCTGCGCCCGGGCGTGGTCTGGTTCGGCGAAGCGCTTCCGCCCAAGGTGTGGCAAGCGGCGGAAGCGGCCGCGCGATCGTCCGACCTTTTCCTGGTGATCGGAACCTCAGCGGTGGTCTATCCCGCCGCGGGACTGGCGCCCATCGCGAAATCGGCCGGCGCGCGCGTGGTGGAAATTAACGTGGCGGAAACCACACTATCCGACGAGATCGACGAGTTTCTTCAGGGACCTTCCGGCGAGCTGCTGCCGCGGTTGATCGCATGAAAATCTGCTACCTGGACGCCTTCTCCGGCATCAGCGGAGACATGACCGTCGGCGCTTTGATCGACGCCGGCGCCGATGGCGCGGCCATTTCGCGAATCCTGGACGGCCTCGGCACCGGCGCAACATTCCGCATCGAGAAGACCACACGCCAGGGCATCGCGGCTTCGAAGTTTTACGTGGACGGCGGCGCTGCGAAAAACCATCGCCATCTGCGCGACATTCTCGACCTGATCGCGAAGTCCGGCCTGCCTGCACGCGTCAAACAGAATGCGGCGGCGGTGTTTCAACGTCTGGGCGAAGCCGAAGCCAAGGTACACGGCGTCCCGCTGGACAAAGTCCATTTCCACGAAGTCGGCGCGGTGGATTCCATCTGCGACATCGTGGGCGCCTGCGCGGCCTTCCACCTGCTGGGCGTCGAAAGCATCCACAGCTCGCCGCTGAACGTCGGCAGCGGCACGATCAAGACCGAGCACGGCGTGCTGCCCGTCCCCGCCCCGGCCACCGCGGAACTGCTGGCCGGCAGGCCCATCTACGCGCGCGGCCCGTGCGTCGAACTCACCACGCCCACCGGCGCGGCCATCGCCGCCACCCTCGCCGCGGACTTCGGTCCGCTTCCACCCATGCGAATCACGGCCACCGGTTACGGCGCCGGCGACAAGGATTTCCCCGAACACGCTAACGTCCTGCGTGTGCTCATCGGCGAATCGAGCGGCGCCGAAGAAGCCACCACGGTAGCGGTGCTGGAAGCCAATATCGACGACTCCAGCCCGCAAGTGCTCGGTTACGCCATGGAGCGGCTGCTCGAGGCCGGGGCGCTGGACGTCACGCTGGAGCCGGTGCTCATGAAAAAGAACCGGCCCGGCACTCTGGTTCGCGTCATCGCCAAGCCGGAACATCGCGAGACGCTGGCGCAGTTGATCTTCGCCGAAACCACCACGCTGGGCCTGCGCATCTACTCCGCCGAACGCCGCGTCAAAGCCCGGCACATCGCCGAAGTCGAAACCACGCACGGAAAAGTGAGAATCAAAATCGCCGAAGACGGATCGTTCGCTCCCGAATACGAAGACTGCCGCAGGATCGCGCGCGAAACCGGCGTCCCGCTCAAGCAGATCCTGGCGGAAGCGAGTCTCGCACACCTGAAAAACACTCGATGAAATACTACCTGACCACACCGATCTATTACGTCAACGCAGCGCCGCACATCGGCACCGCCTACTCCACTTTCGTGGCCGACCTGGTGAAGCGCTTCAAGAAAATGGAGGGCTTCCATCCGGTCGTCCTCACCACCGGTTCGGATGAACACAGCCGCAACGTCGAGCGCGCCGCCAAGGCCGCCAATCTCAGCCCGCAGGATTACACGGCGAAGATGTCCGCCGAGTTCAAGAACCAGTGGAAGCACCTGGGCATCGACTACGACCATTTCATCCGCACTTCCGATCCCCAGCACCAGGAAACGGTCCGCGATCTGTTCGAGCGCTGCCGGCGCAACGGCTATATCTACAAAGGCGCGTACACCGGCCAGTACTGCGTCAACGACGAGCTGTACGTCAACGAAGCCCAGCCCGGCGATCCCTGCCCGGAGTGCGGGCGCCCCACTGAGACCGTCACCGAAGAAAATTACTTCTTCAAGCTTTCGGCGTTTCAAGACCGCTTGCTCGAGCTGTACGAAAAGGATCCCGAGTTCCTGAAGCCCGACCATCGCCGCAACGAAATCAAATCCTTCGTCGCGCAGGGCCTCAATGATCTGTCCATCACTCGCACCAATATCCCGTGGGGCATTCCGGTGCCGGTCGAAGGCCATCACGTCTTCTACGTCTGGTTCGATGCGCTGATCTCCTACATGACCGCGGTGAAGGCCGAGCATCTGTGGCCGGCCGACCTGCACTTGATCGGCAAGGACATCCTGCGCTTCCACGCCGTCTACTGGCCGGCTTTTCTGATGGCCGCCGATCTTCCGTTGCCCAAGAAGGTGTTCGCGCACGGCTGGATTCTTTTCGAAGAGAACAAGATGAGCAAGTCGCGCGGCAACGTGCTGCACCCGGGGCCGATCGCCGACGTGGTGGGCATCGATGCCCTGCGCTATTTCCTGCTGCGTGAAGTTACCTTCGGACAGGACGGCAGCTTCGCCTACGACGCGCTGGTGCAGCGCTACAACGCCGATCTCGCCAACGGCTTGGGCAATCTGGCCAGCCGCACGCTCACCATGATCAACCAGTATCGCGACGGCAGGATTCCGGACTCAGCCGGCGCCGGCCACATTGCCGACGCCGCGAAGGAAACCACCGAGCAGGCGCTCGAAGCCTTCGACGCCTTCAATTTCTCGAAGGGCCTGGAAGTCATCTGGGGGCTGATCTCGATCATCGACAAGTTCATCGTGGAGCGGGCTCCCTGGCAGCTCGCCAAGGACCAGGAGTCACACAGTCAGAAATTACTCGATGAGACGCTCTACACCGCCGCCGAAGCGCTGCGCATCGTGTGCGCATGGGTCTATCCGGTGATGCCGGAGTCGGCCCGCAAAATCTGGAGCCAGCTCGGAATGCCGCAGCCGATCGAGTCCATCACCGTCGCCGATCTGCACTGGGGCCGGCTCGCGGCCGGACAAAAGGTCGGCACGGTGAGCGGCGTATTCCCGCGCCTGGACTCGAAGGCCATCGAAAAGATGCTGGAGCTGGAAGCCGCCGAAAGAGAGCGCCTCGCGGCTCTGTTCGCACCCGCTACCGCCGCACCGGCCGCACCCGCACCAGGCGAATCCGCCAAGATCAGCATCGACGACTTCGCCAAAGTGGACCTGCGCGTCGGACAGGTGGTCTCGGCCGAGCGCGTCAAGGGCGCAGACAAACTGCTGCACTTGAAAGTGGACATCGGCGAAGCCGAACCGCGCACGCTGGTCGCGGGAATCGCGGAAGCTTATCCGCCCGAGCAGTTGCTGGGACGCAAGGTCGTGATCGTCGCCAACCTGCAGCCGCGCAAACTGCGAGGCATCGAATCCAACGGCATGATCGTCGCTGCGTCCGTCGAAGGCGGCAAGCCGGTGCTGGCAGGCTTCCTCGAAGATATCCCCATCGGAGCGCGGCTGAAGTGAGCCTGATTGACTCGCACTGCCATCTCGACAGCGCCGAGTTCGATCCAGACCGCGACGCAGTGATCCAGCGCGCGCTCGACTCGGGCGTCGAGCACATGGTCGCGATCGGAACCGGCAGCGGCCCGCCCGATCTGGAGGCTGGCATCCGCCTGGCGGACAAGTATTCTGCGTTCTACGCGACCGCGGGCGTCCATCCGCACGATGCCTCGAAAGCCACTCCGGCCAACCTGCGACACCTCGAAGAACTGCTCTCGCACCCCAAGGTGATCGCAGTCGGCGAAATCGGCCTCGACTACCACTACGATTTTTCCCCGCGCGAAACGCAGAAAGCCGTCTTCATCGAACAAATGGCCATCGCAGCCCGCGCGCGCAAGCCCATCGTGATTCACACCCGCGAAGCCTGGGACGACACGCTCGCGTTGATCGAACAGCATTGGACGCCGCACCGGATCCCCGGCATCATGCACTGCTTCTCCGGCGGACCAGCGGAAGCCCAACGCGCCCTGGATCTGGGCTTTTATCTCAGCTTCGGCGGCATCGTGACGTTCCCGAAAGCGCTCGACGTCCAGGACGCGGCGCGCGCAGTTCCACGCGATCGAATCCTGGTTGAGACCGATGCACCGTACCTGGCGCCGGTGCCCAAGCGCGGCAAACGGAACGAGCCGTCTCTGATCGTTCACACCGCCCGGAAGCTGGCCGAACTTCGCGCCGAAACCTTCGAGAGCATCAGCCAGGCCACTTCAGAAAATTTCCAGAGGCTGCTCGCGCCCGGTGCCTGACCTACGCGCGCTGGTACTGCCCTTCACCCTGCTCGATGTGACTCCGGTTCAACTCCGTCAGGTAGAGCTGGTTCCCGTCGGGATCTTCGAAACCTACAAAAGCGCCGGCCTTCGCCTCGTTCACGGCACCCTGGAAACGCACGCCCTTGGCCTCCAGCGCCTTCACTGCCTCGCGGATCGAGCCGCTGAGTTCCAGGCCGATGGCCATCGATCCCTTGCGCCCGGCGGGCATTTGCCCGGAAGCCGGATGCAGCCCGATGGTCAGACCCTTGCCCAACTCCACCGCTGCCCAGTGATTGCCAAACCGATAAGCCAGTTTCAGTCCCAAGGTCTCGCTATAGAAACGGACCGCTCGATCCATATCCGAAACGTAAACCGTGACATTCCCGCTCGAAAACATTTCAGCCTCCCTCGGCCGGCGCGAATCGCTGGTTCTTCCTAGCATCCATCAATAACGGGAAAATGAACAGAGCCATTCTTCGAGGGGAAGTAGCTTCTATGCAGCGAACCCCGCCGCAGCGCTCGGATGCGCGCAACCAGCGAATGGGGAGTTCTCAGCCGCGAGAGCTTTCCGGCAACCTGCTAAACTGAGAAATTCCGCATGGGACTCAGCAAGCTCGGCCAGACTCTAACCGCGCGAGAGGTTCTTGACCTCGTCAAGAGCGATCTGGAACGAGTGGAGCGCGAGATTAGCCTGGAATCGGTGGCCAGCGTCGAAGCCGTCACCACCATCGGCCGCTATCTGCAAGCCGGCGGCGGCAAACGGCTGCGCCCCATCCTGGTGCTGCTCGCCTCCAAGCTGGTGGGCGGAGTCACGGACGGATCCATCCGCATGGCGGCGGTCGTCGAAATGATCCACACCGCCACGCTGGTGCACGACGACGTCATCGATATCGCCGAGACTCGCCGCGGCCGTCCATCGTCCAACACCATCTGGGGCAATCACACCTGCGTGCTGGCGGGCGACTGGCTGTACATGCAGGCCTTTCAGATGGCCCTGCGCGAGCGCAACTTCCACGTGCTCGACCTGCTAATCGCGCTCACCCAAATGATGGTGGAAGGTGAACTGCTGCAGCTCGAGCGCATCGGCAAAATCGCCATCTCCGAAGCCGACTACATGGAGCTGGTCGACCGCAAGACCGCCAGCCTGTTCTCGGCCTGCGCGCAGCTCGGCGCGATCATGGGAGGCGCGGGCGAGGCCACCGAGCAACGCCTGGGCGAATTCGCCTGGAACCTCGGCATCGCCTTTCAGTTGGTCGACGATGTGCTCGATTTCACCGCGCACGAAAAGGTCCTCGGCAAGCCGGTCGGCAGCGATCTGCGCGAAGGCAAGGTCACGCTCCCGCTCATCTATGCTCTCGAGCGCGCCACTTCCGAAGAGCGGCAACTGGTGGCCGACGTCCTCGCCGACGGCAGCTACGAACGAGTGCCCTTCGAAAAGATTCTGCGCTTCATCGAGCGCCATCAGGGTTTCGAACGAGTGCGCGAGCGCGCCCAGTCCTTCACCGAAAAAGCGCGGGTGATCATCAACGAATTCCCCGAGTCGCGCTACCAGCGGGCTCTGGCGGCCATCACCGACCTGGTCACCGACCGCGACCACTGATGCCCACACTAGTCGCCAAGCCCACGCCCATCCAAGTCCCCGGCAACAAGCTGGTGGAAGAATACATCGGACGCGTCAATTCCGGCGAACGGGCCGTCAGCATCGCGCACATGCACAGCCCCTCCGGCTGGAGCGAGCCGGGCCAGCAGCCGGACTTCGACGAGTTCACCGTCGTTCTCCGCGGATCCCTGCGCGTCGAGTCGCGCGACGGCGTGCTCGACGTCCACGCCGGCCAGGCGGTTATCGCGCGCCGTGGCGAGTGGGTTCGCTACAGCACTCCGGGAGCCGAGGGCGCCGAGTATATCGCCGTCTGCCTCCCCGCCTTCGGCCCCGACACGGTCCACCGCGACGCCTGAAATCCCGCAACCAAGGAACCAGGGAACTAAGAAACCAAAGAACCATCCAGGCCTAGAACTTCCGTTCGTTGACCCCAGAGCCGCTCAAGCGATACACTTGCTTATTGATTCCCGCTCGGAAAATCACAGGTTTTCGAAGCTAGAGGCACTCCAGGAGGATCATCAGTGTCAGACAAGATGCGGCATATTTTTACGTCGGAGTCCGTAACCGAAGGACATCCCGACAAGATGGCGGACCAGATTTCGGATTCCGTCCTGGACGCGGTTTTGAAGGACGATCCCAAGGGCCGCGTGGCCTGCGAGGTGCTGGTCACCACCGGAATCTGCGTGATCTCGGGCGAGATCACCACCAACACCTACGTGGACGTGCCGCGCCTGGCGCGCAAGGTGATCGACGACATCGGCTACTCGGACGCCAGCTACGGCTTCGATAGCAAGACCTGCGGGATCATCAACTCCATCCAGAGCCAGTCGCCCGATATCGCCATGGGCGTGGACACCGGAGGCGCCGGCGATCAGGGACTCATGTTCGGATATGCCTGCGACGAGACTCCCGAGCTGATGCCGCTGCCCATCATGCTGGCTCACAAGCTGGTGCGCCAGTTGAGCGAAGTGCGGCGCGCCGCCAAGCTCGATTTCCTGCGGCCGGACGGCAAGAGCCAGGTCAGCGTCGAATATGCGGACGGCAGGCCCAAGCGCATCGAGGCCGTGGTGGTCTCCACCCAGCACGACGACAAGATCTCCACTGAAGAATTGCGTGCGCAGGTGAAGAAGCACATCATCGATCCCGTGGTTCCCTCCAACCTGGTGGATTCTGCCACCAAGTACCACATCAATCCCACCGGCCGGTTCGTGATCGGCGGCCCGCACGGCGACACCGGCCTCACCGGGCGCAAGATCATCGTCGACACTTATGGTGGCATGGGACGGCACGGCGGCGGCGCGTTCTCCGGCAAGGATCCGACGAAGGTAGACCGCTCGGCTTGCTACACGGCGCGCTACATCGCCAAGAACCTGGTGGCGGCCGGCCTCGCGACGCGGGTCGAAGTTCAGCTCGCTTACGCCATCGGCGTGGCCGAACCGGTTTCGGTCATGGTCAACACATTCGGAACGGGAGTGGTGGAAGAGGAGCGCCTGGTCGAGCTGGTGCGCGAGCTGTTCGCCCTGACGCCCAAGGGCATGATCGACCACCTGAAGCTGCGCCAGCCCATCTACCGCCAGACCGCTGCCTTTGGACACTTCGGACGCACCGAACCCGGCTTCACTTGGGAAGCCACCGACAAAGCCGAAGCCCTGCGCGAGAGCAGCCGCACGGCCGCCGCCGCCCGCTAGTGGGGCAGCCAATCCTGGCTGCAGGCGCCTTCAGGCGCCCTCAGATTTTTAGCCGGCACACGCTAGAATAGTCTTGGATGCTCCTCGAAGGTTGCAAGCACGAAATCGAGATCACCGTTCCGGTGGACGAAATCACGCGCGAGACCGAGCGCGTAGTCTCTAACATTCAGCAGAAGGTCCGCCTCCCCGGTTTCCGTCCCGGCAAGGCTCCCGTCAGTCTGATCCGCGCCAAGTTCGCCAAACAGGTGCGCGAAGACGTGCTGGAAAACCTGCTTCCCAAATATTTCCAGAAGAAGATGGAAGAGGAAGAGCTGCACCCGGTCGGCCGGCCCAGCGTCAAGGACGTCGACTTTAAGGAAGGCGAGCCGCTTCGCTTCAAAGCCGAGTTCGAGGTGGCGCCCGAGTTCGAGCTCGGGGAATACCGCGGCGTCACGGTTCACTACAGCGAGCCGCACGTGACCGACGAAGACATCGACAAGCGCATTGAAGAAATCCGCGAACAGAAGGCGCAGTTCGTCAACGTCGAACCGCGGCCGGTGGCCGATGGCGATTACGCGGTCGTATCACTCGACAGCCTGTCGGGCGCGGCCGAGCCGATCCACCAGGACGAGATGCAGCTCAAGGTCGGCGACCCGGACACCATGCCGGTCTTCACCGAGACGCTGCGCGGCATGTCGCCCGAGGAGGAGAAAGAGTTCGACGTCACCTACCCGGAGGACTACGGCAAGCAGGCACTGGCCGGCAAGACCGTCCGCTTCCGCATGAAGCTGAAAACCATCCGCACCCGGGAGCTGCCCGAGCTGAACGACGAATTCGCGCAGGACCTGGGCGATTACCCCACCCTGAACGATCTGCGCGAGGCCGTCCGCAAGGCGATCTTCCAGGAGCGCGAACACGCTTCACAATCCAAGGCCAAGGATCAACTGGTGGACAAGCTGATCGAGGCCCACGATTTTCCGGTGCCCGAAGCTTACGTCGAGCGCCAGATCGAAGCGCAACTAGAGACGCAATTCCGGTCGCTGGCCGAGCGCGGTGTGGATCCGAGCAAGCTCCAGATCGATTGGGTCAAGCTCAAGGAAGCGCAGCGCCCCAAGGCGGTCCACGACGTCAAAGGCAGCCTGCTGGTTGAAAAGATCGCCGAGCGCGAATCGATCCACGCCACCAACGACGAAGTGGATCACGAGGTCCAGCGCATCGCCAAGCAGGACCGCGAGCCGGTGGCCGCGGTGCGCAAGAAGCTGGAGAAGGAAGGCATCCTGGGCCGGATCGCGTATCAGATCCGCAGCAACAAGACCATGAACTTCCTCTTCGAGCACGCCCGCAAGGAAGCCGGCGAACCCGAACCGCAAGAATCCCAGGAATACCACGCTGCTGAATAGAGAACTCCGCTAACGTCACCAGCCGATTCAAGGTTGATCTTCAGCAGCATTCCCCTTGCTTCGAGCCTGGCAAGATTCTTTCGTCTAAGGGGGGGCAGAAGCTATAACTTATTTATTGTCATTAACTTATATGGAATTAACGCAAGATAAGCTAGCACATGTGATATCATCTATTGACATGATATGATATCTGATCGTATGATTGACCTAGAGAAAGGAAGTCGCTTGCTATGCCGAAAACGCAGCGGGTAATCTTCAGCTTCGATGAACGCAGCTTGGATAGCTTGCAGCGGATCAAGGAGGAAGGCCGGTTTGCTTCTATGGGCGAGGCGGTGCGCGAATCGCTTCAGATTAGCCGGGCCCTCCAATCGCAAGCTCATCAGGGCTTCAGCGAGATCGTTGTGAGAAACCCAGACACCAAGGAAGAGCGCGTCATTGTGATACCTACGCTGCACGCACCCTCGTCAAAGTAGAACGTCGTATGTCGGACAGCGGCAACGAGGCACGAAACGCAGGGGCGGAACCCCGCCTTAGCAGTGATATCGTCGAAGGCGGGACAGTCGCCCAACTGGAAGACTACCCGGTAGCAGAGAAACATAAGGCTGATACCGCGCGATATCTGGCGTACTCCCTCGTCGCAATCCTCGGCCTGAGCATCGTTCTCCAATACTCGCTTACCATCGTTCTGGTTTTTACTGGCAGGACCGACGCAACGCCAATTCTGGACAAGACGTTCAACGTCCTGATGCCACTCTTGTCGGGGCTGGTTGGTGGGGCAGCAACGTATTACTTCACGAGGGAGAGAAAATGATCATAACCGCCAAACCGGGCATTCCTCGACCGCTCAGCCCAAACACTGCCGTACAGACTGCGAATATCCTCAATGCTTACGAGGTCCTCTCTCCCGATGCACTTTCATGGGCGGTTAACATTCTGCGCGTCGACTTCACCAACCCAGACCAGCAGACTCATGAGCATCGCGGCGAGGCCAAAGACATTATCTGGAATCTGCGCAAGAATGAGCTCCGGAGCCGCTGGCCCGGCTACGGATTTGTGATCGACCTGAACGAGTGCGAAGTTGCCGCGCCTCAACGGTGGCCGCTTGCCCAACCCATCTGCAAGGCCGAGTATCGGGTTTCCCTGTCCCGGACTGCCGCTGCCAGTTTCCAAGATCCTGATGGCCAAAGGATCATTAGCGGCATCATCCGCGACGCAATCAAGAAACATTTCAGGGATCAAACATCTCCCGAACTAGGTGAGCTCTGGCAGGACTTCGATGCGTTTTGCCAATACCCGCGCAATGATTTTGGGCAAGACCACCTCATGTGCAAACGGTTCGCGGTCGTTCCGAAATATATCACTGGTCGGCGCCTGGTTCTGCAAACCGTTATCACGACCGCGACGCTCGATGGCAGAACGATCGCTGACTATTACGAAACAGGTACTGTCGCCGCCCTTGCCGAGATGATCGCTCTCAAGCGCGAAGGAAGGCTCACGCGAAAGAACCGACCCATCAATGTTCGCGTGCTCCACCAACCCACCGAAGGAACCGCAGGCATTCGGGCTTTGGACCTCGACGATGTCGACATGATCCGGCGGCACGCCGAACTGCCAGCCGACCGTCAGCGAGAGCTCGCTCAAGGAACCGTGCGCTGTCGGCCCTACGCACATCCAGCGATGGACATTCCTCCCTGGGAGCTTAGGCTCATTCTAGGCTCTCAAATTACTCAGGAAGATCACGCCGAGACCATCATCGAACCAGACGACCGCGCAGTCTGGATGCGACGAATCCGAGACTTTGTCGAGGGATGCGACGTCTACGGCAAAACACTCCGATTGGCTGACCAGCCCGTGAACACCGAAACAATGGAATCGCTCATCGCGCTTCCACCGGCGATCCGCGTCCGAGGGCACAGCGGGCGCGAAATGATTATTCCTGGCCCGGAACACCGAACGGAGCGAGCGCTCCAGCAGCGCGCTCGCGCTCGCATGGATGCAATCCGTGAGCGCGGCTTCCTCCAGCGCCGCCCCATCAATCCCGCATTAGCATGGCCCAACCGACTCGAACCGGCACGAGGAGAACACCTAGCGGGCCACTTTAATGCCATACTCAGCGACCACAGCATCGAGCAAACCTTCAAGCTACTTCGCTACCACACGGCGGAAGAACTCCGGGCCACGATTGAACGCGAAGCCTACGATACAGTCATGGTTGTCCTGCCCGAGGGATCACGACAACCCCATTCCGCGGATGACACTCACGAACAAATCAAACGTCGCCTCGATGTTCCGTCGCAATGCCTGCAATACGACAACACTCTACCGAGCGCCTTAGCTGCACTCGAATGGTCACAAATTAAGAATTCTACAGACAAGCGAATTCGCAGAATCCGTCAACGCTACGAACTCTGCGTCATCAATCTGTTAGTGAAACATCACTGGTTCCCGTTTGCACCCTACGATCCCTTCCACTACAACGTCCACGTCGGACTAGACGTTGGCGGCGTGCACAACACTAACGCAGTAGCCTGCCTCGGCTACGGGTTTCGCCGACCGACAGAGGGATTGCTCTTCCTACCCGAAGAGATCCAGATCGAAACCCAGCAAAAAGAACCGATGCCTACGCAATCGCTCCTGCGGGGCCTCATCGGGCTGTTCGAGACTACGCACGCCGAGCTCGTTGCGGCCGGCGTCCAACCTGATTTTAGTTCAGTCTTGTTTCACCGCGACGGCCAGCTCCTCGGCCGCGGCAATCTGTGGAACGAGCGAGACGCCCTTGTTCAACTCCATGAGCATCTGAAGCAGCGCGGTTGGATCGGCCCGGACGCTTTGTGGACCGTAGCCGAGATTTCTAAGACGGCAGAGCATTGGCGGCTCTTGCGCAGCATTCCAGGCGCGGTGAAGAATCCTGTAGTGGGATACGCGGTATTTCCTTTCGATGACCCGAACATGGCGCTGGTTGCCACTACCGGCGATCCCTATCTGACGCAAGGCACGGCTCAACCTTTGCTAGTTGCAACATCTGACATCGCGGGCACGGCCTGTCCGAAGAACGTTATACGGGATATCGTTTGGCAGGCAGACCTGTGCTTCACCAAGCCTGACATCGGCATGGCGCTCCCGTGGGTCCTGAACGTCGCTGATACTGGTGCTTTGCAATTGTCTAAGGCGTACCGCATCTCTGGCATCACTGCGTGAAGCCGTCCACATGTGCTTGGATAATTCGTTTTTGCCAGACTGAATACTGATTCTCGCCGAACTCGTTGAACGCCATCCATGCTGCAGTTAGAAGATCTACACCCAAGGCAGGCGTTTCCTGCTGGATAGTGGCTCCCAACTCCTTCACCCGACCTGCATTCCATGGACGCAGCCTTAAATTCTTGCACAAGTGCTGCACTCCTTCGAGGATGGCCTCCACGAGCTCAGCGTCTGCTAATGAGAGTAACTTGTTGCTCCTCCCGGATCGCCAGCGTGATTTCGCAAAGGAGTCTTCCAGTCGGTCCAAGTCCTTCGTGGGGAATCCAAGCCGGTTGCCAATACGTTGGAGCGCCGTCACGCGAAGCACGTATGGTGGGTGACCTGGCGACACCTGGTATGGGTTCTTCGAGTCTCCATCCAGAAGATCCGTGAATGCTGCAAAGTACACCGGTCCCAGGAGGGATGCGGCGATCAAGTCGGCGCTGATCTCGTGCGTCCAATTTCGGTGATCGGGCGTTGGCCTCCAGAGCGTCTGAAATTCGTTGATCGCACTGAGGGCGACGGTCCGAATCCGATCGCGATCCGCCGCCGCTGCTAGTCGACGACGCCGCACAATGCTTGAGAACACCGGATCAACCCTCTTAACGAGCAGTTCGTCAAAACGAAACATGAGACTATGTGCGAGCTCGTGCGCAAGCCATGGATATTCCAGCAGATTGACCTCACGTAAGTTTGGACTACGCGGAAACAAGATAAGTTCGAGCACATGTAGCCGGAACCCTTGTGAATTGGCTGGTTCGCTCAATGGCATCGGTAGCCGTGCATGCCCCCATTCCCGGTCGTATGCTGGTACCAACATTGAGGGGAACAAAGGCTCCTCACTCCACGCGTTGGCGATAGCCTGAATAAGCGCAGCATCAAACCAAAAGCGTTCCTCGAAGGTTTGTGGGAGCCTGTCAGTTATTTTGACGATGTATTCCGCGAGCGCTGTCATCTCTGTCGGGCTAATTCCGGCCTGGCTCCCAGCCTCCAAGGCACGTTGCAAAGCATCAGCGACTGCGCTCAATGGGGATACAGCGAATCTGGAAATCGCAGACCGTGCTTGTTCGACCGAATGCTTTTGGCAAGTCCCCGTGGCCCACTTCGGCATTTTAATTCGGCCCACCCTAAGTTATTGATTCTTAGGTGAGGCGGTTTTTGCCTCACCAGGTTCTTCGACGTTATATATAAGGACAGCAGTCGAAGCGGTGGGAATGTGGGAATCGCGCAGCGATTTCCAAGGGCGGTGGGAAGGGTGGAAAACCTGCCTTTGGTTTTCCAGGCTTTCCACGGACCG
>JAIQFN010000045.1 GCA_020073265.1 Terriglobia bacterium | reverse complement strand
ACGTATCCGGCGCGGCACCTTCGGCAGCGTTCGTGAACTGGAGACCGCGATTGGCGAATACCTGACTCATCACAACCAGAACTCCAAACCCTTCGCCTGGACCGCGGACGCTGACTCCATCCTCAAAAAGATCGCCCGCTTTTGTATGCGAACTTCTGACTCAGGACACTAGGAGCTTGCTGAAAAACGCGCGCAACCACTCCCTGACGGTCGCGGCTCAGAATCGGCGTTCTAGCGTCCACAGCCACTTACAGAGCCGCGACCGTTAGGGAGCGGGTTTTTACAGAGGTTTTCCAGCAAGCTCCTAAAGGCAGCTCCTCAGATCCGTGATTGGATGCCTCGCAGAGACTTGCGGCTAAGCATCGCGAACCCGGAAACGATAAGTCGTATGTGAGTACTTTAATCGTCTTCGGGACCAGGCTGAGCAGCTCAGCGCGCGCTGCCGCCAGGAACGGCCGCCGGCTGTGGATCCCATTGTCACTGGTCTTAGGTTTGGCTCTCAGCGCGGCGGGACAGTCCAGCGATCCACGCCGGATCGATCTGACGCAGGCGAACCTGGAAGATTTGATGAATGTCCGGGTCACGTCGGTCTCGAAGAGAGAGCAGAGCCTGGCGCGGACCGCCGCGGCGGTCTTCGTGATCAGCCAGGAGGACATCCGCAGATCGGGCGCCACCAACATTGCCGACCTGCTGCGGATGGCGCCGGGCGTGGACGTGGAACAGATCGACGCCAATGCCTGGGCGATCAGCGTGCGGGGATTCAACGCGCGCTACTCCAACAAGGTTCTGGTGCTGATCGATGGCCGGACGGTCTACACTCCCTCCTTTTCGGGCGTGTTCTGGGAGCATCTGGACATGCCGCTGGAGAACATCGATCGCATCGAGGTGATCCGGGGCCCGGGAGCCACCATCTGGGGTGCGAACGCGGTGAACGGAGTGATCAGCATATTCACGAAATCGTCCCGCGAGACCCAAGGCGGGCTGGCGACCGCCGGGACGGGATCTCAGACCAAAGCGCTGGGCCTGCTGCAGTACGGCGGAGCGGCCGGGCAGAGCGGGACCTACCGGGTGTTCGGCAAGTACGTGGATACCGGAAACGCGGCCACCTACGGCGGTTCGGAAGCCAACGACCATTGGGCCAGGATGCACGGCGGACTCCGGTCTGACTGGGACCTCAGCCCGAGCGACACGCTCATGGTGGAAGGCGATCTGTTCTCGAACCAACAGAACCAGACCCGCCGTAGCAACTTCATGGCGACGCCGTATAACACTTTCTTCAACTCAAATTTCGACGCTGCCGGAGGCGATCTGGTGGCGCGCTGGAACCATACGCTGGCCGGGGGATCGCAGACTTCCTTGCAGACCTATTTCGATACCTACCGCCGCACCGACATGGGAGTGCCGGAGGTGCTGAGAACCTTCGACCTGGATTTCCAGCATCACGTTGCCCTGGGGGAACGGCACGACCTGGTGTGGGGGCTGGGCTACCGGGAAAACCGCTCCAGTCTTTCGGAGGGTTATGCGCTGGCCTTCTCGCCGCCCTCACAAACCGACAACCTATTCAGCGCATTTGTGCAGGACGAAATCCAGGTCTCCGGCTCCTGGTGGTTCACGCTGGGCGTCAAGCTGGAGCACAACCCCTACACCGGCCTGGAAACCGAGCCCAGCGTACGTCTGGTCTGGAACCCTGCCGGCAGCCGGCACACGGTTTGGGCGGCCGCCTCCAAGGCCCTGCGCCAACCGGCTCGGACCGATACGGGCATTGAGGCGGAGGTGGCCAGACTGCCTGACGGTCCGGACAGCGTTCAGGTGGTGCGGTTGTACGGCAACCCGCGGATCCAGGATGAGGAACTGCGGGACTACGAGTTGGGCTACCGGTCCGAGCTGACGAGAACGCTTTCGCTGGACGCGACTGCATTCCTGAGCTTCTACCGGCACCTGGAAGACACCGAACTGCAGCCGGCGCGGATCCTGCCGGGCTCGCCGGTGCAGGTGCTCCTGCCGCTGTTGTTCGAAAGCCACGCGAGCGCCGTGGACTACGGCGGCGAGTTGTCTCTGAACTGGAATGCAACTTCCCGCTGGCGGATCAGCCCGGGTTATTCGTACCTGCATGCCACCCTGCGGGACGGTCCGGTGTCCCAAGGCCTGGCCGGATTCGCACTGTGGAGCGGGTTTCCCCAGAACATGTTCCAGGTCCGCTCGCTGCTGAACCTGACGCGCAGGACCGAATTCGACCAGTCGCTGTACTACACGGCGCGGCTACCCGGAGCGAGCCTTCCGGGCCACGCGCGGGTGGATCTCCGGCTGGCGCGCAAGCTCGGCGAGCGAGCTGAAATCAGCGTGGTAGGGCAAAACCTGCTGCGGCCGCGGACGGTGGAATACGGCGACAGCTTTGGCATTGTCGGAACGCAAGCCGTGCGCAGCGTCTATGGAAGCGTGACGTGGAGATTCTGACCAGGAACACATGGGAGGCGGCATGCTGAAGCGCCTCCGGTTCGCGGCCCTGGCGGGACTCACGCTGGTCCTGGCATTACAGGGGCAATTCGACGAATACCACGTAAAGGCGGCGTTTCTCTACAATTTCGCGAAATTCGTGGAGTGGCCGCCCCAGACCTTCAAAACTCCGCAGGACCCCATCGTCATCGGAGTGCTGGGGCCGAGCTCGTTGCGAAAAACTCTGGAAGAGGCGGTCAGCGGGAAGGCGGTGGAAGGCCGCAAGTTCGCCGTCCGCGAGCTCGAAGATGGCGCGCTGAGGTGCGATTGCCAAATTCTATTTGTTGCGTCTTCCGAGCGCAGGCGCTTCCGGTCGATGGCCGGAGGTCTGCGGGGAACCGCGATTCTGACGGTCGGCGAAACGCCGGGATTCGCGGCCGAGGGCGGGGTGATCAATTTCAAGTTCGAGGGGGACCGGCTGCGTTTTGAGATCAACGTGGACGCCGCCGAGCAAGAGGGTCTGCGCATCAGCTCCAAGCTTTTGAGCCTGTCTCAAGTAGTCAGGAAATGAAAGCCATGCAGACGGCCGTTCGATATCGCAACCTACCGGTCAGGAGCAAGCTGCACCTGATCATCATGGTCACGGTGAGCGCGGCCTTGACGCTGGCTTGCGGCTCGGTTCTGGTTTACGAGCGTTTCGTGCTGCGCGATTCCATGCGGAACGACCTGGACGTGCTGGCCGGGATCTTCGCCTCCAACAGCGCCGCGGCGCTTACCTTCGATGACCAAAAGGCGGCGCAGGAACTGCTTTCCGGGCTGCAGGCCAAGCCGTCCATCGAATCGGCCGTGATCTATTCGGCCGAAGGCAGGGTGTTGGCCTCCTACCGGCGCACCCCTGCCGGGTCAGGGCCGGCGGCCCCGCACCTCCAGGTGGATGCCACCTGGTTCGCCGGCGACCGGTTGAAGGTATTCAAACACATTCTGCTGCACCAGCAGTCCATTGGCGCCATTTATCTGGAATCGGATCTGGGAGAGATTCAGGCGCGGCTCAAGCAGTCCACCGGAATCATTCTCGCGATTCTGTCGGCGGCTTCCCTGCTGGCGTTGGGGCTGGCATCCCGGCTGCAACGCAGCGTCTCGGAGCCGATCCGGCACTTGAGCGAAACGGCCCGCCTGATTTCCCTTCGGAAGGACTACTCGGCGCGAGCCCGGAAGGTGGCAGAGGACGACCTGGGGCAGCTCACCGACACCTTCAACGAGATGCTGGCGCAGATCGAGAGCCGGGACGGGGAGCTGAGAGAGCATCGGGATCGTCTGGAATCGGAAGTGGCCAAGCGCACCGCCGAGCTGGTGCAGGCCAAGGAGAAGGCGGAGGCGGGCAGCCGCGCCAAGAGTGAGTTTCTGGCCAACATGAGTCACGAAATCCGCACGCCGATGAACGGAATCATCGGCATGACCGATCTCGCACTGGACACCGGGCTCACCGAAGACCAGCGCGACTACCTGACCACGGTGCGCACTTCGGGCGAAGCGCTGCTGAGCATCATCAACGACATCCTGGATTTTTCGAAAATCGAAGCGGGCCGGTTCTCGCTGGAGAGTTTCGAATTCGATCTGAACGCAACCCTGCAGGAGACGGTGCGCAGCCTGGCGGTTCCGGCGCATCAGAAGGAGCTGGAATTGCTGTATGAGAATCGCGCGGAACTGCCGGCGATTGTAGTGGGCGATCCCGGAAGGCTGCGGCAGGTTATCGTGAACCTGCTCGGCAACGCCATCAAGTTCACCGAATCCGGCGAGGTGTCGCTGGCGGTGCTGGAGGCGCAGGCACGCGAGGGCGGCATCAGCGCGCACTTCGCGGTCTCCGACACCGGGATCGGGATCTCCCAGGAGTGGAGCGAGCGCATTTTCGGCGCCTTTGTCCAGGTGGACGGGTCCAACAAGCGGCTTTACGGCGGTACCGGGCTTGGCCTGGCGATCTCGGCGCGGCTGGTGAGCCTGATGGGCGGGCGCATCTGGGTGGACAGCCAACCGGGCCGGGGAAGCACGTTCCATTTCACGGTGAATTTCCTGACGTCGGCGTGCGGCGAGAAGGCCCCGGAAGCCGCGCAGCCGGATGTTTTGCGCGGGCTGAGGGTGCTGGTAGTGGATGGCAACGCCACCAGCCGGCGCATTCTGGAGAACACTCTCAGGGGCTGGCAAGCGCGGCCGGTGCTGGCCGGGTCCCCTGAGGAGGCCCTGGAAATCCTGCGGCGCCGAAGCGCTGGCCCGGAACGTATCCAGCTGCTGCTTCTGGATGCCCATCCGCAGGGGACGGATGGATGCGCGCTGGCCCGGCGGATTCACGAGGACCCGGCGCTGGCCTGCCCCAGCGTCCTGATGCTCAGCACGTTGGACCTCGGAACGCTGGGCGTCAATCAGCGGAGACCCGTACAGTACCTGGTGAAGCCCGTGACGGCGCCGAATCTGCTCAAGGCCATGCTGAAAGCGCTAGGCGAGATCCCGCCAGGCCCGGTTGCGCCTCGCCAGCCCGCGGCGGCATCAGCCGGACGGCGGCTGCACATTCTCCTGGCGGAAGACAACCCGGTCAATCAGAAGGTGGCCTCGGCGCTGCTGGCGAAAGAGGGGCATTCGGTGGTGCTCACCGCGACCGGCAGGGAGGCGCTGGAAGCTCTGAAGCGCGAGACGTTCGATCTGATTCTCATGGACGTGCAGATGCCCGGGATGAACGGCTATGAGGCCACGCGAGCCATTCGCGCCGAGGAGCAACAGAGCGGCGGACACATCCCCATCGTGGCGCTGACCGCGCACGCCATGAAGGGCGACCGGGAAATCTGCCTGGGCGCCGGAATGGACGACTACATCGGCAAGCCGATCAACCGTGGGGAACTGGAAGCTGTGTTGCAGCGCTGGGGTGAACACGGGGCTTCGGCCGATCCCGTTCTGGCTGGAGAGTCTGATCCGGCGCAGGCGCGAATGCTATCGTAAGGGCGTGGGCGTTGGTTCTCAGATTTCTGAATCGGAATACCTGCATACCGCGTACCAGCCGGATTGTGAGTACGCGGATGGCGCGATCATCGAGCGCAATGTGGGAACTCAGGATCATAGCCGGCTCCAGGCAGCGCTGACTGCCTACCTGTTCAATAGACGCAAGCGCTGGGATATTCACGTGTACCCCGAGCAAAGGGTCCGCGTCGGTCCCAGAAGATACTTGATTCCGGACCTGTGCGTGGTGACCGGCGAGAGGCCCGCCGAGCAAGTCTTGACGTCCCCGCCGCTCATTTGGATCGAGATTCTGTCGCCGGAAGATCGCACCATTCGCATCAATCAGAAGGTGCGCGAGGTTCTGGATTTCGGCGTGCCCTACGTTTGGGTGATCGATCCCCAGACTCTCGAAAGCGAACTGCACACCATGTCCGGCGGCCGGACGTTAGAGGACGGCGTTCTAAGAATCGAAGGCACCGGGATCGAAGTGCCGCTCGGGTTGCTGGAAGAGGACTGACTCGGCTCTGCCATGCCTCCGCTGGGACGGGTGCTCGAAACGTCGCTGTACGTCGACCAGATCCAGCGCTCGGCCGATTTCTACGAGCGCGTGTTCGGTTTCCAGAAACTGGTCTGCGACGAACGGTTCTGCGCCTTCAACGTCTCCGGTCAGCAGGTGCTGTTGTTGTTCCGCAAGCATGGCACTACGGAACCCATTACCATCCCGGGCGGCGTGATTCCGCCGCACGATGGCGAGGGAACGACGCACCTGGCGTTCACCATCCCGCTCGATTCCGAGCAGGAATGGAGGGAGCACCTCCGGGCGCACGATGTCGCGATCGAGAGCCGCGTCGAATGGCCGCGCGGTGGATTCAGCCTGTACTTCCGCGATCCCGACGGGCACCTGCTGGAGCTAGTCAGCCCGGGCTGCTGGACCATCTACTGAGGCGAGGCCGGCGGCGGCGATCTGCGCGATATCCATCAGCCTGGGCGGAGTCGTGGAGATTCCCGACAGGGCGTCGCGGAACATGGTGTTGCAGAACGGGCAGGCGGCTCCCACCACGGTGGCTCCGGTAGCGACCAGTTCCTGGGCGCGCGTGACGCTGACGCGCTGGCCTTTTTCCTCTCCCAGAAACGCCAGCCCGCCGCCGGCGCCGCAGCAGAAAGAGCGCTCGCGGGCGCGCGGGGGATCGATCAAGTTACCGAAGCGTCCGATCACGCTGCGGGGCGCGTCGTACACGCCGCGATAGCGTCCCAGGTAGCAGGGGTCATGGTAAACGATGGTCTCGCCCGCCGCCGTACGGGCCGGGAGCTGGTCGAGATGCCGCGCCAGGAATTCGCTGTGATGCTCGATGGGAGGGGCTTGGCCGTATTCAGACCAATCGGTGCTGATGGTGCGGACGCAGTGCGGGCAGATGGAAACGATTTTCTTCACCTTGTTCTGCTGAAGCGTCTCGAGATTGTTTTCGGCGAGCTGGCCGAAGGCGAGATCGTTGCCCAGGCGGCGGGCCGGATCGCCGGTGCACTTCTCTTTTCTGAGGACGCCAAAGCTGACGTTGAGCCGCCGCATCACTTGCGCGAGCGCGGCGACGATCTCGCGGCCCTGCGGATCGTAGGCGCCCATGCATCCCAGCCACAGGCAGTATTCCTGCGTGCCGTCGTAGATGGGGAATTCCTGCTTCTGGACGAACTTGTCGCGCTCGGTGGAGGAGAAGCCCAGCGAGTTGCCGTTGCGCTCGAGATTCAGGAACAGCTTGGTGCCGTAGTCGTCTTCCCATTTGCCGGTGTTCACCGCGCCGCGCCGCAGTCCGATGATGACGGGCAAGTGCTGTACTCCCACCGGGCACTGGAATTCGCAGGAGCCGCAGGTGGTGCACTGGAAGGCGGCCTCCTGCGAAAGATGCTTGCCGAGCAGCGGCTCTTCGCTGGCGGGACCGAATTCATTGAGGTATCTGCGGACGCCCAGCGCGATTTCCTTGGGGTTGAGAACCTTGCCGGTGTTGGCGGCCGGGCAGTGCTCGGTGCAGCGTCCGCACTCGACGCAGGAAAACGCTTGGAGCGAAACAAGCTGGGTAAGATCCTTGCCGGTGTCCAGGCCAAAGTCCTCGTCGCCCACCAGCGGCGGAATCTTGCTGAAAGTGTCGCGCTTCAGGAAGACCGTCAGCGGGCTCAAGACCAGGTGCAGATGCTTGGTGTGCGGGATGAGCGGCAGAAGCACCAGGATGGTGAGGGTGTGAGCCCACCACAGGGGCCGGCTCTCCTCGCCGCCGGGCAGGAAGGTCATGAGATACGTCGCCATGAGCAGGAAGATCAGCAACGCGATGAAGCCGGACTCGTAGGATACCGCCCCCAACCATTTCGGCCGGATCACCAGGCGGCGGAAGGCCAGTCCGGAGATGGACACCGCCACGGCCACCGCGAAAATCGCCGCCAGCGTGAAATAGAACCGGCCGAAAATGCCGTCGCGCGCGAAAAGCTGCAGGTGCAGGCCCTGGGAGAAATGATTGATGGTGACCAGCGCGAAGGCGCAGAAACCCCAGAACACGAAGGCGTGCGCGAGGCCCGGAAGCGGGCGCTGGCGGATCACTTTGCCCTGCAGCAGGACTTCCCAGGTGAAGTCGCGGATCCGCCGGCCGAGCGGTTGGATATGGAATTCGGGGTCTTTCTTGGAGGACAGCACGATGCGCCAGACTCTTCCGAATCGCCACCAGAAACCGTAGGCGGACGCCGCAACCAAGACCAGAAGCAGCGCCGTCTCCGGCCAGGAGAGTTGAACCATAAACTGCGAGTGTAGCGCAGGCTCGCGTGGCGAAACGCGTGGTCAGATTGCCGGGGCCTTGGGCGTAGCTCTAAAGCGGACGCCCAATAACTACGATAGATGGGTTGGAGTGCAATTGCGATTCGTGATGTCGGGGGCCGCCGGGTTCATCGGCTCTCATTTTTGTGACCGCTTGATCGGAGAAGGCCATGCCGTGCTGGGCCTGGACAACTTCATCACGGGCGCGGCCCGGAATCTGGAGCAGCTTGGCGGGAATCCGTTGTTCGAGTTTCGCGAATGGGACGTGTGCGAACCGTTGGAAGTGGAGGGTCCCGTGGATGGGGTGCTGCACCTGGCGTCGCTGGCCAGTCCCACGGACTACTTCCAGCATCCCATCGAGACGCTGGATGTGGGTTCGGCCGGGACGCGCAATATGCTGGAGCTCGCGTTGCGGCATCGGGCCCGTTTCCTGCTGACGTCCACTTCGGAATGCTACGGCGATCCCGCGGTGCATCCGCAAGTGGAAACCTACTGGGGCAATGTGAATCCGGTGGGGGTGCGCTCCTGCTACGACGAGAGCAAGCGCTACGCGGAAGCTTTGACCATGGCTTACCATCGGGCACACGGCCTGGCCACCAACATCGCGCGCATCTTCAATACGTATGGGCCGAGAATGCAGTTGGATGACGGCCGGGTGGTGCCGGCGTTTGTCGATCAGGCTCTCAAAGGTCAGCCGCTGACGGTGTTCGGAGATGGATCGCAGACTCGCAGTTTCTGTTACGTTCGCGACCTGGTGGACGGCCTTTACCGGTTGATGTTTTCCGAGGAACGGTATCCGGTGAACCTGGGCAATCCGCGGGAGATGACGATCCTGGAGTTCGCCGAGCAGATTCGATGCATCACCGGCACGAGCGCGACGCTGGAATTCAAAGCGCTTCCGGAAGACGATCCGCAGCGCCGGCGGCCGGACATCGGCAAGGCCAAGCGCGTGCTGGGATGGGAACCGAAGGTCCGTCTGGAAGAGGGGCTGCGCGAGACCATCGAGTATTTCGAACGGATCGGATCGCCGGCGCTAGCGCGCGGCTAGGCTGGCCGCGCGCACTTCCACCCACACCTTGGCGGCCGCGCCCCGGCCGAGCTGAACCGGCTTCCCGTCGATCCGCAGGGTGAGCGTGTCGTCGTAGTTGGAGGTCATCAGGCGGACGGCCGCGCCGGGGTGAATTCCGATTCCGTTCAGATATTCCAGCAGGCGGCGATCGCGCTCGAAGACGCTGACGACAGTGGCCTCGGTTTCAGATGAAATCTCATCCAGCGGTTTCCAGCCGCGATTGCGCCGGTCCTGCGGTGTGTCGCGCTCCACGCGGTTGCCGTGCGGGCAGGCTTCGCCGGTGCCCAGCCGGTCCGCCAGGCGTCGCTCGAAGTCGGCTGAAACGGCGTGCTCGAGCTGTTCGGCTTCGTCGTGCACCTTGTACCACTCCATGCCGAAGATTTCGGTCAACATGCGCTCGATCAGGTGGTGGCGGTTCAGCAGGCGGTTGGCGATGTCGCGTCCGGCGGGCGTGAGCGAGATCTGGCCGTCGCGTCCGACGCGGATGAGGGCGTCGCGCTTGAGCCGCTTGATCGCCATGGTCACCGCGGGCGCCGAAACCTTCAGCCAGCGCGCCAGAGTAGCGGCGATGACCGGCTCGCCCTCGCTCTCCGCTTCGGCGATGGTCTTGAGATAGTTCTCCTTGGAGATGGTGATTTTCACGCCAAAACCCGATTGTAGCGTGCGCGGCTAAAGGCACGTTGGCCGCGACGCGGGGCGATGGCTTTTAGTACTGTAGACGTATGTCCAGACGCACATTGACGCGCGCGTTGCTCTCTCTGGCGCTGGCTGGCGTTCCGCTTTGGTTGCTCGCGGCCGGCGAGAAGCTGGATCTCTCGGTCATCCATCGGATCAAGTCCGAAGCCTTCGAGAACTCCAAGGTGATGGATCACATGTTCTACCTGACGGACGTGCATGGGCCTCGCCTGACCGGGTCGCCCGCGTACAAAGGCGCGGCGGACTGGGTGGTCGAGCGAATGACCGAGTACGGCGTCGCGGCCAAGGAAGAAAAATGGGGGCCGTTCGGGCGCGGCTGGGCCAGCAAGCACTTCGAGGCGCACATGATCGATCCCCAATATCAGCCGCTCATCGGAGTGCCGCAGGCCTGGACCGGCAGCACGGACGGAACCGTGACCGGCGAGCCGATCTTCGTCACCATACGCACGGAGGCGGATTTCGAGAAGTACAAGGGCAAGCTGCGCGGCAAGGTGCTCATGATGAGCGAACTGCGGCCGCTGCCGTTCCGCACCGACGCGCTGGGCCATCGCTACACCGCCGAGGAGCTGGCCCAGGAAGCCACCGCTCCTCTGCCCCGGGCGCCTTTTGGATTTCGCATCGGGCCGGGCGGCAACGGCGGCCAGCCGCCCGCTACTCCCGAGGAAGCGCGCCAGCGCCGCGAGAGTCAGCGCCGGCTGCAGGAACGGATCGGGGAGTTCCTGAAGCAAGAAGGCGCGCTGGTTCAGGTTTCGAGCGCCCGAGGCGATGGCGGGACCGTGTTCGCGCAGTCCGGCGGACCGTACGATCCGAAGAGGCCGGTCGGGATCGCGTCGGTCGCGCTCGACTCCGAGCACTACAACCGCATCGCGCGCCTGGTGGAGCACAAGATTCCGGTGAAGCTCCAGTTCAACATTCAGAACGAGCTGTACGAGGACAATCTGGATTCGGTGAACGTGATCGCGGAGATTCCGGGCACGCGCAAGCGAGACGAGATCGTCATGCTGGGCGCGCACCTGGATTCCTGGCACGGCGGGACCGGAGCCACCGACAACGCCGCCGGGAGCGCGGTGGTGATGGAGGCCGTGCGCATTTTGAAATCGCTGAACCTGGTGATGGACCGGACTGTCCGCATGGCCCTGTGGAGCGGTGAAGAAGAAGGGCTGCTGGGTTCGCGCGCCTACGTGAAGGAGCACTTTGGGGATCGCGAGACCATGAAGCTGGGCGCCGAGCACGCCAAGCTGGCCGGCTATTTCAACTACGACAACGGCACCGGCAAGATCCGCGGAATTTATCTGCAAGGCAACGACATGGCGCGGCCGATTTTCGAAAGCTGGCTGGAGCCGTTCCACGACCTGGGCGCGTCGGTGGTGAGCATCCGCAACACGGGCGGGACCGATCACCAGTCCTTCGACGCGGTGGGACTGCCGGGCTTCCAGTTCATTCAGGATCCGATGGAGTACGAAACGCGCACGCATCACTCCAACATGGACGTGTACGATCACATCCAGCCGGGCGACCTGATGCAGGCGGCGGCCATCATGGCATCGTTTGTGTACAACACGGCGATGCGCGAGGAGATGCTGCCGCGCAAGCCGCTTCCGAAGCCGCAGCCCGCGCCGCGCCGGCCGGGCGCGACGGACTAGCAACCCCACGCGCCGGTGGTGGCGGTGCCATAATGGCCTCATGCGCGCCACCATTGTCGCTCTTGCTTTTCTGATTCCGGCCTTCGCCGCCGACCCGGTGGATCTGGCGGTCGTCAACCGCATCAAAGCCGAGGCGTTCGAGCGCTCCAAGGTAATGGAGCAACTGGAAAACCTGACGGATCGCTACGGTCCGCGGCTTACCGCGTCGGCCGAATTCAAGGAAGCCGCCGATTGGGCGCTCAAGCGGCTGCAGGAATACGGTCTCGAGAATGCGCACCTGGAGAAATGGGGGCCGTTCGGCCGAAGCTGGTCGCTCGAGAAATTCGCGCTGGAGATGACGCAGCCGCGCTACTCGCTGCTGGCGGCGGCGCCGCTGGCGTGGTCGGCCTCGACTAACGGCCCGGCCTCGGGCGAGCCGATCTTCGCTCCGCTGGCGTCCTCGCAAACACCGGCCAAGGCAGAGTCGGATCTCGATCAATACATCCAGAAATACAAAGGCAAGCTGCGCGGCAAGGTGGTGTTGATTTCAGAACCCGTGCGCAACATCGCGGACTCGGAATCCAGGCCCGACCTGCGCCGCTACACCGACGCCGAGCTGAAGGAACTGGCCATCGCTCCTCCGCCCGTGCCCAAGATGACGATAGATCCCGGCAACCTGGTGGTGCCCGAGGATCTGGATGGACGCATCGCGTTCTACGCCAGCATTCCACCTTCGATTCAGGATGAACTGCGGAGACGGCGCGACGAGGTGGCGATGAAGCGCACGCAATTTCTGGTGGACGAAGGCGTGCTGGCGGTGATCCAGGACGACCGGCGCGCGCGCGATGGCATCGATTTCGCCGAGTCGGCCGGCTCCTACGACTCTAAGAAGCCGCTATCGCCGCCCACGTTCGTGGTCACTTCGGAACATTACAACCGCATCGTGCGGCTGCTTCAGAACAAGACCAAGGTGGAGATCCAGGCCAACTTGAAGGCGCGCATCTCCGACAACGCGGTGGACGCTTACAATCTGGTCGCCGAAATCCCGGGCGGCGCGAAAAAAGACGAAGTCATCATGGTGGGCGCGCATTTCGATTCCTGGCACAGTGGAACGGGCGCCACCGACAACGGCGCGGGCAGCGCGGTGATGATGGAAGTGATGCGCATTCTGAAGGCGCTCAATCTGAAAATGGACCGCACCGTTCGCATCGCGCTGTGGAGCGGCGAAGAACAGGGCCTGCTGGGTTCCAAGGCTTACGTCCAGGAGCATTTCGGCGATCCCAAGACCATGAAGCTGACGGCGGCGCAAGCCAAGCTGTCCGGTTACTTCAATCTCGACAACGGCAGCGGCAAGATTCGCGGCGTCTATCTGCAGGACAACGACGCCATGCGCCCGCTGTTCGAGAACTGGCTGGAGCCATTCCGCGATCTGGGAGTGTCGACCATTACGATACGAAACACCAGCGGCACGGACCATCTGTCGTTCGACGCGGTGGGGCTGCCGGGCTTCCAGTTCATCCAGGATCCGCTGGACTATTCCAGCGTGACGCACCACTCCAGCATGGACGTGTACGATCACGCCGTCGCGGGCGACCTGATGCAGGCCGCGGCGGTGATCGCGTCGGTGGTCTACGACGCGGCCACCCGGCCGGAGATGCTTCCGCGCAAGCCGCTGCCGAAAGCGCAGGAATCGGGCGTAGGGACGAAGTAGCCAGCGATCACAACACGCCGCGCAAGACTCCGCTCACTTGCGGGCCGAATTGGATCGCGGTGCGCGGGATCACCAGCAGAAGCGGAAGCACGCTGATCCAGTTGCGCTTTTGCATTCCATACAGGCCCACCAGAATCAGGAGTGGGGAAAGCGTGCGGCCGAAGGCGTAGACCTCTTCCCAGGCGCCGGGAGAAAAAAGAAAAGCCGCGAACAGCGTGAAGACGTAGATGCTGCACTCCACCGGTCCCCACAATTTGTGCCACCCCATACGAATGGCCAGCGCCACCGCGAGGATGATTCCGATCAAGGCGGCGTAATCCAGCAGGGTGGAGACGCCGCTCACCAAGGCGCCGAACGGATAGTGATAAGGCGTCGCCAGACGCGCGGCGAGGCCCTGGAACGGGATGCGCGAGAATCCGGTGATGTCTTCCGGAGCTGTTTGAAGCTGAACGTAGGCGTACCAGATCAGAGTGGGCAGGGCCGCGGTCGAGAAGATCAACGCGGCGCGAAGCCTGCGCTTCCACAGCAGCGCGATCACATATCCGGCCAGCAGGAGCAGCCCGGTCTCACGCACCAGGGGCGCGACGAGCAGCACGCCATACAAACGCCACTCGGAGTCCTTCGCAATGTAATACGCAAAAGCGATGCATAGCGCGGCCAGGGCGGCATCCACGGTCAGGCGGTCGATGGATACCAAGGTTGCGGGAATCAGCAGGAACGCAAAGCCCAGCCACTCGCTGAATCCGGCGGTCGCGCAAAAAACGCTCAGCCAATAGCCGCCGCAAAAGACCGCGAAGAGCGTCACGCCCAGAAACGCTCGATCGATTCGGTCATCTTGGCCGAGCGCGAGCGCGTGCGCCGCCAGAGGAATCAGAATGCGCCGATAGCGGACGCGCGGCGCATCGACATATCCGTCAAAGCCGCGCGCCATGAAAGGATCGTGCGCGACGTAGTGGTACATCTGGCCATCGTAGCCTTTGGTGGCGGGGAAAATGTAAATGTTCTCGCCGGCCAATTGCGGCGGCTGCGCGTTTTCCTGGCCGGTACAAAACAATGCGTTCCAGCGACCCTGGTAATTGTAATGAACAGTGAGAAATTGCCAGAAAAAAACTAAGGCGGTGCATCCGAACCCAGTCAGGATGCCCCGCCCTAATTTAGAGACCAAGTGGTGTGAACCGCCCGCCTATTCGTTCACCTGGAAGGTGCCGACGAAAGATCCGCGGTTGCCGCTGTAGTTCCAGACAGTGCCGAGGTCGTGGCCCGAGTAGTGGTTGGCGACCGTGAAGGCCGGCATGGCGTGGTCGACCGGCGTGAGCGGCTGATACCAGACCGCCTCGTTGTGGCAGATTTCGTCGGTCTCAGCGAGCGGCCGCGTTTCGAGCTTCACCAGGTTGCCCGCGCTCATCGCCGCTTTAGCGCTATGGATGCTGTCGCCTTCCAGAGAGAACTGGATGGGTTGATATTCAACGCGCACGACGTCGGCCAGGAGCTTGCCGGCCATTTTCTGTGCGAAATCCTTCAGCGCGAGCCGCTGCTCGGCGTTGGCACTGGAGTCGATCACCAGAACCGACTTGACGGGATAAACCGAATTGGTGACGTCGCCGAGGGTGTTGCTGGCGTGGATCACGCCCATCACGGAGAGGCCATCCAGATTGACGCCTTCGAAGCTGCCCTGCTGGATTTTCCAGCCCATCACGGCCAGGTCGCCGGTGAGACCGACTTCGGAGTTGGCGAAGCAGGGGCCGGTGTACACATCGGCGGTCCGGGCTTCGATGTAGTCGCCGCGAAGGTGTGTGGAGGGGAGATTCGCGCTCAGAGCGAACGACGCGGAGATGCACAGCACACCCGCCGCACAGAGGATAGTTCTCATGTTCAGGCTCCTGGTTCCTATAATATAACAACGTGACTCAGCCCGAGCGAGACGCGGCTTCTGAGATTTGCCAGCTCAGTGCGGTGGAGATGGCGCGGCGCATTCGGGCCAAGGATCTGTCGGCGCGCGAAGTCGTCACCGCGCATCTGGAGCAGATCGAGCGGGTGAACCCTCGGGTGAACGCGATCGTGACGCTGGCTGCCGAGCAGGCTTTGGAGCGGGCGCGCGACGCCGATGATTCGTTCGCGCGGGGCAAGCCGGCTGGCGCGCTGCACGGGCTGCCGATCGCGCACAAGGATCTGCAAATCACCAAGGGAGTCCGCACCACGTTCGGTTCGCGGATTTACAAAGATTTCGTGCCATCGACGGATGCGCTGCTGGTGGAACGCATTCGCGACGCCGGCGCCATCCTGCTAGGCAAGACCAACACGCCCGAGTTCGGGGCCGGGTCGCAGACCTTCAACGAAGTCTTCGGCGCGACGTTGAATCCTTATGACACCAGCAAAACCTGCGGCGGCAGCAGCGGCGGTGCTGCGGTAGCGCTGGCGTGCGGAATGCTGCCCATCGCCGATGGCAGCGACCTGGGGGGATCGCTTCGGAATCCGGCGAATTTTTGCAATGTGGTCGGGTTCCGGCCGTCGCCTGGGCGCGTGCCGGCGTGGCCCGTGGGAATGGGCTGGTCGAGTCTCGCGGTCGAGGGGCCCATGGCGCGCAGTGTCCCTGACGTGGCCTTTTTTCTCGCGGCGATCGCGGGACCGGATGCGCGGTCGCCGATTTCGATTGATGAGCCGGGCGCGCGATTCGCCGGTCCGCTCGGCCGCGATTTCAAAGGCGTGCGTGTGGCCTGGTGGAAAGATCTGGGCGGGTTGCCGGTGGACGCGCGGGTCCGGGACGCGGTCAACTCGCAGCACCGTGTTTTCGAATCACTGGGCTGCGTGGTCGAAGAGGCCGAGCCGGATTTTTCGGGCGCGGACGAGTGCTTCAAGACGCTGCGCTGCTGGCACTCTGCTCTCGCGGCGCGGGCGAGACCGGAGCTGAAGAGCAATCGGCACCTGGTCAAGGATACGGTGCTGTGGGAAATTGATCGCGGCGAAAAGCTGACGGCGGCCGAAATTGGTCTGGCGGAGATGAAGCGCACGGAGATATACCATCGAGTCCGGCAATTCATGGAGCGCTACGAATTTTTCGTGCTGCCGGTGAACCAGGTGCCGCCGTTCGACGTGCAGCAGCCGTACCCGGTGGAGATCGCGGGGGTCCGGATGGAAACCTATATCGACTGGATGAAGTCGTGTTATTTCATTTCGCTGGTGGGCAATCCGGCGATGTCGGTGCCGTGCGGTTTTACGTCCGACGGCCTGCCGGTGGGGATTCAGATCGTGGGGCGGCATCATGACGACTGGGGGCTGCTGCAGATGGGGCATGGGTTCGAGCGAGCGCTACCAACGAGCGCCGGCTGAAGCCGGCGGCAGCCAGGATTGGCTGCCCCACTCAGTACTCGACGGAGATCAGGAACAGGCCGCGCGGCGGGGCCGTGGGGCCGGGGGGAATCTTGCAGCCTGGCTCCAGACGCGCCACGAGGCCGGCGCGGTCGACATTTCCCTTGCCTACTTCCAGCAGCACGCCGGCGATGTTGCGCACCATGTGCTTCAGGAATCCGCTGCCGGTGACCCGGTAGATCAGCCGGTCGCCTTCCTCGGACAGACGCGAACAAAAGATGGTCCGCACTTTGGACGCGCCCAGTTCATCGCGCTCATCGGCGGCCGCGAAGGCGGTGAAATCGTGCTCGCCTTCGAGCATCGGCGCCAGCTGCAACATCTCCTCCAAGCGCAGCGGATAAGGATGATGATAGACGTAGCGCCGCTCGAAAGGCGGGCAAATCTCGCCGCGGAAGATCCGGTACTCGTAGGTTTTTGCCTTGGCGTCGTAGCGCGGATTGAATTCGAGCGCGACTTCTTCCACGCGCGTCACGCGAATGTCGAGCGGAAGCAGGCGATTCACGGCCCGCTGCAGGTTTTCCACCGGAATCGGATTCTGGATGGTGAACGCCGCCACCTGCGCCAAGGCGTGCACGCCGGCATCGGTCCGGCCCGATCCCGCCACCTGCACCGGCCGTCCCTCGATTTCGCCGATGACTTGTTCGAGCATGCCCTGGATGGTGGCGAGATCCGGCTGCACCTGCCAGCCGTGGTAGTCGGTCCCGTCGTAGGCGACCTGGATTTTAATTCGCCGCATGAACGGGCCGCGATCCCGGCTTGACGACCGGACTTCCGGCGCGGCACAGTGGACAATCTTCTTCCCGGTAGGAAACCACCTGCAGCGTCTTGAGCGCCACGCGCGGGATTCCGAGATCCACGCCGCCGCCGCTGCGGTCGATGATCGACCCGGCCGCGAGAACGCGCGCGCCCGCAGCTTTCAAAATGTCGATCACCTCGCGCGAGCTGCCGCCAGTGGTGACAACATCCTCCACCACCACCGCGGTCTCGCCGGGCTCCACCGAGAACCCGCGGCGCAGGACCATCTTTCCGCCGGCATCGCGTTCGGTGAAAACGAACCGCGCGCCCAACGCCCGCGCCACTTCGTGGCCGATGATCAGCCCACCGATCGCCGGCGACGCCACGACGCCGATGTTCAACGCCGGCTCGATCCGCCGGAACTCGGTGGCGAGCAACCGGCCGAAATGCTCGGCGTGCCGCGGGTGCTGCAACACCAGCGCGCACTGCAAGTACTCGGGGCTGTGCAAGCCGCTGGTCAGCCGGAAGTGGCCTTTTAGATAAGCGCCGGTTTCAAAAAACGCGGCCAGAACCGCGTCAAATGGTTCAGTCACAAAGGCCACTATAACAGTTCGTTCGCGGTGGCTTACAAAGCCTTACATCCCTTTGCAAAACAAAAGAAATCAAAATTAGCAGGAAGGTAATTCGAAGAGAACGCGTGACGTCAATACAAATGGAGACAGGAAAATGATCAAGCTAACTAGAAACAAGTCTCTGATAGGGGCAGCGGTATTGATGGCTGCCGGCGTCGGGTTCTGGTATTACTTCAGCAGCAGGAACGACGCGGCCTATCAGACAGCGGCCATCGAGCGAGGAAAAGTGCAGGCCAGCATTTCGGCCACGGGAAACTGCAACGCCGTGGTGACGGTTCAAGTGGGCGCGCAGGTATCGGGCAACATCAAGGCGCTGTACGCGGACTTCAACACCAAGGTGAAGAAGGGCCAGCTCGTTGCGCTCATCGATCCGGAGGTTTTTCAAGCGCGCGTAGATCAGGCCAAGGCCAGTCTCGATAGCGCCCGGACGGCGGTGGCGAGCGCGCAGGCGCAGGAGGAAAAATCCAACGCGGACATCGCCAGCGCTCGCGCGGCGGTGGCCAATCAAAACGCGGCCATTGCGAAGGCCAAGGCAGCGGCCAAGGACGCCAACACCAAGTTGGCCTCGCGCAAGATCCTGTTCCAGCAGGGCATCATGTCCAAGGACGACCTGGATACCGCCCAATCCACTTACGATCAGGCCGTGGCGGAACAACAAGCCGCCGAAGCGCAGCTAGACGCCGCGAATCACCAGGTACAGTCGGCGCAAGCGATGTTCCAGGTGGCCAAGACTCAGCTTGCTGCCGCGCAGGCGCAGATCCAGCAGGCGCAAGCCACGCTCGAACAGGCGCAACTCGACCTGGACCACACTCGCATCGTGGCGCCGGTGGATGGCACCGTGATCGCGCGCCAGATGGACGTGGGCCAGACCGTGGCGGCATCGTTCCAGGCGCCGACCATTTTTCAGATCGCGCAGGACCTGACCAAAATGCAGGTGGACACCAACGTGGACGAGGCGGACGTCGGCCAGGTGAAGATGGGACAGCCCGCGAAGTTCACCGTGGACGCCTATCCCCGCACCACGTTCCAGGGCGTCGTCACGCAGATCCGCCAGGCGCCCATCAACGTGCAGAACGTGATCACCTACGACGTGGTGGTCGGGGTGCCGAATCCAGACTTGAAGCTTCTGCCGGGGATGACGGCCAACGTGAAGATCCTGACCAGCGAGGCGGACAACATTCTCAAGATTCCGAACGCGGCACTCCGCTTCCACCCGGTTGACGCCACCCCCGCCACCGACACGCGCGTTCACGCGGCGGGCAAGCGGCAGGACTCCGGCACGACCTTGTACGTTCTGGATCAGGACGGCAAGCCGAAAGCAGTCAAAGTGACGCTCGGCATCACCGACGGATTGTACACCGCCGTGCAAGCGGGCGATCTGATGGAAGGCGAACGAGTGATCACGGCCAGCCTGGTGAAGAACCCCGGCGCATCGCCCGCCCCGAGAGCGCCGCAAGGGCCGCGTTTCTAGAAAGCAGGGTGCCATGGCCGAACGGCTCATAGAGATCGATCAGATCACGAAGATCTACAAGCTCGGCGACGTGACCGTGCACGCGCTGCGGGGCGTCTCGCTCGAAATCGAGCGCGGCAGCTTTGTCGCCATCATGGGTCCGTCGGGCTCCGGCAAGTCGACCTTGATGAACATCGTCGGCTGTCTGGACAAGCCGACCTCGGGAACCTACGTGTTGGACGGCGTGAACGTGAGCACGCTGAGCCGCGATCAACTGGCGGAGATCCGCAACCAGAAGATCGGGTTCGTTTTCCAGCAGTTCAATCTGCTGGCGCGCACCTCCGCCGCCGAAAATGTGGAACTGCCGCTGCTGTACAGCAGCCGAGCCGCCGCGGACCGGCATCAAAAGGCTCTGCGCGCGCTGGACTGGGTGGGCTTGGCGGGCCGGGAGCAGCACCATCCCAATCAGCTCTCGGGCGGCCAGCAGCAGCGCGTCGCCATCGCGCGGGCGCTGATCAACGACCCGCAGATCATCCTGGCCGACGAGCCGACCGGCGCGCTCGATTCACGCACCAGCGTCGAGATCATGGCGCTGTTCCAAAAGCTCAACCGCGAATCCGGCCTGTCGATCATCGTGGTTACGCACGAGCCGGATATCGCGGAATATTCCGATCGCATCATTCGTTTCAAGGACGGCCATCTGGTGAGCGACCAGCCGGTGCTGGCGCCTCGCGACGCCAAGCGTGAGCTGGAAACACTGCCGGCCGAGGAGCCGGAGGAAGCCGAGGCGGTGACGCAATGAAAAAGATTCTACCCGCAATGAAGATCGCCTTTCGGGCGCTGCGCATTAACAAGATGCGATCCGCGCTGACCATGCTGGGCATCATCATCGGCGTGGGCGCGGTGATCGCCATGGTGGCGGTCGGCTCGGGCGCCACCGAGCGCATTCAGCAGCAGATCGCCAGCATCGGCAGCAACGTGATCATCGTGATGCCCGGCAGCATCACCGCGTCTGGTATCCGGCTCGGCTCCGGGAACGCGGTCACGCTCACCATTGACGACGCCAAGGCGCTGGCGCGCGATTGCCCGTCCGTGCAGGCCGTCGCACCCAGTAGCCGGAGCGGCGCACAGGTGGTCTACGGCAACAACAATTGGGCCACTTCCCTCTACGGCACCACTCCCGATTACTTAACCATTCGAGACATTGGCATTCAGAGCGGGAACGTTTTCTCCCAGCAGGACGTGGATTCGGACGCCAAGGTGGCGCTGCTGGGACAAACGGTGGTCAACAATCTGTTCAATGGCGCCGATCCGGTGGGTCAAGTGATCCGGATCAAACGCGTACCGTTCACGGTAGTTGGAACGCTGGTGCCGAAAGGCCAATCGCCCACCGGGCAGGACCAGGACGACATCATCATCCTGCCGATCACTACCGCGCAGAAGAAGGTTTTCGGTGTCAACCAGGCGCGGGCGAATTCCGTGGGATCGCTCATGGTTCAGGCGCGCGGCCCGCAATTCATCCAGGCCGCGCAGGATGAAATGCGCGCGGTGTTGCGCCAGCGCCATCACCTGCAAGCCAGCCAGGACGACGATTTCACCATCCGCAACCTGGAGGAAGTGTTCCAGGCTCAGGAAACTTCCTCGCGCGTGATGTCCATTCTGCTGGCCGCCATCGCATCGGTTTCCCTGATCGTGGGCGGCATCGGCATCATGAACATCATGCTGGTCTCGGTGACCGAGCGTACGCGCGAAATCGGTTTGCGTCAGGCCGTGGGCGCCAAGACCAAGGACATCCTGACGCAGTTCCTGGTGGAGGCGGTGACGCTCTCCATCCTGGGCGGCGTAGTGGGCATTTTGCTGGGCATTCTGGCCTCGAAGCTCATCTCGATCTTCGCGCAGTGGTCCACCCTGGTGTCACCGGGAGCCATCCTGCTGGCGTTTATCTTCTCGGCGCTGGTGGGGGTCTTCTTCGGCTTCTACCCGGCTCGAAAAGCGGCCTTGCTGGATCCCATTGACGCCCTGCGTTACGAATAGCTCTGAACGAGGCGACAGACCCCTGTAACCTCGCTCGTTCCGGCCCCGCCAATTCTACAAGTGCTAACATGAGAAATCGCCGGAACGATATTGATTCCGTTGCCGTTATCGACCTTTTGAGAGTCTTCGAGGTGCCCCTTTATGAAATGCTGTAAGTCTTGGCTCGCCGTGCTGTGTTCCGTTCTGACTTTGGCGCCGCTAGCGAGCGCGCAGGAACGTACGCCGACGCCGCAAATCAGCGAGCCGGGAGGAATCCTGGGCGCGCGCAAGTACAACGCCCCGGTGGTGGCGCCCATCGACCTGCGGGACTCTACGCGGATCGACTCGCTGTTGCGCGCCGGCAACCTGTACCTGTCGCTGCAGGATGCCATCGCGTTGGCTCTGGAGAACAACCTGGACATCGCCATCTCGCGGTACGGTATGCCGGAGGCGCAATCGGACCTGCAGCGCGCCAAGGCCGGTGGAGCATTACGCGGCGTCAGCCAGGCCGTTACCCAGGGGCCTGCCAGTGCAGCCGGCGCCGCGGGCGGGCTCTCGCTCAACGCCTTCAGCAACGGAAGCGCGAACATCGGGACCGGCGTGAGCACCGGCGTGAACGGTCTGGTATCGCAGCTCGGAACCGCGATCCCTAACTATGACCCGTTTGTCACGGGCGTGATCTCGTGGGGCCACACCAGCTCTCCTCAAAGCACGGGCTTCCTTTACGGCACCACGTCGCTGGTGACTACTACCAAGCTTGCCAACTTCCAAATCAGCCAGGGATTTGCCTCCGGGGCGACAGCGACACTAGGATTCAACAACCAAAACACCTTTTTGACCTCCGGCCGTCCCGATCTGAACCCGCTCCAGACCGGCAACCTCTCCACCACCATTACCCAGCCGCTTCTGGCCGGCTTCGGCCTGGCGGTGAACCGCCGCGGTATCACGCAGGCGAAGAACTCGCTGCAGGTGCAGGACCTGGTGTTCAAACAACAGGTTATGACCACGGTTGCGAGCATCATTTCTCTGTACTGGGACCTGGTGAGTTTCAACGAGCAGGTCAAGGTTGCCGAGCAGGCGATGGCCACGTCGCAAAAGCTGTACGAAGACAACAAGAAGCAGGTGGAAATCGGCACCCTGGCGCAGATCGCCATCGTCCAGGCTGAAGCGGAGGTTGCCAGCCGTCAGCAGGACTTGACGGTGGCGCAGACCAACGTCCTCCAGCAGGAGACCATCATCAAGAACTTTCTGAGCAAGAACGGAGTCGCCAACCAGACTGTTGCCGATGCGCACATCGTTCCGCTCGACAAGATCCGCGTACCGGACGTCGAGCCGATCCAACCCATCCAGGATCTGATCGCCAAGGCGATTCAGGACCGGCCCGAACTGCCCGCCAGCCGCCTCAACATCGAGAACAGCAAGCTCAGCATCAGGGGAGATCGCAGCAACCTGCTGCCGCAGTTGAGCGCGTTCGCCACGCTCACCAACAACGGGCAGAGTGGGCCGGTCAACGACCTGGCGCCACTCGGTAGCACCGGGCAGCCGCTCGTGAACGTCCCGCACACTCCCGATCCATTCTTCATCGGCGGCTACGGGGGTTACCTGGGTCAGATCTTCGGCCGGAACTTTCCAGACTACCGCGTGGGCGTCCAGCTCAACATCCCGCTACGCAATCGCGCGGCCGAGGCCGATTACATCCGCGACACGCTGAACATGCGCCAGTCCGAGCTGCAACTGCAAAAGCAGACCAACCAGATTCGCGTGGACGTCTCCAACGGCGTGATCGCTTTGCAGCAGGCGCGCGCCCGCTATCAGGCCGCGGTCAAGAATCGTGTGCTGGAAGAACAAACCCTGGACGCCGAGCAGAAGAAGTACGCGCTAGGCGCTTCCACCATCTATAACGTGATTCTGATCCAGCGCGACCTGTTGACCTCCCTGGGCAACGAGGTGACCGCCGAGAGCAACTACATCAAGGCGCGAGCCAATCTCGACTTTGTCACCGGCCAGATTCTGGCGGCCAACAAGGTCGACATGGGTGAAGCCTTCAGGGGCGAGGTTTCGACGCCTCCGACGCCGATACCGGTGCTCGATCCGAATGCGCCGCAGGGCGCCGCGAGCGGTCCGAACGGGAAGCCCGTCGTAAACGCCGCGTCGCCGTCCGCGCGTTAAGTTACAAGCTTCTTCTAACCTCCGGGCGCGTCAGCTTCAGCCTGCCGCGCCGTTCATAACGGTTGTAAGTACCGGAACTGAACGTCCGGCGTGCCGATCCGGTAATTTTTGCGTGCGGGCTTCTGGCCGATCTGCATACAAATCAGCCGCTTGCGCTTTGGAAGGGCGCTTGCATTTGAGAGGGCGAATGAAATCAAGCAAAACTCAAGGAGCAATGGCCGTTCCTCTCAGTTCCCCGACTGTAGTCTCTCCAAACCAATAGCTTCCATCGAATCTCCCTACTTGAGAATCCCTCCCGGCCAGCTCCTTGAGTCTTCCTTCTGGCCGGCCCGCTGACAAAAGTCTGACAACTATTCGCCACTGACAATTTCTTGGCGCTTGGGTAGAGTGGAAACATGCTCCGAATCGTGTCGCTGATCGCCAGCGCAACCGAAATCGTCCACGCGCTCGAGCTCACGCCCTATCAGGTGGGCCGCTCGCACGAATGCGACTATCCGGAGCAGATCCGAGCGCTGCCGGTGTGCACCACGCCCAGCTTCCCAGTGGACGGGTCGAGCGCCGAAGTGGACGCTCGCGTGAAACAACGCGTGGCCAACGCGCTCTCGGTCTATGAGGTCTTCGAAGACGTGCTCGAACGGTTGCAGCCCACGCACGTGATCACGCAGACGCAGTGCCGGGTTTGTGCCGTGAGCCTGGCGGATGTGGAGCGCGCGCTGGCGGGTTCGGTCTCAAGCCGTCCGCGGCTGGTGGCGCTCGAACCGAACGCCCTCGAAGACATCTGGAGCGATATCCGGCGGGTGGCCGAGGCGTGCGGCGTGGCGTCGAAGGTGGCTGAGGTCGTTCAGGCGTTGCGGGACCGGATGCGGGCCATTTCCGAGCGGTCTCATGGCGCGGCGCGCCGGCCGCGAGTGGCCTGCATCGAGTGGCTGGAGCCGCTGATGGCCACGGGCAATTGGGTTCCGGAGCTGGTCGAGCTGGCGGCGGGGCGGAACCTGTTCGGAAAGGCCGGCGCGCATTCGCCGTGGATGACCTGGGAAGAACTGGCCGCCTCAGACCCGGACGTGGTCGTGATCATGCCGTGCGGGTTCGAGCTGGAACGAACGCGCCGTGAGATGTACTGGCTCGCCGATCGGTTGGGCTGGGCCGAGTTGCGCGCGGTTCGGAGCGGCGAGGTGTACCTGGTGGACGGCAATCAGTATATGAACCGGCCGGGTCCGCGCATCGTCGAGTCGCTTCAAATTCTGGCCGAGATCCTGCATCCGGAGGTGTTCCAGCCGAGGCTTGCAGGCGAGGCCTGGCAGCGCTGGCAAAGCGCGCCGGCCGGTGTGGCACACTAGTTGCCATGCGCAGAATCCCGATCGTCTGCATCCTGGCCGTGGGCCTCGGTTGGCCGCTGGCCGCGCAATCGCAACTGCCTCCGCTCGAGGACGGATATGTCCGCGCGCAGCCTCCCGCCCGCGGGATGGCGCCGGGCATGAAGGTAACCGCGCTCGCCAATACCGGGCGCACCTTCGAGGTAACCATGCGGCGCGGCGATGAAGTGTTGGCCGGGCTGACCGAGTTCGCCGAGCAGAACCACATCAAGCTGGCGCATTTCACCGCAGTCGGCGCCATCGACGCGGGCGTGCTGGGGTGGTTTGATCCCGAGAAGCGGGCCTATAAGAAGATCCCGATCAGCCAGGAGGCCGAAGTTGTTTCGCTTTCCGGCAACATTGCCATTCAGAATGGCCGGCCGTTTGTGCATGCGCACTGCGTGGTCGCTCTGTCGGATGGCAGCACCAAGGGGGGACATCTCATCGAGGGGCATGTTTCGCTTGCGATGCAAATCTTCGTGGTCGATTCCGGGGCGGCAGAATCGTCCGCTGCCGGTATCCCGGTGCCGAAAGTGACCGGCCCGCTGGCGGCAAGCGCCGATTCGTATCCGTTCGGAGCGGCAGACCACACGCGCGTTCCCACGGATCTCGGCAAGGACGGCTACGTCGAAGAAGAGTTTTTCGTCAGTGGATTGGCGAATGTCTATGACTGGCCAGGTCCGGGGCCCGCGGTGGTGCGGACCGCGAACGCGCCCTACGCCACGCGAGTTCTGGTGCGCCGGCCGGCGGATCGGGCACGCTTCAGCGGGAACGTCGCGGTGGAGATGCTGAACCCGTCGAATCTCTTCGATTTGAATCTGGGCTGGGCCATCTCTCACAAGCAGTTCGTCCGCGATGGCGACGCCTGGGTGGGCATCACGGCCAAGCCGGTGACGGTGGCGACGCTGAAGAGCTTCAACCCGTCGCGCTATCAGGCGTTGTCGTGGGCCAACCCGCTGCCGCTCGACGACCCCAAAAATTGCAGCACGGTGCCGCGCGACAGCGATCGCTCGACCGAGAACGGGCTGGTGTGGGACATGTACCGGCAAGTGGGGGCGTGGCTCCGAAGCCGCGATGCCTCCAACCCGCTCGCGGATCGCGTCCAGCACCTGTACGCCTGGGGCTATTCGCAGACCGGGTCGTACCTCTACACCTACGTCAATGCGATTCACCCGCTGGATGTCCAGGCCTCTGGCAAGCCGATGTTCGACGGGTATCTGATCGCGGTGGCGAGCGGACCTTCGGCCATCAATCAGTGCGCCGCGCAGATTCCGAACGGCGACCCGCGCCGGATGATCAAGAACGCGGGCGTGCCGGTGATCCGGGTGATGAGCCAGTCCGATTATCTGCGCACGATCGCCGCCCGCCGGCCGGATGGCGACACCGCGCCGGATCTGTACAGGAACTACGAGATTGCGGGGTCTGCGCACGCCACACCGGATGAACTCAACTTCGCCGCAGCTCCGGCGGATCTGGTCAAGGGCGGCCGGACAGTTCCGCCCATGAGCTGCGAAGAAGGGCCGCGCAGCCGGTTTCCCAACAGCGTCGCCTTCGATGCGATTTTCCAGAATCTCGACCTGTGGGTTCGCAAAGGCATCGCGCCGCCGGTGGGCGAGCCGATCCAGGTGGAGAATGGCGCCGCAGTGCTCGACAAGTTCGGCAACGTGCAGGGAGGCCTGCGCTCGCCATATGTCGACGTGCCCACCAGCACGTGGTTCGGCAACTCCACGGGAGAATCGTTCTGCATGATCGCCGGACACGAGGTGGCGTTCGATCACGCCCGTTTGCAGGAGCTTTACCGCACGCACAGCGACTACGAGCGCGCGGTTTCAGACGATGTCGCCCGGCTGGTTTCGAAGCGCGTCATCACCGCCGAGGACGGCAAGAACTTGATCGAAGAAGCCAGGCACGCGGCGATTCCCTGAGAGCGCGCAAACAAAAAGAGCAGCAATCGCGTGTGCGACCGCTGCTCCTCTGTTTGGAATAAAGCTTTAGTTGTTGGGCGTGGCCGGTGGCGCGAGCGCCGCCCGGGTGCGGGGACCCCGCTGCGGCTGATGCTTGGCGGCCCATTCCTTGTAGTCTTCGTCGCTGATGTAGGTCACGTTGACCCAGGCGTGCGCCATTTCATCGACGGTGCGGTCGCCCCATCCCACCCACTGGTTCGGATCCGGGTTGTTCGGATTCGCGGTGGTGTTGTCATGCCACGAGGTCACGTGGATGATGGTGCCCTTGGGCAGCACCGGGGCAGCGTCGTCGGCGTAGATGTAGTTGGTCATCCAGTTGAAGTTGAAATGGTCGACGTAGCTGAGCGTTTGCGTGGTGCCATCCGGCAGGATGGCTTCGAGCAACATGGCCTTGCCGCGCAGGTGCATATGCGGCTGGAAGTTGCCGAGGATGGCCGGCGCCTTCAACACGCGGAAGCCCTGGCTGACGCCGATGGTGTTGGGTTCGATGTCCAGACGGCTGCCGGCGCCGGAGTTGGTGCCCTGGAAGCCGGTGAGATAAGTCCGGTACTTCGGCTTTTCGTCTTTCGGATAGAGCCACACGCCCAGTTCGACGTGATCGGTCACCTGCTCGCCAACGGCGTGGTAGTGGATGTCCCACCAAACCTTGGCGCCGGGTTCCAGCACTTTGCCGGTGTTCGGACTGTAGATGTCATAGTTCTTGCCGACGGCCCATTCCATCAAGACCCCGCCCTGATCGTTGGCGGCGTCGTCCGGATCGTTGGCGAGAGCATCGGTTTCCTTCTGAATCAGGTGAGCGAGAGCGTGATGGGTGATCTTGCGGCCGGCGGCGGTGCCGGGACGCATTTCAACCGCGCGCACCCAACGTTCGTCCTGAAGGCCGAGGTCGACCACCGGCTTCCACCATTGATCCTGGCTCACGGCCGGCATGGTGTATTCGTCGGACTTGATGATCATGTCGGGCGGACGATTGAACACTTTGGCGAGCTGCCAGGCGTCGTCGGAGGGCCAGGTCTTGGGCGGCGGCATGTCCTTGGGATCGCCTTGCGGCGCGCCCGCGTCGACCCACTTCACGATCATGGCGATCTGCTCGTCCGAGAGCGAAGCGTCGTTCTTGAATTTCTGGATGCCCACGCTCTTGTCAAGATGCCACGGCGGCATCTGGCGCTTGATCACTCGTTCCTTGATGGAACGCGCCCAGGGGCGAGCCGACTGATAGCTCTCGAGCGACATCGGAGCCATGGCACCCTGGCGGTGACACTCGTCGCACTTCTCCTGGAAGATCGGAGCGATGTCTTTGGTGAAAGTTGCCTGCTTGGCAGCCTGCGTTCCGACTGTGCCCTCGCCGGCGGCCATCAAGGCGCCTGCCGCGAGCACGCTCATTCCGAGACTTCGCCACATCCCAGATTGGAATCTGACATTCGTTGTCACGACCCATTCCCTCCTTCAGGTACACCTTCTTATAGTTTAAGTACTTGAAAAATCGGTGTCAATGGGTATTTGACGGCCCCACCGCTCAGTGGGGCCGTCGAGAGTTCGCCGCTTGGTACTCAGTTGGTGGAGGTGCTGGTTTTCCCCGGGTGCAGAATGAGTTTCTGTACGCGCCAATTCAGGATTTCGGCGGCGTAGATCTCGTTTTCAGCCGGGCAAGCCAGCTCGTGAATCCAGCCGAACTGCTTCATTTGACGGCCCGAACTGCCGAGTACGCCCAGGACCTGGCCGTCGAGGGTCAGCTTGTAGATGCGGCCGGGCATGGCGTCGGCGCTGTAAAGATACTGGGTCGGACCGGGCGTTATGCAGATGGCCCAGGGAGCGCCGTTCTGGCCGGCCACGGCTTGTGCGCTGGGCGAGGAGGGTCCAAAGACCGGATGAATCGCCTGCAACGGCGGGGGAGGCACGTTGATTTGGATGGTTCGCAGGAAGTTGCCGTCGTGATCGAAGACCTGGATGCGGCGGTTTCCCCGATCGCCGACGTAGATGTTGCCCTTGGCGTCGGCGGCGATGGTATGCGGGGTGTTCAGTTGATCGGGCTTGGGATGGGCACGATCTTCCGGCGGAACCGGACCGCCCCACTGCTTCACCCAGTCGCCTTCTTTGCTGTATTTTGCGACGCGCGAGTTGATGTAGCCGTCGCTGATGAAGATGTTGCCCTCGGGGTCCCAAGTGACGTCGGTGGGCTGGCGGAACGAGTTGTCCTGGGCTGGCAGCGGCGGGCGCGGGTGTTTCCACGGCTCGGCGCCTTCATCCGAGGCTTCCTTCTTGCGGCCGAAGACCATCATGACGCGGCCTTGCGGATTGAACTTGATGATCATGTCGGTGCCTTTGTCGACGGCCCAGAGGTTGTCGCTCTTGTCGACGCGCACGGTGTGGGCGAAGGCCCAGGCATACAGGTTGTGGCCGATTTCACGGATGTAGGTTCCGTCGGGTCCGAACTCCAGGATCTGCGACGCGGTGGCGCCGTAGGCCGGGCCAGTGCTGTTGCCGCGCGAGAAAACGAAAATGTGTTTCTTGGAATCGATGGCGACGCCGGAGGCTTCGCCCAGGTACAGGTTGGGCGGAAGCTTGAGCAGATTGGGAACCGACTCAAACGGGATTTCGGGCGCGGGCGTGGCCGGTTCCTGGGCGAACGCGATGGCGCCGAAGCACGCTGCTGCGATCAATGGATAGAGTTTCAACGGGGACCTCCTTCGAGTACTCAGAGTACGATAGCAGAACGGGGAGCGAGTTGTCTCGGGCGCGGATTCACGGAACTGGCGCGGCGTGCGCCCGAAGGCGGACTAATCTAGAAATCGATCTGCCGCTCGCCTAGTTGGGCGCGCCGCAAAAATTCGGGGACATCTCGACCACCAACTGAGCGTACAGCTCGAGCCTTACCAAGCCGATCGCGGCCCGCCGTCGGTTGACCTGAGCCCCGTCCTCGATCGGGCCGGTGTGCAGCCTGGGATGCTGGGGGTCGCATGTGAGGTTCTCGCCATATGTTTGTTTCTGCCCGGCGTCTGTCAGCAAACGGTCGAGCATCTGCGCATAGGATCGCGGATCGGCCTGTCCAGCGTCTACGTTCGCCTTCAGCTTCGGCAACACTCGCCTGCGGAATTCGGGTGGCTGGTGCTGGAGCATGGTGATGAAGTCGGACGCGGCCTGCGGCCCCACCATCCGGTACGCCGGCACTCCGTGCTTTTCAAAGATCGCTTCGAGCGCCGGCGCGTGCTCGCGGTCAGTTCGCATCATCTTCTCCATGTCGAATCCATTCTTTTCCCGGACGGCCTGATCGACCGTGAAGAGCCGTTCGATCTCGTCTCGCAGTGCGGGATCGGCGGGGGCGTGTTTCCTGGCCTTCGCCTTTACGATCTCCTGACTCACATGCGCCGCGGAGTAGATCACAGCGTCAGGCGGAATCTCGTGTCTCTTGGCACCTTCGCGGGCCTTTCGCAGCACCTGCTTCTGAAACTCCTCGGGACCATGCAAACAGGCCAGCACTACGAATTCGTATGCCGCTTCGTCGCCGACGGCCGCGATTACCGGCAGGCCGCGCTTGCTGAAAATCTCCCGTGCTTCCGCTTCAGCCGCCGCTTCCTGCTTCTCGTTGTCGGTCGTGATAACGACATGGAGCAGTTGTCGAATCCGCGCCGCGAGGACGGAGTCGCCGCCCTGGCCCTGAAAGAATAGAATGCTAACGATAGGTAGAAGCAGCACGGCAACCTTTATAGCGAGTCGAGTGAGGCAGAAGCGTTCACTCGTCAACGGCCTTTATAGACGACCCCTTCCTTCATGACGAAGATCACGTGTTGAACCGCGCTGATGTTGGCGGACGGGTCGCCCGCGACGGCAACGATGTCGGCGAACCTGCCGGATTCGAGCGAGCCGGTGCGGTCGGCGATTCCTAGCAGGTCGGCGTCCCCGGAGGTTCCGGCCTTTAGCGCGTCGATCGGCCGCATGCCGAGGCGCACCAGTTCGACAAATTCGCCCGCGTTACGGCCGTGTTCGTAGACCGCGGCGTCGGTTCCGACCGCGATCTTGACGCCCTTGGCCAGCGCCTTGCGAACCGTATTGTCGAGTGCCGCGGCGGCGGCGCGCGCCTTCACCGCAACCTCCGGCGGATACGCGCCGCGTTCCAGCCCTTCCTTGACACCCACCAGCGCCATCAGTGTCGGAACATAATAGGTGCCGCGCTGCTTCATCATGTCGAGGGCTTCGTCGTCCAGAAAAGATCCGTGCTCGATGGAATCGATGCCGGCCCGAATCGCGCGCTTGGCGCCCTCAGCTCCATGGGCGTGCGCGGCGGTCTTGCGGCGCAGCGTGTGGGCTTCGTCCACCAGCGCATCGAGCTCGGCTTGCGTCAATTGCGGCGTGTCCACCGCGTCGGCGAGCGAAAGAACGCCGCCGGTTGCACAGGTCTTGATCACGTCGGCGCCGTATTTGACGTTGTAGCGGACCGCTTCGCGCATCTGCTGGGGTCCGCTGGCGATGCCGTCCTGGATTCCCATTTCGCGGCCGAAGATGCCCTGGCGTAAACCCGCGGCATCGTCGCAGTGGCCGCCGGTGGTGCCGATGGCGTGAGTGGCCACCAGCATTCGCGGGCCCGCGATCTTTCCGTTGCGCACGGCGTTGCGCAGCGCTATGTCCACCAGATCCGGGGCGCCGACGTCGCGAACCGTGGTGAAGCCCGCCTCCAGCGTGCGGCGCAGGGTTTCGGTGGCGTTCAAAGCCCGTTCGGCGGGACCGGTACGCATGTCGTAGATCATGCCCTTGCCGTAGTCGTCGAAGTGTGGCATGGTGACGTGGGTGTGCGCGTCCATGAAGCCCGGAAGCAGAGTGGCGTCGCCGAGATCGATAGTGCGGGCGCCATCGGGAATTTCGGACTGCGATCCGACGCTCCGGATCTTGTCGCCGAGCACCACCACAAGGGCCGGCGAGACCACGCGATCCGATTTGCCGTCAAACAGCCGCGCGGCGCGCAGCACGATGGGGCCGGATTGCGCCGATGCAAGCGCGGCGGCGAAGAAAAAACTGAGCCAGCGCATAGGGCTTCATTCTAACAACGCGCACTGTCCGCGCATCCACGCGCCGCGTTCACGAGCGCAGTCACAAGCGGACTCGGGCGCTCCGGTTGCGATTCAAGTTGAGGATGGAAGAGGGTCGCGACATAAAAACGATGCTCCGGAATTTCCATGGCGCGTATATCGCCGGCATCGCCCAGACCGGCGACTCGCATCCCGGCGGCCTGGAAGCGAGGCAGGTACTCGGGATTTAGGCCGTAATTGCAGAAGTGAGCGGCTTGAATAGTGTCCAGGCCATAGATCGAGTGCAACCGCGAGCCGGGTTGCAACCGGATGGGATGGAGATCATGCAGCGTGGGAGGATCGCCGGGGCCGCGCGGCACCGCGCAATATAGCGGCGTGACGACCCAGGTGGCGGAAGCGCGGTTGTTTTCGGCGCTGTCTGCGTCCGCGATCCCTAACACATTGCGCGCATGCTCTACCAGAGCATATTGGAAACCGCCTCACGTCCCGGTGAACGGCACGTTGTGTGAGCGAGCATATTCGATCCCGCGCAACATGCCCTCGCCGCTAGCGTATGGGCTGGCCGGGGATGCCCACAGAGCGTCGCATTCCGACAGTAGTTTCTCCGAGTGCGGCTTGGCCAGCTCAGGCGTGGGCAGCCATTGCGCTCGCACATCCTCGCCGAGCGCCGCCGAGCTGTGTTCAAGCGCGGTGTTGATGGCAACGTGGGTGTGGTGCTTGGGGTTGAAATCACCGATGATCCCGATCCGAACCAAGACGCCCTCCTGGTTCGATCATAGTCGACTCAGCACCGCCCAGCGCCTATTCGGATCGAAGCGTGTCGGCTGGTTGGATGCGGCTGATGCGCAGGGTCGGTAGGAGGCTGGCTGCGCCGGCGATCGCGGCCAAAATGAGCAGGACAGCAAGAAGCGTCAGCGGATCGTAGGTGCCGATACCGTAGATCTGGTTTGAAAGAAATCGCAGCGTCAAGAAGCAGAGGCCGAGACCGGCCGCGAGTCCGACTGCGGCGGCGGAAAATCCGGAAGAACCGACGTGCAGCATGGCTTGCTTCGTTGTGGAACCCAACGCCATGCGAATCCCGATCTCGCGTGTGCGCTGAACCACCAGGTTCGACACCAGGGCATAGATCCCGATGGCGGAAAGCAAAAGCGCGAGCGAGGCCAGAGTAGCCAGCAGCAGCACTTCGATGCGTTGCTCCCGGAGCTGCTCGGCGAGGATCTGGTCCATGGAGCGGAAGCCGGAGAAAGGCAGGTTGGGATCGGCCTCGGCGAGCGCGCGCTGCATCGAGGCCGTAAGTCCGGTGACCGGGCCGCGGGTGCGCACGATCCAGCTCGGCTGAAACCAGATGTGGGCGACGTTCACCAGGGCCTGCGAAGTTTGGGAAGCCGGCAGATAGGCGACCGGTTCGGTGGAGATCGGCGCGGAGCGCTGCATGCCGGGCGATTTGGCGACATCGGCGACCACGCCGACGATCGTGTAAACGGTGTTAGCAGTTTTGAAGTGATAGCCGACAGGTGCAGGGTCATCGAAGAAGCGTCTGGCGAAGGCGCTGTTCACGACTGCGACCGGTTCGGATCTTGGTGTGTCGATCGCGACGATGGTACGCCCCGCCAGCGACGGAATTCGCAGCGAGGAGAAGTAGCCAGGGGTCACGTACCCAAGGCTTGATCCGGTTCTCGATCCAGCTTTCTTCCCGTCCATGATCGTAATCCCGTTATTCAGGCCGCGCTCGTAAGGAAGGCTGAGACCGGCCGCGGCATCTTCCACGCCGGGGATCCGGCGCATGGCGGCGATGCTTTTGTCGAGCAGCATGTGGAACCCGGCGGCGTCGTGATAGCGCGCGTCATCCAGCGAGGCGGTGGCGGTCATGACGTTGTGCGAGTCGAACCCGGGAGGCAGTGTCTCGAGGTGGATGAGGGTGCGAATCAGCAGGCCCGCCGCGGCCAGCAGGACCACGGTGAGAGCAACCTCAGCGCCGATCAAGGCCTGGCGGACGCGGCTGGATCCACGCGCAATTGCCCGGCTTCCGGAGGCAAGCGACGAACGCAGGTCGAGGCGGCGCGTCTGAAGAGCCGGCAGCGCGCCGAACAGGAGACTGGCGAGGAAAGACGCGCCGAGAGAGAACGCGAGCAGCCGTCCGCCGACGGAGAAGTCGCCGATCGGGATCATGGAGTCAGGCAGGAGTCCGCGCAACACGCAGATCATCAGGAGCGCAAGACCGACGCCGCCGGCCCCGCCCAGCAGCGCCAGCATCAGATTTTCCGCCCATAGTTCGCACAGCACGTTGAAGCGCGAGGCGCCGAGTGCGAATCGAGTGGCTATCTCCTGCGCCCGGCGGTGTACGCGGGCCAGCGTCAGACCAGCAAGGTTCGCGCATGCGATCAGCAGGATGAATCCCACGGCGAGCATCAGCGCGACAGCTTTGTCACTCGTGTCGCCGGCGAGTTCGAGCTGGAGCGGCCGTGCGTAGATCCAGGCGCGGCCGTGCCTGGCTTCGAGCTCCGAAAAATAGGGCAGACGCAGGCGGCTGAGCTGCGCGTTCACTTCGGACCAGGCGGCGTCCGGTTTAAGCCGGACCAGAATGCCGCAATTCTCTCCGCCGCATTCGCCGGTTGTCGAGGGCCGCAGCGGCGTGAAAAGATCGGCTTTGCCCGGAGTCACGGCGCTCCGCGGCAGAATACCGACCACTGTGTGCGGCTCGCCCTTCAACTCGATAGACTCGCCGATAATCCGCGGATCTGAATTAAATGTCGAAGCCCATAACGCGTAACTGAGCACCACGACGGCAGGCCCGTGCGGCAAATCCTCCTGTTCGCTGAAGCCGCGGCCAAGATGAAGGGGGATGCCAAGCACATCGAAGTAGCGGGCCGAGACGCGACTGCCGATCGCGTAGCGGACGACGGCGCCGTCCTTGAGATTCACTCCGCCGCTGCCGCCCCAGGAGGCGAAGGTCACGCCGCCGAGACTGCTCTTCAGCAACTGCCAGGACGAACCATCGAAGCTGTCGTCCTCCTCGGAAGCCGGTTTACCTTGGCCGGGGCCTTCTTTGTGAACGACCAGCGCGGCAATGCGCTCCGGCCGCGCGTACGGCAGTTTGCGCAGCAGAAAACCGTCCAGGATGCTGAACACCGCGGTGTTGACGCCGATGCCGAGCGTCAGAGTAAGGATGACGGCTGCGGAGGAAAGCGGATTCCTCCGCAACTGGCGCGCGGCGAAGCGAACGATCGGCCCAGTTATCAAGAGCCGAGCTTGAACGCCAGCAACTCGGCGCTGTAACCCGCGCCGCTGATGGCGACCACGATGTACTGCTGGCCGTTCAGCATGTAGGTCATCGGCGAGCCGGTCTGAGGCGCGGGCATGTAGACGGCGCCCACTTCCTTGCCGGTGGCTTTGTCATAGGCGCGCAGCATCGCGCCGCGCTGCCCGGATGGCGTGGTGAAGAAGCCGGCCTCGCCCGCAATCACCAGGCTCTTGGTGGTGAGCACGCCGATGATGCCGGGGCGGCCGGTGCGCGGGATGGTAAGCCCTTTGAGCGCCGCACTGTTGCGGATGTTATCGGGCGTCTCGCCGTGCGCGATCTGCCACGCGATTTCGCCCTTGTTGAGATCGATGGCGGTGATGCGGCCGTAGGGCGGCTTGAGCAAAGGCAGGCCCTGGACGTTCAATCCGAAGCCGCCGCCCTCGCCCGATCCTCCGCCACCAGCGCCGCGGCCGGCCGCTGGCCCTCGACCCGCTGGCGGCGGCTCGCCGACGCCCGGAGCAGGTGGAGCAACTGCGCCCCCACGCCCACCGCCGCGTCCGCCTCGTCCCGCGGCCGCGCTGCCTTGTACGAAGTTCATGTCAGATCTGCCGGGTTGCGGCGCCACCAGGCCGAGGTTGGCCGTGGTGGTCTGCGAGAACACGTACACGGTGTGGGTCTCGGGATCGTAGGATCCGCCCGGCCAATTTGTTCCACCCAGCGATCCCGGTGAGGTGATGGCGGCCAGCGGTCCCTCGGCCTTGCTCACCACGGCAGGAGTGAAGAGCGGTCCGAGCTTGTACTTTGAAACCGCCTGCACCGCTTGCTCGTGCAGCTCCGGCGTGAAATTGATCAGATCGTCCAGCGTGACGCCCTGGTTGTCGTAAGCCGGCGGCTTGCTGGGAATCGGCTGCGTGGGCGAATACCATTCGCCGGGCACGTCGCCCTGCGGCACGGGCTTTTCTTCGATCGGCCAGATGGGTTTGCCGGTGATGCGATTGAACACGTAGAGAAACGCCTGCTTGGTGGGCTGCGCCAGCGCCGGCACGGTCTGGCCATTGATGGTGATGTCCGCCAGGATGGGCGCGCAGGGAATGTCCATGTCCCAGATGCCGTGGTGCACAAGCTGGTAATGCCACTTGCGCTGGCCGGTTTTGAGATCCAGCGCGACGATGCTTTCGCCGAAGAGTCCGGAGCCGGGGCGATGGCCGCCGTAATAGTCGCCGGTGGGCAACTCGACGGGCAGGTACAGCGTGTTCGTTTTTTCGTCGGCGGACATCTGCGCCCAGACGCCGGCGTTCCCGGTGTAGGACCAGGAATCGTTGAGCCAGGTTTCGATGCCGACTTCGCCGGGCTTGGGGATGGTGTGGAAGATCCAGAGGCGTTTGCCGGTGCGCGCGTCGAACCCGCGGACGTAGCCTTTGATGTGTCTGTAGCTCGGTATATTTCCGCCGGCCTTGTGGGCCGCGCCGACCACCACCACGTCGCCCGCCACCAGCGGCGTCGAGTGCAGACCGACTTCGCCGGTTTCGAGATCGATCTCCTGGTCGTCGTCAAGCTTGAGATCCACCACGCCGTTGTTGCCGAAAGTGGAAACCGGAACGCCGGTCTTGGCGTTCAGTGCGATCAGCCGGTAGCCGGGCGTGACGTAGAGGATGCGCTCTTCCCGCCCATCGGTCCAGTAGGAGACGCCGTGCCCGGAAAGCTGCCGGGGCGCATCCTGGCCGCGCTTGCCTTCATTCTCGCCGTGCATCCACAGCATTTCGCCGGTGGCGGCGTCCAGCGCCACAACCGCGCGGCGCGTACCGGCGGTCGCGTAAATCACGCCGTGGACCATGAGCGGCGTGGTCTCGTATTGAAATTCCGGACGCGGCCCGAGGCTGTCGGTCTTGAAGCGCCAGGCCACTTCGAGCTTGTTGAAGTTGGAGGCGTTGATCTGATCGAGCGGGGCGTAGCGCGTCGCGCCGAGGTCACCGGCGTAGGTGGTCCACTCGCCGTTCTTCGTTCCCGATTGAGCCAGCAGCGGCAACGTCGCGCATACCAGCAGGCCCGCCACGGGGACCAGACGAACAAAAAATCTTCGGCTCACATTGTTCCTTTCTTCGCACAAAATACTGCTCCCCGGTCCGGCCTGGCGGGCGCGAGGTATGAACGGAAGCCGCGCCAGGATTGATGCGTAACACTATAGCCTTCGGGCGTTTCGCGTGTCAATGCGGAGCGGGGAGTCCGAACATCGAGCGGATCAGCTCCAGCGCTTCTTCCTTGCTGTGGATGCGCGATTCGAGCTGGGCGTCCTCGACGACTTCGAGCATGCGCGCAAAGTCCGGGCCGGAAGCGTACCCGGCCTGGATCAGATCGTGGCCGGTGAGCAAGCGCGGCGGCCGCAATACCTCCTTTGGGGATTGCTCGAGCTTGGACTTCGCGAATTCGTAATTCTCCAGGTGGCCGTGACTGGAGGCGCAGTCCAGCCGGTGCAATTCCAGGTGCTCTTCAAAGCGATGCATTCGCAGCATGCGCTTGAGCGTGCTCTCGCGCATCTGGTGGACATGGGTGAAGCGCATATGGTTCGCGACCAGCGCCAGCACCTGGTCGATCACGGCGTTCGAGAAGCGCAGCCGCGTCAGGATGTCGCGCGCGATCCGCTCGCCCAACTCGACGTGGCCATCGAAGCGGATGCGCTGGGCGACGCGGAAAGTGCCGGGCTTGCCGACATCGTGCAGCAGGACGCCCAGAGCCAGCGTGGGAGTGGGCGATTGCAAACCTTCCAGCATGAGCAGGGTGTGAATCCAGACGTCGCCCTCGGGATGAAATTCAGGCGGCTGCTGGACGCCTTTCATGGCGGCCACCTCGGGCAAGATGTCGTTCAGCAGTCCGGAGGCATCCAGGAGTTCGAAACCGCGGCGCGCGCCTCCTTCGGTCAGGATGCGGACCAGCTCGTCGCGAATCCGCTCCGGCGATACGCGAGTGATCCGCTGGTGCATCTTCCGGATGGCGGCCATGGTGGCCGGCTCGATCTCGAAGCCGAAGCGCGCGGCGAAGCGGATGGCGCGGAGCATGCGCAGGTGGTCCTCTTCGAAGCGCTGCTCCGGGTCGCCGATGGCGCGGATGACGTGATTCTCCAGATCGCTCAGGCCGCCGACGTAGTCCACCACGTGCGCGGCGGGGGATCCCAAGTGGGCGGGATCAAGCAGCAGGGCATTGATGGTGAAGTCGCGCCGCAGCACGTCCTGCCGGGGATCGGTTTCAAAAGTGACGCTGGCGGGATGGCGGCCGTCCTGGTAAGAATGATCGCTGCGAAAAGTGGCCACCTCCACGCCGTCCACCAGAATGACGCCGAACTGGGCGCCCACCAACTGGGCTTGCGGAAACAGCTTCAACAGCTCGCCGGGAGTGGCGTTGGTTGCGATATCATAGTCCTGCGGTTCGCGGCCGAGCACCAGGTCGCGCACGCAGCCGCCCACCAGCCAGGCCTCGTAGCCATGCGAGTGAAGCTCGGAGGCGATCTCGACCGCTTTGGCAGACTCCACATGCTCATCGTAGGATAGAAACTGTGCCGGACGTAAAATGGAACTGGGGAATCGTCCCTCGCTGATGTCACCAGACGGTAGCAGACCCACCACGAACACCGCCAAGGTCGTGGTGGCGACCACCGTAGCGCTGTCATTCATCAGCTTCTGGCGGGGAGCATCCATCGTTCTGGCGGATCTGGCCTCCTCGTCGTTTTACGCGGGCGGCATTGCAGCGACCGCCGTTGGTCCGGCGGCCCCTTGGTTCGTGCTGGGCGTGATGCTGTTCAGCTTCGCGGTGCGCTCGGTGTACATGGAGAGCTGCAGCATGTTTGTGCGCGGCGGCGTGTACATCGTGGTGAAGGATAGCATGGGGCCGTTCATGGCGCGGCTGTCGGTATCGGCGCTGGTGTTCGACTACGTTCTCACCGGGCCGATCAGCGTAGTCAGCGCGGGCCAGTATCTGGGCCATTTGCTGGACGAGATCGCGAAGATGCTCGGCCAGTCGTTCCCGTTCAACGTCAACTATTTTGCGGCTTTCTTTGCGGTCATCGTGACCATCTACTTCTGGTGGATGAACGTCAAGGGCATTCACGAATCGAGCGGTAAGGCGCTGCGCATCATGCAAATCACCACCGTCATGGTGGTGGCTCTGTTGATCTGGTGCCCGCTGACGATCTTCTTGCGTGGCCACGTCAATGTTCCCCCGCCCCCGCTGCCGCGCAATCTGCAGTTCGGCAGCGATGCGCTCGGTTGGCTCAAGGGCACCAAGTGGCCCAGCATTCCCGCCATCGCGATGCTCATCGCTTTCGGACACGCCCTGCTTTCGATGAGCGGGTTTGAAACCTTGGCGCAGGTGTATCGCGAAATCGCGTACCCCAAGATGAAGAATCTGCGCATCACCGCCAACATCGTCTGCTGGTACGCCACCATTTGCACGGGCGTAATCACGGTGCTGGCGACGTTGATTATCAGCTCCGACGACATACGCACCAAATATGCGAATAACCTGCTGGGCGGCCTCGCGATGCAACTGGCGGGCCCGGAGCTATTGAAGCTTGGCTTCCACATTTTTGTCGTTATCGTCGGCACTCTGATCCTGTCGGGGGCCGTGAATACGTCCATCATCGGGGCCAACGGCATTTTGAACCGCGTCGCCGAGGACGGCGTCCTGCTGGATTGGTTCCGGCGCCCGCACAAACGCTTCGGAACCACTTTTCGGATCATCAATCTCATCACGCTGCTGCAGTTGGCGACCATCGTGGCCAGCCGCGGCGATGTTTACCTGCTGGGTGAAGCCTACGCGTTCGGCGTGGTGTGGAGCTTTTTCTTGAAGTCGCTGGGCGTGCTGGCGCTGCGCTACCAGCGTCACGACCAGGAGTACAAGTTCCCGTTCAATTTCCGGATCGGGTCCGTGGAAATTCCGTTTGGATTGGGAACCACCACTCTAGTCCTCGGGTTTGTCGCGATCGCGAACCTGTTCACCAAGCAGATCGCCACCATCTACGGCATATCATTCACGCTAGTGCTGTTCGTGCTGTTCACCGTGTCGGGCCGCGTCAACGAGTGGAGACGGCGGCGCCAGAACCTGGAAACGAAACCGCTCGAAGAATTCAACCTGGACCATCAGCAGCAGGTAAACGCGTCCGCCATTCATGCCCGCACGGGCTGCGTCCTGGTGGCGGTGCGCGACTACCACAACATGGAGCACCTGCGGAAGGTGCTGCAGAAGACCAACCTGCGGCGGCACGACATCGTGGTGATGACGGTGCGGACGATTTCGACCGGCGCGGGCGAGTACGATTTGTCCGAGGACCAGATCTTCAGCGACTACGAGCAGGAGTTGTTCAGCCACGTGGTGGAGATCGCCGAGAAGGAAGGCAAGCCGGTGGAGCTGCTGGTGGTTCCGGCGGTGAATCCTTTCGACGCCCTGGTGCAATCGGCCGCCAAGCTGAAGGCCTCGCGGCTGGTCACGGGCGTATCGGCGCGCATGACGTCGGAAGAGCTGGCGCGCAAGATCGGCCTGGCCTGGGAGCATCTGCCGGAGCCGCGCCATGCTTTCTCGCTCGAGATCATCAGTCCGGACCGGCCCTCCGTTTTCGTCAACCTGGGGCCGCATCCGCCGCGCTTGTGGCCCGAAGACGTCGACCGGCTGCACGAGCTGTGGCTGCGATTGAGCGATGCCGACGAAGTCGGTTCCAAGCTGCATCATCGCGACATCGTGGGGCTGGCGTTGCGGCGGCTGGAGCGTGATTTAACGGAAGGTGAAAGCCAGGACGTGCTCAAGGACCTGAAGAACGAGCTGCGGAAAACCTAGCGGCTTGCTGCAACCATATGTCGCACCCGCTCCCTAACGGTCACGGCTCTGTAAGTGGCCATGAACGCAGAACGCCCATTCTGAGCCGCGACCGTTAGGGAGTGGTAACGCGGGTTTTCAGCAAGCGCCTAGCGGTTCGGCTTCACCGCGACGACGCGCAGGCGGCGATAGTCGAGCGTCCAGACACCGTCGCGGTACAACGCCGGACGCAAGCGGTCTGCCAGCGCCCGGAGCGCGTCGCGAGTCTGCTCCGGCGAGAGACCGCGAAAATAGCTGGAGCAGAACATCCGCAGCCAGTCCTCGAGGCCGTGTTCCCCCTCCACCGGAGTCGGCCGGTCAAACAGGCTGGCCTGTCGAACTTCCAGGCCGTGTTGTTCGAGCAGCGGCGCGAATTCGCCGATGCTGGGGAAGGTCCAGGGACGACGCTGGTCGGCTTCGGCGCCGAAGACGTCGCGCATGGCCGAAATGATGGAAGCGATACAACCCTTGCCGCCGAGCTCGGTGACGAATCGTCCGCCGGGCTTAAGCGCGCGCGCGATGGATGCGGCCGCGGCGGGCTGATCCTTGACCCAGTGCAGGGCCGCGTTGGAGAACACCGCGTCGAACGGCTCGGGGACCTGAAAGCCCGCGGCATCGGCGGCCACGAATTTGAGTTGCGGATAATTCTTTCGCGCCTGCGCCAGCATGTCCGGAGAATTGTCCAGGCCGGTAACCTCGGCGCCGGAGCGGGCGATCTCGGCGGTCAATTGTCCGGTGCCGCAGCCGACATCCAGAATCCGCTCGCCGGGGCGCGGTTGGAGCAATTCGAGCAGACTCTCGCCGAACTGCCACACGTAGGAATGCCTGCCTTGGTAGCGCTGCGGATCCCAGGAGGACGAGGTCACGCCTTCTTGCTGCGCGCCTTGGCTTTCTTGGATTTCGACGACTCCTCCGCGTGGGCAGCGTCGACCAGGTCACCGCCGTCGACCGGCGCCGGCACCGCGGAAGCCAGCACTTCGTTGAACAATTCCTGCTTCTTCAGGTCTTTCTTGGAAGGGGGCGCCTGCTCGTGGCGATAGTCGTGATCGTGATAGCAGGTCCGGCAGCGGACCTTGGCCGGAGCGCTGTTCACCAGCGAAACGATGGCATGATTGGTAATCCGGCGGCACTTTATGCAGTGATCGTCGATGACGTCCCCTAGGCGGAAATCGGACATAGGAAAAAACCCGGAATCTTGGCCGAGTATATCAGATTGAGGCCGCGGAAATTCATGGAGACACGGCCGAACTGTCAGCTAAACCGAGCGGCCCGTCAAACCGAAACCGGCCGCAGCGTCTAGCAACCTTCGATCATTGGACCAGATATCGGAGAACCCCGCGCCTTGCGCCGCGGCCAGATGAATCGCGTCGCCGGCGCGAAGATACAGAGATGTTGGTAAAGAAGCAACGAGCGACTCTACACGATGCAAGAAGCTCTCCGACAAGGGCAACAAAGACCACACCCCGTTTCCCACGTCCTCGAGAAAGAGAGCGCGCACCTGCGCCGCCTCGGCCTTGCTTAGGCGAGATTCACGAATCTGGCGCTGGAAGACGCAGGCCAGTTCGGGTATGCACCATGCGGAGGAGTACAAGCCGGTAGCCCGGGTTGCGAGTTTTCGCACTGCTTTGGCATCCGTTTCGTTCAAGTAACACTTGGCGACGTAGGCTGTATCGAAATAAAGCCTCAAGAGCGGTCCTGTTCGAGGATTCGGCCGCTATCTTTGACGCGACGCATCTTCGAAATGAGCGACTCGCGGTCGGGGAGCCGCCGAGTCCGTGGCAATTGCCCGCACGGCCGCAATTCCGCGACGGGCACACCCAGCTTCTCGATCAGGTAGGATTCTCCCTCGGCGACCGCCCGGACGATCGCGCTAGTCTGCAGGTGAAGTTCGCGGACTGTAGCTCGCTTCATGTGACACATTGTGACACACGCCGCGCAGCGAAATCCACCTGCTCGACGGCAGCATAAGAGGCATGTGTTTCAATTCCTTCTAGCGCGCCGGAGGCGAGGCCGGAGCGGACGTTTTCGTCCACTCGCCGATCCAGTCGAGAAACGTGTTGTACCAGAGCACGCTGTTCTGCGGCTTCAGGATCCAGTGCCCTTCGTCCGGAAACTCGAGCAGCTTGGACGGCACCTTTTGAAGCTGCAACGCGGTGAAAAGCTGCAGGCCCTGCGTGTAGGGGACGCGGAAATCCTGCTCGCCGGCGATCACCAGCGTGGGCGTATGAAAGTCCTTCACGAAATAGCTGGGCGACCATTTCGCATACGATTCCGGATTGTCCCAGGGCGTGCCGCTGAATTCCCACAGCGGAAACCACAGCTCCTCGGTGCCGCCGAACATGCTGCGCAGATCGAAGACGCCGGCGTGCGAGACGAACGCCTTGAAGCGCTGTGTGTGGCCGAGCATCCAGTCGATCATGTAGCCGCCGTAGGAGCCGCCCGCCGCCGCCATGCGGTTGGAATCGGCATACGGCAGCGCTGTCACGTAGTCGACCACCGCCATCAGGTCGTCGTACACCTTGCCGCCCCAGTCGTCTTTGATTTCTTCGGTAAACTTCTGCCCGTATCCGTACGATCCCCGCGGATTGGGCATGACGATCACGTAGCCGGCCGACGCAAAGATCTGGGCGTTCCAGCGGTAGGTCCAGTTCTCGCCCCATTCGCCTTCCGGCCCGCCGTGGATCAAGAACAGAACCGGATATTTTCGATTCGCCTGGAAATTAGGAGGCTTGACGACGAAGCTCTGGACGCGCGTTTTGTCGGAGCTGTCCACCCAGAACTCCTCGAGCGAGGTGAGCGCATATCCGGAGAGCAGCGCATCGTTGAGATGCGTGAGCGCCACCGGAGTGCCGCCCGAGGAGGAGGCGCGATAAAGTTCGGTGGGAGCCGAGCCGCTTTGGCCGGAGTAGATCATGGTCTTGCCGTCGCTCGCAAACTGCATGTCGTCGAGCGAGCTGGGGCCGCTGGCGATGATGCGGGAGGCGCCGCCCGAGGCGGGAATCATCTCGATCGCCTGCCGGCCGCGGTCGAGCACGGTGAAAAAAAGCGCGTTCGAATCGGGCGACCAATTGAAGCTCTCCACCGAGCGATCCAGTGTTTCGGTCAGCGCGCTGACTTTCCCGCTGGCCCGGTCGAGCACCATCATCCGCCAGCGGTCGCTCTCATAGCCGCCGCGCTGCTGGCTGCGGTAGGCCAGCGACTTGCCGTCCGGAGAATAGTGCGGGCTGACATCGGCGCCGGGATTCAGCGTGATCTTTTTCGAATCGCCTCCGTTGATGGGGACCACGAACAAGTCCGTGTTGGTGCTGGTAGCGGGCACCGCGTCGCCGTTCATGACGTAGCAGACTTCTTTGGAATCCGGCGAGATGGCGTAATCGTCCGGGCCGCCCAGCGAGAAAGGCAGAACGTCGCGATCGCCGGGCGTCAGGTCCTTCGCCGGGCCGCCGTCCACATCCACCGACATCAGATGCGAGCGGCGCTTGGTCTGCCATTCGGTCCAGTGCCGGTACAGCAGCGTGGTGTAGCTGTGCGCCGTCACTTTGTTGTTCTTCTCGGCTTCCAGACGCGTCTTGTTGCAGGCGTCGTCCGGGCAATCCGGATACACTGCGCTGGTGAACACCAGCTTCTTGCCGTCGGGCGAAACCAGGACGCCGCCGGCTTCGGTCGCCAGACTGGTGATCTGGCGTGCCTCGGATCCGTCCGCGTTCATGATCCAGACCTGGGAGGATCCGCCGCGGTTGGAAATGAATATGATTCGCTTGGAATCGGGCGACCACTGCGGCCGCTCGTTGCCGGTGCCCTGCGTGGTGATCTGGCGCGGCGCGCCGCCAGTGGACGCCACCACGTAAATCTGCTTCGGCTTGCTGTTCTGTTGGAGATCGATGGTTTGGACGGTGAAGGCGACCGTTTTTCCGTCGGGTGAGAGCTGCGGCTCGCTGATGCGCGCGATCTTGAGCAGCGCCTGCACGTCGAAGGGCTGCTTCTGCGCGCTCAGGCTGAGCGCCAGCGCCAACAGCAGGCACAAGGAGCGTGGCAGCGGCATATGACTCGATTGTATGCCAGCCCGCCGCGAGGCGCGTTCGCGACGGCAACCCGAGTGCGATTATGCTAATAGAAGCCAAAAGGAACACGCCATGCAGTTCGAATTGAAAACCATTTCCAAGAGCGGCATTTCCGAAGCGCTCGAGAAAGCGGAACGATACCGGCTGTTGAATGAGCCTTCACTCGCCGAAAGCATCTGCCTGGATGTGCTGCACGCCGATCCCGGAAACCAGCAGGCCCTGGTGATGCTGCTGCTGGCGCTGACGGACCAATTCGGGCACGGCGCCGGTCCGGCCAAAGCTCGCGAGATCCTGCCGCGCCTCAAAGGCGAATACGAGCAGCAATACTATGCCGGCATCATCTGGGAGCGGGCGGCGCACGCGCAGCTCCGCAAGGCGTCACCCAATGCGGCTTTCACCGCTTACGAAGCCTTCCGCCAAGCCATGGAGTGTTACGACAAAGCCGCGGCCATCCATCCGCCGTCCAATGACGACGCGGTGCTGCGCTGGAACACCTGCGCGCGCATCCTGATGCGCAATCCGAACCTGCGGCCGCGGCCCGACGAAGCCTACGAGCCGGTGCTGGGCGAGTGAATGCGCTGCTAGCGCGGCCGGGCTGCGCGCGTTGAGTTTTGGCCCGCGCTGGGCTATTCTGGAAACTGCACACTACTCGAAGGATTCAAGTTAGCGAATGGCAAATACCTTATCCGCCCTCAAACGGGTGCGACAGACCAAGCGCAAGACGGTGGTGAACCGTCTGCGCAAGACGCGGCTCCGCCACCAGATCCGCTCGCTGCGGCGTCTCATCGAACACAAGGACGCGAAGTCGGCCACGGCCGCGCTTCCGGCAACGTTTTCCCTCATCGACCGCTCCGCCAAGTGGGGCATCATCAAAAAGAACACCGCCGCGCGTTACAAGAGCCGCCTGAC